>NZ_JAQFWP010000055.1 GCF_027706745.1 Nocardiopsis suaedae | reverse complement strand
CGGCGTGTGCGTGGTCGCCGTGTTTGGCGGCGACGGCGTGAGCGGGCCGGTTCCCTTGGCCTGCTTGCCGGGCGGCGGGTTCCTCGCGGTGCGGGTGGGCAGGCGGCTCGGCGGGTGCCCCGCTCCGGACCCTGGCCGGGTGGCGCGACACCGGGGTGCCGGGGGTGAGGGCGGCGACGACGGAGGTCGGCGGCCCTTGCGGTGGCGCTGTCGGCCGCCGGGCGTGTGCGTGGTCCCGGTGATGGGCGGCGACGGCGTGAGCGGGGCGGTTCCCCGGGCGTGCTCGCCGTCCGGCGGGTTCCTCGCGGTGCGGGTGGGCGGGCGGCTCGGCGGGTGCCCCGCTGACGGGCCCCGGCCGGGTGGCAGGCTGCCGGGGTGTGGGGGTGAGGGCGGCGACGAAGCAGGTTAGCGGCTCTTCCTGCAGTGCTGTCGGCTGCGCGGCGTGTGCGTGGTCGCCGTGTTTGGCGGCGACGGCGTGAGCGGGGCGGTTCCCCGGGCCTGCTCGCCGTCCGGCGGGCTCCTCGCGGTCCGGGTGGGCGGCGACGGGGCGCTCGGGCGGCGCAATCCGGGCATCCCGGGTACAGATCGGAGGGATCGGCGGTCCAGGGTGGCGGATTCGCCACCCGGCCTACGGGAAGGCGTACTTTTCGCTACGCGGGATGCCCCGAGAGGGTCTGTGGCACCCGAAAGGCGGGTTCCGGTTCGGTGAGATGCGGCCGGTGGCCCGGATCCGGGGGTGATCTCAACCGACGTGCACCCCTTGACGGAGATCCTCCCGCATGGTGAGACGCGGGGGTCGGGGCTCGTCCTCTCCGACGCCCGGACCCGCCCCTGCCGGGCCCACCCCGAACCCGGCAGGGCCATGACCTGGGCGAACACTCCCCGTTAAGGGGCGGGAAGGCCGGGAAGCGCGCTCAGCGACACCCGCGAGGGCTCCGGGCGTGCGAAGTCGACGATTCCAGAACGGGTTCTGGAAACGGAATGCCCGATACGTGCCCGTCTGGGCGGTTCCGGTGGGGCATCGAAGCGGGCGCACAAAAGCCTGGGCCCCTCCGTCGAGCGCCCGGGGTCCACTCCGGACCGATATCGGCTACCCGCAGTGACGCAGGGGGCATTAAACGGCTCCGGTGTGCTGTTTGGGGCCCTCTTGGAGGCAGAACGTGTTCTGGAATCGCGATGACCGCGCACCCCCGCCGCCCGCGTCGCCGCCCTGGGTGTCGAACAGGGCGAGAGAAGGGCCTCCGCGCCCCGCAAACCGGACGAACCGGACACCATGCCGGTAGCGGCCGGGCCGGAACCCTCGATCCGGACGCCGGGCGCGACCCGGGGCCCTCCCGTGCGGCGGAAGAGACGCTTTCAGCGTGGTCGCGTGGCGGATCCGCCACGCGGGATCGCCGCCCCTTCCCCGTCGCACCCGGTATGCCTGGAATGTTCGGCCCTGAGGTTCCTCTATCGTGCGTTCAACGCGCCCCCGGGGCAAACGAGTGTGCGCTTTCGACCACTCCCACGCGCCCAGTGTGTACTTTTCTGCACACTCGATGCCCGACAGTGCCCGACAGCCCGCCCTGTGTCCGGGATGCCCGATACGCGCCGCCCACCGGCCCCCGGTTGCGCCGCCCGCCGGGACCGCGAGGAACCCGCCGGACGGCAAGCAGGCCAAGGGAACCCCCCGGCTCTGGCCGCCGCCGCCATCCACCCCGCACTCCGACGGCCCGCCGCCCGGCCGGGGCCCATGAGCGGGGTACCGGCTGGTCCCGTCGTCGCCGCCATCTCCCTCACACTCCGACGGCCCGCCGCCCGGCCGGGGCCCATGAGCGGGGCGCCGACCGTCCTTGCGCCGTTGTGCCGGGCGGCCTCGGCGGGGTGGCCGATGCCCTACCCTCCCTTCAGGCGTGGGCCCCGGACGCGGGGCGCGCGTGTCGACCGCTGCCGAGCGAGGACGGGGAAACACGCCATGGAGGGAACGTCCTTCGAGGAGGTCGTGTCGGAGGTCTTCAGCACGCAGATGCCGCCGCCGTGGTGGCTGGTCGTGGCGACCGGCGTGGCCGCCCTCGTGCTGGTGTCCACCGGCGGCCCGTGGCGGCTGGCCCGCAACGTCGTCACCATCGCCCACGAGGGCGGGCACGCCCTGGTGGCGCTGGTCAGCGGGCGGCAGCTCACCGGGATCCGGCTGCACTCGGACACCTCCGGGGTGACCGTCTCGCGCGGCCGCCCCGACGGGATCGGGATGATCTTCACCGTCTTCGCCGGCTACGTGACACCGTCGCTGGTGGGCCTGGTCGGGGTGGTGTTCCTGCTCGGCGGCCGGATCACCGCGCTGCTGTGGGTGTCGGTGCTGCTCCTGGCCGCGATGCTGCTGATGATCCGCAACCTCTACGGCGTGGTGTCGGTGGTGGGCACCGGCGCGCTGGTGTTCGTGATCTCCTGGTTCACCCCGGCCGAAGTGCAGGCCGCCTTCGCCTACTTCTTCACCTGGTTCATGCTGGCCGCCGGGGTGCGGCCGGTGTTCGAGCTGCAGTCGCAGCGGCGCCGCCAGCCCTCCCCGCAGTCCGACGCCGACCAGCTCCACCGGCTCACCGGGATGCCCGGCACCCTGTGGGTGATGGTCTTCGGCGCGGTCAACCTCGCGTCGCTGGCGCTGGGCGTGTGGCTGCTGTGGACCTCCGCGGACCCTGTGCTGTGAGGGGACCACGGCGGGAGGGCGTGGCCGGATCCGGCCACGCCCTCCCGCCGTTCCCGGTCAGGAGCTCGGCGCGTTCAACGGGGCGGCGAGCGCCGCGGCGACGTCCGGCATCACCGGCACCCGGGTGTCGATCGCGGTGACGCGCAGGATCTGGGCCACGCGCTCGTTCGGCGCGGCCACCATCACCGCCGTGTAGTGCTCCTTGGCGAGCTTGTGGGCCTGGATGAGCACCCGCAGCCCGCTGGAGTCGATGAAGTCGAGCCCGGAGAAGTCGAGCACCACCCGCCCGTGCGGCATGGACTCGACCGCCTCGCGGGCGGCGGCGTGGAAGCGCCGCTCGGTGGCCAGGTCGACCTCGCCCTCGAGGACGAGCACGAGGCCCTCGTCGTGGCTGCGGCTGCTGATCGTCAGGGCGGGCATGGCGGCTCCGGGAGTGCCGGGGCGGGCGCCGTGGGCGCCCCCGGCGGGGACAGCGGTCCGCGGGGCGCCCCGTTCCGGGCGTGCGCCGTGCACGGTCGCCTGCGCGGGCGCATGGTCGCGGCGGGACTGCTGACTCATCGTGTGGCTCTACCCCTCATGCCGGGCACCTCGTGGGGACCGGCATCTGCGTGGTCTTCGTCGTCGGCGATCGCTCGACGCCGGGGCGGGCGGCCGGGTGCGGGTGGCCGGGCCGGACGCGGCCTGCGGGGCGACCCGTGGGCTGGAACTCTCACGCCCGCTGGTTGCTAAGGAGGTTAGAACAAGCCTCCGTCCCGGACCATACCACACGGCTGTGGCCTATTCGTGACATGAGTGAAGCGCGAGCGTGCTCATGGTCGGGTGGGGGTGTTAGCCTCACCACAACCAAGCAACTGCTTGTTTTATTGGGAGGCGTCCCGGCATGGCCATCGAGTTCACCAAGGCGACCGCGCGCGTCGGCGCCTACGTCACCGGCCTGGATCTGAGCCAGGAGCTGTCCGGGGAGGAGGTCGCCGCCGTCCACCGCGGACTGCTCGACCACGGCGTGCTCTTCTTCCGGGGCCAGGACATCACCGACGAGCAGCACGTCCGCTTCGCGCTGCGGTTCGGCGAGCTCAACACCCCGCCGATGAAGACCAAGGAGCCCACGGGCGACCTCGTCGCCGACGCGATGCACGTGCTGAACCAGACCAGCCCCAAGGGCGAGGGCGGCGACAGTTGGCACGCCGACAACACCTTCATGCCCGACCCGCCGCACGGCTCCATCCTGCGCGCCGTCGTGCTGCCCCGCGTCGGCGGCGACACCCTGTGGGCCAGCGCGTGCGCCGCCTACGACGGGTTGTCACCGGAGGTGCGCGCGCTGGCCGACTCCCTGACCGCCGTGCACGACATCACCCCCGGCGTCATCAAGGCCAGGGCCAAGGGCCACCCCCTCGACCTGGCCGACCTGCAGCGCCGCTTCCCGCCCCGTGAGCACCCCGTGGTGCGCACCCACCCCGAGACCGGCCGCCGCCTGCTGTACGTGCACCGCAGCTCGGTCACCCGGATCAGCGGCCTGGACGAGTGGGAGAACGAGGCGATCCTGCCGATGCTGTGCGACCGGATCCGCCGCCCCGAGTACCAGGTGCGGCTGCACTGGGAGGTCGGCACCATCGCCTTCTGGGACAACCGGGCCGTCCAGCACTACGCGGTGCCCGACTACACCGAGCGGCGCGAGATGCACCGGGTCACCGTGGACTTCGCGAAGGGGTTCGACGGCTGACCCCGTCGTCCTCGTCATCCGCGCCGTCCTCGTCGTTCGCGCCGCCACCGGCGCCGCCGTCCCGCCTCCCGGGGCCCTCGCACCGCAGCACCCAGGTCGCCGCCGACAGCGTCAGCGGTACCGCCACGGTCAGCGCCAGCGCCGGGATGGCGATGCCCGAGTCGTTCGCGGCGAACCCCACCAGCGCCGTCACCAGCGACCCGGTCAGCCCGGCGCGCAGCGTCGGCGCGTGCTCGTAGGCCCGCTGCAGCACCCCCATCCGCCAGTTCGTCGGCTTGTTCAGCACCGCGAACAGGAACAGCAGCGCGCACCCGGCCAGCAGCGTGAGCTGCCAGTTGCCCAGGGTGCCGAGCATCGCGCCGAGCTTGCGCTGCACGATCGGCCACGCCTGGCCGTCCAGCACCTGCCCGGCGAACAGGCCGAAGTGGCTGCGCTCGGACGGCGGGCGCAGGTAGTCCCAGTAGGCGACCGCCGCCAGCACCGCCGCGCCGCCCGCGCACACCGCGGCCATCCGCACCAGCGTCACCTTGCGGCCGGCGATCATCAGCACCGTCACGGCCAGCCCCGGCACCAGGGCGAACAGCCCGCCGAAGTCGGTCCCCAGCCCCGGCCAGCCCACCACCAGCACGGTCGCCCCGCCGATGGCCACGGCCACCGCGACCGCCGTGCGGCGCCGCCCGGCCGCGATCAGGTAGTGCGCGATCCCGGCCACCGCCATGAGCATGCCGGTGGAGAAGGTCGCGAACGCGATGTTGCCGAGCCCGTAGAAGCGCCCCCCGACGATGGGGGTGTAGCCCATGGGCGAGTTGATCTGCAGGCTCGCGCCGGTGCACATGTCGGTGAACAGCACCGCCGTGGTGATCCCGGCGACCACCGTCATCGGGCCCAGGATGTCCTTGCGCCACGGCCCCGCCAGCGCCGCCGTGACGATGAGCGAGGCGAACAGCAGCACGCACAGCGGCAGGGCGGCCTCGGGCACCGGGAACGACCACCAGGGGACCAGGTTGGCCAGGTAGCTCGCCACGGGGACCGATGCCCCGCCCAGCGCCACCGCCCGCGTGGCCGCCAGCACCGCCGCGCGCTTGTCCCGGTCGCGCTCGCCCCACCGGTGCACCGCGTAGGCGGCCGCGGCGTAGATGAGCAGCTGGATGGCGACCAGCAGGCTGAAGAACCCCGCCATGAGCGACTCGACCACGTTGGCCGCGGTGTTGAACTCGGCCAGCCGGTCCACGGAAGTGCCCAGGTCGGCGGGGCGCTCCACCGGGGCCCAGGACCGCCCTACCGTCGCGGGGGGCGGGTCCACCCCAAGGGACCGCAGCAGGGTGGTGGTCGTGTCGGTGAGGGTGACCAGCCCGTCGCGCCGGGTCGACTCCGAGGTGAGGTAGCGCCCGTCGTACCCGCCCCCGGCGGGGCCGGGGCCGTACAGCAGCGCCGCGTTCAGGTTGGACCGCCCGGCCTCCACGGACACCCCGGCCACGATGAGCGTCGCCCCCTCGGGCAGCGCGTCCGCCACCGTGCCGATGCGCTCGTCGATGGACGACAGCGCCTCCAGCCGGTCGGCGCTCTGCACCGGGTCGGGCTCGGGCTCGGCCTCGCCCTCCGGGGAGGCCTCGGGGCCGGGGGAGGCCTCCGGGTTCACCGGCGGGTCCAGGTACAGGTCGGACAGCCCGTCCAGGTCGACCACGGTCAGCCAGGAGTCGGCCACCCGCTCCTCGGTGAGCGCGGCGGGGTTGGCGAGGTAGTCGTCGACCCGGCCGTCCTCATCGGCGGCGGCGAGGGCGGCGCCGGGCCCGACCGCCAGGGTGGTCCCCCCGGCGTCGTGCACGGCGCCGCCGAGCAGTCCCACGCGCGCGCCGTAAGGCGAGTCGGCGTTGACCGCGACGTGGTCGGCGTAGTCCTCGATCACCGCCCCCTCCCCGTCGCGGGCGGGCGGGACGGGGAGCTCGCAGATGGAGTACCGCTGGCGCTCGCTGAAGGCGCGTTGCCCGGCCGAGACGGTGAGCCAGCCGTCGACGGGGCAGGTGCGCGAGGTGGCGGTGCGGATCGACATGTCCCCGATGGCGCCGCCCTCGACCAGCGACCACAGCTCGGGCATGGTGGAGGGGGAGATCTCCTCCCACATGAGCCCCGGGACGCCGACGAGCACGACCGGGGCGCCGGAAGGCGGTTCCTGTGCGGCGGGGGAGGGCGACGCCGACGCGGGTGCGGCCGACGGGGCCAGGACCACCGCCGACACGAGCGCCGCGACGGCGGCCGGCGCGGCGAGCACGGCCGCGGGCCGGGCCGCACGTCCCCCCACAGGCACGGCATCCTCCTCGCTCCGGGTGCGTCTGCTGCACACCGTAGCGGTCCGGGCACGGCCCATCCGGGTGTGCCACGCAGCCTGTGGACGGGCGGTCGCGCGGGCGGTTCCCGCGGATACCGGTCCGCGGATACGGCGTCAGTCCACTCGCAGGCCCTCGAAGGCGACCACGGCGACCTGGGAGGCCAGGCCCTCGGCGTCCAGGCCGCCGCCCGGCCGGTACCACTCCACCAGGGAGTTCACCATCCCGAACAGCAGGCGCCCCGCGACGTCCGGGTCGACGTCGGGCCGGATCGCGCCTTCGGCCACGCCCTCCCGGACCAGGTCGGCCACGAACCGGTCGAACTCGCGGCGCCGCTCCAGCGCCCTGCGCTCCACCGCCGTGTTCCCGCGCACCCGCAGCAGCAGCGTCACATGCGGCAGCTCCTCCGCGAGCGCCAGCACGCTGCCCCGCAGCACGTGCTCCAGCCGTCCCAGCACCGGGCCTGAGGTGGCCTCCGGTTCGCGGGTGACGGCGAACAGGGCGTCCAGCGCGCGGTCCAGGGACTGGCGCAGCAGCTCGGACTTGCCCGAGACATGGTGGTAGATGGCGGACTTGGTCACGCCGAGCGCGCGGGCCAGGTCCTCCATGCTGGTCCCGTCGTACCCGCGTTCGTTGAACACGCGCACCGCGGTCCGCAGGACGGAGTCGGCGTCGTGGCCGGGCCTGCCGGCGCGGCGGCGCGCGGAGGCGGAGGGGCCGGGAGGGGAGCCGGGCGGGGGGCCGGAAGCGGTGGAGCGGGACACAGAGGGTGAATCTACCCCGGCCGAAACGGTCCCCGAAGGCGCATCGCCGCCCTGCTCGCCAACGGTGTCCGACGTCACGGCCGCTCGTCGACCGTCCTGCGCACCTTGCCGGAGGAGCGCTCCAGCGTGCCCGGGTCGAGCACCTCCACCACGGCGCCCACCCCGGTGTGCTCGCGCACCGCCTCGGCCAGGACCCGCCCGGCCTGGGCGCGCTCCCGGTCGGCCACCCCCGGGCGGGCCTCCGCCCGCACCGTCATCTCGTCCAGCCGCTCCGGCCGCCGCAGCACGATCTGGAAGTGCGGCGCCAGCGCCGGGATGCGCAGCACCTGCTCCTCGATCTGGGTGGGGAACAGGTTCACCCCGCGCAGCACGATCATGTCGTCGCTGCGCCCGGCGATGCGGGCCATGCGCCGGAACGCGGGCCGCGCCGTGCCGGGCAGCAGCCGCGACAGGTCGCGGGTGCGGTACCGCACCACCGGCATGGCCTCCTTGGTCAGCGAGGTGAACACCAGCTCGCCCTCGCCGCCGTCGGGCACGGGGGCGCCGTCGACCGGGTCGACCACCTCGGGCAGGAAGTGGTCCTCGAACACGTGCGGCCCGTCCTTGGTCTCCACGCACTCGTTGGCCACCCCCGGGCCCATCACCTCCGAGAGCCCGTAGATGTCGACCGCGTGCAGGTCGAAGGCCTCCTCGATCTCGGCGCGCATGTCCTCGGTCCACGGCTCGGCGCCCAGGATCGCGGTGCGCAGCGACGTCGACCGCGGGTCGGTCCCCTCGGCGCGCATCGCGTCGGCGATGGTGAGCAGGTAGGAGGGGGTGACCATGATGGTCTCCGGCTCCAGGTCGGCGATGAGCCGCACCTGGCGGGAGGTCTGCCCGCCGGAGACCGGGATGACCGTGCACCCCAGCCGCTCGGCGCCGTAGTGGGCCCCCAGTCCGCCGGTGAACAGCCCGTACCCGTAGGCCACGTGCACCTTCTGCCCGGGCCGCCCGCCCGAGGCGCGGATGCAGCGGGCCACCAGGTCCGACCAGATGTCCAGGTCGCCGCGCGTATAGGCGGCCACGGTCGCCCGCCCCGTGGTACCGCTTGAGGCGTGCAGCCGCAGCACCTTGTCGTGCGGCACCGCCAGCGCGCCGTAGGGGTAGGCCTCGCGCAGGTCCTCCTTGGTGGTGAAGGGGAAGCGCGCGAGGTCCTCCAGGGAGCGGAGGTCGTCGGGGTGGACCCCGGCCGCCTCGCACTTGCGCCGGTAGAAGCCCTGGCGGGCGTAGGCGTGGGCGAGCGTCCAGCGCAGCCGCTTGAGCTGGTGCTCCTCCAGCATGCCGCGGTCGGCGCGCTCCATCGGATCGAGCATCCCGGGGCCGGGGGCGGGACCGAGGCGCCTGCCGCCGGGGGCGGGGGCGTGGGGGGACGGGTCGGTCACGGCGTCGTCCTTTCGGCTTGCGCACCCGGGCGGTGCGGGGAGGGGGCGGACCCTTGCGGCCTGAACGAACGGTCGGTTAGTAAGTACGGCATAGACAAGCACCACCGGCCGGGGCGCTGTCAAGGGGCGCGGCGGCCGCCGGTGCCCGAATGCGCAGCTGGACGCGACGACGCGTAGGGAGAGGCCGCCCAATGGACCCGAGCGAGCTCTACGAACGGCACCGCACGACCCTGGAGGAGGCGGTCGGCGCCATCCGGGGCCGGCACTTCTGGTCGCCCTACCCCGAGTCGCCGAGCCCGAAGGTCTACGGGGAGGAGGCCGCCCCCGCGGGGAAGGCGGCCTTCGAGGCCTACCTGGGCCGCGACTTCCCGCTGGAGGGCCACCCCGGCATCGAGGACCGGGTGGTCACCGAGCGCTCCCCCTACGGCCTGCCGCTCGGCGTGGGCTACCCGCGCGCCGGGGCCGACGCGCTCATCGCGGCGTCGCGGAAGGCGGCCGGGCCGCTGCGGGACGCCGGGCCGGACGCGCGCGCCGGGATCTGCCTGGAGATCCTGGACCGCATCAACAAGCGCAGCTTCGAGATGGCGCACGCCGTGCAGCACACCAGCGGTCAGGCGTTCGTCATGGCGTTCCAGGCGGGCGGCCCGCACGCCCAGGAGCGCGGGCTGGAGGCGGTCGCCTACGGGCACGACATGACCACCGGCTACGGCGGCACCGTGCGCTGGGAGAAGCCGCAGCGCAAGGGGGACCCGCTGGTGATGGAGAAGCGCTTCACGGCGGTGCCGCGCGGCGTCTCCCTGCTCATCGGCTGCAACACCTTCCCCACCTGGAACGCCTACCCGGCCCTGTTCGCCAGCCTGGTGACCGGCAACACCGTCATCGTCAAGCCGCACCCGCGCGCGGTGCTGCCGCTGGCGATCACCGTGGCGATCGCCCGCGAGGTGCTGGCCGAGTGCGGTCTGGACCCCGACGCGGTGCTGCTGGCCGCCGAACGGGGGGAGGACCGGATCGCCGCCGACCTGGCGCTGCGGCCCGAGGTGCGGATCGTCGACTTCACCGGCTCCAGCGAGTTCGGCGAGTGGCTGGAGGCCAACGCCCGCCAGGCCGCGGTGTTCACCGAGAAGGCCGGGGTCAACGGCGTCGTGGTGGACTCCACCGACTCGTACAAGGGCATGCTCGGCAACCTGGCGTTCTCGCTGTCGCTGTACAGCGGGCAGATGTGCACCACCCCGCAGAACATCTTCCTCCCGGCCGGGGGCATCGACACCGACGAGGGGCACAAGAGCGCCGACGACGTGGCCGGGGACCTGTCCGGCGCGCTCGGGCGGCTGCTGGGCGACCCGGCCAAAGCCGCGGGCGTGCTGGGCGCCATCGCCAACGAAGGGGTGCTGGAGCGGCTGTCGGCCGCCGAGGGGTTGGGCGACCCGGTGCGGAGCTCCGAGGAGGTCGCCCACCCGGACTTCGCCGAGGCCACCGTGCGCACCCCCGCCGTGGTCAAGGTGGGGGCCGACCGGGACGACGTGTACGGCCGCGAGCACTTCGGCCCGATCTCCTTCCTCGTGTCCACCTCCGGCACCGAGGAGTCGCTGCGCCTGCTGCGCGAGAGCGTGGGCCGCCGGGGCGCGCTGACCGCGTCGGTCTACTCCACCTCCGAGGAGGTGCTGGCCGAGGCCGAGAAGGCCGCCCTGGACGCCGGGGTGAACCTGTCGGAGAACCTGACCGGGCAGGTGTTCGTCAACCAGTCCGCGGCCTTCAGCGACTACCACGGCAGCGGCGCCAACCGGGCGGCCACCACGTCGCTGACCGACCCGGCGTTCATCGCCGGGCGGTTCAACTTCGTGCAGTCCCGCCGGCACGGCTGAGCGGGGCGCGCGCAGGGCGGGGTCGCACCGTTGACCCCGCCCTTCGCCGGGCGGTAATTTCTAACTGAACGTTCGGTCGGTATTACGGCCGGGGGAGGACCCGCGATGACGGACCCAGGGACGGACGAGGCCCGGCAGCGGCGTTTCGACGCCATGATCGCGGCCGACGAGCGGATCGAGCCGCGCGACTGGATGCCGGACGCCTACCGCCGGACCCTGATCCGGCAGATCGCCCAGCACGCCCACTCCGAGATCATCGGCATGCAGCCGGAGGGCAACTGGATCACCCGCGCGCCCTCGTTGCGCCGCAAGGCCGTGCTCATCGCCAAGGTGCAGGACGAGGCCGGGCACGGGCTGTACCTGTACAGCGCCGCCGAGACGCTGGGCGTGGGCCGGGACGAGCTGCTCGACCTGCTCCACCAGGGGCGCCAGCGCTACTCGTCGATCTTCAACTACCCGACCGTGACGTGGGCCGATGTCGGCGCCATCGGCTGGCTGGTGGACGGGGCCGCGATCACCAACCAGGTGCCCCTGTGCCGCTGCTCCTACGGGCCCTACGCGCGCGCGATGGTGCGCATCTGCAAGGAGGAGAGCTTCCACCAGCGCCAGGGCTTCGACATCCTGTACAGCCTGGCGCGCGGCACCGACGGCCAGCGCAGGATGGCCCAGGAGTCGGTCGACCGCTGGTACTGGCCCTCGCTGATGATGTTCGGCCCGCCCGACTCCGAGTCCACGCACTCGGAGCGGTCCATGGCGTGGAACATCAAGCGCTTCTCCAACGACGAGCTCCGCCAGCGCTTCGTCGACATGATCGTCCCGCAGGCCGAGGCGCTCGGCCTCACCCTGCCCGACCCGGCCCTGGAGTGGAACGCCGAGCGCGGCCACTACGACTTCGGCACCCCCGACTGGGACGAGTTCATGCAGGTCCTCAAGGGGAACGGGCCATGTAACCGGCAACGCCTGGAGCACCGGAAGGCCGCCCACGAGGAGGGGGCCTGGGTGCGCGAGGCGGCGCGCGCACACGCGGCCAAGAGCCGGGCCCGGCAGCGCGCGGCGGCCTGACCCGGGAGGAGCGCCGCCGGGGACGACAAGTACGAGAGGCGAGGAGAGACGATGGCGGACCAGCCCTTGTGGGAGGTGTTCGTGCGCGCCCGGCGCGGGCTGTCCCATGTGCACGTCGGCAGCCTGCACGCCGCCGACGCCGAGCACGCCCTGCGCAACGCGCGGGACCTGTACACCCGCCGCCAGGAGGGCGTCAGCGTGTGGGTGGTCCCGGCGGCGGAGATCAGCGCCTCGGCCCCCGACGCCAAGGACGCGTTCTTCGATCCGGCCGAGGACAAGGTCTACCGGCACCCCACCTTCTACCCGGTGCCCGAGGGGGTGGAGCACCTGTGAGCGGGCGCGAGAACGGATCCGCGAGCGCCGAGCGGGACACCGCGCTGGCCGCCTACACGCTGCGGCTCGGCGACGACGCCCTCGTCGCCTCCCAGCGCCTGGCCGAGCTGGCGGCGCGCGGCCCCCAGCTCGAAGAGGACGTGGCGCTGGCCAACATCTCCCTGGACCTGCTGGGGCAGGCGCGGTCCCTGCTCACCTACGCCGGGTCCCTGGAGGAGCGGCTGACCGGCGTGCTGCGCACCGAGGACGACCTGGCCTACCTGCGCGACGAGGACCAGTTCGCCAACTGCCGCCTGGTGGAGCTGCCCAACACCGACTTCGCCCACACGGTCGCCCGCCAGCTGCTCTTCTCGGCCTACCAGTTCGAGCTGTACACGGCGCTGGCCGGGTCGGCGGACGAGACGCTCGCCGGGATCGCCGGGAAGGCGGTCAAGGAGGTGGCCTACCACCGGGACCACGCCTCCGGCTGGACCGTCCGCCTGGGCGACGGCACCGAGGAGAGCAGCGAGCGGATGGCGGCCGCCTTGGAGGCGGCCTGGCCCTACACGGCGGAGCCGTTCGCCTCCGACCCGGTCTTCCGCAGCGTCGCCGCCGCCGGGCTCGGGGCGGACCCGCCGGAGCTGCGCCCGGCCTGGGACGCGTTCATCGACGGGGTGCTGGCCGAGGCGGGGCTGGCCCGCCCGGAGGTGCCGCCGATCACCGGCCCCGCCGGGATGGGCGGGCGCCAGGGCGTGCACACCGAGGCCTTCGGGTACCTGCTGGCGGAGATGCAGCACCTGCACCGGTCGCACCCGGGGGCGTCGTGGTGACCCGGGAGGCGCGCGGGGACGCCCACTCCGCGGAGCTGGACCGCATCGCCGAGGAGGCCGCGTCGGTCCCCGACCCCGAGATGCCCATGTTGACCCTGCGCGACCTGGGCATCCTGCGCGGGGTGGAGCGGGACGCGGACGGGAGGCCGGTCGTGGTGGTCACCCCCACCTATTCGGGGTGCCCGGCCATGGAGGCGATCCGCGCGGACGTGCGCGAGCGGCTGGAGCGGCTCGGGCACCCCGGCGCCGAGGTGCGCACCGTGCTGTCCCCGCCGTGGAGCACCGACTGGATCACCGAGGAGGGGCGGCGCAAGCTCGCCGAGCACGGCATCGCCCCGCCGAGCGGGGCCGCCCCCGTCGGCCCGGTGCCGGTGCGGCTGAGCGTGAAGTGCCCGCGGTGCGGGTCGCCCGAGACGCGGACGCTGAGCCGGTTCGGGTCGACGGCCTGCAAGGAGCTGCGGGTGTGCGAAGGGTGCAAGGAGCCCTTCGACCACGTCAAACCGCTCTAGCGACCCGCCCGCTCTAGCGCCCCGCACCGGTTCCGCCACCCACCAGACAGGAGAGCCATGACCGCAGGCCGCCGCAGGGCCGCATTCCGCACAGTGACGGTGGCCGCCGTTGAGCGGCTGACCGATGACGCGGTGGCGGTGACCTTCGATGTCCCGCCCGAGCACGCCGAGGAGTTCCGCTTCGTGCAGGGGCAGCACCTGACGGTGCGCCGCCCCGGCGAGGCGGAGGCCGGTGCCGGTGAGGAGGTGCGCCGCACCTATTCGATCTGCTCCCCGGCGCCTGACGGGCCGCTGCGGATCGGCGTCAAGCGGCTGGAGGGCGGGGCGTTCTCCTGCTACGCCAACGACGCACTCAAGCCGGGGGACACCCTGGAGGCGATGCCGCCGCTGGGCGGGTTCAACGTGCCGTTGGACGCCGGGGCGGCCCGGGCGCACGTGGCGGTGGCGGCGGGCAGCGGCATCACGCCGGTGCTCTCTCTGGCGGCGACCACGCTGGCCGAGGAGCCGGAGAGCGTGTTCACCCTGGTGTTCGCCAACAGGACGGCGCGGGACGTGATGTTCCTGGAGGAACTGAACGACCTGAAGGACCGCTACCCCGCGCGCTTCCAACTCCTGCACGTGCTCAGCCGGGAACAGGGCGAGGCGCCGCTCACCAGCGGGCGCATCGACGCCGGGCGCATGGCGGAGCTGCTGCAGGTGCTCCCGGAGACGGGGAAGGTGGCCCACTGGTACCTGTGCGGGCCGCAGGAGATGGTGGAAACGGTCACGGGGGTGCTGGGGGAGCACGGCGTTCCCCGGGAGCGGATCCACTTCGAGCTGTTCCACGTCGAGGGCGCCCCGCCGCCACGCAGGCGCAGGTCCGCGGAGTCGGAAGGCGCGTCGGGGGGGTCGGCTCCCGCGGCGTCGACGCGGTTCGCCTTCACACTGGACGGCCGCACCAGCACGGTGGACACCGACGGCGATGAGGAGCCCCTGCTGGGCGCGGCGCTGCGCGTCAGGGCCGACGCCCCGTTCGCCTGTAGGGGCGGGGTGTGCGGCACCTGCCGGGCGAAGCTGTGCGAGGGCGAGGTGGACATGCCGGTGAACTACGCCCTGGAACCCGCCGAGATCGAGGCCGGGTACATCCTGACGTGCCAGTCCCGCCCCATGGGGCCACAGGTGACCGTCGACTACGACGCCTGACCCGGACCTGCAAGGGCCGCAGGGACCAGCGCTTCCCCTTGGGGCGTTGCTCGGGGGCCGGGGGCTCGGGTGGAATCCCGCTCACGGGCCCCGGCCGGGCGGCGCGTCGCGGGGGCGCGAGGGAGAAGGCGGCGAGGGCAGAAGCCGGGCCCAGGAACCGCCTGGCCCTGTCATGCCATGTCGGTGTAGCGGTGGACGCGGTCGAAGCGCAGGGCCGCCAGGTCCTCGCGGCGGATCACCCAATGGACCACGCCGCCGTCCAGCTCCGTGACATCGTCCCCGCACCGCCACGTGGCCAGCAGCGCCCAGTCCCCGGCGTCCTGCTCGCGGGCCCAGTGGACCGGGTCGTTCTGCAGGACGATCGTGTGCCCGCCGACCTGGAGGTCCCATCCGGGCGGCAGGCCGTGCACGTCCCTCCACGCGTCGTCCAGCTCCTCGGCGAGCTCGAAGTGCTCGTCGTCGGGTGCTGGGCCCCACCGGTCGACGGTGAAGCTCTCGTGGGACTGCGGCTCCAGGCGCTGGTACGACCGGGCCGTCCGCTTCTCCGTGAAGGGGGCGCGTTCGCCGACCGGGCGGGCGGCTGTGGCCGAGCCCGCGGGGACGTACACGACCTCGCCGGGTGCCGGCCCCTGCCTCCTGTCGGCGGGATCGGCGAACAACAGGAGATGCCCTTCGGAGGGGAAGGGCAGCCCGGTGGCTCCGAGCGGGAGGGCGGCGCAGTCGAGCGAGGCGATGAACGGCGACGGAGGGTCGGGCGTGTCCCGCGGGAGCATCGGGTTCCCGCCCAGCCGGGCCACCGGCTGTCCCCCAGGGGCCTCTCCACCGCCGATGTAGACCGCCGGTAGGGCGGCGCGGATCCACGCCTCCGTCTCGTCGGCGGGCAGGTCCCGTGACGCGGCCTCGGCGCGGAATCGGTCCTCGTTCGTGGAATCGTCGGACATGGCCGACACCCTAGAGGGCCTCCCCGACAGCAGCGGGCCCGCTCAGCCGTCGCCCTCGCTCCCGTCCAACGGCCCGGTGAAGCGCATCTCGGTGTCGGTGAAGCGCGCGCGTACCTCCAGCCACTCGGCGTCCTCAGGTACCGGGCAGGTACGGGGGAAGCTCTGCGGGCTCTCGTCCATGTCCCCCATGAAGTCCGAGGACAGTTCAGTGGGCTCACCGTTCACGAAGCACACGGGGACCATGCCGCCGAGACCGAACCCGTAGTCGCCTGACATGTCGGTCGTGGTGGACACGGTGAAGGTGAACGCGGCCTCGGTCTCCGACGTGCGGTGCACGTCCTCGGCCGTGAAGGAGGCGTAGTCGGTCGGGAGCCCGTTCGCGTGGGGGATCTCCACCGTCGCCTCGGTTCCGAAGGCGAGGGCCTGGGCCGTCGGCTCCTCCAGGGCCGGGTACATCGGCGGGGGCTCGTCATCGGGCGGCGGACCGGTGTCCGTTTCCCTCCCGCCGCCGGTCGGCCCCTCCTGGGGCCTCCCCTCCTCAGCGCCGAGTCCGTCCGGAGCGGAGCACGCGGCCGCCGTGCTCAGGACGAGGGCCGACACGAGGAGGCGACGGGGGCGCGGAGGAGCCGGACCACTGGGCGGAGGTGCCATGGGCGATGCTCAAGGGGAGGCGACGGGGTGCTGCGATTGTCGCAGGAACCGCCGTCCCGCGCCTGGGCCCAGCGGCCGGAGGGCCGCACCGCCGTCAAGGGCAGCGGACGACCTGGCCCGCGTAGGACAGGTTGCCGCCGAAGCCGAAGAGCAGCACCGGGACCCCGCTCTCCAGCTCGCCTCTCTCCAGCAGCTTGGAGAACGCCAGCGGGATGCTCGCGGCCGAGGTGTTCCCCGACTCCACCACGTCCCGCGCCACCACCGCGTTCACCGCCCCGATGCTCCGGGCGATGGACTCGATGATCCGCAGGTTCGCCTGGTGCATCACGACCGCCCCCAGCTCCTCGGGCGCCACGCCCGCGCGTTCGCAGGCGGCGCGGGCCAGGGCGGGCAGCCGGGTGGTCGTCCACCGGTAGACGGCCTGCCCCTCCTGTACGAAGCGGGTGGGGGTGCCGCCGATCCGGATGGCGTCGCCCATCTCCGGGAACGAGCCCCACAGCACCGGACCGACGCCCGGCCCGGCCCCCTCGTCGCCGGAGGCGGCCAGGACCGCCGCCCCGGCGCCGTCGCCGACCAGAACCGAGGTGGACCGCTCGGCCCACTCCACCACGTCGGTCATCTTGTCCGACCCCACCACCAGGGCGGTGCGCGCGGCCCCCGCCCGCACCGCGTGGTCGGCGGTGGCCAGCGCGTGCGGGTAGCCGGAGCACACCACGTTCACGTCCAGCACGGCCGGGGCGGGCGCGCCGAGCCGGGCCGCCACCCGGGCGGCCATGTTCGGGCTCCGGTCGACCGCCGTGGAGGTGGCCACGACGACCATGTCCACGTCCTGCGCCTCGGTCCCGGCGTTGGCGAGCGCCTTGGCCGCCGCGTGCGCGGCCATCTCGTCCACGGTCTCACCGGGCCCGGCCACGTGGCGCGTGCGGATGCCGACGCGGGTCCGGATCCACTCGTCGCTGGTGTCGGTGAGCCGGGCCACGTCGTCGTTGGTGAGCACCGTACTGGGCTGGTAGTGGCCGAGCGCCACGATCCGCGACCCGGTCATGTGTCGTCTTTCCCCCGCTATGTCAGGCCTTCTGGGCCTTGGCATGTGTGAGCCACGCCAGTCTTAGGGCTACTGGCCAGTCGCACAAGCGGGCGCCTTCCGAACGGTCGGACGGTGGGCGGACCGGCGGGCGGAACGGCGGGCGGACCGGGCCGGGGCGGTCCGCCCGATCCAGCGTCACTCCGGCGTCATTCCGGCCTCACTCCTCCGCCGAACCGAACACCGCGTCGAAGGAGGCGGTCGGCGGGTCGAACAGGTTGGCCCGCACGAACGCCACCGCCTCGGCCGCGCCCTGCAGCCGGTCCATCCCCGCGTCCTCCCACTCGATCGACACGGGCCCCTCGTACCCGATCCGGTTGAGCGTGCGGAAGCAGTCCTCCCACGGCACGTCCCCCCTGCCGGTGGAGACGAAGTCCCACCCGCGCCGCGGGTCGCCCCACGGCAGGTGCGAGCCGAGGCGCCCGTTGCGGCCGCCGCCGACGCGCTTGCGGGTGTCCTTGCAGTCGACGTGGTAGATGCGGTCGCGGAAGTCCCACAGGAACCCGGCCGGGTCGATGTCCTGCCACACCATGTGGCTGGGGTCCCAGTTCAGACCGAAGGCGGGGCGGCGGCCCACCGCGTCCAGCGCGCGCTCGGTGGTCCAGTGGTCGTAGGCGATCTCCGAGGGGTGCACCTCGTGGGCGAACCGCACCCCCTCCTCGTCGAACACGTCCAGGATCGGGTTCCAGCGGTCGGCGAAATCGGCGTACCCGGCCTCGATGACGTCCTCGCCGACCGGCGGGAACATCGCCACGTACTTCCAGATCGGCGACCCGGTGAAGCCGACGACGGTGTCCACGCCGAGCCGGGCCGCGGCGCGCGCGGTCAGCTTCATCTCCTCGGCGGCGCGGCGCCGCACGCCCTCGGCGTCGCCGTCGCCCCAGATGCGCGGACGCAGGATGTCCCGGTGCCGGTGGTCGATCGGGTCGTCGCACACGGCCTGCCCGGTGAGGTGGTTGGAGATCGCCCACACCTTGAGGTCGTACTTGCCGAGCACCGCGCGCTTGGCGTCGATGTAGGCGGGGTCCTCCACGGCCTGGCGCACGTCGAAGTGGTCGCCCCAGCAGGCGATCTCCAGGCCGTCGTATCCCCACGACGAGGCCAGGCGGCACACCTCCTCGAACGGCAGGTCCGCCCACTGGCCGGTGAACAGGGTGACGGGTCGGGGCATGGCGGTCGCTCCTCGGGTTGGAATGGGGGCAGGGAGAGCGGGGAGAAGGGGACGGGGTCAGGACGGCCTCGCCGGTGCCGGCACACCGGCGAGGCCGAGCATGAGGTCGCGGACGTCGGTCGCGGCGATCCGGTCGCGGGCGAACGACGCCTCGCCGCACACGGCGATCGGCCCGTCCGCCGGGTCATCGGGCAGGCGCCCGTGCGTGCCGCGGACCCAGCGCGCGTCGGTGGGCACCACGTTCATCGTGTAGCGCAGCCCGACCTTCTTCTTCGCCAGGTTCATGGCGGCGCGCGCCTTGGCCGCCCCCGGGGCTGCGGGGTCGAGGAACAGCTCGGCGGGGTCGAACCCGGGCTTGCGGTGGATCTCCACCCCGCGCGCGAAGTCGGGCGCCGAGCGGTCGTCCTGCCAGTAGTAGTAGGTGAACCACGCCTCCGGCTCGGCCACCAGCACCAGTTCGCCCGAGCGCGCGTGGTCCAGGCCGTGGTCGGCCTGGCCCGCCCGGTCGAGCACCAGGTCCACGCCGGGCAGAGCGGAGACGAGCGCGGCCACGTGCGCCACGTCGGCCGGGTCGGCGACGTACACGTGCGCCGCCTGGTGGTCGGCCACGGCGAAGGCCCGCGACGCCCACGGGTCCAGGTACTCCATGCCGTGCTGCGTGTACACCTCCAACAGCCCGGCGTCGCGCAGCGCGCGGTTGACGTGCACCGGGCGGCTCGCCGGTGCGATCCCGTACTCGCTCACCACCAGCACCCGGACGCCGCGCTCGGCGGCGTCGTCGAGCAGGGGGGCCAGCGCCGCGTCCATGTCCCGCACGGCGGCGTGGGCCTGCTCGGAGTGCGGGCCATAGCGCTGCAGGTCGTAGTCGAGGTGGGGGATGTAGCACAGCGTCATGTCGGACTCGGGCAGCAGCCTTCGCGTCGCGGACACGATCCACTCGGTCGAGCGCAGCGACGCCGTCGGCCCCCAGTAGTTGAAGAGCGGGAACGGGCCGAGCGCCGACGTCAGCGCGTCGTGCAGCTTCGGCGGCCGGGTGTAGCAGTCGGGCGACTTGCGGCCGTCGGCGTGGTAGACGGGGCGCGGGGTGACGGTCCAGTCGGTGCTCGCCCCCATCGCGTACCACCAGCACACGTTGGCGGCCGTGTAGTCGGGGAAGGCGCGGCGCGCCGTCTCCCACGCCTTCTCCCCCTGCACCAGGCGGTTGTGCTGGCGCCACAGCATGACCTCGCCCAGGTCGCGGAAGAACCAGCCGTTGCCGACGATCCCGTGGCCGCTCGGGAGGGCCCCGGTGAGGAAGGTCGACTGCACGGGGCAGGTGACCGCGGGCAGCACCGTTTCCAGGGGCGCCTGCCACCCCTGTTCGGCCAGGGCCTTGAGGCGCGGGGCGTGCTCCAGCAGGCGCGGGGTGAGCCCGACGGCGTCGACGACGAGCAGCGGGTGCGGGCCGCGCATCAGACCTCCTCCAGTCCGAGCCCGGTGAGCCGGTCGCGGGTCCAGGCGACCTCCGCGGCGATCCCGGCGATCAGCCCGGCGTCGTCGGCGGGGCGCTCCCGTTCGGGCAGCACCGACCAGGTGTAGGTCTCCACCTCCACGTGGTCGGTGACCGGTGCGGCGCCGCCCAGGGCGTGGCGCAGGACCTCCGACAGGTGTCCGCCGGTCCCGGCGAGCGGGGCGGCCGGGGGCCGGTGCACGGGCACGTGGAAGTGGACCCGCCAGGGATCCCGCCCGGGGAGCGGGTCGGCGCCGCCCAGCGCTTCGGGCAGGTCGTCGCGCGCCCGCGGGCCGCCGCCCTCGTCAGGGCCCTCGCGCACCTGGTGCAGGAACCGGTCCTCGGCGAACGCCTCCAGCGCCGCCCGCTGTCCGGGCTCCCCGGGGGCGGGGGCCTCGACCGCCGCCGACGCCTGGAGCTTGACGACCGGCAGGCCCGCCCCGCGCACGCGCTCCAGCGCCTCGGCGGGCTCCTCGAAGCCGACCGCCAGGTGGCAGGTGTCCAGGCAGACGCCGACCCGGGGGCCGACCCGGGAGCCGCGGGACGGCCCGGCGCGGCCGCCGAGGTGCGCGGCGGCCCCCGCGGTCGTCTCGACCACGCACCCGGGCTCGGGCTCCAGCCCCACCCGGATCGTCCGGCCCTCCTCCGAGGCCAGCCCGTCCAACCCGCCCGCGAGCCGGTCGAGGTTGGCCAGCGCCTGGTCGGCCCGCTCCGGCCCCCACCCCTCGCGCCACCCCAGGGGGACGGTGGAGATGCTGCCCCGGGCCGCGTCGTCGGGCATCAGCCGCGCCAGCACGCGCGCGCAGTCGAGCGTGTACTCCAGCCGCTCGGGGGCGGTCCAGTCGGGGGCGAACACGTCGTGCTTGACGCGCGCGGCGTGGAACCGGGCGTAGGGGAAGGCGTTCAGGGTGACGACCTCGCATCCGGCCGCGTCCAGGGCGGCGCGCAGCCGCTTGGTCTCGGCGGCCGAAGCGGCCAGGGCGCGCGCGGCCGGGGCGGGGAGCCACAGCCCCAGGCCGAGCCGCTCGGCGGACAGGGCCTCCCGCACGCCGGAGCCGTAGCGGCGGATCTGGGCGATGAGCCCGTCGACGTCCTCGGCGGGGTGCACGTTGGTGCAGTACGCGATGTGGACGGTGGTTCCGTCGGGGTGCCGCATGCGCACGCGGGTCAGTCCTCTCAGGGGGTCGGGGGAGTGCTCAGGCGTCGGGCTCCGCGTGCTGGGCGCGGAGGATGGAGTTCCCGGCGAACGCGCCGCCGGAGTAAGGGGCGAGCTCTTCGAGGAGGAGCCGCCCGCTGCGGGCGAAGAACTCCACCGGGTTGCGCCACAGCACGCGGTCGACGTCGTCCCGGGTGAAGCCCGAGCGGAGCATGGCCTCGCCGGTGCGGGCGGTGGCGAGCGGGTCGCTGTGCCCCCAGTCGGCGGCGGAGTTGACCACCACCCGGTCCAGCCCGCGCCGCTGGAGGATGCGCACCATCCGCTCGGGCTCCATCTTGGTGTCGGGGTAGATGGAGAACCCGAGGGTGCAGCCGGAGCCGTCGACCATGTCGACGGTGGTCTCGTTGAGGTGGTCCACCAGCACCCGCTCGGGCGGGATCCCCGAGGCGGCGACCAGTTCGAGGGTGCGCCGGGTCCCGGCGGCCTTGTCCCGGTGCGGGGTGTGCACGAGCACCGGCAGCCCGTGCTCGGCGGCCAGGGAGAGCTGGTGGGCGAAGGCCTTCTCCTCCTCGGCGGTCATCGCGTCGAAGCCGACCTCGCCGACCGCGACCACCCCGTCCTTGGCCAGGTAGCGGGGGAGGGTGCGCAGCACCTCGGCACAGCGGGGGTCGTTGGCCTCCTTGGGGTTGAGGGCGATGGCGCAGTGGTGCCGGATGCCGAACCGGGAGGCGCGGAAGCGCTCCCAGCCGATGAGGCCGTCGAAGTAGTCGTGGAAGGAGCCGGGGTTGGTGCGCGGCTGCCCGAGCCAGAACGCGGGCTCGACGAGGGCGCGGACCCCGGCGTCGTACATGCGCCGGTAGTCGTCGGTGGTGCGGGACGTCATGTGGACGTGCGGGTCGAAGATGCGCATCAGGCCTCCGTCTCGCCGTGGGTGAGGGAGAGCAGCCGCCGGGCGTCGTCGGGCACGTCGCGGCCGGCGGCCTCGCGCTCGGCGGCGTAACCGGCGGCCATGCGCCCGAGCTCGGTGTCGGCGCGGTCGGCGAGCCCGTGCACGGCGTCCAGGGGGACGTCGCTGAACAGGCATTTGAGGACGCCGTGCCGCCAAGCGTGGTCGTCGAGGGCGGCGGCCGCGGGGGTGCCGAGTGCGGCCGCGATGAGGCGGGGGTCGTTGCCGCGCAGCGCGTCCGCGAGGAGCCCGGCGGCGATCCGGGACGCCGCGCCGCCGCCCGGGAGCGCGGGAAGGGAGCGCAGCACCGCGCGCTTCTCTTCGGCGTCGCCGAACCGGTAGAGGGCCCCGACCTCCTCGGCGAGCAGGTCGGGGGAGGCGTCCCCGAGCGCGTCGGCCAGGGCGGTGACCAGGGCGGTGCGGGCCTCGTCCTGGACGGTGGGCCCGAGGATCCCTTCGGGGTCCCCGGAGGGGCCGGGCCCGCGCCCGACCTCCCGCCCGACGGCGGGGAAGAGCACGCCGATCGCCTTCGGTTCGCGCCGCACCCGCTCCAGGAGGTCGTCGAGCGGGTCACGGGGCGCGGTGTCACTGGTCATCCCGCCTCCTTCCGCAGGTCGAGCGCCCGGCGTCCGGCGCTGCGCAGGGCCTCCAGCGACCGGAAGGCGACCTGTGGGGCGGCGTGCCCGTGCCGGGGCAGCTCCACCGAGGCCAGGCCCCGGTAGTCCGCGTCCATGAGCGCGCCGACGGTGGCCGCCAGGTCCAGTTCGCCCGTGCCGAGCTCCAGGTGCTCGTGGACGCCCGGCCGCATGTCGTCCATCTGCACGTTGGCCAGCAGGGGACCCACGTCGCGGACGCTGTCGGCGGCGGTCAGCGGCTCGTTGCACACGCAGTGGCCGACGTCGAGGGTGATGCGCAGCCGCTCGGGGCGGCCGAGGCGCTCGCGCAGCGCCCGCACGTCGGCCAGGGTCGCGCAGAACATCCCCGGCTCCGGCTCGAACGCGCAGGTGACGCCGTGGCGCTCGGCCTCCTCCAGCACGCGGGCGACCCCCTCGGTCAGGCGGTCCCAGCCGACCGCCGCGGGGGTGCCGCGCGGCGGGATCCCGGACCAGAAGGAGACCGCCTCGGCCCCGAGGTCGGCGGCGATGCGCACGGCGCGCCGCAGCAGGTCGACCCGCCGCTCCCGCCCGGTGTCGGAGACGAGGGTGGGCTCGTGCTTGCGCCAGGGGTCCATGAGGTAGCGGGCCCCGGTCTCGACGACCACCGCGAGCCCGAGCCGCTCCAGGTCCCGCCCGACGGCGGCGGTCCGCGCGGCGGCGTCGGGCGCGAACGGGTCGAGGTGGGGGTGGTCGAGGGTGAGGGCGGCGCCGTCGTAGCCGAGCCCGGCGATGACCTCCAGCGCGTCGCGGAGCCGGTGGTCGCCGAACCCGTTGGTGCCGTATCCGAAGCGGAGGGCCGTGTCGGCGGTCGCCCCTCCCGAGGCGGCGGTGCCCCTCATGTCGGCGACACCGCCTTGAACCCGGCGCGGGCGGCGGGGACCGCCGCGGCCAGCGCGGCCGCCGTCACCGGCGCCCCGGCTCGGGCGATGTAGGCGGCCTGGAGCGGGATCATCCCCCGGATGCCCGCGCCCGTGGCCGCCATGACGGTCGGGCCGTCGGGGCTCCGGACCGCCGCCGCCTGGGCCGCGCCCACCGACGCGCCGTACCAGGCGCCGAGGGCCCCGGCCGCCCATGGCGCCCAGGGCGGCCCCTGCGCGTCCCGCGCGGGGGCGGACGGGAGCAGGCTCCCTAGGGCCGTCCCCGCGACGGCGGTGCGGGCCGTCGTCTTGTCCGTGCCGTGGACCTCGCCCCGGCTCAGCAGTGTCACCCCGAAGGTGTGCACGGCCAGTCCGAGTGCGGGAAGCGCCGCCTGGTGCGGCCGCGGCCCGGCGCCCATGAGGACGTCGAGCCCTCGGTTGTAGGCCATCCCCAGCGGTGCCAGGGGAGCGGGCTTGAGGGCGAGGTCGTACGCCCATACCCCGGCGGCCAGGAAGGACGCGGTCACCGCGCCCCTGCGGCCGCCCGCGTACGCGGCGGCGCCGATGCCGGCACCGGTCAGCGCGGCACCCGTGGCGAGCGCTTCCCAGGGGCGCACGCGTCCGGAAGGAAGGGGGCGCTCGGGACGCTCCCGGGCGTCCAGGTCGCGGTCCGCATAGTCGTTGAGGGCCATGCCCGCCAGGTAGAGGCAAGAGGACGCGGCGGGCATGGCCCAGGTGCGCCTTCCGTGCGGCCACCCGGCGGCAGCGGCCCCGGCGAGCGTGTCTCCGACGACGGAGAGCGCCGCGGGCAGCCGGACGAGTTCGACGAAGTCGCGGAGTCGGGACATCAGTCCTCCCCGGTGGCCGCGGGCGCCGTGTCCGCGTCCCCCAGCCGGGCGCACCACTCGACGAGGGCGTCCCACTGGGGTGCCAGAGCGTGCTCCGAACACCCTGCGGGGTCCTTGAAGAAGAAGCCCAGCGCCGCCAGCGGGCCCGTCTCGCCCGCCTCGTGCGCGCGCGCCGTCAGGCGGGCGATGTCCAGCACCAGCGGCGCCGCGAGGGCCGAGTCGCACCCCGCCCACGTGAACTGCAGGCTCATCCGCACCCCGAGGAACCCCTCGAACGACACGTGGTCCCACGCCGTCTTGAAGTCGCCCATGTCCGGCACGTAGTCGATGTGCAGCGGCCCGCCCACCTCGTTCCCCAGCATCGAGCGCAGCCCCTGCCCCTTGGACGCGGTCTTGCTCCCCGCGTTCGCCGGGTCGGCCAGCGTCTCGCCGTCGCCGCCGCCGAGCAGGTTCACCGACGACCACGACCGCACCCGCAGTGCCCGCTGCGCGAACATCGGCGCCAGCGCGCTCTTGAGCAGCGTCTCCCCGGTCTTCCCGTCCGACCCCGCCCAGCACAGCCCCTCCCGCAGGGCCGTCTCCTCCAGCGCGGGCAGCCGCGGCCCCGGGCTCGGCGTGAACGACGCGACCGGGCACCCCGCGCGGAACGCCGCGTACGCGTACAGGGAGCTCGCCGGGAGCGGGGCCGCCCCGCGGTCCAAGGCCTCCTCCAGCAGGTCCGCCGACGCGGTCGCCGCCGCCTCGGGGCCGTCCGGGTCCAGCGGGGGCTCGGTGCTGGAGACGTCCACCACCACGGCCCGGTCCAGGCCCTCGTCCTCCCGGAACCGGCGCAGGTCCTCCTCGATGCGGGCGGCCGCCTCGCGCTGCCCCCGGCCCAGCCGCCGCGCGGCCCCGGGCCGGATACGCGCCTCGACCGCGGCCAGCTCCTCCTCCAGCAGCCCGGGCAGCGCGGACGGCACCACGCCCCCTTCGGCGAGCATCCCCACCCGTTTGGGCAGCGGCGGCCCGCCCACGTCGTGCCCGCCGAATACCAGGTCGCCGATGCCGGGCGCCCGCGCCCGGTCGGGGCCGGGAAGGTCGGCCACGCAGCCGACCCGGTCGGCCGCCCCCGCGCGCACCGCCAGCGCCCCCGCAATGGTGGTCGCCGCCACCGACCCGCGGGCGCCGACCAGCCACACCCCCGTGCGCATCAGTGGCCCTCCTCTCCGGCGTCCCCGTCGCCGGATCCCCCGTGCGCCCCGGTGCCCTCGGGGGCCGAGTCCGGCTGCAGCGCTCCGCTGCCGGGGGCGGCCGGGAGGTAGATGTGCACGTGGCCGTGCCCGGTCTCGATGGCGACGGTGTCGAGCTGGGTCGCGGCCACCGCCCACGCCCGCACCGCCTGCGTGCGCAGGTCCGCGGCGACTCCTTCGAGGCGTTCGCGCTCGCCGCCCTCGGCGTCCAGCGCGGCCGCGTACACGTCGACCGACGACCCCAGCTGCTCGACCGCGGCGCGCACCCCGCCCCGTGCCACGTTGTATCCGGTATCGCCGGAGGGGGAGGCGCTCAGCCGCTCGGCGACGCCGTCGACGGTGTCCGCCCAACCATCGACCTCGTCGCCTCCGGGCGCCTCCCCCGGCTCGGACCCGTCGGCGGGCAGCGCGGTGTCCAGCCCCTCGACGACGGGGAGCAGCTCGTCGTGGGCGTCGCGGGTGGTGTCGATGAGCGCGCCCACCTGCTCGACGCCGCGCGCGCTCTCGGACGCCTCCAGCTCGGCGACCCGGTCCGGGTCGGGGCCGGGCGGCGGCTCGCGCAGGAACAGGTAGTACCCGCCGACGGAGGCCCCGGAGATGGCGAGCGCGGCGGCGACCGCCAGCAGAGCGCGCCGGACGGGCGCGGAGCCGGGCGGGGGGTTCGGGGCGGACGAGCGGCTGTTCCGGGGTCGGTCGTCGGACTGCCGACTGGGCACGGCGCCACCTTTCTGGTGTGACCCCCGTCACCTCTGTCCCCTGTTGGGGCAGGAGTCTAAGTTCCTACCGAGTGGTAGGGAAGCGCTCGGTGACGACGGATTGCGCGGATGATCCTGTCGTGGAAGGAAAGTGCTGATCAGTCGGGTGGCCCCGCGTCGATCTCGGGGGAATGGACGCTGAAACCGCCTCTGTAGGGGCGTTTCTCCCGAGATCAACGCGGGGGAGGGAGGTCAGTCGGCCCGGCCGTGTCCGTGGCCGCGCCCGGGGACGGGCCGGCGCAGCTCGCGCATCGCCCGGTAGCTCCGCTCGGCGTTGCCCAGGGAGTCCACCGGGTGCGGCGGCACCGCCGAGTCCGGCGCGTTGTCCTGCTCCCACAGTGTGTGCGGGCACCCCCGCACCCGGGAGAAGAACTCGGCGTAGGGCAGGTCGCCCGCCCCGAACTCGATGATGTCGTAGCCCAGCGGGTTGTCCGGGTTCTCGTCCCCGTCCTTCACGTGGAACAGCGGGTACCGCTCGGGGTGCGCCAGCACGTACTCCACCGGCTCGAAGCCCGGGTACACGTGCTGCCCCACGAACGCCCAGTACACGTCCATCTCCAGGTACACCAGCGCCGGGTCGGTGTTCTCCAGGAACACGTCGTAGAGCCGCGTCTGCGGCTCGTCGTCGGCGAAGGCGAACTCCCAGTGGTGGTTGTGCTGGAAGAAGCCGATGCCCCGGTCCGCCGCGAGCGCGCCGATCCGGTTGAACTCCTCGGCGGCGGCCCGGTACCCGGCCACCGTCGTGTCGTCCGTCGGCGCGCTGGCCGTGCCCGCGTAGGGCACCCCGAGGACCTCGGCGCTGTCCAGCTCCCGCTCGGGGTCGTCCATCCAGGCGTCCAGCCCGACGTGCGTCCCGGCCGCGCGCAGCCCGTTCTCGTCGAGCAGCCTGCGGATCTCCTCCACCGTGATGGGGCCGACCCCCGGCTGGGTGTACCCGGCCAGCTCCACCTCGGCGTAGCCCATGCGGGACAGCTCCTCGAAGACCCGGGCGAACCCGAGCTCGGCCACCTTGTCGCGGATGCTGTACAGCTGGATGCCGATCCTGCCCTTGGGGAAGACGCGCCCGCCTCCCGCGGCGCCCGCAGGGGACGCGCCCATCACCGTCCCGGCCCCGACGGCGACGGTGCCCGCCGCCACGGTGCCGAGGAAGCCTCGTCTGTCGAACTCGATCCGTGCCATGTCCGCTCCCGGTCTCGGTCGCGTAGGGGGAAGGGGGGTCGGGGCGGGGCGCCCTCCGGGGCGCCCCGCCGGAACGGATGAGGGTCAGGGGGTCCGGCGCGGACTACCCGTCGGCGCGCAGGGCGTCGGCGGCGCCGAGCAGCAGCTCCCGCGCCTCCTCGTCCTCGACCTTCTCCGCCTGCTTGGCGAACTGGTCGAGCGCCTTGTCGGCCTGCTCGTGCCGGTCCTCGCCCATGTGCCTTTCGGCGTTGTCGAGGTGGTCGTGCAGGGACCGCGCCCGGTCCTCGCCGATGACGCCGTCCTCCAGGTAGCCGTCGACCAGCGCCCGGGCGCCCTCGAAGGTCGAGGGCGGCTCCGGTCCGCCGTCACCGCCGCCCCCGCCGGGGTCGGCCGCGCCCGGGCCGGTGAACTGCAGGTAGTTCAGGTCGAGCAGGTCCTCCCCCTCGCCCGTGAACACCAGGTACAGCTCCACCGGGCGGCCCGGGTCGGTGAACTCCACCGGCACGTCGGTCCAGGAGTCCCACCCGCCGGTGGGCTCCACCTCCGCCGTCCCGACGAGCTCCCCGTCCGGGGCGTCGGTCCGCAGCTCCACGGTGCCCCCGGCGCCGCCGGAGGCCGCCCGCAGCGACAGCGACTCCACCCCGGCCAGGCTCACCGGCGCGTAGGACACGTGGTCCCCGTCGTCGATGCCGGTCAGGTGCTCCAAGCCGCCCTCGGGGTCGGTGGTCTCCTCGGTGGAGACCCCCTCCGCGGACGCGGTGTACTGCGCCTGCTTGCGCTTGGGCTGCAGGAGCGTGTCCGTGCGCCCGGGCAGCGGGTTCACCTTCCCGTCCGCGCCGCCGGAGTCGGTGTACTCGGCGGCGATGACGTAGAACAGGTTCGCCTCGGCCCCGTGCCCGTCGTCGGCCATCGTGGCGATGTCGGCCTCGCACCCCTGCACCCGGTCCACCAGGTGGGCGTGCTCGTCGTGGCCGAGCGAGGCGGTGATGGTCACGTCGGCGCAGTCGATACCGCCGTCCTCGGTCGACCCGTCCTCGGCGTCGGTCACCGACACCTCCACCGGCACCGTGTCGCCGAATTCGAAGACCGACCCGTCCGGAGGCGTGGAGATCTCCACCTCCGGCGCGGTGTTGCCCACCGACACCGGCACGTTGGCCATGGCCGTGCGCCCCTGGGAGTCGGTGGCCGTGAGCTGGGCGACGTAGTCGCCCACCTCGGTGTAGGTGTGCGTCGGGTTCGCCTCCTCCGAGGTGGCCCCGTCACCGAAGTCCCAGCTCAGCGTCACCTCCTCGTCGGGGTCGGGGTGGCCGGTGCCCTCGGAGGAGAACTGCACCTCCAGCGGCGCGGGCCCGTCGTCCGGCTCGCCGGACGCCACCGCCTCCGGGTACTGCTCGCCGCCGGTGTAGTCGATCCGGTACAGGCCGGCGTCGCCGCCGGTGCCGAAGCCCGCGCCCCACTCCAGCAGGTACAGCGAGCCGTCCGGGCCGTACTCCATGTCCATCGGGTAGTCGAACCCGGTCTCGGGCAGGAAGGAGCCGATGTCCAGCACGCCGCCCTCGTCGTCGAGGGAGACCTCCTTCAGGTAGTAGCGCCCCCACTCGTAGAACATGGGCTTGCCGTCCATGGAGGCGGGGAACTTGGTGGGCGACTCCAGCTCCGGGTCGTAGTGGTAGACCGGGCCGGCCATCGGGGCGGCGGGCCCCTCGCCCAGCTCGGGCCACTCCTCGGACGGGCCGTACCCGTAGTGGAAGCCGGGCGCCACCGACGGCGGCAGGTCCGTCAGGCCGGTGTTGTTGGGCGAGTCGTTGACGGGGGCGCCGCAGTCGAACGCCTCCCCGGACTCGCCGGTGGCGAAGTCGTAGTCGATGTAGGGCTCGTTCGGGCCGTGGCAGTAGGGCCACCCGAAGTTCCCGGGCTCCTCGATGGACATCCACTCGACCAGGCCCTCCGGGCCGCGGCCGGGGTCGCCCTCGGCGGCGTCGGGGCCGTAGTCGGCCATCATGACGTTGCCGGTCTCGGGGTCGACGGAGAACCGGAAGGGGTTCCGGAAGCCCATCGCGTAGATCTCGGGCCGCGCCAGGTCCGGGTCGTAGGCGCCGTCCGGGAACAGGTCGTCCCACCGGCCGCCGTTGAACAGGTTGTCCTCGGGCACGGAGTAGGTGCCGTCGTCCTGCGGGACGATGCGCAGCAGCTTGCCGCGCAGGTCGGCGCTGTTGGCGGCGGTGCGCTGGGCGTCGAAGGCCTCGCGCCCCTCGCGCTCGTCGATGGGCGAGTAGCCGTCCGAGGCGAAGGGGTTGGTGTCGTCCCCGACGCCGATGTACAGCTCGCCGTCCGGGCCGAACTCCAGCGCCCCGCCGGTGTGCCCCGGCTCGTTGGTGCGCGAGGCGGGGACCTCCATGAGCACCTTCTCCGAGTCCGGGTCGAGCGTGCCGCCCGCCTCCTCGGTGAGGGTGAACCGGGAGACCCTGTTGACCTGGTTCTCCGGTGCGGTGTCGTCGTCGGACGCCGGCGCGTAGTACAGGTAGATCCACCCGTTCTCGGCGAAGCCCGGGTCCAGGGCCATGCCCACGAGCCCGTCCTCGCCGCCGGTGTAGGTATCCAGCTTCCCGGTGGTGCGGGTGCGGTTGGTGGCCGGGTCGAAGACCTTCACCTCGCCCTGGCGCTGCACGTAGAACACGCGGCCGTCGTCGGCCACGTCCAGCTCCAGCGGGTCGTAGGCGTCCCCGTCGAGGGTGACCTTCTCGTAGTTGTCCCACACCGTGCCGCCGCACTCGGACTCCACCGCCCCGGCGGCGCTGCGCACCCCGCCCAGCAGGTGGTCGATGAACTCCGGCTCGCTGTAGGCCTCCTTGGGGTGGCCCATGGCCGTGGCCCACACCGGGGCGCCGTCCACGTCCCGGCACCAGGAGACGGGGTGGTCGTGCCCCATCGCATCGGGGCCCGGGTCGTAGGTGGTCTCGTCGGCCGTGACCAGCACGTGGGCGTCGCCGCGCACGCTCTCGTCGAAGTTGTACCACTCCTCCTCGCGCTCCCAGACGGCCGGAAGGCCCCGGGTGGAGGGGTGCGACCGGTCGGCGACCTTCGCCGTCCCGGGAAGCACCCCCGGGGAGTGGCTGGGCATGTGGGCGCCGGCGTTGACGTGGTCGTCCCACCAGGCGAACTCGCCCTCGATGTTCATGTCGGTGGCGTTGTGGATCGCGGCGATGCCGCCCCCGCCGGCCACGTAGTCCTGCACGGCCTGGCGCTGGGCGTCGTCCTCCCACACCATGCCCGAGGTCTGGAACATGATGACCACGTCGAAGCGGGCGAGGTCCTCGGAGTTGAAGACGGAGGAGTCCTCGGTGTGCTCAAGGCCGAAGTGCTCCTCCTCGGCCAGGCGCTCGAACAGGGCGATCCCCGACGGGATCGAGTCGTGCCGGTATCCGGCGGTCTTGGTGAACAGCAGGGCGTTGAACTCCTCGTGCTGCGCCTCGGCGTCGGCGGCCGCGGGGGCGGCCGCCAGGCCGAGGGCGAGCAGCAGCGAGGAGAGCACGGCGCCGAGTCTTCGGAGGCGCCGGTTGCGTGCGCTCATGGAGAGTCCTCACCGGTCGTGTGTCCAGGGTCCGTGGAGACGGGCAAGGGTCGTCCGTGCGGCGTGCCGGCGCCGACGGGGCGGCCGGGTGCGGCGCGGGGCCGCGTCCCGGCCGGGGGGAGGTCCCGTTCAGGGGTGCTCGGTCGGGGTGCTCGTCGTCGAGCTCACTGCTGGGGTGCGGATGCGCTCCTCCCGTCGTCGGGTGCGGGGGCGGGGCGGCCCTCCTGCGCGGCGCGCAGGAAGGCCAGCCCGTCGCGGGCCAGGGTGTCCTGGTCCGGGGCGAGGGGGCGCCACACCGAGGCGGCGGTGGCGATGGCGTCGTTGTCGGCGGTGAACGACTCGACCACCAGCGGCCCGGTGTACCCGGCGCCGTCCAGGGCGCCGAGGATCGCGGGCCAGTCCAGGTGGTCGCGGCCGGGGGAGCCCCGGTCGTTGCCGCACACCTGCACGTGGGCGATGCGCCCCGCGGCGGCGCCGATCGCCGCCGCGGGGTCGGTCTCCTCGATGTTCATGTGGTAGGTGTCCAGCGCCAGGCCGCAGTGCCCGGCGGGCAGCGCCGCCACCGCCTGCAGCCCCTGCGCCACGGTGTTGACCAGGCTGGTCTCGTAGCGGTTCAGCGGCTCCAGGGCGACCTTCACCCCGGCCGCGGCGGCGTGCTCGGCGACGGGGCCCAGCGCGTCGGCCAGCTCGGCGAACCGCGCCTCGCGCTCCCCGGGGGCCATCCGCCAGGTGCGGCCCACCGAGGCGTAGGCCGGGCCGGCGATCACCGGGGAGCCGACCTCGGCCGCCGCGTCCGCGGTGCGGCGCAGGTGGTCCTGGGTGGCGGCGACGGTGGCCGCGTCGGCGGCCACCAGCTCCCGGCCCGGCCCCATCACCAGGCACACCGTCGCCGCCAGCCCCAGCCCGTCCAGCAGCCGCGCGGCGCGGGCGGGGTCCCAGTCCCCCGGCCGCTCCACCGGCAGCTCCAGGGTGTCGAACCCCCACCCGGCGACGCGCGGGGCGATCCGCTCCAGCTCCGCGTCGGTCAGCGGGGAGGTCCACACCCACGTGCTGACGCCCAGGGCCCACCGCATCAGCGGTCCTGCCAGGCCTCGGGGAACCCGGGCAGGTCCTCGCCGCCGAACTTGGCGTAGTGCAGGCTCGGCATGTCGGCGTTGCGCTCCAGGTAGTCGTCCAGCTCGTCCTCGGTGATCGGCTCCTGCGGCAGCACCCACTCCTCGGGGACCTCCTCGCCGTCGAGGATCATCGAGGCGGCCAGCACCGGGGTGCGCCACTGGAAGTTGGAGTAGACGGGCGCCAGCGCGGTCAGGTCCTCCTCCTGCCACTTGCGCATGAAGCTCAGCTCGTCCTCCCCGGAGATCACCGGGTAGGGCTGCCCGGCGTCCTCGAACGCCTCCAGCCCGGCCACCGCGCCGTCACCGGCGTCCATCCAGATGCCGTCGACGTCGCCGCGCTGCAGGTGCTGGGTGACCAGGTCCTTGATGGTGGCGCCGTCGCCCTCGGTGAACTCGTGGCCGATCACCTCCAGGTCGCTCTCGCCGAACACCTGCTGGGCGGCGGCCCACCGGTGCTCCAGCACGTCCACCCCGGGCAGGATGCGCAGCGCCAGCACCCGCGACCCCGGTTCCAGCTCCTCGACCAGGAACTCGGCGGCGTCGGCCCCGTAGGCGTAGCCGCCGATGGGGTGGATGAAGGTGACGTGGCAGTCGGTGTTCACCCCGCGGTCGAAGACGATGACCGGGGCGCCGCTCTCGCAGGCCGCCTCCACGGCCGGGGTGAGCGTGGCGGTCGTGGAGGGGGAGATGATGATGGCGTCGCAGTCCCCGGAGTCCACGAACGTCTGGATGTCGGAGATCTGCTGGTTGTCGTCGTCGGCGGCGTCGGAGACGCGGAACTCGCCGATGTCGCCGCTCTCCTGCAGCACCTCCACCTGCTGCTGCATGGTGATCCACCCGGTCACCCGCCACGGGTTGGACACCGAGGCGTTGGAGAAGCACACCGTGGGGTCCTCGCGGTCCTCCCCCTCCAGCGCGTACTGGGAGGTGTCCACGTAGGACGGGTCGATCGCCTGGAGCCAGGGCTCGTCGGCGGGCCCCTCGGGCTCCATGTCGCGCTGGGCGAGCTGGGTCTCGTACTCCTCGGCGTCGAACCAGTCGCCGCTGGGACTGGTCTGGCCCTCCTCGCCGGGGCCGTCGGTCGGGGTGTCGGTGGTGCACGCGGTGAGCGCGAGGCTCAGCGCGGCGCCGGCGGCCAGCAGGACGCGGGTTCGGCGCATCGGTCAGACCTCCTCGCGGGGGGACTTCTCCGGGCCGCCGGCGGCCGCCGGCGCCCGGGGGGATCTGCGGGACCGCTCGCGGGCGGCGTAGGCCACCGCGGCGATGATGATGAGGCCCTGGACGGCCGGCTGGATCGTTGAGGGCAGGTAGAGCTGGTTGAACAGGGTGAACAGCGCCTCGACCGCCAAGGCCCCGCCGATCGCGGCCAGCACGGTGCCGCGCCCGCCGCCCAGCACCACGCCGCCGAGCACCACCGCGGTGATGGCCGAGAACTCCAGGCCCTCGCCGACCTGGGCGGTGACCCCGGCGAAGCCGCCGATGAGCACCGCCGCCAGGGTGGCCAGCACGCTGGAGCCGACGAAGGCCAGGGTGCGCACCCGCCACACCCGGGCGCCGGAGAAGGAGGCGGCGGTGGCGTTGTCGCCCACGGCCGTCAGGGTGCGCCCGTAGGGCGAGCGCATCAGCGCGACGGCCGCCGCGCCCGCCGCCGCCGCGATCACCACCGCCCAGGGGACGCCGCCGATGAACGGCAGCACGACGGCGTCGCCGCGCCCGGCCACCCGGAAGGCCTCGGACAGCGCGCCGGTGGGGGCGCCGCCGGTCCACAGCCGGACCGCGCCGTAGAGCACCAGCATCATGCCCAGCGTCGCGATGATCGAGGGCACCTTCAGCACCGTGGTGACCAGGCCGTTGACCAGGCCCACGGCCGCGCCGAAGGCGAGCATGAGCAGCAGGACCGGCAGCGTCATCGGCTCCTGGCCGTCGATCAGCCGGGCGGCCACCACCACCTGCGCGCCGACCAGGGAGCCCACCGACAGGTCCAGCTCGCCGGAGACGATCACCAGGTACTGGCCCACGGCCAGCACCACCAGCGGGGCGGCCTGCTGGGCGAAGGCCAGCAGCGACGGGGGCCGGGCGAAGCCCGGGTTGATCGCGAAGATCACCGCGAACACCAGCACCAGCAGGGCGAACACGGTCCCGCCGCCGCCCCCGGCCAGGGCGGCCCCGGCCCGCCGGAGCGCGCCGGAGGCGCCGGCCGCGGGGGTGTCGGTCGCGGTCATGGCCGTCCTCCTCTCCGAGCGGCGGCCTCCGGCGGCCGGGGCGGCCGCAGGAGGGGGACACGCGACGGCGCCGGGAACCGCGGCGGCGTGGCGGCCCGGTCCACCTGGCGGCGGGCGTACAGCGCCACGGCGGCGATGACGATGGCGCCGCGCAGCACGTCCTTGAAGAACGGGTCGACGCCCAGCACGTTGAAGACGGTGTCGAGGGTGGCCAGGATGAGCACCCCGGCGACGGTCCCGCCGACCCCGCCGCGCCCGCCCAGCAGATAGGTGCCGCCGAGTACCACGGCGGCGATGGACTCCAGCTCGTAGCCGGAGGAGTAGACCAGGGTGCTGCCGGTGCCGAACCGGGAGGCGATGAGCAGCCCGGCCAGCCCGGCGGTGACCGAGCACAGCACGTGCGCGGCGAGCAGCGGCCGGTCCGCCCGCACCCCGGACATGCGCGCCACCTCGGCGTCGCCGCCCACCGCGTACATGTGCACGCCGGTGCGGGTGCGCCGCAGGAACACCACGGCCAGCACGGCCACGGCGGCCATCACCGCGAACGACAGGGGCACCACGCCGATGCGGGTGTAGCCGAAGAGCTGGAACTCGGCGGGCACCTCCCCGGCCGGGCCCTTGTACCGGGTGTCCAGGTAGCCCTTGATGATCAGGCCCATGCCCAGGGTGGTGATGAAGGCGTTGACCCCCAGCCGGGTCACGATCAGCCCGTTGGCCAGGCCGATGAGCCCGGCCACCACGACGACGGCGGCCACGCCCAGCCAGATGCGGGAGGTCTGCCCGGCCATCGCGGTGGCGGCGACCACGCTGGACAGCGCCATCACATAGCCCACCGACAGGTCCAGCGAACGGCACAGGATGACCAGCGTCTGCCCGATCGCCACGAACCCCAGCAGGCTGGAGCGGGTCAGCAGGTCCACCGTGTTGGCGGTGGTGAACAGGTCCTGCCCGCGCGCGGCGGCCAGCGCCGCGCCGGCCGCCAGGATGGCCGCCAGCGCCACGTAGACCAGCCCGGTCGTGCCCAGGCGCAGGCTCACGGCGCCACCTCCCCGCCGGACGCGGCCGGGGCGCCGCCCACGGCCAGTTCCATCACGGCCTCCTCCGACGCGCCGCCGGGAAGCTCCCCGGCGATGCGCCCGTCCCGCAGCACCAGCACGCGGTCGGCCAGGCCGAGCACCTCGGGCAGCTCCGAGGAGATGAGCACGATCGCCGCGCCCTCCGCGGCCAGCCGCCGCACCAGCGTGTACACGGCGTGCTTGGCGCCCACGTCGATGCCGCGGGTGGGCTCGTCGAGCACCACCACCGAGGGGTCGGTGGCCAGCCACTTGGCGAGGACCACCTTCTGCTGGTTGCCCCCGGACAGGAACCGCACCTCCTGCGACGGGGAGCGGGCCGCCAGCTCCAGGGAGGAGAAGATGCCGGGCAGGCGGCCCGAGCGCGCGCGGGAGCCGCGGGGCGTCACCGCGTCCAGGACCAGGCGCCCGTTGTCCAGGACCGACCGGTGCAGGGCCAGGCCCTGGGTCTTGCGGTCCTCGCTGACGAGGGCGACGCCCGAGCGCACCGCCCGGCGGGGCGAGCGCAGCACCGCCCGCTCGCCGTCGATGCGCAGCTCGCCCCGGGTGAACCGGTCGATGCCGAACAGGGCGTGCGCGAGTTCGGTGCGCCCGCTGCCCTGCAGGCCCGCCAGCCCGACGATCTCGCCGGAGCGCACCCGCAGGTCGATGCCGTCCAGCCGCTCGTTGCCGCCTCCCGACACCTCCAGGCGGACCCCGCCCGCCTCGGTCCCCGCGACCTTCTCGGGGAAGACCGCGCTCACCGGGCGGCCGACCATCATGCGGATGAGGTCGGCGCCGGTGGTGTCGGCGGTGTCCACGGTGGCGACCTCGGCGCCGTCCTTGAGCACGGTGATGCGGTCGGACAGGTCGAAGATCTCCTTGAGGCGGTGCGACACGTAGAGGACCGCGACCCCGCGCTCCTTGAGCCGGCGCACCAGCCCGTACAGCAGCTCGACCTCGGCCCCGGCCAGCGCCGCCGTGGGCTCGTCCATGGAGACGATGCGCGCGTTCTGCGACATCGCCTTGACGACCTCCACGATCTGCTGCTCGGCCACGGACAGGGACCGCACGGGCGCGTGCGGGGAGATGGCGGTCAGCCCCAGGTCCTCCAGCAGGTGCTCGGTCTCGGCGGCCATCGCGCGCGCGTCCACACCGGCGCGCAGCCCGCGCCCGCGCGGTTCGCGGCCGAGGAAGACGTTCTCGGCCACGGTGCGCTCGGGCAGCAGGTTGAACTCCTGGAAGACGGTGGCCACCCCGGCCTCGCGCGCGCCGACCGGGTGGGTGAAGTCGACCCGCCCGCCGTCGAGCTCGACCGTCCCGGCGTCCGCCCGGTGCACCCCGGCCAGGATCTTCATCAGCGTCGACTTCCCGGCGCCGTTCTCCCCGACCAGGGCGTGCACCTCGCCCGCGCGCACCTGCAGGTCGATGTCCCGCAGCACCGGGACCCCGAGGAAGGACTTGCCCACGCCGCTCATGCGCAGCAGCGGCCCCTGCGGCCCGCCGTTCACCGGGCGACCTCCTCCCAGCCCCCGGAGCGGGCCGAGGCCAGCACCGCGTCGGCGATCCGGGCGGCCCGCAGGCCGTCGGCGAAGACCGGCAGCCCGTCCGGGGCGGTGCCGGTGGCGACCGCCTCGGCGGTGTCGGCGACGAAGGCGTCGAAGCACTCCTGGTAGCCCTGCGGGTGCCCGGCGGGCACCCGGGCCAGCCGGGCCGCGTCGGGGGAGAGCACCTCGGGGGCGCGCATCAGCACCTCGTTGCGGTCGCGCCCGCCCTTCCACAGCAGCTCGGGCTGCTCCTGGTCGAAGGCCAGGGTGTGCTCGGAGCCGGAGACCTCCAGGTGCAGCCGGTTCTTCCGGCCGGCCGAGACCTGGCTGACCACGCCGGTGCCGATCACCCCGGCCGCGGTGCGGAACTGCAGCACCACCAGGTCCTCGGTGGCGACGGGGGCGCCCTCGCCGGGGCCGCGGCGGGGCAGCGTGGTGGTGGTCTGCGCGCTGACCGCGGTGATCCGGTCGCCCAGGACGAACTCCAGCAGGTCGCAGAAGTGCGAGCCGATGTCGCCGAAGGCGCGGGTGGGGCCGCCCAGGGCGGGGTCGACCCGCCAGTTGTCGTCGTCGGGGCGCAGCAGCCAGTCCTGCAGGTAGCCGCCGTGGGCCAGGTGCACCCGCCCCACCGCCCCGGCGGCGACCTGGGCGCGGGCCTCGCGCACCATCGGGTGGAAGCGGTAGACGAAGGGGACGGAGGCCACCCGTGTGCCGTCGCTCTTGGCGGCGTCCGCGGCGGCGGCCATCCGGGCGGCCACGGCGGCGTCGGTGGCCAGGGGCTTCTCGCAGACCACGTGGCGGCCGGCGTCCAGCGCGGCCAGGGTCAGGGGGGCGTGCAGGTGGTTGGGGGTGCACACGTGCACCACGTCGACCTCGTCGTCCTCGATCAGGGAGGCGGCGTCGTCGAACGCCCGCTCGGCCCCCAGGGGGCCGGCCGCGGCGCGGGCGCGCTCGGGGGTGGAGGCCGCGACGCCCACCACGCGGCCGCCCCCGGCCCGGATCGCGCGGGAGTGCACCCGCCCCATGAACCCGGCGCCGACGACGGCGGCCCGGTAGCCGCCTCCTGTGACCTGACTCACTCGCATAAGAGGACGGTAAGCGGTACTTCTGTCGATGGTCAAGCATAAGTTGCCGAATCCGGCCGAAATAGTCCGGGGGCCGCACGGCCTTAGTCCCGTGTGCTTCACTGGTCGTGTGACAGAAGACGCGCTGACGAAGACGGGGGACCGGCGCGCCGACGCCGGGTCCCCGCCCGCCCCGCCCGGCGCAGGCACCCTGCTGCGCCTCCTCCGCGACGGCCGCCCCCGCACCCGGGCGGAGCTGGCGGCGGTCACCGGGTTAGCGCGCTCGACGGTCACCCAGCGGGTCGACGCCCTGCTGGCCGGAGGGCTCATCGGCCCCGCGGGCGAGGCCGCCTCCACCGGCGGGCGGCCCCCCACCACCTTCGTCTTCGACCCCGGGGCGCGGGTGGTGCTCGCCGCCGACCTGGGCGCCACCTACACCCGGCTGGCCCTGACCGACCTCGCCGGGCGGGTCCTCGCCGACACCTTCGCCGACATCGAGATCGCCCGCGGCCCGGCCGAGGTGCTGGGCTGGGTGGCCGAGCACGGGCACGCCCTGCTCGCCCAGGCCGGGCGCGTCCCGGAGGAGCTGCTGGGCACCGGAATCGGGCTGCCCGGCCCGGTCGCGCACGACACCGGGCGCGCGGTGAGCCCGCCGATCATGCCCGGCTGGGACGGGTTCGACGTGCCCGGGTTCGTCGGGGAGCTGCTGCCCGGGGCGGTGCTGGTCGACAACGACGTCAACATCATGGCGGTGGGCGAGCACTTCGCCCGCTGGAGCCGGGCTCGGCACCTGCTGTTCGTCAAGGTCGCCACCGGCATCGGCTGCGGCATCATCGCCGACGGCGCCGTGTACCGGGGGGCCAAGGGCGCCGCCGGGGACATGGGGCACATCCAGGTGCCGCACGGGGCCGATGTGCCCTGCCGGTGCGGCAACACCGGCTGCCTGGAGGCCGTGGCCAGCGGGTCGGCGATCGCCGCGGCCCTGGCCGGGCGGGGCATCGAGGCGCACGGCGCGCTGGACGTGGTGGACCTGGCCCGCGGCGGCAGCCTGCCCGTGCTGCGCGCGCTGCGCCAGGCCGGGCGGGACATCGGCGAGGTGCTGGCGGCCTCGGTGAACATGCTCAACCCGTCGATCATCGTGATCGGCGGGTCGCTCTCCCAGGCCGGCGACCACCTGCTCGCCGGTGTGCGCGAGGTGATCTACCAGCGCTCGCTGCCGCTGGCCACCGAGGACCTGAGCATCGTGTCGTCACAGGTGGGCGAGCGGGCCGGGGTGATCGGGGCGGCGGTGATGGTGATCGAGCACGGCCTGGCCCCGCAGCGCGTCGACGCGCTGCTGGCGGGCTGAGCCCGCCTGCGGCCCAGGCCCGGTCAGTCCCGGTCGGGCCGCGTGCGGGCCTCGGGGTCGTACGAGCGGTGGCGGCCGTCGTAGCGGCGGCGCGGCTGCTCGGAGAAGGCGTCGCGGTAGCCGCTCTCGTACTCGTCGGCCCCGTAGTCCGTTTCGGGAAGCGCCCCCTCGCCGTGCAGCCGCGGGCGTCCCGACCGCCGCCGGAAGGCGCTGGCGCCCACGCTGGACAGCAGCGAGACGATGGCGATGCCGCACACGGCGTTGATCAGGCCGGTGGCGATCTGGCTGGCCAGGGTCGCGCCCTGGGTGAACGGGGTGACCGCCGCCACGATGGTGGCCAGGCCCACGATCCAGCCGAAGAACGTCATCGGGCGCGGTGCGCTCAGCATGAGCAGGTGCAGCAGCGCGGTGGCGATGAGCGCCGCGATGGCGGCCGTGGCCGCGTACACGCCGGTGGTGGCGTCGCCCAGGTACCCGGCCTCCTCCGGGGCGAGCACCGGGATCCCGAAGACGCCCCGCACGATGAGCGTGCCCACGAGGATGACCAGCCCGGCGACGACGGCGGTGGCCAGACCGCCGGACCAGAGGCGGGAGACGTTGATGCTGCGGACGTTGTCGATTCCGCTCATTGCCGAACCCCCCGATACGGCGCCGAACTCGGTCAGGGCTCCCATACCCGCAGGCCACCATCGAAAACACCGGGGGGTGGCCGGTCGTGACGCTCCGTCGTTGCCACAGGGGGTGCGGGGGCGCACGGAACCCGCGGGAAGGCCGGGGCGGCCCCGTGCGCCGTCCCGTCCTACGCGGGGGAGGGGCCCTGGACCAGATAGAGGATCCAGGTGTCCTTCGACTGGTGGTCGCATTCGTAGCCGATGGTCCAGTCGTCGGACTTCACCGCGGCCCGGCCGGCCATGTCGCAGCCGATGGCCGTGCCGTAGTGGCCGGCCAGGATCGTCTCGGCGGCGGCGGGTCCGGCGGCCAGCAGGGCGCCGGTGAGCGCGCCGCCGACGGCGAGGGAGGCCGCGGCGGTGCGGGCGATGGCGCGTCTCAATTCATCCTCCGTGGAGTCGGGAATGCGGTCTGATTCCGACGATCCTGGAGGAACTCGACGAAAAGCACCATACTTTTCGATCGAGGTCGAAAACGGGTGGTCGGGCGGCGGATGCGAGGAGGAGCGCCTTCTTTTCGGCTTCCTCCTCGCGCCCCCGCCCGGACGGGGGCCAGCCGGCCGGGCCCGGGTCAGCGGATCTGCACCCACGCGCGGTCGATCCGGACCGCGCACGAGATGTGGCTGCGGTCGGTCTTCCCGTTGACCCACCGGCCGTAGCGGTTGACCGACCCGCAGTCGGCGACCACGCGCACCTGCGTGGCGTCGTTCCCGGACCAGGACTTGCAGGCCGAGTAGGCGCCCAGGCCGCCGTTGCTGATCGCCGAGCACAGGATCCCGGCGTCGGCGGCGGGGGCCGCGGCCCCCATGGTGCCGAAGGCGCCGAGCGTCAGTGCGGCGGCGGAGGCGGTGCTGATCACCTTGCTCTTGAGGTTCTTCACGCGGTCCCTTCTCTGTCTGTGGGGGAGACCCGGGGGATCGGGGATCAGGGGAGGGAGAGGCCGGGGAGCGGCCGGAGTCGGAGGGGAAGAAGGGGCCACGACTCCTTTTTCTCCCTCCCCGGTCATGCGCCTGAGAACCTAGGGGGCGGGGCCTTAGAGCCCTCTGAGAAAGGCGTCCGCGAGGGAGCCGACCTCCGAATAGCCGGGGGCCTGCGGGTGGGCGCCCTTCCCCGAGGCGGCGGCCCGTGCGGTTTCCACAGCACTGTGGACGGCCGCGCGGAACAGCAGCGAACCGGTGCTCACCCGGGCCGCGCCCGCCCGGGCCAGCCCGCCCAGAGCGCTCGGGTCGCGCGGGGCGAGCACGTTCAGCGGCAGCGGGACGGCGCGCGCCAGCCGCGCGATGGTCGCCTCGTCGGTCAGCCCCGGAACGAAGATGCCGTCGGCACCGGCGTCACGGTACGCGCGGGCGCGCTCGAAGGCCGCGTCGACACGCTCCTGCTCCCCCGGCGGCTCGGACAGCCACCAGGTGTCGGTCCGGGCGTTGAGGAAGAGCGAGGGAGCGGCGTCCTTCACGGCCCGCAGGAGTGCGCACTGCTCCTCGATCCCGGCCAGGGCGCCGCCGCGCCCGTCCTCCAGGTTGACCCCCGCGATCCCGAAGGACGCCAGTTCCGCCGCCAGGGCGCCGACCTCGTCCGGCCGCCCGCCGAATCCGGACTCGATGTCCACCGTCACCGGCACGTCGAGGCGCGCCAGCCCCCGGGCGAGGGCGAGGGTCTCGTCCCTGGTGTCCCCGGCCGCGTCCGGCTTCCCCGCGGCGGAGGCGACGCCCAGGCTGGTCGTCCCGATCGCCGGAAAGCCCGCGCGCGCGAGCGCCGCGGCCGAGGCGTGGTCCCAGGCGTTCGGGAGGACGAACGGCTCCCCGGGCCTGTGCAGGGACCGGAAGGTGTCAGCGTGACCGTGCATGGAGGACTCCCGTCGCCATGGCGAGTGCGTGGTCGGAACCGGGGCAGGGCCGCTCACCGGCCCCGAAGGACAGAGGCGGCGGCTCGCCGGGGGCGCCGTCCTCCCCGGAGAAGCGCTGGGGAGCGAACCGGTCCGGTGCCCTATAGACGTCCGGGTCGCGATTGGCGGCCGCGAGGTCGAGCACCACCAGGGCGCCCTGAGGGACCGGAACGCCGTCGACATGCGTGTCGGCGACGGCGGTCCGCTTCATGACGGGGGCGGGAGGGGACAGCCGCAGGGATTCCGTCAGCAGGGCCCACGTGTCGTGCCCGCCCGTCCCGCCGCTCGGGGCGCCCTCGCGGTCGAGCGCCGTACGGATCAGCCCCGCCGTCGCGTCGCACGTCTGGACGAGCAGGCACACCCGCTGGGCCGCCTCCTCAGGAGCGGCATCGGGAAGCAGCCGCACCAGGGTGCGCACGCCCTCGTCCGCCCGGTCCTCCCGTCCCTCCTCGGTGCCCGGGAAGTACGCGGCGGCGACGTCCCGCACCGCCGCCACGGCTTCCGGGACCCCGGCTTCGGGAACCCCCATGGCGGCGGAGAGGACGGCGACGGGGACGTAGGGCGCCTGGTCGGGTTCGGCCGAGCGCGCGCGGGCCCCGGCGGCCTCCCGCAGCTCGGACAGGGCCGGGCCGCACAGGAGTGCCGAGGCGAGCGCCCGGCGCCGCCGATGGCCGTCCCCGGTGCTGAACCGGGTGGCGCGCTCGCGCAGCCAGGCGAGCGACGGGGCGGAGGCGGTGCCCTCAGGGGGCTCCGGGGGAGCGGGCACCACGAAGCCGGAGTCGCTCAGGACCGCGCGGACCCCGGCGTAGTGCTCGACGCGGATGGTGGTCGTCATGGCGGTGACCGTAGACGCGGAACGTTTCGGCGGCCGCCGAAACGTGCGCCGGTTAGCGTGGAGTGTGCTCACCACGACACACCCCACCACTTCGCAGGGCACCGAGCCCGACCTCGCCGCCCTGGCGTCCCTCCTCGCGGACCGGACCAGGGCGTCCTTCTGCACGGCCCTCCTGGACGGGCGGGCCTGGACGGCGGGGGAACTCGCCCGGCACGCGGGCGTCGCCCCCTCCACCGCCAGCGAGCACCTGACCTCCCTGGTCGGCGCCGGGCTGCTGGTCGAAGTGCGGCAGGGGCGACACCGGTACCTGCGGCTGGCCTCGCGCGAGACCGCCGAGCTGATCGAGGCCATGTCGGCGGCGGCGCCCAAGGCCGCGCCGCCGCGCGGGCTCAAGGCGGTGCACCGGTCGAACGCCCTCGCGCGCGGGCGCACCTGCTACGACCACCTCGCAGGAGCACTGGGAGTGGCCGTCACCGAGGCCGTGACCGGGCAGGGCTGGATCGACTGGGAAGACGGCCCGTCACTGACGGCGTCGGGCCGCACCGGCCTGGCCGCCCTCGGCGCGGAGATCCCCGCCCGGACACGGCGCCCCCTCGTCCGGTCGTGCCTGGACTGGACCGAACGGCGCCCGCACGTCGCCGGGGCGGTCGGGGCGGCGCTGTGCTCGCGTGCGCTGGAGGCGGGGTGGCTCGTGCGCCTCGGGGGTACAGGGGGCGGGCGCGCCGTGGGGGTCACGGCCGAAGGGCGTGCCGTCCTCGCCGGGACGCTGGGCGTGCCCGACGAGGACCTGGAGTCAGCAGGCGCATGACACCCCGGCGGGGGCGACCAGCGGGTCGGCCGCACGCCGGTCCGTTCCCTCGGCGGTCTCGGCGGGGAACCCCTCGCGGGCCCAGTACTCGAAGCCGCCGATCATCTCCTTGACGCGGTAGCCGAGCCGCGCGAAGGCGAGCGCGCCCCGGGCGCCCCCGTCGCACGCGGGGCTCCAGCAGTAGACGACCACCGGGGTGTCCCGGTCGATGAGGCCGGGGGCGAGGCCGGCCGCCCGGGCGTAGGGGATGTGCACCGCGCCGGGGACGTGCCCGTGGTCCCAGGCCTCCCGGTTGCGCACGTCCACCACGGTGAAGCCCGGGTCGCCGTCGGCCGCCAACGCGGCGTGCACGTCGCTCGGGTCGGTGTACAGGGACAGGCGGGCGGCGAAATGGGCCTCGGCCACGGCGGGGTCGGCGGCGGAGGTGCGCAGAACGGGGTTGTCGGTGGCCGGTGCGGAGGCCGGTGCGGCGGCGGTGTTCGTCATGCTGAATACGCTATGGCTCTGTGACCTGCGCAGACCAGGTCCATTCCACGGTGTTGGGGCGCACCCGCCGTGAAAGGCGCGGTATTCATGACCCATGACCGTTGAATCGTTGGACGCCACCGATCTGCGCCTGTTGGAGGCGCTCCAGGCCGACGGGCGGGCCGGGTACGCCGAACTCGCGCGGGCCGTGTCGATGTCCCCGAGCGCCGTCGCCGAGCGGGTGCGGCGCCTGGAGGCGTCCGGGGTCGTCTCCGGGTACCGGGCGGTGGTGGACCCCGAGCGGGTCGGGCTTCCAGTGATGGCGTTCGTCCGCCTGCGGTACCCGACCAACAACTACCGGCCCTGCCACGAGCTGATCGACAAGACGCCGGAGATCGCCGAGGCGCACCACGTGACGGGGGAGGAGTGCTTCATCCTCAAGGTGCGCACCCGGTCGATGCGCCACCTTGAGGAGGTCGTCGGCCGCATCGCGAGCCTGGGGCCCGTGACGACCAACGTGGTGTTCTCCAGCCCGCTGGAGGGGCGGCCGCCCACGGACGCACTCCCCCGTTGATCTCGGGAAAAGCGACGCTGAATCCGCGCCGGTAGGGTCGTTTCTCCCGAGATCAACGCCGGAGGAGCCGGGCCACCGCCCCCGACTCCAGGGCCGTCCACACGGCCCCGTCCTCGCCCACGGTGATGCCGTGGGGCTCCGAACCCGGCGTCGGCAGGTCGTATTCGGTGACCTTCCCGTCGCCGTCGATGGAACCGAGCCGGTTCGCGCCCCACTCGGTGAACCAGTACCTCCCGTCCGGGGAGGGGGCGATGGCGTGCGGCCGGGACGCCCGGTCGGGCAAGGGGAACTCCGCCACCTCGCCGCCGGGGGTGATCCGGCCGATGGCCCCGGTGCCGATCTCGGCGAACCACACGTTCCCGTCCGGGCCGGAGGCGATCCCGACCGGGGCGGCGTCGTCGGTGGGCAGCGGGTGGACCGTCACCTCCCCGTCCAGGGAGAGCCGTCCGATCGCATTGCCCTGGTTGAGCGTGAACCACAGGGCGCCGTCGGGACCGGCGGTGATGGCGGAGGGGAACCCGCCCTGCACCGGCAGGCCGACATGGGTGACCGTGCCGTCAGGGGCCGCGCGCCCGATCCGGTCGGTGTTCATCTCGGTGAACCAGACGGCGCCGTCCGGACCGGTGCAGATGCCGTAGGGGCCGCAGTCCGGAGTGGAACCGGGGAGGTCCGTGAGCTCCCCGTCCGCGGTGAGGCGCCCGATGCGGTGGTCGCCGAACCGGGTGAACCACAGGGCCCCGTCGGCGCCCTCGGTGATGACCGTGGGGCGGCAACCGTCGGGCCCGGCGGGGTGGAGGACCACGGCGCCGTCGGGGCTCAGGCGCGCGACCTCGGCGGAGCCGACCAGCGTCACCCACAGGGCGCCGCCCGGCCCGCGCGTGATCCCGTACGGCCCCGCTCCGGGGGCGCCGACCGGGAACTCCTCCACGGCCGGGCGATCAGAGTTCGTCATCGTGCTCCGCTCTCGGTGGATCTGGACGGGGACCGTCCTGATCACTACACCTGTTGGGCCCCGTCGGCCACTCCTTTTCGCGGAGCTTCGGAGCTTCGGAGCACCGGGGCGCCGGGGCGCCGGGGCGCCGCCGACCGTCCCGGGGTCAGGCGGAGAGGTCGGCGGGCAGCAGCGCCGCCAGGCGTTCGGGGTCGGAGATGATGTCGAAGTGGCGCACCGTGCCGCCGCTGATCGTGTACGAGGTCAGGGCCCTGGGCTTCCCACCGGTCATGTCCAGGATCCCCGCCGCGCCGTTGACCAGCACCGGGACCGCCTCGATCGGGCCGAACGCACGGTGGAACCCGATCGCCTGGCGGGTGACGCGGTCGGCGCCGCGGATGACCCGCAGCGGGTGCACGCCGTCGTCGTTGCGCAGCTCCAGGTCCGGGGCGAGCATGCTCAGCAGGGCGTCGGCGTCGCCGCCGCGCGCGGCGCTGAGGAACGCGTCGACCGCCCGGCGCTGCGCCACCGGGTCGGGGTCGGGCTCCACCGAGGAGTCCTTCACCCGGCGGCGCCCCCGGCTCGCGAGCTGGCGCGTGGCCGCGACGGAGCGCTCGACCACGGGGGCGATCTCCTCGAACGGCACGGCGAACATGTCGTGCAGGACGAACGCCAGCCGCTCGGCGGGGGCGAGCTGCTGGAGGACGACCAGCATCGCGTAGCCCACCGTGTCGGCCAGCTCGGCCTGCTGCTCGGGGCCGACGGGCTCGGCGGTGACGACGGGGTCGGGGAGGCGCTCGGGCAGGAGCGGGTCCTCGCGGCGGGAGGTGCGCGAGCGGAGCATGTCGAGGCAGATGCGGCCGACCACGGTGGTGAGCCACGCGGCCAGGTCGTCGATGGACGCGTCGTCGGTGCGGGTGAGGCGCAGCCACGCCTCCTGGACCGCGTCCTCGGCCTCGGAGAGGGAGCCCAGCATCCGGTAGGCGACGGAGTTGAGCCGGGTGCGGTGCAGCTCGAAGCGTTCCGCGAGAAGATCTTGGTGGTCCACTGTCACACCTCACGGTCGGCGTCCGTCTTCATGGGCGACGGAGGAAACACCCCGCCTCCGCGGCGGGGCACCCCATGAGGAGAACAGATGGACATGCGCTTCGCCGACCCCATGAAGGCCATGCCGGGCATGTACGAGGCTATCCAGCCGATCCTGAAGGTCATCCACCAGGGCGGCGTTCCCCGGAAGACGCTGGAGCTGGTGCACCTGCGGGGCAGCCAGATCAACGGGTGCAGCTTCTGCGTGAACATGGGGGTCGAGCAGCTTAAGCAGCAGGGCGAGACCGATGAGCGGCTGGCGACGGTGGCGGCGTGGGCGGAGGCCCCGTACTTCACCGAGGCCGAGCGCGCGGCGCTGGAGCTGGCCGAGGTGGCGACGCGGCTGGCCGACCACAGCGGCCAGGCGGTCCCCGACGAGGTCTGGAACGCGGCCGCGAAGCACTACGACGAGCGGCAGCTCGGGTCGCTGGTGCTGATGATCGGGCTGACCAACTTCTTCAACAGGGTCAACGCCACGGTGCAGATCCCGGCCGGAACCCCGATGCCGGCCTGAGCGAGCCTGAGTCCGCCTGAGCCCGGGGAACCCCGCGGGGGCCACCGGGTCCGGGCCGAGAGGACGGCGGCCGGGACCCGGTGAAAGGGACGAACGGCGGCGGTGGGTACGGGAAGCCACCGCCGCCGTTCTTGCGCCGTGATCGGATTTCCGGCCACCTGGGACGCATTGACGGTGGAGGGGCGTGGGCTCAGGGAGTGACCCCACCGCCCGTTGCTTGTGGCCGCTGCTGCTTGGTGGGCCCACCCCTACCAAGGTGCGCGGTGGTGCAGGTCGGTGCGCCCCACGCGGTCCGGGTAGGCGGGCGGCTCGGCAGGTACCCCGCTGACGGGCTCCGGCCGGGTGGGCGGTGCGGCTCGGCAGGTACCCCGCTGACGGGCCTTGGCCGTCCGGCGGGTGGGCGGAGCGTCAGGAAAGGGCGGCGACGACAAAGGTCGGCGGCTCTACCTGCAGCGCTGTCGGCCGCACGGCGTGTGCGGGGTCGCGG
>NZ_JAQFWP010000054.1 GCF_027706745.1 Nocardiopsis suaedae | reverse complement strand
CGGGGTTGTGAGCCACAGACCCGAGACTCAAGATCCAAGAAACACGCCCTAGGCGAGGTCGTTGCCACGAATCCCAGAAAGGGCGGAGCGGGTACCGTCGCGGTCGAGGCTCATGCCGGTGGCGTGGAGGTCTTGAATGCGCGCCCGCTGTTCCGACGTGACAGGGCATCCGTGAGGCGCAATCCGGCCACCTCCTGTCGTGGCGGGGTGTGTGGGGGCATGCTGGTCGGATCGTTGTCCCCCGTCGGAGGGTTTCCGGGATGCGTGCGGTGTTAGCGGTTGTTCCGTTGGTGTTGGTGGTGTCGGCGTGCGGTGGCGCGGGGCTGGGGGTGCCGGCCGAGGAGACGTCGCCGTCGGAACAAGGGGAAGAGACGGTGGGGATCCCCGTGCATCTGACCACGAGCACGGGGCGGGCGGCGGCTAACCACGACGGGGTGTACTGCGCGTGGGTGGGAACGTCGTATGTGCTGCGCGATGCCGAGGGGGTGATCGTGGCCGAGGGGGATGTGGAGTCCAGCATCGAGGGCGATGCTCAGGTGGGTGGGGAGCAGGCGCAGATCGGAACGGTGCGCGAGTCGGATCCGTATGAGTGCCGGATGGACTTCCGGATCGAAGACGTTCCTGTGTCGGACTTCTACGAGATCGCAGTGTCCACGGACGTGCTTCCACTCCTGGAGGGGGAGGAAGCGGCCGGGGAGTTGACGGCTCAGGACACCTTCTCCTTAGAGGAGGGAAAGTTGCCTGATGTGGAGCTGGAGTTCTCCGGGTGATGAGATGGCTGACCCGGTCCGGTGCGACCTTCGGCGTACGGGGACCGTGTGGTTGTGACCCGCGCCCGCGCTGGTGGGCATGACGCGGGTAGACGCCGCGAGCCTGCGTCTTCCTTTTCCGGTGAAGTGCGACGAATCTGATTGGCCTTCACGGAAGACGCCCGTTTCCGCTCCCCTCCGATCCGCTACCCGGCCTCGCCCTCCACGAGTTTCTCGACCTCGTCGATGAACGTGGTGTGGTGAATGCCCGTATAGACCTCTTCGATCTCGTCGATCGGTGAGTCGCCGATGACGGCGATCGGACAGTCCTCCGCCCCGGCCGGGACGTCGCCCGTGGCGACCTCGTCACCGGTGTGCAGGGCGTACGCCGTGTACTCGTAGGTCCGCGCGTACAGCGGGTACTCCTGTCCGCCGGTGTACGCGCAGGTGTCGAGGCGCTCGTCCTCCTGGGGGCCGGGGCGCAGGCACACCACCAGCTCGACCTCCTCAGGGGTTTCGGGAAGCCACTTGGTGTAGCTCGGGCTGTCCTTGAGCTTGAAGTCGGCAAGGTGGGCGTTGTTGGACGGGACATCGGCGAAGACCGCGGCGGGGTGCGGCCCCCCGCCCGCGTACTCGGGCGCGGCCGGGTACCCGGCGACGGACTTCTCCTCACTTGTCACCGTCAGCTCCTCGTTGGGGCCGGGGCCGCAGTAGACGTTCAGGTCCTCCATCTCCTTCGGGCTGGGCGTGAGGAGAGTGGAGGAAGGCGACGGGGACGGTGACGGAGACGCCGGGTCGGCACCGGCGGCCTGCCCGCCGCCGGTGCAGCCGGCGACGGCTGCGACCAGGACCACGGGGGCGACGCGTGCCGCGGCCCGAAACCGCCGGGCATTCCAGGGGGAGGGGGGCTGGGGGTTGGACACGGAGGCGATCCTTTCCGGGGGGGGGCGCGCCCACTCTTCCACGAGACACCCGTCCGGGACCTATGGGATCTTTCAGCACGGGAGTGGGCCGTCCGCCGTTCCTCCCCTGACATGCGGCGGACACCGGAATCCCTTGTCGGGACGGGCTTCTCGGGCTCCGGACCGGTAGATTGGTGCGGTGGGCCCGCTCCGGCGACGGCGGCGCGGGCCGCGCGGAATCGGGACCGCTCCGGGAGAGATCGGGTAGAGCGCACATGGACATGAACGTGGTCTGGGGGGTGCTGTTCGGGCTGCCGATCCTGGCGATCATCGTGATCATCGGGTTCGCCCGCTACCAGGCCTCAGAAGTGCAGCAGGACGGCCGGGACGACCGGCCCGAGGAGGAGTGAGCCCGGCCGGTGAGGCACCGGCCGGGCCGCGGGCACCGGCCGGGGTCAGGCACCGGAGCCCGGCGGCGCGTCGAGCACCGTGGGCACGTAGTCGAGCAGCTGGAGCCGACCGTCGAAGGTGCGGCTCTCCACCAGGTCGAGGGTGATGTCGGGGTAGGCGTCGAAGATGCGGTCCCTGCCGGTGGCGCCGGTGATGACCGGGAAGATGACCACGCGGAAGCGGTCCACCACCCCGGCGCGCAGCAGCGACCGGCACAGGCTGAGGCTGCCGATGGTGCGCAGCGGCCGCGTCTCGGTCCGCTTCATCTCCCGCACGGCCTCGACCGCGTCCCCCGCGACCAGTTCGGAGTTCTTCCACTCCAGCGGCGCCTTCAGGGTGGAGGAGAACACCGCCTTGGGCAGCGCGGTCAGCTGGGCGAACCCGGGGTCGTCGGGCGCCTCGGCGGCGAATCCCGACATCAGCCGGTAGGTCGTCGCCCCCATGAGGGCGACGTGCTCCTGTCCGGCCTCCTCCTCGATCAGGGCGAGGTACTCGGGCCCCTCCATCCCCCAGAAGCCGGGCCACCCCTCCGCGGCGCCGTAGCCGTCGAGGGAGATGATGAAGTCCACCATCAGGGTCGCCATGGTTCCTCCTTCTGCCTGGGGGCTCCCGGCCCCCGTGTCCGGCCGTATCGGTCGATGGCCTCTCCCTCCTTGACCGGCCCCGGCACCGAAACTCATCGGCGCCGGGGCCAGGGGACCGGTCCTAGGCGTGCTCCCGCTCCGGCGGCGGCCCGCCGACAGGGCCGAGGGGGCCGCGCGGGCCGGGGATCCTGCTCCCCACGCCCCCGTCCGCGACCGGCACGAACGCGCCCTGCAACGGGTCCAGCACCCGCACCTGGGCGGTGTCCAGGTCGTAGAACATCCCGGTCAGCTCCAGCAGCCCCTGCTCGCTGCGGCGCCGCACCGCGGGGTAGGTGAGCAGGTGCTCCAGCTGCTGCTCGACGTTGGCCTGCGCCAGCGCCCGCAGCGCCTCGGCCCCCGGCGCCGCCTCCAGCGCCTCGCGGGGCGTGCGCTCCAGCGCCGCGCGCCCGTGGCCGAGCCACCGCCGGAGCCGGTCGGCGCGCACCGCCTCCGGGGCCTCGTGCACACCGTCCAGCAGCGCCTTCATCGCACCGCAGTGCGAGTGCCCGCACACCACGACCGACGGCACCTCCAGCACCTCCACCGCGTACTCCACGGCCGCGCCCACCGACGCGTCGTCCCCCCGGTCGTGCGGCGGGACGAGGTTGCCGATGTTGCGCACGGTGAACAGGTCGCCGGGGCCGCTGGCGGTGATCAGGTTGGGCACCACGCGCGAGTCGGCGCAGGTGATGAACAGCGCCGTGGGGCGCTGCCGGTGCGCCAGGCGGCCCATCATCGCGCGCATCCGCCCGGCGGTGCTGGAGTGGTACTCCTGGGCCCCGGCCACCAGCAGCCCGGTCGGCGGGGCGGAGCTGTCGTAGCCGCCGCGCATCCGCCAGGGGGCCCACCAGCGCGCCAGCCCGCCCGGCGCGGTCTTGCCCACCGGCGGGGCCTGCATGCTGCTGCGCTCGTACCAGTTCTCGTGCACCTCGTCGATGTCGACGCTGCCGCCGGTGCGCTCGTGGTCCACGCGCCAGGCGTGGATGGACTCGAAGGCCGCGTGGTCCATGAAGTCCACGTGCAGGTCCAGGTCGACGTGGCAGCCGGTGGGGAGGGTGCGCAGCATGCGGGCCACCCGCGGCACCCCGAGGAAGGTCAGCGACCCCTGCACCACCACGTGCCAGCGGCCGTCGCGCTCCTCGGTGAGCACGGTCAGGCGGGTCAGCCGCCGCAGCGACACCGCCAGCGCCAGGGCGAAGCCGATCAGGACGCCCTCCAGCAGGCCCAGCAGCACCACCGAGGCCAGGGTCACCAGGTAGACGCTGGCCTCGTGGTGGCGGCGCAGGTCGGCCACGTGCCGGGGGCGCACCATCTGCGCGCCGATCATCACCAGCAGGGCGGCCAGCGCCGCCATCGGGATGAGCTCCACCGCCGGGGCGAACAGCAGCACGAACACCACCACCCACACGCCGTGCAGGGCGGCCGCCATGGGGGTGCGGGCCCCGGCGCGGGCGTTGGCGGTGCTGCGCACGATCGCCCCGGAGACGGGCAGGCCGCCCAGGGCCCCGCTGGCCGCGTTCGCGGCGCCCTGGCCGACCAGTTCGCGGTCGAGCCGGATGCGGGGGCCGTCGTGCAGGCGGTCGGCGGCCAGCCCGGACAGCAGGGACTCGACGCTGGCCACCAGGGACACAGTGACCACCCCGATGGCGACCCCGTGCACGTCGGCGCGGTCGGGCAGGACCGGGCCGGTCCACCCCTCGCCCATGGAGGCCAGCAGCGACACCCGTTCCACGTCCAGCCCGGCGGCCACCGCCGCCGCGGTGGCCGCGGCCACCGCCACCAGCGCGGCGGGAACGGCGCGCAGGGCGCGCGGCCCGGGCAGGCGCGGCCACAGCAGGAGCAGGGCGGTGGTGAGCGCGCCCACGGCGACGGCGGGCAGGTGGGCCCCGGCCAGGGCTGCGGGCAGCTCCCGGATGGCGGCCACGGCCGAGCTGGGCGGGTCGCCGCCCAGGACCACGTGGACCTGGGCCAGGGCGATGGTGACGCCGACCCCGGCGAGCATGCCGTGGATGACGGCGGGCGAGACCGCCAGGGCGGCGCGGGCGATGCGCACGGCGCCCAGCAGCGCCTGGAGCACCCCGGCCAGCAGGGTGATCAGGCACATCACCTCCCAGCCGTAGCGCACCACCAGGTCGGCGATGATGACGGTCTGGGCGGCCGAGGGGCCGGTGACCTGGATGCGGGAGCCGCCGACGAGCCCGGCGACGACGCCGCCGACCGCGGCGGCGATGATCCCGGCCATCAGCGGCGCCCCGGAGGCGGCGGCGATGCCGAGCGAGAGCGGGACGGCGACGAGGAAGACCACGAGCGAGGCGCTGACGTCGCCGACGGGGTTGGAGAGTAAGGGCAGCGAGCGGAGCCGGGCGGCGGGGCCCGGACGTCCTGGATGGCCGGCGTGTGCTCCCGGGGCGTCGTGACGCATGTGTCCCCCTCGATCGGGTGTGACGAACTGGCGCTCTGGGGACAGCGGCCCACCGGTGGACGAGGACGCGGGGGTGCGCGGCGCCGCACGAGGGCGGCACGCCGCACGGCCACGCACCGGACGCTGTCAATCACTAAATGTAATCAACCGCGGATGGGAAAGTGTGGCCGCGGACGTGATCTTGATAACCATTTTTCACGTCGGAGGAGGCGGGGCCTGCGGTTTCGTCCGCAAACGCCCGCCTTCGCCCCCGTTTCACCGGTCGGTGGGGTCAGTCGGCGGCCTGAGCCGTGCGGGAGCGCGCGGTGAGGAACGCCAGCGTCGCCATCACCAGCAGCACGGGCACCGTCAAGGCCATCACCGGTATCCGGTCGTACCAGGCGAGCCCGGCCGCTCCGATCACGAGGAGCACGGCCACGGCCACGAGCCGGGAGCGGGCCACCCGGCTGAAGCGGGACCGCAGGAACAGCAGGTTGCCCGCCAGGTAGACCAGCGGCCCCCCGACCACCACCAGCACCGTCGCGGGGTCGAGCCCGTGGTGGGAGATCCGCAGTTCGATCGAGACGGCGACGAGGATCGCCCCGAACACCATCAGCGCGTGCGCGTAGGCGAACGCGAAGCGCAGCGCCCCCGTCCCTCCCTGGCCGCCCGCGACGTCGTGCCCGGCCAGAGCGAAGTAGTTCCACCACAGCACGGTCAGCCCGATGAACCCGGTCAGCAGGCTCAGCAGGACGCCCGCGTCGGCGACGCCCTCGTCGGACAGGGCCCCGCCCATCAGCAGGATGGACTCGCCCAGCGCGATGATGAAGACCAGCCGGTTGCGCTCGGCCAGGTGCTCGGGGTCGGTCTGCCAGCGGTCCATCGGGGCGCTCACGAGCCCGGGGATCGTGAAGTTCACCAAGGGCGCCGCGTAGTCGATGGCCACCGCCAGCAGCCACACCCACAGCCGCTCCTCGGGCGGCAGCACCGCGCCCACGATCCACACCACACCGGCCAGAGCGGACCAGGCCACCAGGGCCCGGTAGTTCGCGGCCAGCCGCTCGCCCCTGAAGCCGACGATCATGAACAGCGGGCGGACGATGCCCATGAAGACGAAGCACCCGGCGAACAGCAGCCCCGAGTCGGCGAAGGCGTAGGGGATGGCCACGGCCATCCCCAGGGAGGCGAGCATGAGCACGGCGTTGAGCAGCTGCACCCGGGTGTTGTTCGGGTTCAGCCAGTTCATCGCCCAGGCGGTGTAGTTCCATCCCCACCAGATGGCGGCGAAGACGACGGCGGTCTCGGCGAACCCCCTCCAGGTGAGGTGCTCGATGAACAGGTGCGATATCTGGATGATGGCGAAGACGTAGACCAGGTCGAAGTAGAGCTCGACCGGCCCGACCTCGGAACGGCGGTCCGCGCGGCGCCCGATTCCGCGCCACGGCGGCGGGGTGGTTTCAGTGGCCATGGGCTCATGGTGGAACGCCCCGGGGCGCGAAGCACCTCTCACGGGGCGTGTCGTCCGCTCCGGCGCCGCCGGACCCCGGTCAGGGCCTCGGCGCCAGGCGCACCGACGGATCCAGGCACCACTCCAGGACCGAGGGCCACGGGCCGTACCCGTCCGGGACGGCGATGTGCCCCGCGCCCGGCAGCAGGTCGACCTCGCACCCCATCGGCTCGCCGTAGGCGTCGGCGGCGCCCTCCGGGCAATAGGGGTCGCCGTCCGAGCAGACCAGCCTGGGGGCCGCCGCGGCGGGCCTGAGCGCCTTCAGGTCCAGACCCGCCGGGGTGAACCCGGCGACGGCGTCCCAGTCGAACACCGAGGGCCCGGGCGGGGCGACCAGCAGCACCCGGTCGGCCGGGGGTTCGGCGCGGTCCGCGGCCACGTGCAGCCACGCCACGCACGCCAGGCTGTGGCAGACGACCACGCGCTCGCCGCGCATCATCCCCAGCTCGGCCTCGACGGCCCCGGTCCACCCGCGCAGGGTGGGCCGGTCCGGGTCGGGGAGCTGGGGGTAGAAGACCTGCTCGCCCCGCTCCCGGAGGCGCAGCGCGAGGTCGTGCTGCCAGTGCTCGGCGGGGCGCCGGTTCTCCACCCCGTGGAGGATCAGGAAGCTTCGATTCCACATGAAGGGCAGCATGCCGGACATCTCCCCGGGAATCGCTAACGATTCGGCCGCACCGCCCCCTACGCCTCCAAGTGGTGCGTGTCGTTGAACGACCTCAGCAGCATCGGGCCGTCGCTGAACACGTCCACCCTCGTCACGCTCGACACGTCCACGTGCATCCGGTACAGCGCCTCCACGGGCGCCCCCAGGGCCTGGGCCACCAGCGCCTTGATCGGCGTCACATGCGTCACCACCAGCACCTTCCGGCCCCGGTGGCGCGCCGCCACCTTGTCGCGGCCCTCCCCCGCGCGGCGCACCGCCGCCGCCAGGCTCTCGCCTCCCGGCGGCGCCGCCTCCGGGTCGGCCAGCCACCGCGCCAGGTCCTCGGGGCGGCGCTCCTGCACCTCCCCGAAGGTCATGCCCTCCCACTCGCCGAAGTCGGTCTCGCGCAGCCCCTCCTCGGGCTCGACCTCCAACCCCAGCTCCCCGGCGACGATGCGCGCGGTGTCCATGGTCCGCCGCAGCGGCGACGCCACCACGGCCTCGATGCCCTCCCCCGCCAGGCCCCGGGCGGCCCGACGGGCCTGCTCGCGCCCGGCCTCGGTCAGGTCGATGTCGCCCGTCCCGGCGAAGCGCCGCTCCACCGACATGGGCGTCTCCCCGTGCCGCAGCAGCACCAGCCGCGTCGGCGCCGTGTCCGGCTCGGCCGACCAGCCGCTCCCCGAAGGCGGTCCCGCAGGAGTCGCGCGCGCGGCGGGGGGCGCCGCGCCGTCCCCGCCCAGGCGGACCGGGCGGCCCTCGGCCGCCGCGTCCATCGCCTCGTTCGCCAGCGCGTCGGCGTCCGCGTTCTCCGCCCGCGGCACCCACTCATAGACCACCGCCCCCAGGCCGGCCGCCGCCTCCTTCGCCCGCTCGGCCAGCGGCCGCATCGCCGGGTGCTTGACCTTCCAGCGCCCCGACATCTGCTCCACCACGAGCTTGGAGTCCATCCGCGCCACCACCGACGCCCCCGCGTCGATCCGCGCCGCCGCCTCCAGGCCCGCGATCAGGCCCCGGTACTCGGCCACGTTGTTGGTGGCCGTGCCCAGCGCCTCGGCCGCCTCGGCCAGCACCTCGCCCGTCCCGGCGTCGCGCACCAGCGCGCCGAACCCCGCCGGGCCCGGGTTGCCGCGCGACCCGCCGTCGGCCTCGACGATGAGGGCGCGGCCCATCACAGCCCCGACTCGGTCGTGCGCACCAGGATCCGGCGGCACTCCTCGCACCGCACCACCTCATCGGGCTCGGCCTGGCGGATCTGCCCCAGCTCGGCCGTGCTCAGCGCCAGCTTGCACCCCTCGCACCGGCCGTAGCGCAGCGCCGCCGCGCCCACCCCGTACTGGTCGCGCAGCTTGGTGTACAGCGCCAGCAGGTCGTCGGGCACCTCCGCGGCCACCCGCTCGCGCCGCTGGGCCTGGGAGGCCCGGTCGCCCTCGATGTCGATCATCGCCGCCGACCGCCGGTCCTCGGCCGCCTCGCGCTCGCCCCGGGCGTCCTCCAGGTCCTTGCGCAGCCGCGCAAGCTCCGCCTCGGCCGCCTCCCGGCGCTCCATCACGCCCAGCACGACCTCCTCCAGCTCCTCCTGGCGGCGCTGGAGCGAGGCGATCTCCGACTGCAGCGACTCCAGCTCCTTCGGGGAGGACACCTGCCCGGCGTCCAGGCGCTTGCGGTCCCGGTCGGAGCGGGTGCGCACCTGGTCCACGTCCGATTCGGCCTTGCGCTGCTCCCGGTCCAGGTCCGACAGGGCCGTCTCGGCGGCCAGCACCCGGTCCCCCAGCCCGGTGATGCGCCCGTCGAGCGCCTTCACCTCTTCGGTCTCGGGCAGGGTACGGGCCCGGTGCGCCAGCTGCGCCAGCGCGCTGTCGATCTCCTGCACGTCCAGCAGGCGCATCTGGTGTTCGGGTTCGGCTTTCACGTGTGCTCAGGACTCCCTCGGAACGCCTGGGACCAGGCGTCGGTGACGGTGGCGGATACGCGGGTCTCCACGGTAGCCCCCCGGGCGCTCAGTACGCCCCGCAGCCGCTCGGCGCCGTCGGCCAGCCAGGGCCACTCCCCGGCCCAGTGCGCGACGTCGAGCAGCGCGGGCCCGCCGTGCTCGGCGAACTCCGACGCCGGGTGGTGGCGAAGGTCGGAGGTGAGGTAGGCGTCGACCCCGGCGGCACGGGCCGCGTCCAGCAGCGAGTCGCCCGACCCTCCGGAGACCGCGACCTCGCGCACGGTCCGCTCCGGGTCCCCGGCCACCCGCACGCCGCCCGCCGTGTGCGGCAGCCCCGCCGCCGCCAGCTCGGCGAACTCGTGCAGCGCCATGGGCCGCTCCAGGCGGCCGATGCGCCCGATGCCGCGCCGCCCCTCCGGGTCCGAGGGGTCCGGGTCCAGCGGGCGCAGCTTCCCGACCAGGCCGACCGCCGCCGCCAGCGCGTCCGACACCCCGGGCCGCGCCGTGTCGGCGTTGGTGTGCGCCGTGTACAGCCCGATGCCCGACTCGATCAGCCGGTGCACCAGCCGCCCCTTGGGGGTGGTGGCGGCCACGCTGGTCACCCCGCGCAGCAGCAGCGGGTGGTGCGTCACCACCAGCTCCGCACCCCACGCGGCCGCCTCCTCCACGACCTGGGCCACCGGGTCCACGGCGAACAGCACCCGCCGCACCGGGCGGGCGGGGTCGCCGGCCACCAGGCCCACCGCGTCCCAGGCGGCCGCCCACGAGGGCGGGTACAGCTCCTCCAGCGCGGACGTCACATCGTGCAGGGCCACCTGGGTGCTCGGAGTACTCACGGACCGCAGATTAGCGCCTCCGCGCCCCGCCCCGAGGCGACCGGACCCGCCCGCCCTCTAGGCTCTGGGCATGAAACTCCTCGTCCGCGAACGCATCTTCGACATCGGCGACGACTTCTGGGTGACCGACGAGAACGGCGAGCGCGCCTTCTGGGTCGACGGCAAGGCCCTGCGGCTGCGCACCACCTTCGAGCTCAAGGACCCCGAGGGCCGGCTCCTGCTGACCATCCGGGAGAAGAAGCTCGCCATCCGCGACACCATGCGCATCGAACGCGACGGCGGGACCGTCGCCACCGTCCGCCGCAACCTGATCAGCCCCTTCCGCGACCGGCTGACCGTCGAACTCGAGGACGGCACCGAATGGGAGGTGGCCGGGGACCTCCTGGACAAGGAGTACGCCATCAGCGACCAGGGCGGCCCCGTCGCCTCCATCTCCCGCAAGTGGTTCTCCCTGCGCGACACCTACGCCGTGGACGTCAACACCTACCGCACCGACGCCGGAGGCGACCCCGCGCTGGTGACCGCCGTCGCCGTGGCCGTCGACGCGATCGGCGAGGAACGGCGGGAAGAAGAGGAGGAGGACTGACCCCCCGCGCCCGCCTCGCCTGGCTCGTCCGGTTCGGCCTGCTCCAGGCCTCCTCCTGCGCCTTCGCCGGGTGCCTGCTCGCCGGGCTCGCCCTGTCCACCCTGCTGCCCGGCGCCGTCCCCCGCTACGACGCCCTCCTGGCCTACGGCATCGCCCTGACCACCGCCTTCTGGGCACTGCGCCTGGAGACCGGCCGCGAGGTGCTGGCCATCCTCGGCTTCCACGTCGTCGGCCTGGTCTTCGAGCTGTTCAAGGTGCACATGGGGTCTTGGTCCTACCCCGAGCCCGCCCTCACCAAGATCGGCGGCGTCCCGCTGTACAGCGGCTTCATGTACGCCGCCGTCGGCAGCTACGTCGTGCGCTCCTGGCGCCTGCTCGACCTGCGCCTGACCGGCTACCGCCCGCTGGCCACCGCCGCCGTCGCCGCCCTCATCTACACCAACTTCCTCACCCACCACTGGCTGCCCGACATCCGCCTGCCCCTGGCCGCCGCCATGGTCGCCGCCACCTGGGGAGTGTGGGTGCACTACACCGTCGGCGCCACCCGCCACCGCATGCCGCTGGCCCTGTCGTTCGTGCTCATCGGGTTCTTCCTGTGGGTCGCCGAGAACGCCTCCACCCTCATGGGCGCCTGGCAGTACCCGCACCAGGCCGACGCCTGGGCCATGGTCCACCCCGCCAAGTTCGGCGCCTGGGCGCTGCTGGTCACCGTCGCCTTCACCCTCGTCGCCACGTGGAAGGTGCGCCGCTCGCCCGCTGCCCCCGCCACGCCTTAGGCTGGTGACCAGCCATGACCAAGAAAACGCATTCACCGATCGGGGCGCACGTCCCCGTGTCCGGCGGCCTGGCCACCAAGGGCCTGGCCTACGCGTCCGAGATCGGGGCCGAGACGGTCCAGGTCTTCGTCGGCAACCCCCGCGGCTGGGCGGTCACCGACGGCGACCCCGCCGAGGACGCCGCCCTGCGCGAGCGCACGGACATCCCGAACTTCATCCACGCGCCCTACCTCATCAACCTGGGCACACCCGACGACGCCGTCGGCGACAAGTCGCTGTCCGCCTTGGAGCACGCGCTGCGGCGCGGCGCCGACATCGGCGCCGGGGGCGTGGTCGTGCACACCGGCTCGGCGGTGCGCGGCGGCCGCGACGAGGGCCTGGCACGCATGCGCGACCGCCTGCTGCCGCTGCTGAAGCGCCTCGGCGACAGCGTGCCGCCGGTCCTGCTGGAACCCATGGCGGGGCAGGGCCAGGTGCTCTGCGCCACCGTGGACGACCTGGCCGGGTACCTCGACGCACTGGACTGGCACCCGCGCGCGCAGGTGTGCCTGGACACCTGCCACGTGTTCGCCGCGGGCCACGACATCTCCAGCCGGGAGGGCATGCGCACCATGCTCGACCGCTTCGACGAGGTGGTCGGCGCCGACCGGCTGAAGCTCATCCACGCCAACGACTCCAAGGCGGAGTGCGGCAGCAACAAGGACCGCCACGAGAACATCGGTGTGGGGCAGATCGGGGCCGACCCGTTCGCCGAACTGTTCGTCCACCCGGTCACCGCCGGGGTCCCGTTGACCCTGGAGACCCCCGGCCCGGCCGCCCCGCACGCCAAGGACGTCCAAAAGCTCAAGGAACTCCGCACCGAGGTGACGGGCTCCTAGGGGCGCCTGGCCTCAGGCGTGGCCCAGGGCCGCCTCGTCGCCCTGGTCCGCGCCTTCGGCGTCCGTCCTCGGCTCGCTCACCCGCGCCTCGGCCGAACCGCCCCGGCGGACCGTGACCGCCAGCCCGGCACCCCCGTCGCCGGTGTCCACCACCATCGTGTCCCCTTCGGTCGCGTCGCCGTCCAGCAGCATCCGCGACAGCCGGTTGCCCAGCTCCCGCTGGACCGTGCGGCGCAGCGGCCGCGCACCGAACTCGGGCTTGTACCCCAGCTCCCCCAGACGGTCCTTGGCCGCGTCGCTCACTTCCAGCGCGATGCCCTGGCCCCGCAGCCGCTCCCGCGTCTTCTCCAGCATCAGGTCCACGATGCGGCGCAGCTGCACCTGGTCCAGCCGGTGGAACACGATCGTCTCGTCGATCCGGTTGACCAGCTCCGGGCGCATCGACCGCAGCAGCAGGTCCATGACCTTCTCCCGCAGCTCCTCCTCACCGCCCGACCAGTCCAGGATCATCTCCGCGCCGACGTTGCTGGTCATGATGACCACCGTGTTGCTGAAGTCGACCGTGTGCCCCTGACCGTCGGTCAGCCGCCCGTCGTCCAGCAGCTGCAGCAGGATGTTGATGACGTCCGGGTGCGCCTTCTCGACCTCGTCCAGCAGCACCACCGAGTGCGGGCGCCGCCGCACCGGCTCGGTCAGCTGCCCCGCCTCCTCGTACCCCACATAGCCGGGAGGCGCCCCGATCAGACGGCTCACCGTGTGCTTCTCGCCGTACTCGCTCATGTCGATGCGGACCATGTGGTCCTCACCGCCGAACAGCACCTCCGCCAGCGCGCGCGCCAGCTCGGTCTTGCCCACGCCCGTCGGGCCGAGGAACAGGAAGCTCCCCTCGGGGCGGTCGGGGTCGGACAACCCGGCCCGCGCGCGCCGCACCGCCTCGGCGACCGCCACCACGGCCTCGTCCTGGCCGACCACCCGCTCGTGCATGTGCTCTTCCAGGCGCACCAGCCGGTCCCGCTCCTCCTCGGTGAGCTGCGACACCGGGATGCCCGTCCGCCGCGACACCACCTCGGCCACGTCCGTCGCCGTCACCAGCGGGACCTCGTCCCTTCCGCCGCGCGCCGCCTCCAGCTCGGGGCGCAGCCGCTCGATCTCCTCGCGCAGCTCCTTGGCCCGGTCGAAGTCCTCGGCCGCCACCGCCTGGTCCTTGTCCCGGTGCAGCGCCTCCAGGCGCTCCTCCATCTCCTTGGCGTCGTCGGCCGGGGTCAGTGACCGCAGCCGCACCCGCGCCGCCGCCTGGTCCATCAGGTCGATCGCCTTGTCCGGCAGGAACCGGTCGGAGACGTAGCGGTCCGACAGCCGCGCCGCCGCGTCCAACGCGTCATCGCCGATGCGCACCTGGTGGTGCGCCTCGTAGGTGTCCCGCAGGCCCGACAGGATGCCGATCGTGTCGTCCACGCTCGGCTCGGCCACGAACACCGGCTGGAACCGCCGCTCCAGGGCGGCGTCCTTCTCGATGTTCTTGCGGTACTCGTCCACCGTCGTCGCCGAGATCACGTGCAGCTCGCCCCGCGCAAGCGCGGGCTTGAGGATGTTCGCCGCGTCCATCCCGCCCTCGGACGAGCCCGCGCCGATCAGCGTGTGCACCTCGTCGATGAAGACGATGACCTCATCGGAGTGCTCACGGATCTCGTCGATGACCTTCTTGATGCGCTCCTCGAACTCGCCCCGGTACTTCGACCCGGCGACCATGCCCGTCAGGTCCAGCGCCACCACCCGGCGCCCCTTGAGGGTCTCCGGGACGCTTCCGTTGACGATCCGCTGGGCGATGCCCTCCACGATCGCCGTCTTGCCCACGCCGGGCTCCCCGATCAGGCACGGGTTGTTCTTGGTCCGCCGCGACAGGACCTCGATCGCCTGCTCGATCTCCTCCTCGCGGCCCACCACCGGGTCCAGGGACCCCTCCGAGGCCTCACCGGTCAGATCGCGCCCGTACTCGTCGAGCGTCGGCGTCGACGACGGGCCGCGCCCCTGGCCGCCCGGCGCCCCGGACCCCGATAGCCCGGCCCCCGAGCGCGCGGCCCGCGCACCGGTGGTCATGGCCTCCTGGAGCGTGTTGGCGTCCACGCCCTGCTCCTGAAGGAGGCGGGCGGCCTGCGACTGCGGGTTGGCGGCCAGCGCCAGCAGCAGGTGTTCGACGCCGACGTAGCTGGACTCCAGCGCGCGGGAGATGCGCAGCGCGTCCTGCAGGGTGCGCTTGGCGGCCGGGGACAGGGTCTCGGGCGCCTCCCCGGGCCTGCCGTCCCCCGTCAGGTCGGCGATGCGCGCCGCCAGCGCCGAGGTGTCGGCCCCGGCGGCGGCGAGGATCTGCTTGGCGGGGTCGGTGTCGGCGGCGGCCGCCAGGAGGTCGACCACGTCCAGATCGGGTGCGCCGCGCCTGCCCGCCCGCTCCAGCGCCTCGCCTACCAGCTCGCGTGCGGGCTCGCTGAGCAGCCTGCCGATGTCGACGCGCTGGACCCCGCCCGCCCGCGGCGGCCACACGTCGGCCCCCGGGCCGCCCATCATCCGGCCGCTCAGGTAGTCGAAACGGCGGAACGCGTCGTCGAACATGGAGCCGAAAGGCGATTCGCTCACGGCTTCCTCCCCAGTGTCTCGGGTTCACTCAGGCCGGTGGCGCCTGGCCAGGGGGGGAAGTCGGCACCGCTGCCCACTGTCGCGAACGCCCTGGCAGCGGACAACAATCGAGGCCCAAAAGTTCCCCCATGCGGCTCACTCCCGGTCGGCAACGGCGTGCCGGACCCGCTCCCCCTCCGCGTCCGCTTGGGCCGGTTCCACCTGCTCGATCTCCACCTCCAGCGGCCGCTCCTGCACCGGCGGTGCGGGGCGCCTGCGCCGCCACGCCCATACGCCCGCGGCGACGGCCGCCGCGGCCAGGCCTCCGCCGGCGATCCAGCCCAGCGGCGGGGACGGGGCGATGGGCATGGTGTGCGATGCGCAGTCCACCAGGCCCGCGCCGGGGCGGGGGCGGACGCACGCGATGGTGGTCAGCCGCTCGAACCCCGGGTCGGGCTCGCCGACGTGCCCGGTGACGCCGACGAAGGTCTCGGCGTCGGCGGGCAGGCCGCGCTTCCAGGACGCCTGCATCGGCCCGATCTCACCCTCGTCGGAGGCGTGCGGCTCCTCCAGGCCGGGCGGGAGCAGTTGGACGATGACCGCGTCGGGGTGGTCCTCGCCGCTGTGGTTCTCCACCTCGACCGTGTACTCCAGCTCGTCGCCCGGCCGGAGGCCCTGCTCGACGGGGGTGATCCCGACGGCGAAGCCCGCCTCCCCGGGCGCCGCGCCCCCGTTCTCCGCCGCGGCCGGAGCCGCGGGGACCAGCGCGGCCGCCAGGACGGCCCCGGCCGCCGCGATGCGCGGATGCTGCACGGAAAACGCCCCCTGATCACTTTTCGCATTCACATGACTACTCACCGTTGGTGATGTTGATAACACGGAGGCGGCCGGGCGGGGCCGCGCCATGCCGACGACCCGCGCCTTGACGACGTAGATCAGGAGATTCCCGACTTGTCCGTTCCGCCCGGCCCAGAACCCGGAAAATCCCCGTCGGCCCGGCGCCACCGCGCCCCGCGTCTGGGCGACAATGAGGGGACGGTGCGGGCTCTCCCCCACCGGGACGGAAAGGTGGTGCGCCAACGTGGACCCGGTGACACTCGTGGTCGGTGCCGCGGTCGCCCTCGCCGGGGTGTTCGTCGGGCGGATGCTCCCCCGCCGCGACCGCGCCCCGCAGCGGACGCTCCCCGAGCACCCCCCGCCGCAGCAGGCCCGGAGCCCCCAACCCATCTGCGGCTGCGGGCACCACCTGGTCTTCCACGACAAGCAGAGCAGGCTCTGCCAGGCCCAGGTGATCATCCCCGGCCGGTGGACCGGCCAGCACGGCGGCACCTACGCCCAGTGCAAGTGCCAGGGCTACCGCGGCCCGGTCCCGGTCGACGAGTTCTACGCGCCGGACCTGCTGGAGGACAACGGCCCCTGAGGGCCCACGGGCGCCCCGCTCACGCCCACGCCATGCGCTGGGCCGTGGTCACGTCCGCCGGGTCGGTGCCGTGGTGGACGTCCAGGACCTCCCGCCCGCGGCCGCTCGCGGCGTAGACCGGCGCCCCCGCCGACACCCAGGTGTTCCACGCCCCCTGGAACGCGCCCGCGTCCTCCTTGTTGCGGGCGAAGACCGAGGGCACCGCGTGGTACACCGCCCTGTTCTCCGCCGGGTCGCCGCGAAGGAGGGCCTTCGCGGCCGCCTCCGCGGCTTCGCCGTCCGCCGGGACCTCCACCACATAGCGGGGGACGATGTAGCGCGGGCTCCCCACCAGCGGCGCCAACAGTTCGTCCAAGGCCTCGGTGAACTCCTCCGCCGCCTCAGGGCCCGCCCCGGTGAGCGTGTAGCGGTACACCCCGTCCGCGTCGACGGAGATGCGCACGTTCTGCGCTCCGGCGCCGGAACGGCCCAGCGCCTTGAGGGCGTCCGCCACCGCGCACGCGTACCGGGCCGAGTCGACGGGGCGTGCCGCCTCCCGCAGCCGTCCGACGGCCGCGCGCAGGCGCCGCCGGGCCGCGCTCCTCTGCGCCGCGACGGCGGCGAGCACCAAGCCCGCACCGACCGCGGCCGCTACGGGCCATCCCGGTATCCCCACGACCGCCAGCACGAGGAAGAGGCCTCCGACCGCCCCCAGCCCGACCGCGGGGAACGAGAGTGCTCGGCGCTCGGCGTCGGCCGTGCCGCGCTCCGCGGGCAGGGCCCGCGGCGGTGACAGGGTGTGCCCCGCCCCGGCGGCCGGGAAGGGCGACGCATCGGCCGCAGGTTCCGCGTTCGGCCGCACGCGCAGGGTCGGCAGCAGGTCGTCACGGTACGGGCGGCCGATGTTCCACCGCTCGCGCGTCTCCCCACGGCGCTCCGCGCGCGCGAGCATGCGCGCGTTGAGCGCGTCCAAGGCCTCCTCGGCGGGCGGCTCGAACGGCGAGAACGACGGGTCCACGTGCGCGACGCCGCTCATCACCTCGCCGTCGGCGTCCACCCCCAGGTACCCCTCGTGCTTGCGGACGAACCGCTCCCAGTCCGCAGCGCCCCTGGGGTGCCCCTCGGCCACGCACACCACCGTCCACGTGTGCGCGGTCTTCTCCGGCCATGTGGGGTCGAGCCGCAGCGCGCGCCCCCTGCTCTGCACGACCGACGTGGGGGTGGTGGCGGTCGTCGCGTCCACGACGGTGTTCACCCCTCGGGCGTCCCACCCCTCCCCCAGCAGCGCGCGCGTACCGACCAGCGCCCGGCACCGCCCCTCCTCGAAGAACCGGGTGACCAGGCCGACCCAGACCCGGGAACTCCACGGCCCCTCGACACGGCAGAGCCGCCCGGCCGGTTCGGCGCGCAGGGCCAGGCCGGGGCGGTGCTCCCCGGCGAACGCGATGAACGCCTCCGCCGTCTCCGGGGCGGCCGCCACGGTCCGCCCGGTGACCAGCATCGGGTGCAGGGCGGCCGTGCGCTCGTCTCCGGCGAGGAGTTCGAGCTGGAGCCACGCCGACCCCGCGTCGTCGTCGAGCACGCCGCGCAGGCGGGCCGGGGCGCGCGCCGTGGCGCGTTCGTGGTCGCACAGGACCAGGGCGCGCAACCGCTCCCCCGTCGCCGCTCCCTCCGCCGCCACGATCTCGACGGCCGCATAGGACTTGGAGGCGCTGCGGGCGACGACCCGGTCGACCGGCGAGGCGCCCCGGCGCACTCCGCGCTTGGTGAGGTGGTAGCCGACCGCCGGGAGCGCGGAGCGCAGGCGCTCGCGGGCCGCCCGGTCGCGGTCGGTGTCCGAACCGGTGAGGCAGTGGCGCGCGTAGTCGCCGATCAGCGCGGTCCAGTCCTCCGCGCGCGGGGGATGGCGGTGGCGTTCCAGCAGACGCGCCCCGTCGGGGAGGTCGCACAGCCCGCCGTGGTGCAGCCGGAGCACCGCGTCGGCCAGATCGGGCTCCTGCCCGGCGAGGCGCGACCACGGCAGCCGCGCGCCGCCCTCGGTCTGCCGGTCATGGAAGCGGGCGCGGACCCAGGCGAGGAAATCGGTCTCGGCGAACCCGGGCTCGAGCAGGTCGGTGCACATCTCGGTGAAGCGCGCCCCCTGTTCGGACAGGTAGTCGCGCTCGACGGGTGTACACCGCGTCACATAGGCCAGCTCGGCGAACGGCGCCAGGTAGCCGTCGCGGACCAGGGCGGGGATGGAGGCGCCGGTGACGGGCGGGCCGAAGAGCCGGTCCACCAGTTCGCTCTCCGAGGCCGTCAGGCTGGCGGCGGGTGTGCCGGTCAGGCCGATCACGTAGGCGTCGTCGAGCTCGGCCAGGACCTCGTCGAGCAGTCGCCCCCAGGCCTGCAGGAGGTGGTGGCACTCGTCGAGGAGCACCGTCAGGGGCCCGGCGGCGTGCAGGGCGTCGACGAGCGCCGCGCCGTTGGCGTGCAGCCGCTCCTTGAGGGAGGACGCCGCGCGGCCCTTTTCGCGGCCCTCCTCGTCGGTCTCGGCGTCCGGGTCGAACACCGCGAGGGACTGGTAGGTGAGGACGGAGACGTCGTCCTGGAGGGCGCGGCCGGTCCCGGCCTCGCAGCCGTCGGGCCGTTCGAACGCGTGCCAGTGCGCGGCCCATTGGCCCTGGATGGCGGTGTTGGGCGCGAAGACGACGGTGCGGCGTCCCAGGCGCCGCGCGGCCTCCAGCCCGACGAGGGTCTTGCCCGCACCGGGCGGCAGGACGATCCAGGTGCGCCGCCGCCCCTCGCCCCACAGCTCGTCCACCTGTTTGAGGACCGAGCGCTGGTAGGGCCGCAACTCGCCGGGCCAGCGCGTCCCGGCGAGGGCGGGCGAAGGCGGGTGTGGGGCCATCCGCCCAGCATAGGTCGCCGGGCGGACGGCCCCTCGGCCGCTGCTCGCGGGTCAGGCGATGCGCTCCTTGATCCACTGCCCGGCCGGCTTGAGGCTGTCGCCGCTCCAGGGGCCGCCCGCGTCGCAGGTCCCCTCCTCGAACACCGCGCCCGAGCGGTGGTCGTCGGAGTAGTTCCAGTTGGTCCAGCTGATGCCGCGCTCCTCCATCAGGTCGATGTAGCGCTGGGCGCTTTCGAAGTCGTTGGGGCCGTCGCCGGTGTACTCCTGGGTGCCGAACTCGGTGACGAACATCGGGATCTGCTGGGAGGCCCGGTCCAGCGCGGACAGGTACGCGTCGTGGTGGGAGGCCGCATAGAAGTGGAAGGTGTACATGATCTGCTCGGCGTCGACCGGGTCGTCGACGACCTCCTGCTCGTCGGAGCCCTCCGAGACGCCCAGCGAGGACCAGCCGCGGGTGCCGACCAGCACGACCGAGTCGGGGTCGTGCTCGCGGATGACCGGGATGACCTCTTCGGCGTAGGACTTGATGGACGCCCAGGACACGCCGTGGGGCTCGTTGGCGATCTCGTAGAGGACGTTGCCGTTCCCGCCGTGCCGGGAGCCGATCTCGGCGAAGAACTCCTTGGCGGCCGGGGTGTTGGCGTTGGGGTCGCCGGGGTTGAGCGTGTGCCAGTCGACGACGACGTACACACCGCGCGCGGTGACCTCGTCGATCAGGGAGCTGACCAGCTCGGTGAAGCCTTCGGGGTCGGTCTCGTAGCCGCCCTCCTGGACGTACATGGACAGGCGGACGACGTCGGCGCCCCAGTCCTGCGCGAGGGCGTCGATCGAGCCGCCGGTCATGCAGTGCTCGAACCACTGCAGCCCGTGGCTGCTCATGCCCTTGAGCTGGACCGGCCGCCCGTCCTCACCGCACAGGGTGGTGCCGCAGACGCTCAGGGCGCCGTAGTCGTCGACGGGCCCGGCGGCGGCCGGGGCGGAGCCGGACGCGGGCGTCGCGTCGGCGGCGGGGGCGGGGGCGCAGGCCGCGAGAGCGGCGAGTGAGGCGGCGGCCGCGACGGCGGGAAGAGGGCGGTGGGGCGTAGGGGGACTGAAGGGGGACCTCAATGGGCTCTCCATCGTAAGCGGGGATGATGGGGTGCCCGCTGGGCCTGCGGTTCCCCGTCCGCCCCCCTCATCGGACGGAACGCGGCCCCGCGGGTCTACCGGTCCGTGCGTCGGCAACATAACGCAGCGGTCACCCCACGGCAATACTCGGATGCACAGCGTTCCCATCGCCGCACCGCACAGCCGCCCGGGTGCGGTTTCCCGCACCCGGGCGGAAGGGGCGCCCCATGGCGGCGGCTCCGCCGCGCCCTCTAACGTTTCCAGGCGGCCCCGAGTCGCACCGTCCCGATCACCCATCGCACACCGCCACTGGGAGGAACACCGTTGGAGGGCCTGAAGTGGACGCGGCTGCCGGTCGCCGTCGCACTCGGCGCCGCGACCGCGCTGGCGGGCCTGCTGGTCCTCGCCGCCGCCGTTCCGGCCCTGGCGGTCGCCTCGCCCTCCCCCCGGGCGCGGCGCGGGGTCGCCGCCTGGGTACGGCGCTGCGCGGGGCGCCTGGTGGAGCTGGAGCGGCGGCGCTTCGACGCGTTCGGCCTGACCTCCCCCGGCGGCCCGGCACCCGACTCCGCCCCGCGCGCGTTCGGCTACCTGGCCTCCCGCGCGCTGCCAGGGGCGCTCGGCACGCTGACCGTGGGCCTGCTGGCGATCGGCACGGTACTGGCCCTCATCGTGCTGGCGGCACTGCTCCGCGGCCGGGTCGACCTGCCCGAACCGGTCGTGCGCGCGCTGAGCCACGACGTCGCGTCCGGCGCGTCGGAGAGCGGGATGGGGCTGCTGGAGTTCCTCGGGCAGGTGGTCATCGGTGCGGCGCTGCTCATGCTGAACCTGCAGGCGATGGCGAGCGTGACGGCGCTGGACCGGCGCATCTCCGCGGCCTACCTGGCGCCCAGCGAGCGCGAGCGGCTGGAGCGCCGTGTCAGCGAGCTGGCGGAGAGCCGCGCCGGGGTGATCACCGCTGTCGACGCCGAGCGCCGCCGTATCGAGCGCGACCTGCACGACGGGCTGCAGCAGCGGTTGGTCGCCCTGGGGATGCTGCTCGGGCGGGCGCTGCGCAGCGACGACCCGCAGCGCGCGGCCGAGCTGGTCGCCCAGGCGCGCGAGTCGACGGGGCTGGCCGTGGAGGAGCTGCGGGAGGTGGCCTGGCGGGTGTACCCGTCGGGCCTGGACTCGGCGGGCCTGGAGAAGGTGCTGGCCCTGATCGCGGAGCGGTCCAGCCTGCCGGTGGAGGTCGACTGCGCCCTGCCGGTGCGGCCCGCCCTGGAGGTGGAGACCGTGCTTTACTTCGTCGTGTCCGAGGCGATCACCAACGCGGCCAAACACGCGGGGGCAGGCCTCGTGACGGTCCGGATCAGCGAGGAGGACGGGATGGTCACCGCGCGCGTGCGCGACGACGGCGCAGGGGGCGCCGCCCCGGAGGGGGCGGGGCTGTCCGGGCTGGCCCGGCGAGTGGCGGCGCTGGACGGGACCTTCGCCGTGGACAGCCCGGCCGGAGGGCCGACGGAGCTTCGGGCGGTGCTGCCGTGCGGGTGATCCTGGCGGAGGACTCGGCGCTGTTCCGGGACGGGCTGGCGCGCCTGCTGGCCGACGAGGGCCACGAGGTGGCGGCCGCGGTCGCGCACGCCGACGACCTGCTGGCGGCGGTGCGGCGGGAGCGGCCCGACGTCGTCATCGCCGACGTGCGGATGCCGCCCACGCACACCGACGACGGGCTGCGGGCCGCCCTGGAGGTGCGCAAGAGCCTGCCGGAGGTGGGCATCCTCGTGCTGTCGCAGTACGTGGAGACGCGCTACGCCGCCGAACTGCTGGCCGAGCGCTCCGAAGGCGTGGGGTACGTCCTCAAGGACCGGGTGATGCACGTGGAGGAGTTCCTCGACGTGCTGGACCGGGTGGCGGCCGGGGCGACCGCCCTCGACCCGGAGGTGGTGCGCCGCCTGATGGACGGGCGCGGCCGCACGGAGCCGCTGGGGCGGCTGACCGAGCGGGAGCGCGAGGTGCTGCACACCATGGCGCAGGGGCACACCAACGCGGCGATCTCGGAGAAGCTGCACCTGTCGCTGAGCGCGATCGAGAAGCACATCAACGCGATCTTCGACAAGCTCGACCTGTCGGGAAGGCCGGGGTACAGCCGCAGGGTGCTGGCGATCCTGCGGTACCTCGACCTCTGACCCGCCGCACAGATGAGTTTCCGCGCCGCCGGAGGTCTCCACCTGGGAGCCGATCCCACGACGCCCCCTGGAGGTTTTCCAATGGATCCGGTTATCGAGGCCAACGGCGCCACGCTCGGCGTCGAGCACTTCGGCGACACGGCGGGACCGCTGGTCCTTCTCGCGGGCGGCCCGACCATGCTCTCCTGGCCTGACGCGCTGTGCGAAGCCCTGGCACGGAGCGGGCACCACGTGGTGCGCTTCGACCTGCGCGATTCCGGCGCCTCGACCACCGGCGACCCCGGGGCCCCGGCGTACACGCTGCGCGATCTGGCCGCCGACGCCGCGGCGCTCGCCCGCGCTCTCGACGACCGGCCGGCGCACCTGGCGGGCATCGGCGTCGGAGGGATGGTCGCCCAGGTCGCCGCGCTCGACCACCCGGAGGCGTTCTCGGCCCTCACCCTCGCCGGAACGCGGCCCGTCGCCCCGGGCCCCGTCGACGACGACCTGCCCGACCATGACGCGCCCACGATGGACCGGCTGTTCTCGCGTCCGATGCCCGACTGGTCCGACCGTGCCGCGGTGGCGGAGTTCGCCGCCTCGGGCGCGGAGATCCTCGGCGACGACCCCGCCGCCGCGCAGGCGGTCGCCGAACGCATCTTCGATCGCGCACCGGGCACGGAGCCCGCGGTGCAGATGGCCAATCACCTGGGCACGGTGTTCGCCAAGCTCGACTGCACACCGCGGTGGCGTGAGCGCCTGCCCGAAATCGCGGTCCCGACGCTGGTGGTGCACGGTGCCCGCAACCGGTTCTTCCCGGTCGGCAACGGCGAAGCGCTCGCGCGCGAGATCCCCCGGGCGCGGCTGCTCGTGCTCGACCACGCCGCGACGGCGATCCCCCGCACGGCCACCGGTGAGGTCGCGGCGGCGATGACCGCGGGCCGGGGATGACGCTCCGGCACGTCGTGGCGTCCTCAATCGGCCTGCTGTTCGGCCAGGCGGACCGAGCCGGTGATCGCCCGGTGGAAGACCACGGTCACGGCCGTGATGATCAGTCCTCCGACGACGACCGGGATCGCCAGGTCGATCCGGCCCAGGACGCCGCCGAGCAGGGCGCCGACGGGGGCCAGGCCCCATCCGAGGGCCTTGCGCACGCCCTCCACGCGCCCGAAGAGGCCGTTGGGCGTGATGGCATGCAGAACGGCGTACCCCATCGCGTTCGCCGTCAGGTTGGCCGCCCCCAACAGCCCCCAGAGCAGCGCCGCCGCCCACGGCGACGCCATCGCCCCCATGGCGGCCAGGAAGAGACCCCCGAGCACGAACCCGCCCGTGATGAGCACCCGCTTGGAGATGCGGCGCGCGAGCGGGGCCGCGACGGCCGCACCCGCCAGCGCCCCCACCGCGGACGCCGCCACGAACACCCCGAACAGGTGCGGCGGCACCCCCAGCTTCTGCTGGACGAACAGGACCAGCACCGAAGACGCCGTCTGGAAGCCGAGGCCGAGCCCGAGGGTGAGCCCTACCAGCCCCGCCTGCACCCGGTTTCGGGCCAGGTAGCGGAAGCCGACGCGGGTGTCGGCGGCGACCGAGCGGAGCACCGCACGCCGAGGGGGCCGCCCCTCGCCCTGCACCTCTGCCTGCCCTTCTGCCTCCTCGGCCGTGGGGACCCGGCGCGCGGTCGCCGGGACCGCGATGAGCACGACGGCGCTCAGGAGGTAGGCCAGACCGCCCGTGGCCACGGGGAGTGCGGCGGCGGCACCGAAGAGGACCCCTGCGACGGGGGCACCCGCGAAGTCCTCGGTGACGACGCGGCCGCCCTCCATACGGCTGTTGGCCACGTCGAGCCGGTCCCGCGCGACGATCACCGGGACGTGGGCGCGGGCTGCGCTGTCGTAGACGGTCTCGCACACCATGACGGTGAACATGACGGCGTAGAGGGCCCAGATCGTGGCGTTCCCGGTCGCCAGGAGCGCGGCGAGGAGCCCCATGGCCGAGGCCCGCACGAGGGCGACGGCGCGCATGGCGCGAACGCGGTCGACCCGGTCGACGACGGCCCCGGAGAGGACCCCGAAGAGGAGCCACGGAAGGAACCGGACCGCCGTGAGGCCGCCGACCAGCAGCGGATCGGAGGTGAGGAGCGCGGCGACCAGGGGAAGAGCGGTGAGCATCATCCCGTCCGCGAGGTTCCCCGCCGTGTACGCACCCCAGAACCGTCGGAACACGGGGCCCAGTCCACGCCGCTCCCGGCCGGCGTCGGCCTCTGCGTGCTCGGTCACGACCACCGCCCCCGCTTTCCTCGGCCGTCGCCGTCAAGGCGGTCGGAGCCGCTGGGAGGCTCCACTGTCGAGCGCTCCGGCGGCGCGGTGCACCTGGTTTTCTCCGGGCCGGTGCCGCGTGCGTCCAGGTGGGGGAAGACGAAGATCTGCGTCTCCACGACCGTGGTGCCGGGGCGGACGCGGCCCGGGTCCTCTCCCTCCGTACGGCCCCGCCACCGCTCCATGACCGCTGTGAGCTCGGCGGTGAGTTCGGCGGCCTCGGCGCGGGTCAGCTGGAGGACGTAGTCGGCGTCGGCGGTCGCCTCGACCCACGGGACGACCTCCGCGGGGTTCTCCTCGGCGAAGGACCACCAGCGTGCGCGCCGATCGGAGCGCCCTTGGTCCAGCGCGTCGAGGACGACCCCGGCGGCCTCCCGTGTCGCCGGGTCGCGGCGGTGGGCGAACCCGCGCAGGCTGTAGCCGCCGGGGACCCGCCGCCACCACCGCTCGCGCCCGCCCGGAGCGCGGTCGGGGTCGTCCTCGACGAAGCCGTGCCGGGACAGCACCCGCAGGTGGTAACTGGTGGAGCCGCTGTTCTCCCCCAGCCGGGCGGCGAGCAGCGTGGCGGTGGAAGGGCCGCCGATGGCCAGTTCTTCCATGAGCCTCATCCGGAGCGGATGGGCGAGCCCGCGCAGGGTCTCCGCATCGACCTGGCGGAGTGGGGGCGCGGGAGGGACGTCTTCGTGTTCGTGCGGATTCATGGGCGGGACGCTATGGCAGAGGTTCCTTTGCAGAGATTCCTTGACAGTTTCCGGCCAGGCGTCCTGTTTTCGCTGGTGATGAGGTTGGGAGAGGCAGATGAACCGCTTTTGGGCACCCACGACGACAGAACGGAGGACCCGGCCGCGGGCGCCCTTTGCGGTCGTGTGCCGCGCTATGCCTCGCCGCCGATGTCGGGGCGGCGGTCGGTGAAGAGGTGGACGCCGTCGGCGAGGTTGTGGGAGCGGTGGGAGAGGTGGTCGGCGTCGAGAAGCGAACGGTAGGGGCGGGCGGCACGCCGGGGCGGGTCGTCGAGTTCGGCGAGGAAGCGGTTGACGTCGGGCTGGACGAGGGTGGGCGCGTGGTCGGCGTCGCGGTCGCGGGCGGTGGCGATCCAGAGGTTGTCGGTGCGGCGGATGGACCACCGGTGGCCGTAATAGGTGCGGAGGAGTTCGAGGAGGGGGTCGCGGTCGCCGGTCATCGGAGGCCTCCCCGGAGGGCGGCCAGGACCTGGTGCAGGTCCCGCGAGCGGTGGACGGCGGCGATCGCGCGGTCGGCTTCGAGCACGAGGAGATAGGGCCGTACCCGGGATGCGGGTGGGTGGTTTCGGCGGATAGTGTCCATCTGTCGTCAGCTCCAGTTAGCTGGTGGCCACGCCCCCGGACGGCTGCCACCGTCGCGGGGGTCTTTTCAGGGCCATCAGCCTCACCGCTCACCCGTAATTCGGGAGCTGCCTATCTGTCGGCCAATCTGTAGGCCAGACTGGGACCATGCCCCCCGAAGCATTCGGCGACATGGTCCGGAAAGCCCGACAGGTCCGCGGATGGTCGCAAGCGCGCCTCGCCGAAGAGCTGTGCCGCGTCTCCGAGCGGCCGACGGTCACTCGGCAAGAAGTCTCCCGCTGGGAAACCGGGCGACGCATCCCACGGTTCTGGCTTCGCCACCTGGCCGCCGCTCTTGAGATACCGCGGGCTCGTCTGGAAGAAGCGACCGTCGACCGTTCCGGCTCGCCGACGGCGGCCCCGCTCCTCCCAGAGGGGGACCCGCTCGCTCCGCTTCGTACTGCCGGTGGGAGGCGCGTCGGGCAGGATGCCGCACGCGGCGTCGCTACGCGTGTCCACGCGCTACGGCTCGCCGATGACGTCCTGGCCGGTGGCGACCTGATCGCCCCCGCACGACGGGAGCTGTCCGCCGCCGTTCGCCTGTATCGGGAAGGTGCGCATTCCGAGTCCGTCGGACGCGCGCTCTTGGCGGCGATCGGCGAATTCGCCCAGATCACCGGGTGGATCGAATCCGACGCCGGTCAGCATGACCATGCCGAGTCCACCTACCGGCTCGGCCTGTCGGCCGCCCGTGAGGCAGGGGATGCGACCCTCGCGGGGAACCTCGCCGGGTCGCTCGCCTACCAGTGGTCGAACACCGGCCGGGAGACCGATGGCCTCGCCCTCGCGCAGGCCGCTGTCACTGAGGCCGGACCGCACGCGGTCCCCAAAGCGCGTGCGCTCTTCCACGGCCGCGTCGCCTGGGCTCACGCGAAACTGAACGACGCCCGGCCCGCAATGCACGCTCTCGACAAGGCACATGAAGACCTGGAGGACGAGGAGACAGAGCCCGCCCCCGAATGGGCCTACTGGGTCAGCGCCGACGAACTCCGCATTATGGACGCACGGGTGTACACCGAACTCCATCGTCCCCTTCGCGCAGTACCACTCCTCCGCGAAGTCCTGGAGCGCTACGACGCCACGCACACCCGTGAGCTCGCGCTGTACCTCTCCTGGCTGGCGGTCGCTTATGCGGACGCCAACGAACCCGAAGCGGCGGCCGAGACCGCTACACGGGTAATGGAACTCTCGGCGGAGATCACCAGCGACCGTACGGCCGAACGATCGCGCATCGTACTCCAGCGTCTCACCGCGTACTCCGACGTCCCCGAGGTCCGCGCCCTTCTCGATGCCGCCTGATCCGGTTCTCTCCTCGGAGCCCCCTCCCCGGCCGTGAACGGGCTACGCCGGTCCCCTCGGACGGGGTCCTTCGCCCCCGTGGGGCCCACCCGACCGGATCTGGTGCGCGCCCCGCCCGTGGACGTTCATGGAAGCAGACGAGGAAAGGAGCCTTCCATGGACTGGCCCACCGCGGCGATCATCATCGCGATCATCCTCGGCGTGGCGTTCACCGCCACCGCCCTCGGCACGACCTTCATGGTCAGGGGCCAGAAGGAGGAGAAGAAGAACAAGAAGGAACGGTAAGGGCCCCGCATCCGGCGGGCGCGGTCGGCGGGCCCGCTAATCCGTCCGCCCCTGCCTCCCGGCGGCCGTAGGCGGCGTCCTCTTCCCCCCGAACCTCCTGCGCAGGAACAGCGCCCCCAGCACCACCGCCACCGCCCCACCGATCCACGGCAGGGCGCGCCCCGTCTCCGACGCCAGTGCCTCGCCGAGCGCGCCGCCCTCCGAGGCCTCCACGGCCGCGGCCGGGCCGCCCTTGCCGGTCCCCAGCACGCCCTTCCCGTCGAGCTCCACCAGCATGCCGTCCAACGACTCGCGCACCGAGTCCTCCACCTTCCCGAAGAACACGGCCCCCTCCAGCGACCCCCAGTTCCCGCCGGCGTCCTCCCCGCCCTTCACCGGGGAGCCCGTGATCGCGCCCGCGCCGTCCACCGCGTACACCGCGACCGGCCCGTCCGCCCCCTGCGCCACCGCCGCCGCCAGCGCGTCATCGCCGGGTCCCGTCCCGCCGGTCTCCAGGAACGCTCCTTGCGGCACGACCGCCACGCGCACGGGCTCCTCTCCCCCGTCGCGCTCAGCGAGCGCCGCGTCCACCTTCTCCGCGTCGCCCTCCTCCAGGTCGGTGGCGGCCAGCGGGTGGACGTACAAGTGCCCCTCGGCCAACCCCTCCCGGGCGTCCTCGACCACTCCCCCGTACACGGCCCCCGCGAACGACGCCACCGCCGCGCCCAGCTCCCCCTTCGCGCCGGCCGCCCCCTCGGGCAGCACGGACGTGATCTCCGAGGGCTTCGGCCCCTCCTCCCCCGTCGCCGGGGTCAGCTCGAACGCCCCGTCCCGCCACTGGGCCAGCAGCGCGCTCCCGTCCCCGCCGAGCGGGGCCAGCATCTCCTCCGCCAGCTCGTCGGCCCCCTGGCCGTCGGCGACGTCAGCGAGCGCCGGGACCACCGCGACCCGCACGTCCTCCAGCCCGCCGAGCCTCCGCGCCAGCGCTTCGGCGTCGGCCCCCGGGAAGCCCTCCGCGATGGACGGGTCGACGTACACCCGCTTCCCCGACTCTGCCGCCCTGCGCACGGCCCCGCGCAGGTCCCGGTCGATCAGGTCCACGACCCCCGCCACGCGCTCCAGGGGCCGACCGGCCGACGAGGCGAAGTGCTCGTCCAGCTCCCCGTCGGTGACGGCGGCGGGACCGACCCACGACCAGCCGAAGTCGGGCTCCTCTGCCGGGGCGCCGCCATTGCGCACCGCGGCGACGTACAGCCCCGGCCGTCCGACCCGCGCGGCCGTCCGCTCCGCGGCCTCCTCCGCGTCGCCCTTGGACAGGACCTCCGCCCGCACGACCACGTCGGCGCTCTCCAGCCGCGCCCGCGCGTAGTCCTCCACCTGTTCGGCCCGCGCGCGCTCGGTGGGCCCCGCCCCGCCGTCCCCGGCGCCGCCGTCGATGTGGACGACCTCGCCGGAGGCGAACGCCTCCACAGCGGCATCGACCCCGTCCCCCCGCGCCGACGCCCCCGCGGGCACCGCCGGGGCCGCCCCCAGGACCGGCCCCGCGACCGCCGCCAGGCACACCAGAGCACCGGCCCGCACGGCCTTCCGCATTCCCAGAACCTCCGCATCCCCGCGCCCGGGACCCAGGCCCGGCCAGGTTAGCCCACCCCCTTTGCCCGCGTTTCGTCGGGCCCGAATCCGCGTGCGCACATCGACGCAGTTCACAGCGGGTAGGAGTCCCCCATGGACGGAACCGTGACACTGAACCTGCTGATGGCACTGGTGCTGCTCGTCGGGATCCTCGCCCTGATCGGAACCGTGGGCATGCTGATGAAGCACGAGAGCGACCGGGCCCACCGGTGACCGGACCGGGAGAGAAACGGAAAAAGACGCACGCGAGAGGGGCGCCCCCTACGGGGCGCCCCTCCTGTCGTACCTGTCGTACCTGTCGCGCCGGATGAGCGGCGGCGGTCGCCGCCCGCCCCGCTACCAGCGCAGCTGCGCGGCCACGCCCTCGTCCTCGGACAGCACGTCCGCCGCCTTCTCCGGCAGCACCGTCACCTCGGACCCGTTGCCGAGCGCCATCTCGATCATGCGCTCGCCCATGTCGCGCTCGGGCGCCATCTCCGCCTTGTCGACGCCTGGGGGCACCTCGCCCTGCGGGAAGTAGGCGCCGTCGGGCGTCCGCTGCCCCGGCATCCGGGCGGCCCCGTCGAGGAACAGGTGCGCCACCCGCCCCTCGCGGAAGGCCCCCAGCACGTCGCTCAGCCCCACGGCGCCCGAACCGCCGGACAGGGCCGCGTCCCGCGCCTTCTGCGCAGTGTCCCTGGCGCCCTGCACGCGCACCGCCTCGATCTCCGGGCCGATCTGCGCGGCGATCTCCGGCGGCGTGCGGGTCTCCACCACCTGCCCCAGCACGATGATGTCCCGGTGGCTGTCCTGGGCGAAGCGCCCCCGCAGCGGCTCGGTGAGCTGCGGCTCGCCGGTGATGGCCACCGACGACCACCCGCACTCGTCGGCGATCCGCTTGAGCTGCGGGCGCATGTCGTTCAGGTACCGCAGCATGTGCTCGGCGACCTTGTGGTTGAAGCGGTCGATCTGCCCCGAGGCGCGGTTGAACGTGCGCGGGTGGCCGCGCGCGGGACCGCGCATCTCGCGCCAGTCCTCATCATCGAGCTCGATCGGCAGCCAGGTGATGTCCTTGGCGGTGCCGAAGCGCATGTCCACCACGCGCACCCCGTCCGCCGACACCGCCAGCACGCCGGCCGGGGCCCCGGTGGCCACCGCCGCCGCCAGCGGCCGCAGGTAGGCGGTGCGCTCCAGCACCGCGCAGTCCTCCAGCGGCATCTGCATCGTGTACACCCGCACGTCATCGCTGCTGACCGGGGCGAACAGGGCGCGCCCGACCCCCGACTCGGCACCGCTGTCCAGGACATCGTCGAGCTGCGGGCGCAGCGCCTCCAGACGCGCCAGAACCGCCTCCTTGCGCCGCTTGTCGCCGTTGGAGCTCACCTCGTTGCGCAGGGCGGTGATCTCGTTGGCGACCTGCAGGCGCCATGCGGGGGAGGACGACCGGTCGCGCGGGTCGGCGGTGGCGTAGACGGACAGCACCCCCATGTCGTCCGTCATCGTCGCAAGGTCTCGGAGCGATGTCTGGTCAAGGAGCACGTTCATCCCGCCAATCGTCGCGATGTGCTCGCCCCGGAGGGCCGGGGAGAGATCCCTTCCTGCATAACAGGAGATCAGGAGGCATATCAACGGTCGGTCGGGATCGCACCATGCCGGATCCAAGAAATCCCGCCGCCCGGTGTGACAAGGCGGCGGCGCCCCAGGAGAATGCAGCGTGGACAATCCGACGAAGATGGACAAGGCAACGTGACGACCTCTATCGAACAGCGGATCGCCGAGGAGCTCGGGGTCGCCGGGAAGCAGACGGCGGCCGCCATCGGGCTGCTCGACGAGGGCAGCACCGTCCCGTTCATCGCCCGGTACCGCAAGGAGGCCACCGGGGGCCTGGACGACGCCCAGCTGCGCACCCTCGAAGAGCGCCTCCGCTACCTGCGGGAGCTGGAGGACCGGCGCACCAGCGTGCTGGAGTCGATCGACTCCCAGGGCAAGCTCACCGACGAGCTCCGGGCGAGCATCATGGCGGCCGATTCCAAGGCCCGCCTGGAGGACATCTACCTGCCCTACAAGCCCAAGCGGCGCACCAAGGCGCAGATCGCCCGCGAGGCGGGCCTGGAGCCCCTGGCCGACCTGCTGCTGGGCGACCCCGGGCAGGACCCCGACGGCAGCGCCGCGTCCTACGTCGACGCCGACAAGGGGGTGGCCGACGCCAAGGCCGCGCTCGACGGCGCCCGCGCCATCCTCGTCGAGCGCTTCGCCGAGGACGCCGACCTCGTCGGCGACCTGCGCGAGCGCATGTGGGAGCGGGGCCGGGCGGTGTCCCGGGTCAAGGAGGGCAAGGAGCAGGAGGGCGAGAAGTTCGCCGACTACTTCGACTTCTCCGAGCCGCTGACCGCGCTGCCCGCGCACCGGGTGCTGGCGCTGTTCCGCGGCGAGAAGGAGGACGTGCTCGCCCTGACCCTGGACCCCGAGCCCGAGGACGCCGGCGAGGGCGCCGAGCCGGGGCCGACGGTGTACGAGCGGGCGATCGCCTCCCGGTACGACATCGCCGACCGGGGCCGCCCGGCCGACCGGTGGCTGCAGGACACGGTCCGCTGGGCCTGGCGCACGCGCGTGTTCGTGCGCCTGGACATCGACCTGCGGATGCGGCTGTGGCAGTCCGCCGAGGACGAGGGCGTGCGCGTGTTCGCGGCGAACCTGCGCGACCTGCTGCTGGCCGCCCCGGCCGGGCAGCGCGCCACGATCGGCCTGGACCCGGGCCTGCGCACCGGGGTGAAGGTGGCGGTGACCGACGGCACCGGCAAAGTGGTGGCCACCGACACGGTCTACCCGCACGCGCCGCGCAACCGCTGGGACGAGTCGATCGCGGCGCTGGCGAAGCTGGCCGCCGAGCACGGGGCCGACCTGGTGGCGATCGGCAACGGCACCGCCTCGCGGGAGACCGACCGGCTGGCCGCCGACCTGATCAAGCGGCACCCGGAGCTGAACCTCACCAAGGTGATGGTGTCCGAGGCGGGCGCGTCGGTGTACTCGGCCTCCGCCTACGCCTCGCAGGAGCTGCCGGAGCTGGACGTGTCCCTGCGCGGGGCGGTGTCCATCGCGCGGCGGCTGCAGGACCCGCTGGCCGAGCTGGTCAAGATCGACCCCAAGTCGATCGGTGTGGGCCAGTACCAGCACGACATCTCCGAGGCGAAGCTGTCGCGGACCCTGGACGGCGTGGTCGAGGACTGTGTGAACGCGGTGGGCGTGGACGTCAACACGGCGTCGGCGCCGCTGCTGACGCGGGTGTCGGGCATCGGGTCGACGCTGGCCGACAACATCGTGGCGCACCGGGACGGCAACGGGCCGTTCCGCACCCGCGGCGACCTGAAGCAGGTGGCGCGGCTCGGGCCGAAGGCGTTCGAGCAGTGCGCGGGCTTCCTGCGCATCCCCGGCGGGGACGATCCGCTGGACGCCTCCAGCGTCCACCCGGAGGCCTACCCGGTGGTGCGGCGCATCATCGACCGCACCGGGACGGGGCTGACCGGCCTCATCGGCGACGGGAAGCGGCTGCGGGGGCTGCGCCCGGAGGACTTCACCGATGAGGCGTTCGGGGTGCCGACGGTCAGCGACATCCTCAAGGAGCTGGAGAAGCCGGGCCGCGACCCGCGCCCGGCGTTCGCCACCGCGTCCTTCAAGGAGGGCGTGGAGACGCTGTCCGACCTGGAGCCGGGGATGCTCCTGGAGGGGACGGTCACCAACGTGGCCGCCTTCGGGGCGTTCGTGGACGTGGGCGTCCACCAGGACGGGCTGGTGCACGTGTCGGCGATGGCCAAGCGGTTCGTGGAGGACCCGCGGGAGATCGTCAAGCCCGGCGACATCGTGCGGGTGAAGGTGATGGACGTCGACGTGCGGCGCAAGCGGATCTCGCTGACGATGCGCCTGGACGACGAGGTCGAGGGCGCCGCCAAGGGCGGCGGCGCCGAAAGCGAGGCCGGTTCCGGCGGCGGTGGCGGTGGCGGTGGCGGCCGGGGCGGTCAGGGCCGTCGCGGCGGCGGAGGCCAGCGCGGCGGCAAGTCCGGTGGCGGCAAGCCGGGCGGGGGCAAGGGCCGCAGCGGCGCCTCCGAGCCGGGCGGCGCCATGGCCGACGCCCTGCGCAAGGCGGGCCTGGACAAGCTGCGCTGACCGCGCGGTCGGCGGCCCCGGCCCGGGCCGCCGGTCACTGAGCGGGCGGGGGTCCTACCCCCGCCCGCTCCTTCGTGTAAAGGGACCGACGGACCGGCTCAGGGGACGTCGGTCGCCGCTTCTCCGGGACCAAGGCCGTCGAAATGCCGCGCTCGCCCGTCTTTGCCGAGCTTCACCCTGTACCTCCGCTCTTGCGCACTAGGCTTGCCTCCTTATCGCGGAGTGGACGCTGTGGCTGAAGCGAAACGGGTGACCATCATGGCCGCAGATGACAGACCCCTCACGGATGACCGGCCCCTCACGGGCCCGGCCGGAAGACGGCGGGCACCGGCGTGGTCGGCGGCGGGGTGCCTCATCGCACTGGCGCTGGCGGGGTGCGCGCTCGACGACCCCGCCGCGGTCGACACCGGGAGCGGGGCGGCGGAACCCTCGCCCTCGGAGTCCGCCGAGGCGGCGCTCCCCGACGGGGTCCCCGAGGACGCCCAGGCCGCCGAGGTGGAAGAGGTCCTCGGCGCCGACTCGGTGAAGGTGCTGGCGCTCGGCGGCGGGACGGACGGCCCACTCCCCGAAGGGGAGAGCGCGCAGGTCCTGTTCTCCGGGATCGACGCCCCCGCCTCCGGGGAGTGCTTCACGGACGAGGCCGCGGACCGCACCGAGCTGCTGCTCGCCCCGGGTGACACCGTCTACATCGGCGACGCCGACGACACCGGGGACGGGCTGCTCGCCCAGGTGTGGAGCGCCGACGGCACCTGGGTGAACGAGGACCTCCTGAGCAGCGGGCACGCCGAGTACGCGTCGGTGGACGACTCGGCCGACCGGGCGGCCGACCTGCAGGAGGCGGCGGACGGGGCCGAAGACGCGGGCGAAGGGCTGTGGACCGAGTGCGCACCCGAGCCGCCGCCCGAGCCGGAGCCGCCCCAGGAGCCGGAGGAGCCCGCCGCCCCGGAGGTGGAGGAGCCGGAGCCGGCGGAGCCCCCGGAACCGGCCGAGCCCGAGGAGCCGGAGGAGCCCGCGGCGCCGGACGGGGGGATCATCATGGCCCCGTCCGGGAAGCACTACGCGGCCGGGCAGTTCTGCAAGCACGACCACCTGGGCATGACCACCCAGGACGCGTCGGGCCACACCCTGTTGTGCTCCTTCCACGACGGCGAGGCCAACGCCCGCTGGAAGCGCGTGTAGAACCGGGGCGGCCGGGGTTCAGGTGCTCGTCAGGACCACCAGCCGCCCGGTCGCCCTGGTCATCGCGACGTAGCGGTCGACCGCCCCCGTGATGCCCCCGCCGAAGGAGCCGGGGTCGACGAGGACCACCAGGTCGAACTCCAGCCCCTTGACCAGCTCCGGGGACAGGGACCGGACGCGCGGCCCCTCCCGGAACTCCGGGGCGCCGATCACGCAGGCGGTCCCCTCGGCGTTCTCGGCGAGCCAGGTGTCGACGACCTCCTCCAGGTCGGACGCGGCCCCGTGCGCGACCGGCACCCCGCCGGTGCGGATGGACGTCGGCACGTTGGCGTCCGGCAGGGCCGCGCGGATGACCGGTTCGGCCTCGGCCATGACCTCCTCCGGGGTGCGGTAGTTGATGCTGAGCGACGCCATCGTGACCCGGTCGAACCCGACCCGCTCCAACCGTTCGCGCCACGCCTCGGTGAACCCGTGCCGGGCCTGGGCGCGGTCGCCGACGATGGTGAAGCTCCGGGACGGGCAGCGCCGCATCAGCATCCGCCACTCGGCGTCGGTCAGCTCCTGCGCCTCGTCGACGACGATGTGCGCGAACGGCCCGGCGAGGCGGTCCCGGTCGGCGCTCGGCAGCGCCCCCTCGTCGACCAGGGTCTCCTGCAGGTCCTCGCCGAGCAGCATCGTCACCGCGCCCTCGCCGTCGTCGTCGGCGCCGACGATGTCGTCGATGACGGTGGCCATGCGCGCGCGTTCGGCCGCCGCCGAGGAACGGCGCTCGCGCTCCCGCCGCGCCGCCCCCGGGTCGCCGAGCCGCTGCCGTGCGGCGTCCAGGATCGGCAGGTCGGACACGGTCCAGGCGTGCGGGTCGGGGCGCTGCAGCCGGCGTACCTCCTCGATGTCCAGAGTCGGCGCGCACATGCGCAGGTAGGCGGGGACCGTCCACAGGTCGCCCACGATGTCGGTCGGTTCCAGCAGCGGCCAGGCCCGGGACAGGGCCCGGATCAGTTCGGGGCTGCGCACCAGCGCCGCCCGGACCGCCTCGTCGGGCGCGTCCTCGTCGTCGGGGTCGGCGAGGGCGTCGGCCCCGAGTGCGGCCAGTTCCGCGAGGATCTGCCCGCGCGCCTCGTTGTGCGGGGTGCCCGGCTCCACGGCGTCGAACGCCTCGGCCCAGTCGCGGGCGGTCAGCCGGACGTCGCCCCACTCGGTGGCGACCGTCACCGCCTCCTCGGGCGGGCGCTCGTAGAACCGGACGGCCGGCTCGACCGCCCCGGCCAGGGCGGCGGAGGACTTGAGCCGGGCGGCCTCCGGGTCGGCCTCCGGCGGGGCGTCCTCCCCTTCCGGGACGAGGTCGCGCACGGTGCAGGTGAGGACGCCCTCCTCGCCGAGGCTGGGCAGCACGTCGGAGACGTAGGCCAGGTAGGGCCGGTGGGGGCCGATGAACAGGACCCCGCCGCGCCGGTGGCCCAGGCGGGGGTCGGCGTAGAGCAGGTGGGCGGTGCGGTGCAGGGCGACGACGGTCTTGCCGGTGCCGGGGCCTCCGTCGACGACGAGGGCGCCGTCGGACCCGGCGCGGATGACGGCGTTCTGGTCGGCCTGGATGGTCCCCAGGACGTCGCGCATGCGGTCGGACCGGTTGGCGCCGAGGCCGGCGATGAACGCGGACTGGTCGTCGAGGGCGGCGTGGCCCTCCAGGCCGTCCTCGGTGAAGACCTCGTCCCAGTAGTCGGCGACGCGGCCGCGGGTCCAGCGGTACCGGCGGCGGCTGGCCAGGCCCATCGGGTCGGCGTGGGTGGCGGCGAAGAAGGGCTCGGCGGCGGGTGAGCGCCAGTCGACCAGGAGGCGGCGGCCCTCGGCGTCGGTCAGGCCGAGCCGGCCGATGTAGAGGGGGCCGGTGCCGTCGGCGGCGACGGTGCGGCCCAGGCACAGGTCGAGGCCGAAGCGGCGCAGGGTGCGCAGGCGGGCGGCGAGGCGGTGCACCTCCAGGTCGCGGTCGAGGGCGGCGCGGCCCTTGCCGCCGGGGGCGCGGCGGGCGGCGTCGAGGCGGTCGGACAGGTCGGCGGCGGACTCCGCGAGGGTGCGGGCCACGGCGGCGAAGTGGCGCTCGTCGTCGGCGATCAACGCGGGGTCGGTCTTGCCGGTGTGGTTCTCGGCGAGGGCGGAGAGGTCGAAGGCGCTGGCGGCCTGGGTCGTCACGGCGTCCCCCGGAGTGCGTGTGCTGGTCACGAGCGACGATTGTGCGCCCCGACGGGGGTCTTGCCGCAAGCCCCGGGGTGCGCTATAGATTGAGAGTGGCAGGGAGGTCCCTGCCCACGACCGTCCACAGTGGACGGTCTTTTCCTTCCCCTCCCCCGTCGAATGTCGTCGCCGGGGCACATACTCCAGGGGACGGCACCACCGCGTGCCGCCGGTGTCAGCAGCGGTGCGAACGGGGGGTCCACCATGGCCGAGGTCGTCGTCTTCCACCATGCGCTGGGCCTGACGCCCGGGGTCCGCGTGTTCGCCGACGGGCTGAGCCGGGCCGGTCACCGGGTGCACGTGCCCGACCTGTACGAGGGGCGGCTGTTCGGAACCCTGGAGGAGGGCACGGCCCACGCGCGGGAGATCGGGGTCGGCACCGTCATCGAGCGCGGGGCCGCCGCCGCGGAGGGCGCGGCGTCGGCACCGGTGTGCGTCGGCATCTCGTTGGGCGTGCTGCCCGCCCAGAAGTACGCTCAGACCGCCCCGGGAGTGAGGGGCGCCGTACTGCTGGAGGCGTGCGTACCTCCGTCCGAGTTCGGCCCGGGGTGGCCGGGGGGCGTTCCGGTGCAGGTCCACGGAATGGACGCGGACCCGTTCTTCGCAGGAGAGGGCGACCTCGACGCGGCCCGGGCCCTGGCGGAGGAGTCACCCGATGCGGAGTCGTTCCTGTACCCGGGCGACCGGCACCTGTTCACCGACAGCGGCCTGGCGTCCTACGACCCGGAGGCGGCGAAGCAGGTGACGGAGAGGGTGCTGGCCTTCCTCACCCGCATCGACGACGCCCCACGGCCTCCGACCGGCTGAGCGTTGCTCCCCTGCGGTCGGGGTGCTCAGAGCCTCTCGTCCGGATCCCTGGGGTCGACCTTCGGGGCCGGGGGCTGTGGGGGCGCCTGGCCCTGACCAGGGGTCGGGGCTCCCGCTTCCCCTCCTGGGGCGGGTCGGCCCGACCGGTGCAGGCGTACCCCGGCCCAGCTCACGCCCAGCAGTACCGCACCCGCGATGGCCAGGATCGCCGCCGCCGACACCTGCCCGTCGGTCAGCTCCCACACCATCTGCGGCACGCCGACGGTCGCGGCGATGGTGCCGAACACCAGCAGCACCCCCGCGCGGCGCCATGCGTACAGGCCGAAGAAGGCCGCCGCCAACCCGAGCACGCCCAGGTAGCTCCCCGGAGACGGCAGCACCTCCGCCGCCGCCAGGGCCGTGCCCGCCCCGAGGCCGATCGCGGTCCCCCGCTCGGCCAGCAGCCCCGACAGCGCCACAGCGATCCACACCGCGCCGAGCAGGATGTAGCCGGTCCCGTTGATCGCCATCTCGTCCGAACCGGCGAACAGGATCCCGCCGCTCATGCCCAGCGTCTCCAGGGTCCGCCGCAGCATCCCGGCCACGACGACCGTGCTCATCGCCCACGTGGCCACCACGCCCGGCGCCGACCGCACGAGGGCGTACCCGCCGACCGCCACCACCAAGCCCGCGCCGCCCGCCACCAGGAGCGGGTCCTCCCAGAGCGGCAGCATCGACGAGAAGAACACCTGGACCGCGGCCAGCGCCGCCACCGACGCCAGCGCGAACAGCGTCCCGCCGACGCGGCGCCTGACCTTGGGAAGCCGGTCACGCGGAACGGCCATGGCCTTCGGCCCGCCCGCCATCGCCATCCCGGCCAGCGCCAGCACCGGGACCGCCGCCGCGAGCAGGGCGACGCGGGTGGCGTCGCCGAGGTCCTCCCATGATGTGGCCGCGAACGTGGCGACGGCGGCGAGCAGCAGGCCGCCGCCGATGTAGCCGACGACCTCCGACCAGCGCACCCCCGACGACGTCTGAGCCCGGTCGAGCTCGCCGCTGACGGCCTGGGCCTGCTCGGCCGTGATGACACCCCGCTCGACCAGCCGTCCCAGCGCCTCCTCCCGGGAGCGCCGCGCGTCGTCCGACACCGTGTCCGCCTTCCGCCGTCCGGGATCCGTGTGCTGCGGCGCCGGAACGCCGTCCTCGTTCCGGCGCCGCGTCGCGTCCATCCCATCACGCACGCCCCGCCCGTGGATGAGTACCGGTACTCACCCGCCTGCACGGCGCGCGTAGAGCACCTCGGCGGCGTGCAGGAGCACGCGGTCGTGACCGGGGGCGGCCAGCAGTCCCACGCCCGTGCTTCGGCCGCCGGGAAGCCCTTCGCTGTCGACCGGGACGGTGAGCTGCGGTGCTCCGGCGAGGCTCGCGGGGGTCGACAGCCGCACCGTCGTCCCCCGGAAACGCTGCCGCTCCGCGAGGTCGGCCCCCTTGTGCGGGGCTCCGTCCGCCAGGACCGGCAGGGCGATCACCGCCCCGGGCGGGCAGACACGCGCGAAGGTGTCCCGGTAGTGCTCCCGGCCGGCCTCGTCGGCCTTCCGGTCGGCGAGGGGCGCGGCGGCCAGCGATTCACAGCGGCGTAGGCGTTCCCGCACGTCGGCATCGAGCGCCTCGGCGTTGGCGGTGACCCATTCGGCGTGCTCGTCCCAGATCTCGCGGGACTGGAGGCGCGCGAAGAGTTCGGTGTGCTCGGTGCCGACGAGGCCGGTCAGGTCGGCGCGCAGCAGCGGCAGGCCGAGGTCCCCGGCGAGGAGGACGGCGAGCCCGCGCACGGCGAGCACGGTGGCCTCGGAGGTCTGGGGCGGGAAGTCGTCCGGAAGGTAGATGGCGGTGATGCCGTGTTCCTCCGTGCCCAGGCCCGGCGACGCCCCTTCGACCGTGTCGAAGGAGGCCCGCAGCACGCCCGGTTCACGGGCGAACAGGCCGACCGTGTCGAAGGAGGAGGCGAGCGGGAGCACCCCGGTGGAGTCGAGTGCCCCGTGCGTCGGCCGGAGCCCGAGGACGCCGCAGCAGGCGGCGGGGACGCGCACCGACCCGGCGGTGTCGGTGCCCAGGGCGATGTCGGCGGCGCCCCCGGCGACGGCCGAGGCGCTGCCCGAGGACGACCCGCCGGTGTGGCGGTCGGGGTGCGCCGGGTTGAGCGGGGGCTCCCCCTCCCCCACGTCGCCGACGACCGAATAAGCGAGCTGGTCGAGCTTGGCCATCCCCACGAGGTGGGCCCCGGCCCCGCGGAGGGCGGTGACGGCGGGGGCGGTCCCCTCGGCAGGGCCGTGTGTGCCGCGCCAGCGCGGATGCCCGAACGAGGAGGTGTGCCCGGCGACGGCGAAGAGGTCCTTGGCCGCGAACCCGACCCCGCTCAGGGGCCCGCCGGCGAGCGGGTCGAGGGCGAAGGTGTCCGGCACCCAGCAGTGGAGGTCGCCACAGGTCTCATCCGTCTCGGCCACCATCTAAGGGACCCGCCTCTCCACCCGGAGCACCATCGGCGCCCTGAGCATAACCACCGAGGGCGCTATGCGGGGCGACGTGGAGCGCGGGCAACCCGGAGAACCTGCGCTACGTCTCAGGATCCCGGCGGTCTTCACTCGTGCTCCGCTGACCTCGCTCTTTCCTCGCTGGCTCGCCTCCATGACGCCACACCGTGTAGAGCACCGCCAGCGCAGACGAGAGGCTCGCGATTTGATCAGGCGAAGCTCCGAGCGCGATCATAGCGACAGTTGATACAAGGACGGACACGAAGGCACACAGGTCAGTGACACGATGGCGCATGAGGCCCCCTTACTGGCGTCGTTCATCCAGGGGCCAGCCTGATGTATGCGCTAGACGACATCAGGATTGATCGATTGATCACCAAAATCAATGAACGATTTCACTTGATCAAATAGAGGAACATGATGGGAAACTCCTCCCGGCAGCGCGGACGCCCATGGTCGGACACGGGAACCCTGGACCCGGACACCGCCGCACTGGCGAATTTTCTCCGAAAGCTCATTTCCGACTCCATGAGCTTGCGCACCTTTAGCGAGAAACTAACCGCCGAGCACTACGAAGCCAATCCCCCCAGCTACTCAACCCTTTCAGCAAGACTGGCAGGTAAAGGCCTGGCACGCGACGGACGCCTAGTTCACGCCGTCGTCACACTGTGTGCGCCAACAGGAAAGACTGAGATCCTACGCGAAGAGGCACAGAGACTCCTCCGAAACGCGCGGAACACAAACGCATCCCCAAACCCCACAAGGCGCAACGACGATCAAAATGAAAGTGACAGTGGCCTGCGAAATGAAATAGTTGAACTTAAAAACACGTTAACAAGTATTCAGAAATCTCAGACCAATACTCAAGACATGCTTCTGGCGATCATCCGAGATTTAACACAATTGCGAGACGCCCCACACGCTCCCACCCAAGACAGGAAACTCGACACCGCTGCACCGGTTTCCGGTGAACCGCAGGAATACCCCGACCTCCTCCTTCCGCCCCCCCAGAATCAGATAAACACACGCCAACACGATCGAGATGAGAAACTCCTTGAACACATAAAACACGACATCCTGAGATCCGACCCACATGGGTACCGTGGCTCGCGAGCGATCCGTGAATCCATCGACCGCGTTCTCTACGGGTCTCGGACAGGTCGATTCGACATATTCGAACTCACGAAGAGTGAGCGGACTTACCTTGTATCCCTTATCAAAATGGAGCTTACTCGCTACCTGTCCACCAACCCACCTGAGGCGGAAAATGCGCGAACAAGGAGCGAGGCGAACTACGCACAAGTAAATGGCATCGATATCGACGTAGTCTTTAGTTGGCGCATGAACTGGACAATCTCGAACGAACAGGTCGGCAAGCCATTACTTCTGGCGACTGCCAACGAAAAGAAATCCGTTTGGAGCCTCGGCATCGCACGGGCGTCCCCAGAAAACCTGAGGTCAGCCGCCAATCGCGACGGCAAGCGATCCCTCGCCCCTTCCGGAATGAAGCTCATAACATGGATCTTTCGAGATTCCCCCCTCCCGCCAAACACTCTCCTCTCCCTACCAGAGGAGACAATTAACAAAATTCTCTCATATTCCACCGCACAGAAGCGGGTCGACGCACTGTTCCGCATCGTCAGACAACGCCCGATCAGCTTGACCGCAGCAAAAACCGTGTCAATGCAAGAAGACGCCGGCAAGAGAATCAGGAACTCGAGAAGAATCTTAGCGGAAGAAGGATTGACCATACTTAGCGGAAGAGATCAACAAGACGTCGACACCGCCCAATCATTGGGGCTGCAAAAAATACACCCAGAGGAATACATGACCATTAATCTCATCTCCCCCTAATCAAAACATGTGAACCTACCCACAGTCACACACAAAGGTAAACAATACATCTTCGTAGACTCTCACTTCCCACCCTCGCAAGATCCCTCTATACACAACCGATCGACACTCTAAGGCGGGCTCCCATTCATTCGGGACGGTAGCGACCAAGGCTCGCCCCCGCTCCTCTTCTGGACTGCGCAGGTCTCTAAAACTCCGGAAATGACGAAGCCGCCCCCGGCGCTCACGGCCGGGGGCGGCTTTGCGGGCGGACGCGGCCCAGGTGGGTGTGTCAGCCGCCGTACTCGGCGCGGATGCGGTCGGCGAAGCGGGCGAAATCGGCGCCGTGCAGGAACGCCGACTTCATCGTCGCCGGGTCGGCCTTTCCGGTGCCCGCGATGTCGAAGGCCGTTCCGTGGTCCACCGACGTGCGCAGGATCGGCAGGCCCACCGTCACCGAGATCGTGCCGTCGAAGTCGAACGTCTTCGCCGCGATGTGCCCCTGGTCGTGGTACTGCGACAGCACACCGTCGAAACGCCCCTGAAGGAGCTGGTGGAACACCGAGTCCGCCGGGACCGGGCCGGCCACGTCGGCCCCCCGCCCCCGCATGCGCTCCACGGCCGGTGTCAGGTGCTCGATCTCCTCGTCGCCGAACGCGCCGTTCTCCCCGCCGTGCGGGTTGATCGCGGCCACCGCCAGCTTCGGCTCGTCGTGGCCGAACACCCGCAGCGCCGTCAGCGCCTCCTCGATCGCGGCGGTCTGCTGGTCCACGCTCACCTGGTCCAGCGCCTTGCGCAGGGACACGTGCCGGGTCGCGAAGAAGATCTTCTTCCCGCGCACCACGAACATGGTGTTCTGGCGCGTGGTGCCGGTCAGCGCGCCCAGCATCTCGGTGTGGCCGAGGTGTTCGCTGCCCGCCGCCCAGATGGCCTCCTTGTTGATGGGCCCGGTGACGATCCCCGACACCTCGCGGTCCATCGCCGCCTTCGTGGCGACCTCGATGGCGCGGACCGCGGCCTGGCCCGCGCGCTTGTCGACCTCGCCCCAGGCAAGCTCGGTGTCGCCGAGGGAGGCGATGTCGTAGCAGTCGATGACGCCGTCGCGCTCCTCAGGCAAGCCGGTCCACGAGTCCAGGGCGCGCACCTCCACGTCGAGCCCGCACACGCGCGCCGCGCGGCGCAGCACCGCCGGGTCGGCGGCGACGACACCGCGTGCGGGGGCGCCGGAGCCCACCTGTGCCAGGGTGCGCACGGTGATCTCCGGGCCGATGCCGACCGGGTCGCCGACGGTGACGGCAAGGGTCGGTCGTTCAGTCATGGCGGGTTCCCTCCCTGTTCGGTGGCCGGGACGCCTCCTCCGCGCCCCGGCCGGTCACGTGTTCTCCTGCGGCTCGCCGCGGCGCAGCTCGGCGGGCACTGTGCGGGCCCGCGCGCGGGCGGTGGTGCGCAGCCGGGACAGGCACTCGACGAGGGTGCCTTCGTCGCCGACCATGCCGCCCTTGGTGACGACGGGGACGCCGTCGAACGCTCCCCCGGTGAGGGACCCGTGCACCGCCAGGGGCACGACCTCCCCGCCGACCTCGAAGGCGTGGGCGCCGAGGGCGTCCAGCACCGCCGAGGTCACGTCCCCGCCGCTGGTGTAGAGCCCCGACGGGGCCGGGGCGCGGCCGAGCACGTCGGCCGCCAGGGCCGCGAGCCGACCCGGCAGCGCGCGCTTGGCCTCGTGGGACAGTTCCACGACGTCGCGCGCGCTGGAGGCGGTGCGCACCACCACCGCCTCGGGGAAGGCGGCGTCGCGCAATTGGGCCTCAAGGCGGCGCGCGACCGCCGCGGTGTGCCCACCGTCCCCTTCGGCCAGAGCGCGCGCGTCGACATCGACGAAGCGCACCCCTCCGGCCCGGGCGGCGGCCTCCAACTGGCGGCGGGTCAGGGCGGTGGCACTGCCCACGACCGCGAGCAGCGGGCCGAGCGCGCCCCCGCCCCCGCTCAGGCCGAGCGCCTCGGCGAGCATCGCCCCGAACGGCCCGGGGTCGACCGCCAGCCACACGGTGCCGTCGCGGCGGTGCACCTCGGCGGCAGCGGCGGCGACCGCCGCCAGGTGCCCCTCGGTGAGCGCGTCGCACAGCACCACCGGCTCGTCCCCCTCGGCGAGCCGATCGGCCAGGGCCGGTCCGGTGACCTCCCGCAGCGGCACGTGCCGCACCGCGAGGTCGCTCTGACGGGCCACGATCTCAGCGACGACGCTGCCGGTGACCGGGCTGAGCGGGTCCATCGCCAGCTCGGTCTCCTCCAGCGGGACGCCGTCGAGCAGCTGCACGCCGTCCGCGGTGACCCGCCCGGAGGCGGGGAAGGCGGGGGCGAGCAGCGCCCGCACCCGCGCCCGCCCGGGGGCGCGCTCGCGCACCGCCCGCCAGGCCGCCTCCAGCTCGGCGCCGACGTTGCCGCGCAGGGTGGTATCGGTGCGCTTGACGACCAGCGGCACCGGGCCGCCGCGCCACACCGCGTCGATGGTGGCCTCCACCAGGCCCGCCGCCTCGGCGGCGGGCAGGTGGCGGCTGTCCAGGTCGGCGACGACCACGTCGAACTCGGCGGCGGCGCGCGGCGCGTGCGCGGGCGCCACCGCGGCCACCCGCATCCCGGCGCGGGCGAACCGGGCGCCGGTGGCGTTCGCGCCGGTCAGGTCGTCGGCCACGACCAGTACCTGGGCCATGTCCCCACTCCTATCCCAGCACCAGGGCCGCCACGCCGAGCAGCGGCAGGCTGGCCAGCCACAGCACCGTGGTCATGCCGCTCCACATCTTCATCGCCGCGGTCCCGGACAGGCCGGTGAAGCGGGTGACGACCCAGAAGTAGGAGTCGCTGACGTAGGAGAAGACCATCGAGCCGGAGCAGGCGGCGAGCACCGCCACGGCGGGGTCGAGCCCGGAGGACTGCACCAGCGGCGCGGTGAGGGTGGCCGCGGTGATGATGGCGACCGTGCCCGAGCCCTGGGCCAGCCGGACGAAGGTGGCGATGAGGAACGGCACCAGCATCAGCGGCACCGGCCACCCGGCGACCGCCTCGGCGAGGGCGTCGCCCACGCCGGAGGCGCGCAGCACCTCGCCGAAGGCCCCGCCGGCGCCGGTGACGAAGACGATCATCCCGGCCGAGGCGGCGGCGGTGGTCAGCCAGCCGACGACGGTGGAGCGCGGCGTGCCCTTGCGCGGCAGCAGGTACACGGCGGCCACCAGGCCCACGAGCAGGGCGATGGCGGGCTCGCCCGCGAAGGCGAAGAAGGAGGCCACCGCGGAGCCCTCGGCGGCGGCGCCGCTGACGGTGTTGCCGATGATGAGCACCAGGGGCAGCAGCAGCGGGACCATCGCGAGCAGGGCGCTGACCGGCGGGTCCGGCGGCTCCTTGGAGATGTCGCGGCCGTCGGCGCCGCGCAGCTCCTCGGGGACGTCATCGCCGACCGCGGTACCCGGGACGCCCGCGCCCGCGCCGTCGCCCGACGCCGCACCGGCGTGCACCGCCTCGCGCTCGCCCACCAGGGCGGGGTCGAGGTGGGGCTCCAGGCGGGGGCCCATAACACGGGAGTAGACCACCACGACCGGCATCAGCACGACCGCCATGGCCAGCGCGGCGACGATGACCGTGCCCAGGTCGGCGCCGAGCAGCCCGACGGCGGCCAGCGGCCCGGGGGTGGGCGGCACCAGGTGGTGGGTGATGGCCAGGCCCCCGGCCAGCGCCAGCGACAGGCCCACCAGCGGCCTGCCGTAGCGGCGGGCCAGGGAGCGCGCCAGCGGGTGCAGAATGACGAAGCCGGAGTCGCAGAACACCGGCACGGACACCACCGCGCCGGTGGCGGTCATGGCGGCGTCCTCGCGCCCCTTCCCGGCCATCCGGACGAACATCTTGGCCAAGGCGTCGGCGCCGCCGCTCTCCTCCAGGACCTTGCCGATCATCACGCCCAGGCCGATCACGATGCCGATGCCGGCGAGGGTGCCGCCGAAGCCGCTGGTGACGGTCTCCAGCAGGTCGGCCGGGGCCATCCCGGCGACCGAGCCGGTGACCAGGGCGCCGGCGAGCAGCCCGACGAAGGCGTCCAGGCGCGTCCACAGGATGATCGCCACGACCGCGGCGACGCCCAGGAGCAGCGCCGCGAGCAGGAGCGGATCCATGTCTCCCCCTTTCTCGGGGTCAGTCGCCCCGGGCAGGGGTACGGGGTGCGCCCGGGGCGGGGACGGTGAGGAGGGTGCAGTGGGGGTCGCCCTCCAGTGCGCGGCGGGCGCGGGTGTCCAGCCCGTCGTCGGTGATGAGCGTGTAGGGGCCGGACAGCGGCGCCCAGTAGGGCTCGGCGTCGGAGCCGACCTTGGTGGAGTCGGCGACCACCACGGTGCGGCGGGCGGCGCGCATCTGCTGCTCCTTGACGGCGGCCAGCTCGGGGCTGGGGCAGTTCACCCCGCGTCCGGGGACCAGCCCGTCGGCGCCGACGAAGGCCAGGTCGGCGGCGACGCGGTCGAGCACGCCGCGGGTGAACTCGCCGACCATGGCGCCGCGGCGGCGCCGCACCCGGCCGCCGACCAGGACCAGCTCGATGCCCTCGGCGTCGATCAGGGCACTCATGGGGCCCATACCCGTGGTGAGCACGGTGGGGCCGGAGCGTTCGGCGAGCCGCTCCGCGATGAGGGTGGTGGTGCTGCCGGCGTCGAGCACCACCATGTGGTCGTCCTCGACCAGGGCTGCGGCGCGCTCGGCGATGCGGCGCTTGGCCGGGGCGTTGCGCAGGCCCTTCTGCACCCAGGTCAGCTCGCCCCCGGCGGGCGCGGGGACGGCGCCGCCGTGGGTGCGGACCACGCGCCCGGCCTGCTCCAGCTCGGTGAGCCCGCGCCGGACGGTGGAGGGGCTGATGCCCAGCTCCCGCGCGAGGTCCTCGACGCGCTGGACCCCGTCGGCGACGGCGTCCAAGAGCTTCTGGTGGCGCACCGGACCTCCCGCGTCTGCTCATTTCGATCACGTTGACCCGGACAGAATGACTGAAATGAGCACCATGTGCAACCCCTCACCCTGATTCTTGACCGTTGTGAGCAGTGGTGGGAGGGCGGGACCGGTCCGGGTGCAGCAGGGTGAGCGCCGCGAACGCGGCGAGCGCCAGGGCCTCGGTCCCGGCCGCCGCGGCCAGCACCGCGCCGGTGCCGCGCTCGGCCAGCACTCCGGCGATCGCGGCGCCCGCGGCCATGCCGCTGATCTTGAGCCCGGCGCCGAGGGTGAACACACGGGCGCGGACGGCGGTCGGAGCGTCCCGGTGCCGGACCGCGAACAGCGCCGTGAGCTGGGGGCCTTCGGCGGCCCCGGTGAGGACGGCGGCCAAGGCGAGCACGAGGGGCGCCGCAGCGGCGGCCGGGCCCGGCGGCAGCGTGCGGGCACAGGCGGCCAGGAGCGGGACGGTGCACAGGGCGGCGCCGCACACCCAGAGCAGGGTGTCGGGCGCCAGGGCCGAGGGGCTCCGGGCCAGGAGGGCGTTCGCGCCGATGGCGGAGACGGCGGCCACGGAGAGCATGAGGGTGCCCCGCTCGGGGGCGCCGAGCAGCTCCGCACCGAGGAGGGGCCAGCAGACGGCGACCATGCCGCCCGCGGCCAGCGAGAGGGTGGTGGCCGCCGTCGCCCGCGCGAGTCGGCGCCGTCCGGCGACGACACGGAGGCCGTCGAGGAGCTCGACGGCCACGCGGGAGGGCGTCGGGACGGACGGGCGGTCACCCGAAAACGGCGCCGTGACCTGCACTCCTCTGCCCCGCTCGTCCCGGGCGAACGGCATGGCGGCCGCGATGAGCAGCATGGCGGCCACGAGGGCGCCCCACGGCCCGGCGACCCCTGCGGCCGCGGCGGCGGCCGCGGGCCCGGCGAGCCCGGCGGCACTGTAGGTGATGGCGTCGAGGGAGTTGGCGCGTGGAAGGACGGTCGCGGGCACGAGCCGGGGCAGCCGCGAGGTCATCCCGCCCCCGGCCGCCGGGGCCGCCAGACCTGCGGCCGCGGCGACGGCGAGCACGGCACCGAAGGGCACACGACCGAGCCCGGCGGCGATGAGGGCGGCCCCCAGGGCGTAGAGGCCGAGCGCGCACGCCAGGAGCCTCCCCGGCCGGGGGCTCCGGTCGAGGAGGGCCCCGAGGACCGGACCGCCGAGGGCCGCCCCCGCCGTCGCGGCGGAGAAGAGCAGCGCGGCGGCGCCTTCGGACCCGGTCGCGGCCAGCCCCGCGAGCAGGAGGGCGGGGCCGACGGCTTCGTCCCCGGCCCGGGCGGAGGCGGCCCCGGCGAGGTAGCGCACGAGGGGGCGGCGATTGCGGAGTGTCGTCACCCGGGCGAAGGTAGGCCGGTAACGGAGGTACGGGAAGTTGCCGTTACATCCCGACGACAGCCCTCACGGTTCGGGTCGGCGGGCGGCTCGGCTGGTCCCCCACTTCCGGGCCCCGACTGTCCGTCAGGACGCCGAAACGCAACGTGGAGGTCGGCGACGGCGAAGGGCGGCGGCACAGCCTGCAACGCTGTCGGCCGCCCGGCGCGTGCATGGTCACCGTGACGGGCAGCGACGGATCGGCAGGTACCCCGCTCATGGACTCCAGTCGGGCGGCGGGCCACCGGGGTGCGAGGAAGCTGGCGGCGACGGAGTGAGCGGTGCGGTTCCCCGGGCCTGCCTGCCGTCCGGCGGGC
>NZ_JAQFWP010000053.1 GCF_027706745.1 Nocardiopsis suaedae | reverse complement strand
CCCGGAAACCCGCCGCCCGGCCAGGGCCCGTCAGCGGGGAACCAGCCCAGCCGCCCGCCCACCCGCACCGCGAGGAACCCACCACCCGCCAAGCAAGACCGGGCAACCACCCCGCTTCCGCCGTCGCCGCCAAACACCGCGACCACGCACACACCAGACAGCCGACAACCCACCAGGTAGGGGCGCCGACCTGCCTCGTCGCCGCCCACCCGCACCGCGAGCAACCCGGCGCCCGGCGAGCAGGGCCGGGCAACCACCCAGCTCACTCCGTCGCCGCCATCCACCCTGCACCGCCACGGCCCGCCGGACGGCCAAGGGCCGTCAGCAGGGAACCAGCCGAGCCGTCACCCCGGCCCCCACTCACATGGACCGATTACTCCGCGAGGTCGTCGGCGGAGAAGGTCAGGTACTTGACCTGGCCCCGCCCCCCGGGGACGCCCTCCTCCACGCCGTTGACCTCCAGGTGGATGCCGCCCGCGTTGCCCACGTGGAACCGCAGCTCATCACGGTCGCTCCAGATATGGGTGGTCCCCTTCTTCACGGCGCCCGCGAAGACCCTCCCACCGTCTCCATCGGTGACGCTCAGCCAAGTACGGTGCAGCGCGTACACGCGGACCCGCACCTCGTCGGGACGCTTCCCGTTCCGCACCGTGGTCGACATCGCCGGTTGCGCCTGGGTCACCGCCTCGCGCCGCGTCCTCTTCTCCTCCATCGCGTCGTTGCGCTCAGCAGCTCCGGCCTCGCCGGTAACGCCGCTGCTCCCCGCCGCCCGGTCACCGCCCTCGTCCGGCCAGGCCTGGATTCCGGCGATCACCGCAGCCGCGAGGAGGCACAGGGCCACCGCCACGGGCCAGTGCCGCCGTGCCCGGTCCGCCAAAAGCGCGATCCCCGACGGAGCGGTTGCGGGCTCCGCGTCCTCGTCATCGTCCGGATCGTCCGCCTCGGCGCCTCGGGCGCCGCTCGTGTGTCCGCCCCCGGCACCGACACCGACACCATCGGCGCCGACACCACCGGCACTCGTACCGCCGACACCGGCACCGACACCGGCGGCGGCCGCACCATCGGCGGACGCACCGTCCTCGGCCGCGCTCACGTCCGCGCCGCCGTCCCCCGCCTGGCCTGCGGCCACGCCAGCGCCACCGCCCGCTGCGGCCGCCATCCCCCAGCGGCGCCGCCACGGTGCGTCGTCCAGTTCCTCGTCGAACTCGTCCTCCGGCGGGCCCGCCGGAGGACGCCGGAACGGTCGCCCTTCGCCCTTCCCACGCCCGTCAGAGCGCGCACGGGACCCACGTCCCTCACGGCGGCTCGCCGCCGCCGCGGGTTTGGCGCCGCCCCTCTCGGCCTCGTTCCTGGGACCGGCATCGTTCGCCTGGCCACGCGCCGCGTCGCCTGCGGCCGCCGCGCGCTCGCCTTCCCACTGGGCGCCGTCCCCCCGGACCGCGTCCCCCCGGGCCTCGTCTCGCGGGACTGCGCCTCCCCAGGCGGCTTCCCCCCGCACGGCTCTCCTCCGCGCAGCATCCGCCCCGGCCGACGGCTCCCGCTCCTGGGGCGGAACCTCACCCGTCGGTGGGGCCTCGTTCTCCGGATCGTCCCCGGACGACGACGGGCGCCCGGGGACGCCTCCCGCTCCGGTGACGGTCACTCCCTCATCGACGGCGGGCGGCCGTTGGCCCGGACCTCCCTCCGGTTCACGCGGTCCGCCTCCTACGGGGCCACGGAAGGGGCGCAGCACTCCCCCGGGACGCCGACGGTCCCTGCCCTTGCCGTCCCGGCCGTCGCCGCCGTCCCGGCCGTCCCGACGGCCATCCTTCCCGCCGTCGCCACGGCCCGACCGCCGACCGGCGCCCCGGCCGTCGCCGCCGCCCTCGGCCTCCGAGCGGTCCGGCGGGACGGGCTGGACCCCGTCGCCGCCCATCAGGGGCGACGTCGGCCCGATCGCGTACTCGGCGTCGAAGCGCTCGATGAGCTCGGCGGGCTCGATCCCCAATTCCCGGCAGACCGCCTTGATGTGCCCGCGCGCGTAGAAGTCCCCGCCGCACGGCCCGAAGTCGTCACGCTCGATTCCTTCGAGCACCGACTCTCTGATGTAGGTGCGGGCGCTCAGTTCCTGGATCGAGTACCCGGCCCGGTCCCGGGCCGCGGCGAGGATCCGGCCGATCGTGCTCATGTCGCCGCCTCCGCCTGCTCCGCGTGATCATCCCATTCCACTGTGCAGTCATTCCTGGCCGCAAGGCCACTGACACACTCGAAGAACGGGTTAAAAGTGAGTCAACGGCCCCGCGAGGGGCGGATCGGCACGGGCCGGACGAGGTGGGGCGCGCCGGGACGCGGTACGCACCGCGGGCACGGGGAGGGCGCCCGCCCCGGCGCTCCGGCCGTCCCGCGGGGGCGGGACCCGGCCGCCCGGCGGGGCGCCGGCGCCGCCGTCGGCCGCGGCGCTCACCCCTCGCCGCGCAGCTCCGCGAGCGCCCCCGGCAGGTCGTCCGGCTTCAGCAGCACGTCCCGGGCCTTGGAGCCCTCGCTGGGCCCCACCACCCCGCGGCTCTCCATCAGGTCCATCAGCCGCCCGGCCTTGGCGAAGCCCACCCGGAGCTTGCGCTGCAGCATCGAGGTCGACCCGAACTGGGTGGTCACCACCAGCTCGATCGCCTGCACCAGCACCTCCAGGTCCTCGCCGACCTCCTCGTCGATCTCCTTCTTCTTGGCCTCGGCCGTCCCCACGTCCTCGCGGTAGCTGGGCTCGGCCTGCTTCTTGCAATGGTCGACGATCTGCCGGATCTCCTTCTCGGTGACCCAGGCGTTCTGCAGCCGGATGGGCTTGCCCGCCCCCATCGGCAGGAACAGCGCGTCGCCCTTACCGACCAGCTTCTCCGCGCCGGGCTGGTCCAGGATGACCCGCGAGTCGGAGAGGCTGGAGGTCGCGAACGCCAGCCGGGACGGCACGTTGGCCTTGATCAGCCCCGTCACGACGTCGACGCTGGGCCGCTGGGTGGCCAGCACCAGGTGGATCCCGGCGGCGCGGGCGAGCTGGGTGATGCGCACGACCGCGTCCTCCACGTCGCGCGGCGCCACCATCATCAGGTCCGCCAGCTCGTCGACGATCACCAGCAGGTACGGGTAGGGCTCGTACTCGCGCTCGCTGCCGGGCGGCGCGGTGAGCTGCCCCTTGCGCACGGCGGCGTTGAAGTCGTCGACGTGCCGGAACCCGGAGGCGGCCAGGTCGTCGTAGCGCCGGTCCATCTCGCCCACGACCCACTGCAGCGCGTCGGCGGCCTTCTTCGGGCTGGTGATGATCGGCGTGATCAGGTGCGGGATGCCCTCGTACATCGTCAGCTCGACCCGCTTGGGGTCGACGAGGATGAGCCGCACCTCGTCCGGGGTGGCCCGGGTCATGATCGAGGTGATGACGCCGTTGATGCAGGTCGACTTGCCCGCCCCGGTGGCGCCGGCGACCAGCACGTGCGGCATCTTGGCCAGGTTGGCCACCACGTTGGTGCCCTCGATGTCCTTGCCCAGCCCCACGAGCATGGGGTGGTCGTCGGAGGTGGCGGCCGCCGAGCGCATGACGTCGCCGAGGCTGACGATGTCCTTGTCGGTGTTGGGGATCTCCACACCGATGGCGGACTTGCCGGGGATCGGCGACTGGATGCGCACCTCGGCGCTCTTGACCGCCAGCGAGATGTTCTTGGTGAGCGCGGTGACCTTCTCCACCTTCACCGCCGGGCCCAGCTCGATCTCGTAGCGGGTGACGGTGGGGCCCCGGGTGAAGCCGGTGACCTCGGCGGAGATGTTGAACTGGTCCAGCACCCCGGACAGCGCCGCGACGACCTCGTCGTTGGCCTTGGTGCGGGGCTTGGGAGGGGTCCCGGGCTTGAGGTACTGGGGCGGCGGCAGCTCGTAGTCGCCGTCGATGACGCGGGACGGGATGGACAGCTGCTCGGTGGTGGCGGGCGCGGGCGTCGGCTCGGGCGGCGCGGCGGGCTTGGCGCCGGGGGCGGCGGCAGCGGCCTCCGCCGTCTCCACCACGGGCGTGTCGTAGGGGCGTTCGTTCTCGCCGCCCAGCGGGTCCTCGTCGGCGTCCTTGCCGCCGCCCTCCCCGGCGGCCTTGGCACGCGGCTTGCGCTTGCGCTTGGGGCGCTGCTCGGTGCCGTCGCCCTTGTCGCCGCCCTCCCCTTCGCCGAGGATGCCCAGGCCCGCGCTCGGGCCGTCGTCGGGCGCCATCAGCCCGCCGAACAGCCGCTGGAGGCGCTCGGGGATGCGGTGCACGGGCGTGGCGGTGACGACCAGCAGCCCGAAGACCATCAGCATGCACAGCAGGACCCCGGTCACCCACGGGGTGATCAGGGCGCTGAGCGGGCCGGACGCGGCGAAGCCGATGAGGCCGCCCGCGCGCTGCACCTCCTCCATGCCCTCGGAGGGCCAGGGGATGCCCTGGCCGATGTGGATCAGGCCGAGCAGGCCCGCCAGGAGGGCGGCGCTGCCGATGACCAGTCGGCCGACGTCGGTGTCGCCGTCGCCGGGGGTGCGCATGAGCCGCCAGGCGAACGGCAGGAACAGCAGCGGCAGGACCGGTGAGAAGGTGCCGAACGCGCCGACGACGACGGTGCGGGTGACCTCGGGCAGGGGCCCCTGGGTGTCCCACCACACGGCGGCGGCGATGAGCAGCCCGGCGGCGAGCAGGACCATGCCCAGGCCGTCGCGGCGCAGGTCGGGGTCGAGGTCGCGGGCGCTGCGCCCGACGGCGCGGGCCACCCCGCCCACGGTGTGCGCGAGGCCCTTCCACAGCAGCAGGAGCAGCCGCGCGAGGCCGAGGAACGCCATCGCGACCGGCCCCTGCTGGGAGGCCGCGCTCTTCTTGGCGGGGGCGCGCTTCCTGGAGCCGGAGGACGGCGACCCGCCGCGGGCGGGCGCCTTCCGCTTCGCGCTCCCGCCGGAGCCGCCGCTCCGGGACGCGCCACCGCCGTCTCGCCGGGAGGATTTGGGCGCACGGGTGGCCATGATGCGCAGCTTACTAAGGAACACCGCGGCACATCGCGCCCGAAGCCGGGCGTGTCGCGGTGTTCCTTGTCGCCGTCCTCCGCCGCCGCGCCTCCTGGGACCCGCTCAGGGCCCTTCAAGGCCCCTCAGGGCGCCGGTGGGCAGGCCGCGCGGGGGCACGGCACGAGTGGGCGCGGGGGGGCGCTCGCGGCGGTGTCCGCCCGGCGCCCTCTGCTCACACCTCCACGATCACCGGGACGATCATCGGTCGGCGGCGGTAGGTGTCGCTGACCCAGCGCCCGATGCACCGGCGCACGAGCTGGCGGAGCTGGTGCGGGTCGGTGATGCCGTCCCCCGCGGCCCGGTCCAGGGCGTCCTGGATCTTGGGCAGCACCGCGTCGTAGGCCTCGACGTCGATGCCGGACCCGCGGGTGTGGATCTCCGGCTCGCCGAGGATCTTGCCGCTGGTGGAGTCGACCGCGACCACCACCGAGATGAAGCCCTCCTCGCCGAGGATCCGGCGGTCCTTGAGGGCGGTCTCGGTGACGTCGCCGACCGAGGTGCCGTCGACGTAGACGTACCCGGCCTGCACCTTGCCCGCGACGCGCACGCGGCCCTTGTGCAGGTCCACCGCCACGCCGTCCTCGGCGATGACGATGCTCTTGTCGTCCATCCCGGTGCGCTTGGCGATGTCGGCGTGCGCCCGCATGTGCCGCCACTCCCCGTGCACGGGCAGCAGGTTGCGCGGCTTGACCATGTTGAGGACGTACATCAGCTCACCCGCCGGGGCGTGCCCGGAGACGTGCACCAGCGCGTTGCCCTTGTGCACGACCTTGGCACCCCACCGGGTCAGGCCGTTGATCACCCGGTTGACCGAGTTCTCGTTGCCGGGGATGAGGGAGGAGGCGAGCAGCACCGTGTCGCCCTCCTCGATGCGGATCTGGTGGTCCCGGTTGGCCATCCGGGTCAGCGCCGACATGGGCTCGCCCTGCGAGCCGGTGGAGATCAGCACCGCCTCCTCCGGGCGCAGGTCGTCGAGCTGCTTGACGTCGACCAGCAGGTCCCCGGGGACGTGCAGGTAGCCCAGGTCCCGGGCGATGTTCATGTTGCGGACCATGGACCGCCCGACGAAGGCGACCTTGCGCCCGTGCGCCTTGGCGGCGTCCAGCACCTGCTGCACCCGGTGGATGTGGGAGGCGAAGCAGGCGACGATGATGCGCTGGTCGGCCTGGTCGAAGACCTTGTCGATGACCGGGGCGATGTCGCTCTCGCTGGTGACGAAGCCGGGCACCTCGGCGTTGGTGGAGTCGGACAGCAGCAGGTCCACGCCCTCGGCGCCGAACCGGGCGAACCCGGCCAGGTCGGTGAGGCGGCCGTCCAGCGGGAGCTGGTCCATCTTGAAGTCGCCGGTGTGCAGCAGGCTGCCCGCCGGGGTGCGCACGCCCACCGCCAGCGCGTCCGGGATGGAGTGGTTGACCGAGAAGAACTCCAGGTCGAAGGGGCCGAACGGGCGGCGCTCCCCCTCGGCCACCTGCACCGTCTCCGGCTTGATCCGGTGCTCGCCGAGCTTCGCGGTGATCAGCGACAGCGTGAGGCGGGACCCGACCAGCGGGATGTCGGGGCGCTCGCGCAGCAGGAACGGGACCGCGCCGATGTGGTCCTCGTGGCCGTGCGTGAGCACGAGGGCCTCGACGTCGTCCAGCCGGTCCCGGATGTACTCGAAGTCGGGCAGGATCAGGTCGACTCCGGGCTGCTCCTCCTCGGGGAAGAGCACGCCGCAGTCGACGATCAGCAGCCGTCCTCGGTACTCGAAGACCGTCATGTTGCGGCCGATCTCGCCGAGGCCGCCGAGGGCCACGACCCTCAGCGCGTCCTCGGCGAGGGGCGGCGGCGGCCCCAGTTCAGGGTGCGGGTGGCTCATGCGGATCCTTCCGTCAACCGTTCGACGCCCACGGCGCTGGCGGGGACCGCCTGGTGCGGGGCCAGCCCGATCGGCCCCTTGACCCCGGCCGCGGCCAGGTCCTCGCGCAGCAGCGCCTGCAGCTCGGGCGAGGCGTCGGCGAGGGGGGTGCGAACGGGGCCGCCCGGCAGGCCGAACATGTTCAGCACCGCCTTGGTCGTGATGACCCCCTGGGTGCGGAAGATGCCGGTGTAGACGGGCGTGAGGCGCCGGTGGATGGCCAGCGCACGGGCCACGTCGCCGCTCTCGTAGGCGTCGATCATGTCGTGCAGGTCGGCACCCACGATGTGGCCGACGACGCTGACGAACCCGGAGGCGCCCACCGACAGCAGCGGCAGGTTGAGCATGTCGGAGCCGCAGTAGTAGGCCAGCCCGGTGCGCTCCATCACCCACGAGGAGGCGCCGATGTCGTCCTTGGCGTCCTTGTTGGCGACGATGCGCGGGTGCTCGGCCAGCCGGACCAGGGTCTCGGAGGCGATGGGCGTGCCGGTGCGTCCCGGGATGTCGTAGAGCATCATCGGGAGCTCGGTCGCGTCGGCGATCGTGGTGAAGTGCCGGAGCAGCCCCTCCTGCGGGGGCTTGTTGTAGTACGGCGTGACCGTCAGCACACCGTGCGCGCCTGCGCGCTCGGCGGCGCGGGCGAGTTCGGTGCTGTGCCGGGTGTCGTTGGTGCCGACCCCGGCGACGATGGTGGCGCGGTCCCCGACGGCGTCGAGGACGACGCGCAGCAGCCGGTCTTTCTCCTCATCGTTGGTGGTGGGAGACTCACCGGTGGTACCGCTGACGATCAGGCCGTCGTTGCGCTGCTCGTCCACCAGGTAGGTGGCGAGGCGGGCGGCGCCGTCGTAGTCGACGTCCCCGTTCTCCTGCATCGGGGTGACCATCGCGGTCAACATCTGGCCGAAGGGCGCGTTCGGCGGAGTGCTGGCTGCCATGTGCAAAACGTACCGCGATCGCGCCGGTCGTGAGGCCACGCCAGGCCCACGAAGTGGATTTTCCGGACCCGGAACCCCATTGCGGACCCCGAACGCATCCGACGCGGGAGGGTCGGTGAGTGACACACCCGATACCCGGAAGCGGTCCCGGCCCGTCCACCTCGCGCCGCTTTCGGCGTAAGGCGATTCGGCCCCTCCGGGGGACGGGACACCAGCTTCCTCACCGAGGACCCATCCGACACGGGACGAGTGTGTGGGCCCACCACCTTGACCCGGACGTGACGCACACAACACACTTTCCGGCTGTCACCGGGCGATCCGCCCTCCTCTCGGACAGACGGGACATCCCCCTATGCGCAGGTTCGGCAACGCCCTCGCGGCGTTCAGCACGCGCTGGATCCCCGACGCCTTCGTGTTCGCCGTCGGGCTGTCGGTGCTGGTCTACCTCCTGGCCCTCGGGCTGACCGACCACGGGCCTCTGCAACTGGTCGACGACTGGTACGCGGGGTTCTGGGGCCTGCTGGAGTTCGCCATGCAGATGGCGCTCGTCCTCGTCACCGGCTACGCGCTGGCGTCCTCTCCCCCGGCGCGGCGGGCCATCCGCCGGGTCGCCGCGCTGCCCCGCGGCCCGCTGTCGGCGTGCGCCCTGACCGCCGTGGGCGCGGCGCTGCTCGGCATGCTGCACTGGGGGCTCGGCCTGATCGCCGGGGCGATGCTCGCCGTGGAGGTCGCCCGCTCCTGCCGCGAGCGCGGCATCAAGGCGCACTTCCCGCTGCTGGCCGCCTCCGGCTACACCGGCCTGATGGTGTGGCACAGCGGGCTGTCGGGCTCCTCCCCGCTGCTGGTGAACACCGAGGGCCACTTCCTCGAAGAGCAGATCGGCGTGCTCCCCCTCAGTGAGACCCTGTTCCAGCCCTTCAACCTGGTATTCCTGGCGGTCATGCTGATCGGCGCCCCGCTGCTGCTGATGAGCATGCACCCCCGGCCGGAGGACGCCGAGGAGATCGAGGACGCCCCCGAAGGGGAGAGCGGGCCGGGCGGGGACGGCGGCGCCGTGGCCACCAAGGAGCAGCGCCGCACCCTCACACCGGCCCAGCGGCTCATGCACAGCCGCGTCCCGGTGCTCATCATCGTCGCGGCCGGGCTGGTCTCCATCGTCCCCGGGCTCGTCCGCGGCGGCATCGTCGGCCTGGACCTGAACCTGCTCAACTTCACGTTCCTCATCGCGGGGCTCGGCCTGCACGGCACCCTCGCCGGGTACGCCGCGGCCGCCGCCGAGGGCGCCAAGAACGCCTCGTCGGTGATCGTCCAGTTCCCCTTCTACGCGGGGATCATGGGCATCATGGAGCACTCGGGGCTGCTGGAGCAGATCGCGACCTGGTTCGTGTCGTTCTCCACCCCGTTCACCTACCCCTTCTGGGCGCTGATCAGCGCGTGCCTGGTGAACCTGGCGGTGCCCTCGGGCGGCGGCCAGTGGGCGGTGCAGGGGCCGATCGTGGTCAGCACGACCGAGTCCCTCGGCCTCGACCCGGGCGTGGGGGTGATGGCGGTGGCCATGGGCGACCAGCTCACCAACGGCATCCAGCCGTTCTGGGCGCTGCCGCTGCTGGCCCTGACCCGGCTGCGGGCGGGCAAGGTGCTCGGGTACAGCGGCGTGGTGATGCTCTTCGCCATCGTGGCGGCCTCCCTGTGCATCACTCTCCTGCGCTGACCGCCCCCGGACCCGGAAGGGCCGGGCCCGGTGCGGCGCCCGCAGGGCGGTAGTCCCCTCCCGCTACTGTTGCCCCATGTCGATCGCCGCAATGACCGCCGTGCTGCTCATCGCGGCGCTCCACGTCCTCATCCTGGTCATGGAGATGTTCCTGTGGACCGCCCCGAGGGTGCGCGCCGTCTTCGGCACGACACCGGAGCTCGCGGACGCGACCCGGGTGATGGCGGGCAACCAGGGGCTGTACAACGGCTTCCTCGCCGCCGGACTCGTGTGGGGCGCGGTCGCGCCGGACCCCGTCGGCTTCCAGGCCTCGGTCTTCTTCCTGGTGTGCGTGGCGGTGGCCGGGCTGTACGGCGCCGCCACGGCGAACCGCCGGATCGTGTTCGTCCAGACGGTCCCGGCGCTAGTCGCCCTGGCGCTGGTGTGGGCCGCGCACTGAGCTCGCGCACCCGGGGAGGCGGAGGCCGGGGCGCAGGCGCCCGACCCGCCGGAAACGCCCTGGGGGAGGCCGAACGGCCTCCCCCAGGTGCGATCCGGTACGTGCCCGAAACCGGGCCTCAGTCGTCGTCGCCGTCGGGGAGCACGAGGCTCAGCAGCCAGCTGACCACCGCGATGACGATGCCGCCCAGCACCGCCGACCACAGGCCGTCGATGTGGAAGTCGAACCCGAACAGGCCCGCCGCCCATGCGGTGAGCATGAGCAGCAGCGCGTTCACGATCAGCGCCACCAGGCCCAGGGTCAGCACGTAGAAGGCGCACCCGACGGTCTTCACGATCGGCTTGATCACGGCGTTGACCACGCCGAAGATGATCGCGATGACCGTGTAGGTGACGATCTGCTCCGCGGTGGGCGCCCCCGGGGCGATCTCGATTCCAGTGATCAGATACGCCGCTGCGGCCAGGGCCAGGGCGTTCACGAGGATGCGGATGATGATGCTCACGACCCGATCGTCCCACGCACGCGAGCCGCGTCGTACCCGCCCGGGGCGGGTCCCGGGAAAACTCCGGGTCCCCTGACCCGCTCTCCGGGGGCGGGCGCCGCCGTCTTGGCGCCCCACGGCGCCCACGGCGGCACCGGGCGCGCACGCCCGGACATTGCGCCGGAGCCGCACCGGACCCGCGCCGCACCCGCTCGGGCGGCGTTCGTCTCCTCAGGCCCACAACTGCGAGGATGAGCACATGACCCCCCAGCACGACCCGTCCTCCTCCGCGCAGGGGGACTCCTCCCAGCGCTTCGTCCGCTCCGCGCGTGCCGAGGACGTCGACGACATCGTCCGCATCCAGGTGGCGGCCTGGCGCGCCGCCTACGGGCCGCGCCTGCCCGCTGAGGTCCTGGCCGAGATGACCGGTGAGGAGGCCGGGCACCGGTTCCGCGAGCAGTGGTCCGCCGCGATCGGCAGCCCGCCCACGTCGCGGCACCGGCTGCTGGTCGCCACCGACACCGAGGAGCCCCGGGGCGGTGCGCCGGAGCCCGGCCGGGTGCGCAGGATCACCGTCGGCTTCGCCGCCCTCGGGCCGGGGCAGGACCCCGACCTGTGGCCGGCCACCGACGCCGAGCTGTACGCGCTGCACGTGGACCCGGCCCACGCGGGCGCCGGGCACGGCAGCCGCCTGCTCAACGCCGCGGTGGACCACCTGGTCGACGACGGGTTCCGCACCGTCCACCTGTGGGTGGCCGAGCAGGGCGACCCGCTGCGCACCTTCGTGGAGCGGTCCGGGTGGCGCCCCGACGGGGCCCACCGCGAAGTCGACGCCGGGGGCCTACTGCCCATGGTGCGGCTGCACGCGGCGATCGCGGCCGACACGCCCCCGTCGGCCCCTCCCGCCTGAGCCCGTCCGCCTGAGCAGGAGGAGGGTGCTCCCCCTCCCCTCGGCTCGCGGAGGCGTCCACGCGGTCACGGAGGCCGCGCCCGTATCGATGGCGTCCACCGCCGTCCAGCGCCGACGGGCGGGGCGCCCGCCAGGGCTCCGGATGCGGACCGCGCCCGCTCCGGAACCGCCTGCCGACCTCCGGGCGGCGACCGCGTCCGGGGCCGACCGGCGTTACGGTTGACCGGGAAGTACGCGCCTCACCCGGTCCCGCCCGCGCGGCGGCCTGCCGGGGACCGCGACGGCGCGCTCGCACGGAGAGGAACACGGACGCGTGGCCACGCTCAGCCAGTGGGTCGCGGGGGCCCGCCCCCGCACGTTGCCGAACTCGATCGTCCCGGTGGCCGTCGGCACCGGCGTGGCCGTCGGCGTCGGCGCCCCCGTCTGGTGGAAGGCCGCCCTGGCCCTGCTGGTCTCCCTGGCCCTGCAGGTCGGGGTGAACTACGCCAACGACTACAGCGACGGGGTGCGCGGCACCGACACCGAGGAGCGCGTCGGCCCGATGCGGCTGACCGGGTCGGGCGCCGCACCGCCCCGGCAGGTGCTGCTGGCCGCCTGGGGGTGCTTCGCGCTCGCGGGCGTGCTGGGGCTGGTGCTGGTGGCGTCCTCCTCGTGGTGGCTGCTGCTGGTCGGCGCGGCCGCGATCGCCGCCGCCTGGTACTACACCGGCGGGCGCACCCCGTACGGCTACCGGGGGCTGGGCGAGGTGTCGGTGTTCGTCTTCTTCGGCCTGGTCGCCGTGGTCGGCACGGTGTTCGTGCAGGTGGGCTCGGTGCCCTGGCAGGCCTGGGCGGCGGCGGTGCCCATCGGGCTGCTGTCCTGCTCGGTGCTGGTGATCAACAACCTGCGCGACCTGGCCACCGACGCCGAGAGCGACAAGATCACCCTGGCGGTGCGCCTCGGCGAGGGGCGCACGCGGCTGCTGTACCAGGCGTGCCTGGTGGGGGCGTTCGTGGTCGCGCTGTTCGCGGTCGCGGTCACCCCGTGGGCGGCGCTGGTGGTGCTGGCCGCCCCCTTGGCGGTGCGGCCGCTGCGGCGCGTGCGCGGCGGGCAGACCGGACGCGACCTCATCCTGGGCCTGGGCGAGACGGGGAAGCTGCAGATGGCCTTCGGAGCCCTGCTCACCGCCGGTCTGGCGCTGGGCGCGCTGGGCTGATCGCGGCCCGGCCACCCGCCCCTCGCACGCCCCTTCGATGGTGCGTGCGCCCGCGCGGGTCCGGTCCGCCCACCGTCCGGAAGCGGCCGCGGACCGAGCGGGGTCACGCCTGGTTCGGGCGTTAGCCTGGTCCCCATGTCCTCCCCCATCAACGACACCGTTCCCCTTTCGCACACCGGACCTGCGACCGGAACGCCGGCCCGCCGACGCGTGGCCACGGCCCTCGCCGCGGGCGGCCTCACCGTGGTGCTCACGGGCTGCTCGATGCTCGGCGGCGACGGCGGGGAGGAGGCCGCCCCCGAGGGGGAGGCCTCCCCGGTCAACGCGGGCAAGGTGGACCCCGGCGAGGCCGAGGCGCGCGAGACCATCGCGAGCCAGGACGTCGCCACCCTCGGGACCGACCTGCACATCGCGGTGCACTCGCTGGCCCGCGGTGAGAAGACCGTCGAGCTGACGTTCTCGGTCACCAACACCGGCGAGGAGGAGAGCGAGATCTTCCACACCTGGCTCGGGGCCGCCTCCGACGAGTACAACGTGTCGGGGGTCAAGCTGGTCGACTCCGCCAACGGGAAGGTCCACCTTCCCGCCCGCGACGAGGACGGCGACTGCGTGTGCTCCACCTACGGCGGCGCGGACGAGCTGGGACCCGGCGACTCCATCCTCTACAGCGCCACCTACGGGGCGCCCCCGCAGGACGTGGAGACCATGGACGTGAAGATCCCCACCGCCGGGTCGTTCGACAATGTTCCGCTCTCCTGACCGCCGGGCGCGCCTGCTCGCCCTCCCCGCGGCGTTCCTCGTACTCGGCGCCCCCGCGGCCGCGCAGGCCGAGGAGGAGGGGCCCGAGGAGATCGTCGCCGAGGTGGAGGCCGGGCCGGTCGCCGACGCCCCGATCCACGACCTCGCCGCGCCCGTTCAGGACCTCGACGCCCCGGTCCACGACCTGACCTACGGCACGGAGAACGCGGACGGATCGGTCAAGGACGAGGCGAACACCGAGGAGCGGGTGGTGACGCTCTCGGCCGACGTGCTGTTCGCGTTCGACGAGGCGGAGCTGACCCCGGACGCGCGCGAGGCGCTGGAGGAGGCGGCGGGCATCCTGCGCGAGGAGGCCGACGGCAAGACCGTCGACATCGACGGCTACACCGACTCCAAGGGCTCCGACGAGCGCAACGTCCCGCTGTCGGAGGAGCGCGCGGAGGCGGTCGAGAAGGAGCTGTCCGGGCTGCTCGACGGAGTGGACGTCACCTTCGAGACCAACGGGCACGGCTCGGCCGACCCCGTCGCCCCCAACGAGATCGACGGCGAGGACAACCCGGAGGGCCGCGAGAAGAACCGCCGCGTGGAGATCCGCTATCCGCGCTGACCGGCTCCCGGCCGATGGCGCCCGGCGGGCGTCTGAGACCCTGGTGGCCTGCGGCCGCACCGCGTTTCCGCAGGAGACCCGGGCCACAGGCGCCCGCCGCGCGGTCACGCGCCGTGCCGCTCCGCCGTGGAGCGGCCCGACCTCCGGTCGCGGCGGTCCGCCGCTGCGGCCCGCCGCCGCGGCCTGGTAGTAGCGTGCCTCACACACTCCAGTAGGATTGCGTGTGACATTGTCGTACTAGGAAGTGGTCACGCGCATGCCTGGCAGGATCCAGTCGATCGAGCGCGCGGCCGGGATCCTCCGGCTCCTGGCCGGCGGGGCCCGGGGGCTCAGCCTCGCGGAGATCTCGCGGAGCATGGAGCTGCCGAAGGGCACCGTCCTCGGCATCCTGCGCACCCTGCAGCACGTGGGCTTCGTCGAGCAGGACGAGGCCACCGGCCACTACCGCCTCGGCGGCGGGCTGCTCCGCCTGGGCACCCGCTACCTGGACGGCAACGAGCTGCGCACCCGCGCGCTGAACTGGGCCGACTCGCTGGCCTCGCGCAGCGGTGAGAGCGTGCGCATCGGGACCCTGCACGAGGGCCAGGCGCTCGTCGTCCACCACGTGTTCCGCCCCGACGACAGCACCCAGACCCTCGAGGTCGGCTCGCTGCTCCCGCTGCACGCCACCGCCCTGGGCAAGGCGCTGATGGCGTTCGACCCGCTGGCCATGCCGGTGCCCTCCGAGGAGGGCGGCCCGGACCACCCCCTGGAGGACGGCAACGGCCGCGCCCTCGAGCTGGCCCGCTTCACCCCCGCCACCCTGACCGCCCCCGGCGACCTGCTGGGCGAGCTGGACCGGGTGCGCGCCCGGGGCTGGGCCGGCGAGGACGAGGAGCTCATCGAGGGCGAGGTGGCCATCGCCGCGCCGATCCGCGACCACCGGGGCACCACCGTGGGGGCGGTGGGCATCTCCGGCGCCGTGGAGCGGCTGCACGGGCCGGACGGCGAGGGTCCGCGCATGGAGCTGGTGTCCTATGTCCGCGACGCCGCCCGGTCCATCTCCCGCGAGCTGGGCGCGCACTCCTGGTGACCCGGGGGCCGCGGCGGGCGCCCCCGCCGGGCCGCCCCGGCACCCCCTCCCGCGCCCCGTGCGCCCCGGTCCGCTCACCGACCGCGACACCGCACCCACCCACGGCGACACGCCTTCCGCCCCTGGTCACGACCCTGGTGTGTGACGATCCTGAACGGTAACCTCGAGCGCCACCGCACCTTCCCACCACCGCTTGACAACTCCGGAGACACGGCTCACACTTGGCTCCATTCGTACTACATTGTCGTACGTCATGCGGATCGAGTGCTCGCGTGAACCGGTGTGACCCCGGTGCGCGTTCTGGGCCCCGGTCCGGCCAGCGATGTCCCCTTCCCAGAGGCGAGTGACCGGATGACCACCCAGTACATTGCCGCCATCGACCAGGGCACCACGTCCAGCCGGTGCATCGTCTTCGACCACGACGGCCGGATCGTCTCCGTCGGCCAGCGCGAGCACCGGCAGATCTTCCCCCAGCCCGGGTGGGTCGAGCACGACGCCACCGAGATCTGGGACAACGTCCAGATCGTGGTCCGCGAGGCCCTGGAGGCCGGCGGCCTGGCCCCCTCCCAGCTGGCCGCGGTCGGCATCACCAACCAGCGCGAGACCACGGTGGTGTGGGACCGCGAGACCGGCGAGCCGGTGCACAACGCCATCGTCTGGCAGGACACCCGCACCGACGCGCTCACCCGCGAGCTGGCCGGCGGGATCGGCCAGGAGCGGTTCCGCGAGCGCTGCGGCCTGCCGCTGGCCACCTACTTCGCCGGACCCAAGCTCCGCTGGCTGCTCGACGAGGTGGACGGCCTGCGCGAGCGCGCCGAGCGCGGCGAGGTGCTCTTCGGCACCATGGACACCTGGATCATCTGGAAGCTGACCGGCCGGCACGTCACCGACGTCACCAACGCCAGCCGCACCATGCTGATGAACCTGCACACGCTGGACTGGGACACCGAGATCCTGGACGCCATGCGCATCCCGGCGCAGGTGCTCCCGGAGATCACCTCCTCGGCCGAGGTGTACGGGCCGGCCCGCGGCTTCCTGGAGGGCGTCCCGGTCGCCTCCGCCCTCGGCGACCAGCACGCCGCCCTGTTCGGGCAGACCTGCTTCTCCCCCGGCGAGGTCAAGGGCACCTACGGCACCGGCACCTTCATGGTGCTCAACACCGGCACCGAGCCGGTCATGAGCTCCAACGGCCTGCTCACCACCCTCGGCTACAAGATCGGCGACGCCCCCGCGGTGTACGCGCTGGAGGGCTCCATCGCGGTCACCGGTTCGCTGGTGCAGTGGGTGCGCGACAACCTGGGCCTGATCTCCAGCGCCGCCGAGATCGAGACGCTCGCCCGCACCGTCGACGACAACGGCGGCTGCTACGTCGTCCCGGCCTTCTCCGGGCTGTTCGCCCCGCACTGGCGCAGCGACGCCCGCGGCGTCATCACCGGCCTGACCGGCTACGTCAACAAGGGCCACATCGCCCGGGCGGTGCTGGAGGCCAGCGCCTGGCAGACCCGCGAGGTGGTCGACGCGATGCGCTCGGACTCGGGCGTGGAGCTGACCTCGCTGCGCGTGGACGGCGGCATGACCGCCGACAACCTGCTCATGCAGATCCTCGCCGACGTGCTCGACGTCGAGGTCGTGCGCCCGATGGTCGCCGAGACCACCTGCCTGGGCGCCGCCTACGCGGCCGGCCTGGCGGTGGGCTACTGGCCCGACATGGAGAGCCTGCGCGCCAACTGGCACAAGGCCGCCGAGTGGACGCCGAAGATGGACGACCAGGTGCGCGAGCGCGAGTACCGCAACTGGGGCAAGGCCGTCGAGCGCACCCTCGGCTGGGTGGAGCACGACGGCGCCTGACGCCACGGCGCTCCCCCGCACGCCACGCATCCTCCGCGGCCCGGACCGGGCCGACCCGGCACGGCCGGGCCGCGGACGGTGACGGCGAGGCCGCCGGCCCCTCCCTCTCCCCGCCCCTGACGCGCCGCACCGGCGCACGGGGACCGGCACGCACGAGCGCACCGCGCCCCGTGCGCGCAGAACACCGCAGGCGGCGGGGGGCCGACCGGCCCACGCCGCCCCGCCCGGCGGACCGATCCGCCACCAGGGCCGGAGGCCGCCCCCGGTCCCGGGGGGCCGACCCCTCCGGCACTGTCCCCTCCCCCTCCCCCACCCCACAGCGGCCGCCCCGCGCGCCCGCTGGCACCCCTGCCCGCACGGAGGCTCCCATGGTGTATCTCGCCGAATTCGTCGGCACCGCGATTCTCATCCTGCTCGGCGGCGGCGTCGTCGCCGGCGTCACCCTCGCCAAGTCCAAGGCGAACAACGGCGGCTGGATCGTCGTCACCTTCGGCTGGGGCCTGGCGGTCATGATGGCCGTCTACGTCGTCGGGCAGTACAGCGGCGCGCACATCAACCCCGCGGTCACCTTCGCGCTGGCCTCCATCGGCGACCTGCCGTGGTCGCAGGTTCCGGGCTACATCGCCGCGCAGATGGCCGGCGCCTTCGTCGGCGCGGTCCTGGTGTGGCTGGCCTACCTGCCGCACTGGAAGGAGACCGACGACCCGGACACCAAGCTCGGCGTGTTCTCCACCGCGCCCGCGGTGCGCAACATCCCGGCGAACTTCGCCACCGAGGTCATCGGCACGTTCATGCTGGTCTTCGGCATCCTGGGGATCAACGCCAACGTGAACCCGATGGGCAACGGCGAACTGACGGTGCTGTTCGGCACCGGCATCGCGCCGATGCTGGTCGGCTTCCTGGTGCTGGCGATCGGCCTGTCCCTGGGCGGGCCGACCGGGTACGCCATCAACCCCGCCCGCGACCTGGGCCCACGCATCGCCCACGCGCTGCTGCCGATCCCGGGCAAGGGCGGCTCGGACTGGTCCTACGCCTGGGTCCCGGTGGTCGCCCCGATCGTGGGCGGCGTGCTGGCCGCCCAGGTCTTCACCGCCATCGGCTTCGGCGGCTGATGACGCCCGGAGGGCGGACCCTCTACGGCCGGCGGCACGGGGCGGCGCGCCCCCGTGCCGCCTTCGTCGTCTTTCGTCACTGTTCGTCGCCGTTCGCCGCCGTTCGTTCTCTCCGGAGCACCCCGGCCGCCCCCTTCCGCGAGCCCTGGCCTGACCAGGACAGAGCCCGACCGGCACCGCAGGTACCCCACTCATGGGCCCCGGCCGGGCGGCGGGCCGTTTCCCCGGCCTTGCTAGCCGGGCGGCGGGCCGTCGGAGTGTGAGGTGGTTGGCGGCGACGACGAGGGGCGGCGGTCCTACCTGGTGGATTGTCGGCCGCCGGGTGCGTGCGTGGTCACCGCGATGGGCAGCGACGGCAAGAGCCCACCGGTTCCCCGGCCCTCCTTGCCGGGCGCCGGGCTCCTCGCGGTCCGGGTGGACGGCCCGGTGGGGCCGGGAGGGCGCGTGGTCGCCCGTGTCCCCGGCGGCCGTCGGCCCGGAGCCCCTCTTCCCCGCGATGATCTCGGGAAAAACGACGCTACCGGCGCGGTTTTAGCGTCGTTTTTTCCCGAGATCATCGCGGAAGGGGGCAACAAGGCGCGCATAGCGGGCGCAGCGAGCAGGGTTCGGCGATCCCGCGTGGCGAAATGGACGCTTTTCGCGCGACGGGGTGGTGAATCCGCCACACAGGATGGCCCCCGGCCGCCCGCGACGCCCGGAAGGCGGGTTCCGGCCCGGCCCCTACCTGCCCGGCATCCGGTTCGTCCGGTTCTCGGGGCGCCGGAGCCCCTCCCGCACCCTGATCGACGCCCGGGGCGGACCGGTGGACGGCGGGGGTGCACGGTCATCGCGATTCCAGAACACGTTCTGCCTCCAGAAGGGCCCCAAACGGCACGCCAGGGTCATTTGCAGTCCTCTTTGTCACTGCGGGTAGCCGATATCGGCCCGGAGTGACCCTCGGACGCCCGGCGGGAGTGCCCAAGTACCTCGGGCCCCGCTCCAACATCCGAGGGGAACACCCCACATAAGCACGAACCGAGCATTTCGTCCCCAGAACCTGTTCTGAAATCGTCGACTTCGTACGCCCGGGGCGCGCACGGGCGTCGCTGAGCGCGCTTCGCGACCCCCTTACCTCTTAACGCGGAGTGTTCGCCCAGGTCATGGCGCTGCCGGGTTCACGGCGGGCCTGGCGGGGGCGGGTCCGGGCGTCGATGAGCCCGAACCACGACCCCTCTGTCTCACCATGCGGGAGGTTCTCGTCGAGAGGCTGCACGCTGGTTGGGACCGGGCCCCGAGGCCCAGCCGCCGGGCACATCCCGGCGCTCCCCAGGGGGGTCGGCCCGGCAGGCGCCAGGAACGCGAACAGGACTCACCTTCCCGGCCGCGCCGCCCCCTGCACCACGAGGGACCGGACGGACGCACCCCTCACCGGTGCCGCCGGGCGGTCCAAGGGCAACGAGGGTGGTGCTTCCACCACGCGATCACCCTCCAGATGGTTCGTTCACCACGCTCGATCGGCCAACGAACGCGAGGAGGTCCGATATGCCCGGGTTCTGGGCCCGGGTGTCTGACCTTGATGGGACAAGTGGTCCGGATGACGCGCCCGGGGCACCTCCGATCAGGGCGCCCGGCCCCGGCCCCACTCGCGCCGCCCCCACCTCGCGCCCCGGCAGCCCGGCGCCCGGCCGAGGCCCGGAGTGGGGTACCTGCCGAGCCGCCCGCTGACCCGGACCGCGAGAAACCCGGCGCCCGGCAGGCAGGCCCGGGGAACCGCCCGGCTCTGCCGTCGCCGCCATTTCCCCTGCACCCCGCTGACCTGCCGGACGGCCGGGGCCCGGAGTGGGGGACCAGCTTCGCCGTCGTCGCCCATCGCGGTGACCACGCACGCACCCGGCGGCCGACAATCCACCAGGTAGGACCGCCGCCCCTCGTCGTCGCCGCCAACCACCTCACACTCCGACGGCCCGCCGCCCGGCCGGGGCCCACGAGCGGGGTACCGGCCGGTGCCGTCGTCGCTGCCGTTGTCCTTGCATTCCAGTGGCCTGGCGGACGGCCGGAGCCCGTCAGCGGGGGACCAGCCGAGCCGCCCGACCACCCGGACCGGAAGGGGCCCGCCGCCCGGCTAGCAAGGCCGGGGAAACGGCCCGCTCGGTCATGTCCGCTGGAGTGGTGTAAGTTTCCGATGCTGTTCGAACATGAGCGCCCGTGCTGACCAGCCGTTTGGTGCTCATGGCGATGCAGATTCGAAATTAGTTACACCACTCTGCGGGACACGATCACCCGCTCTCACCGTCGCCGCCATCCACGGGGGCCACGAACACACCAGACGGCCGACAGCGCTGCAGGTAACGGCGCCTCCCCCTGTTCGCGCCTTCTCCACCCCCTCAGGTGTGGCCGCCCCAGGCCTGCCACACCGGGGTCAGGGCCGCGTCCGCCTTGAACGGGCGTTCTCCCGTCCACCGCCACACCGCGCCGGGCCCCGCCAGGTCGAGGAGGTCGGGGCCGTCCGGCCCCTGCCCCGCCTCCGGGTCGCGGCCGAACACCCCCACCTGGCCCACCACCCGGTCCCCGCCCAGGATGCCGGGCAGGCCCCGCACCTCCGGATCGCGCAGGTCCAGGTCCTCGGTGAACAGCGGGCGGCCCGCCAGGCGCACCCGCGTGGACGCCAGCATCCTCCCGCCGCGCTCACCCGTCCTGCCCAGGACCAGGGACTCACGCCACAGCAGCTCGGCGCCCTCCGCCAGGTCGGCTTCGACCTCGCGCCGGACGTCGGCGCCGTCGGAGACCACGAACGCCGGTTCGGTCCAGGTCATGCGCGCCCCCTCGGCGAGGCGGACCGAGGCCCGCCAAGCCGCCCGGCCCCCGCGCGCGTTGTAGGCCACCGTGCCGTTGGGGTCCACGAGCTCCAGCTCGGCGCCGGGCCCCACATCCACGTGGAGCCGGACGTCGTCCCCCGCGCACAGTGCCGCCCGCACCGCCGCGAGGGCGACGCGCAGCGCGCCGCCGGGACGGCGCATGATGCCCGGCTTGAGGAACGTGCCGGTCTCCAGCGCCACCGGCACCGTCCGGTCCCCGTACCTGCGCACCGCGACCACGGCGGGCTCGGACGGGTCCAAGCCGGGTTCGGAGGGGGCCGCCCCGGCCTCAGGGGCGGAGACGGCCCGTTCGCGCAGTGCTTCCATCAGTGCCCGTGTCCGTGCCCGTGGCCGTGGCCATGCCCGCCCTCGTCCTCGGGCCCATGGCTGTGCGGCGCCATCGGCCCCGGGTCCTGCGGGGTGTGCTCGCCGCTGCGGTGGGCCCCGATCACCCCGCGCACCCAGTCGCACAGCGCCTTCACCGACGGCTCGTCGGTGCGCGACAGCGCCAGCACCGGTCGGCCGTCGCGCGCCCGCTCGGCGTCGGCGACCATCCGGTCCACATCGACGCCGACGTAGGGCGCGAGGTCGGACTTGTTCACGATGAGCAGGTCGGCGCGGCCGATCCCCGGGCCGCCCTTGCGCGCGACGTCCCCGCCGCCCGCCACGTCCAGGCAGAAGATCTGGGCGTCGATCAGGGCCGGACTGAAGGTGGCGGTGAGGTTGTCGCCGCCGCTCTCCACCAGCACCAGGTCGAGCGGGGCGAAGTCCTCCTCCATGTCCTCCACCGCGTCCAGGTTGGCGGTGATGTCGTCCCGGATGGCGGTGTGCGGGCACGCACCGGTCTCCACGGCGCGGATGCGCTCCTCGGGCAGCACCCCGGCGCTGCGCAGGAAGCGGGCGTCCTCGTCGGTGTAGATGTCGTTGGTGACCACGGCCATCGCCAGCTCACCGGAGAGCTCCCGGCACAGGGTGGCGATGAGCGAGCTCTTGCCGGTGCCGACCGGCCCGGCCACGCCCAGCCGCAGGGTGCGGCGGGCGGCGGGCACCGCCGTGCTCTCAGGCGACGCCGTGTTCTCAGGCAAGGCTGTGTTCTCAGGCAAGGCTGTGTTCTCAGGCAACGAAGAGCCTCCTCGTCTCGCGTGCGTGCGCCTCGGCCCATCGGTCGATGAGCGGGGCCGAATGCGCGGGAATGTCGTGGGGGACGTCCGTCGCGGCGGCGGCGCGGACCGACGCCTCGATCTCGGGTGCCAGGTCGAGGAGCCGGCGGACCGCGGTGAGCGGGTCGCCGGGGCGGAGTTTGAGGGCGGCCGCGGTGACCGTCTGGGCGTCCTCGTACAGCGCGGCGCGGGCGGTCTGCTCGGCGGTCATGCCGAACACCGCCCCGAGCGCGCCGAGGACGACCGGGCGCATCGCCCGCAGCCCGGGGGTGGCCGCTTGCGCGGAGGGCAGGGCGCGCACGGCGGCGTGGCCGGCATCGACCCGGCGGGCGAGGCGGGCCAGGCCGCGCCCGAGGGAGGCGGACGCCTCGCGCAACGCACGGCTGGGGGTCCGGGCGGCGAGGGCCTCCTGCACGGGGCCGTAGTCGGGGCCGGACCCGGGGTCCGGGTCCGCGGCGACCCGGAGGGCGACGACCGCGGCGGCGGCCTCGGTGCGGCCGACCGTGGCCAGGCGGGCGCGGATGTAGTCGGGGATGCGCTCCTCCGGAAGCCCGGCCTCCAGCGCGGCCTCCAGGGTCGCCGAGTGGGCATGCCCGCCGGTGGGGAGCCGGGCGTCGGCGAGCAGGAGCGCTCCCAGCGCACCCGTGTCGGTGCTCATCGTCTCCGTCTCCTCCCAGTTCTTCGGTCGAGGGCGGGCCGCCTCGTCCGCCACCGCCCCGTCGCCCCGCCGCCACGCCCCGCGCCGCCCGTGGTGCGATGCCGCGACGTTTCCGCCGCGCCGCTGCCGGAACGGCCGGGGCTCCCGGGGGCGGGACCGGTGGCCCCGGCCCACCCCTCGGGCACTCGACACTCACCCACTATCCTGCTCCCGACCTGCGACGACGGCTACTCTGACCCCTCCTTCGCGGGACCGGCGGCCGTCCCGACGGACCTTCCTCGGGCGCGCCCCCGTCCGCCTGCCTCCGCGAACCGGTACGGGCACGGCCGTCTGAGGCGTCGCCCCTACGCCACGGGTACCTGGACGGCGTCCGCCGGATCGCTGTGACCTCCGGCGGCCGCTATTCGGCTTCCGGGGCCGCTATCCGGCTTCCGGCGGACGCCCTCCGGTCGGCGGCCGAACAGCAGCCGTCGGTCAGGGCCCCGAGCGGGTCGGACCCGCCGGAGAACCGCGATGACCGCTCGGACGGAGACCGCGCCCCTCCAGCCGACGCGGTCGGCGCCCGGGTCAGAACATGCTGTACCGCTGGGCCAACGGGACCTCCGACACGGGGGCGTCGGCGTCCTTCGGGTCGACCTCGTAGCCGTCGATGGTGACCCGGAACGTCTCCGGGTCCACACTGATCTCCGGCAGGGCGCTGTTGTTGGGCATGTGCTCCTTGCCCACCCCGCGGGTGTGCCGGATCGGGGTCAGGCGGCGCCTCAGCCCCAGGCGCTCGGTCACCCCCTCTTCGAGGGCGGCCGGGGCGACGAAGCTCGTCGCCAGGTGCGCCGCGTCGCCCGCGGCCAGACCGGTGCGCAGCAGCATCGGCTCGGCCGTCGGGATGGAGGCGTTGACGTCGCCCTGCGGGGCGTACACCACCCCTCCGCCCTTGACCACCGCCGCCGGCCGGATGCCGAAGAACGCCGGGTTCCACAGCACCAGGTCGGCGAGCTTGCCCGGCTCCACCGAGCCCACCTCGTGGTCGATCCCGGCGGCCACGGCCGGGCAGATGGTGTACTTGGCGACATAGCGCCGCGCCCGCTCGTTGTCGGCGGGCATCAGCGACCCGCTCCCCCACCGGCCCTTCATCGCGTGCGCCACCTGCCAGGTTCGGGTGACCACCTCCCCGGCGCGCCCCATGGCCAGGGCGTCGGAGGAGGTCATCGAGATGGCGCCCATGTCCTGCAGCAGGTCCTCGGCGGCCATGGTGGTGTCGCGGATGCGCGAGTCGGCGAACTGCACGTCCGCCTCGACGTCGGGGTTGAGGTGGTGGCAGACCATGAGCATGTCGTGGTGCTCGGCCACCGTGTTGACGGTGAAGGGCAGCGTCGGGTTGGTGGAGGAGGGCAGCACGTTGGGCTCGCCCGCCACCACGATGATGTCGGGGGCGTGCCCGCCGCCCGCGCCCTCGGAGTGGAAGATGTGGATGCCCCGCCCGCGGATCGCCCCGAGGGTCTCCTGCACGTACCCGGCCTCGTTGAGGCTGTCGGCGTGCAGGGACACCTGGATGCCGAACGCGTCGGCGGCGCGCAGGGCCGCGTCGATGGCCCCCGGGGTGGCGCCCCAGTCCTCGTGGATCTTGAGCCCGGCGGCCCCGGCCCGGACCTGCTCGGCCATGGCGGCCTGCCCCACGGTGTTGCCCTTGCCGAGCAGCAGCAGGTTCATCGGGACCGTGTCGAGGGCGCGGTGGGTGGTGGCCAGGTTCCACGGCCCCGCGGTGACGGTGGTGGCCTTGCTGCCCTCCGAGGGGCCGCTGCCGCCGCCGATGGAGGTGGTGATGCCCAGTGACAGCGCCTCCCACAGCTGGTCGGCGTTGAGGAAGTGCACGTGGGAGTCGATGCCCCCGGCGGTGAGGATGCGCCCCTCGCCCGCGAGCACCTCGGTGCCGGGGCCGATGACCAGGTCGGGGTGGACCCCGTCCTGCACGTCGGGGTTGCCCGCCTTGCCGACGGCGGTGATGCGCCCGTCGCGCACGCCCACGTCGGCGCGGACCACGCCCCAGTGGTCGAGCACCACCGCGTTGGTGACCACCAGGTCGAGTGCACCCTCGGCGTGGGTGGAGGTGGACTGCAGCATGGACTCGCGGATCGACTTCCCGCCGCCGAAGACCGCCTCGTCCCCGCCGACGCAGCGGTCCTCCTCGACCTCGATCCACAGGTCGGTGTCGCCGAGGCGCACCCGGTCTCCGGCGGTGGGCCCGTACAGGTGGGCGTACTCGTCCCGGGAGATGCGGCTCATCGCACGCCACCCCCGACCACGGCCTCGGCCGGGCGGATGCCGGGCACCTCGCGGCGGCCGCCGAGCTCGACCGCGGTCACCGCCTTCTCATCGCCGGGCTGGAAGCGCAGCGACGTCCCCGCGGGGATGTCCAGGCGGAACCCTTCGACCAGGGCGCGGTCGGCGGGGGCGCCGTCGGCGTCGGAGAAGGCGAGCGCCGGGTTCACGTCGGCCAGGTGGATGTGCGACCCGATCTGCACGGGCCGGTCGCCGTCGTTGCGGATCACCACGGAGCGCTTCTCCCGTCCGGCGTTGAGCTCGATGTCGCCCGGGGCGGGGGCGAGGGCGCCGGGCGCGGGCCCGGCGGCGGCCCCCTCCTCGGCGCGTTCGGCCGAGCGGCGGATGGGGTGGGTCATGGTGACGAGCTTGCGCCCGTCCGGGAAGGTGGCCTCGACCTGCACGTAGTCCACCAGTTCGGGGACGCCGTCCATGACCTGCTCGGCACTGAGCACGTCCGCGCACTCGGCCATCAGCCCCTCGACGCTCGCGCCCTCGCGTGCGCGCTCGATCGCCCAGCAGGACAGCAGGGCGACGGCCTCGGGGTGGTTGAGGCGCACCCCGCGCTCCAAGCGGTCGCGGGCGACCATCCCCGCCACGCTGAGCAGTAGTTTTTCCCGGTCCGACGGGGTTAGGAACATCTTTCCTCCGCAGCAGCGCACGACGAATACGCCTTCAGGCAATGGTGTCCGAAGACGAGGAAGCGACGTTTCGCCCCCATTTCGAGGGCGTTAAATGTGGCCAGTGAAGTCGAGCGGCTCAGCAGGGGGCATGCGAGACGGGCATGTCCAGATCACCATGCGAGTCATCGGATCATTGGCTTCATGAAGATAACATGAAGGCGCGGCGCCCGACCCCCGGACCCGCCGGACGGCGGCCGGTCCCACCGGGAATTGGCCGCCCGGCCGGGAAAGCCTGCGGAAAATCCGGACCGTGACAGCACGAATACCCCGCACCGGGCGCACGGGGTATTCGCGGAATTACGCTATGGAACGGCGGGGCCGCCGGGTCAGTCGAGGCCGAGCAGCGGCTCCAGCCCCACCGTGAGCTGTTCGGGCAGGCCCGCCACGCGCCGCACGCCCAGCAGCACCCCCGGCATGAACGAGGCGCGGGTCATCGAGTCGTGGCGGATCTTCAGCGTCTCGCCGTGGGTGCCGAAGACCACTTCCTGGTGGGCGATGAGCCCGGTGATCCGCAGCGCGTGCACCCGAACGCCGTCCACGTCGGCGCCGCGTGCCCCCTCCAGCTCGGAGGTGGTGGCGTCGGGCATCGGCGCGCACCCGGCGTCGGCGCGCGCCCGGGCCACCATCCGAGCGGTGCGGTCGGCGGTGCCGCTGGGCGCGTCGGCCTTGTTCGGGTGGTGCAGCTCGACGATCTCGGCCGACTCGAAGTAAGGCGCGGCCTTGGCGGCGAAGTTCATCATCAGCACCGCGGCGATGCCGAAGTTCGGGGCGATGAGGGCGTTGGCGCCGGGGTGGCGGGCGAGCAGGTCGCGCACCTCGGCCAGCCGCTCGGTGTCGAAGCCGCTGGTGCCCACGACGGCATGGATCCCGTTCCCGGCCAGCCACCGCAGGTTGTCCATCACCGCGTCGGGGTGGGTGAAGTCGACGACGACGTCGGCCCCCCGCGCCTTCTCCCGGTCCCCGGGGTCGTCGACCGCCGCGACGAGCTCGGTGTCCTCGGCCGCCTCGACGGCCTTGACGACTTCCGTTCCCATGCGCCCCTGGGCGCCGAACACTCCTACCTTGATCACGGGTTTCACCGTACCGGAGCCGGTGGGCCCGCCCGCGCGCCTCTCGCGGGCGCGAGCCCCGCCTTGAGACGATCGCCCTGGGATTCCGGGGCCGGGTCCCCGGGGAGGGAGGCGCCCGATGGCGGAGCGGAAGACGGGGCGCGGGGCCGACCGGGGGACGTCGAGGACACCGGGCCGGGACGACCGGAGCTGGGCAGGGGCGCCCGAGGCCGGCCGCGGGGCCGACGGCCTGCGCGAACCGCGCGAACCGCACCACGAGAGCCTGGGGTCGCGGCTGAACTGGCTGCGCGCGGGCGTTCTCGGCGCCAACGACGGGATCGTGTCCACGGCCGGGCTGGTGGTGGGCGTGGCCGGGGCGACCGCCTCGGGCACCGCGATCCTGGTGGCCGGGGTGGCGGGCATGTTCTCCGGCGCGCTGTCGATGGCGGCGGGCGAGTACGTGTCGGTGAGCACCCAGCGCGACACCGAGCGGGCCGCCCTCGCGCGCGAGCGCCGAGAACTGGAGGAGGACCCGGAGGCCGAGCTGGAGGAGCTGGCCGGGATGTACCGGGACCGGGGGCTCGACGCGGACCTGGCGCGCCGGGTGGCCGAGCAGCTCACCGCCCGGGACGCGCTGCGGGCGCACGCCGAGGTGGAGCTGAGGCTCGACTCCGACGAGCTGACCGACCCGTGGCAGGCGGCGCTGGCGAGCTTCCTGTCGTTCGTCGTGGGGGCGCTGGTGCCGCTGCTGCTGATCACCCTGTCCCCGGGCGGGTGGCGGGTGCCGGTGACGATCGCCGCGGTGGCCGGGGCGGTGGCGGTGACCGGCGCGGTCAGCGCCCGCCTGGGCGGCGCCGGTCCGCGCCGCGCGGCCCTGCGCAGCGTGGTCGGCGGGCTGCTGGCGATGGCGGTGACCTTCGGCATCGGCACGGCGGTGGGCGGAGCGACGGGGATGTGACCCCGCGCCCGCGATCCGGCGCCCCGGTCGAACCACCGCCCCGGGGGAGCCGAACGCCGAGGCACTCGGGCGACTGGCGCTTCGCGCGCGTCCCGGGGCCGCGCACATGCGGTGGAACTCCGCCCTTCTACGACGAGGGCGGCTCAGCCGCACCCGTCGGCCGCCCCTCGTCCATGCCCGGTGTGCGGGGCCGGACGGTGGACGCGACCAGGGACCGCCCGCCCCCCGGACGCCGCCCGGTGGTTCGGAGCGGCCGACCGCTCCGGCCCCTCGCCGTAGGGCCCGCGGTCCCGGTCCGGCTCCGGCGGGGCCGGACCGGGGCCTCGAGCCCTGGCGCCGTCGCCGGTCAGGCCCGGGCCAGCAGGAGGGAGAAGTCCCCCTCGGGGTCGGTCCACCAGTGCTCCAGGGTGAAGCCGGCCTGCGCCAGCTCCGACGCGATGCCCTCCTTGCGGAACTTGGAGGAGATCTCGGTGCGCATCTCCTCCCCCTCCGCGAAGTCGGCCTCCATGTCCAGCGCCTCCACGCGGACCCGGTGGGCGGTGCGGGCGCGCAGGCGCATCTCGATCCATTCGCGGTCCGGGTCCCACACCGCGACGTGCTCGAACAGCGCGGGGTCGAAGTCGGCCCCCAGTTCGCGGTCGATCACCCGCAGCACATTGCGGTTGAACTCGGCCGTCACGCCCTGCGCGTCGTCGTAGGCCGCGACGAGCCGGGCCGGGTCCTTGACCAGGTCCGCGCCGAGCAGCAGGGTCTCGCCCTCCTCCATCGTTCCGCGCAGGTCGCCCAGGAACGCCGCGCGCTGCTCCGGGGTCTGGTTGCCGATGGTCGACCCGAGCATGGCCACCATGCGCCTGCCCCCGGTGGGCAGCAGCGGCAGGTGCCGTTCGAAGTCGGCCACGACCGCGTGCACCCGCAGGCCGGGGTGGTCGGCGGCGATGCGCGCGGCCGCCTCCTCCAGGAAGTCGCCGCTGACGTCGACGGGGACGTACCCGGCCGGGCCGCCCCGTTCGTACAGGGCCTCCAGCAGCAGCCGGGTCTTCTCCCCCGACCCCGCCCCCAGCTCGACCAGGGTGTCGGCGCCGGACGCGCGGGCGATCCCGGCGGAGCACGCGCGCAGGATGGCCCGCTCGGCCCGGGTGGGGTAGTACTCGGGCAGCCGGGTGATCTCCTCGAACAGCCCGCTGCCGCGCTCGTCGTAGAACCACTTGGGCGGCAGGGTCTTGGGCGCGGCCGCCAGCCCTTCGGCGACGTCGCGCCGGAGCGACTTGGACAGGTCGTCCTCGGTCAGGTGGCGGTCGGTGCGGACCATTGCGCGTCCCCCTCCTCGCGTCGTCCGCGGGCCGCCGGTGCGGCGACGGCGGTCGTCCGTATCCCTTCGGAATCGGCGATGACCAGGGAACACTCCGGAACCCTGCGCCATTCCGCCGCGTCGTCCAGCGGCTCGGAGGCGATGATCGCGCCGCCGCCCCGACTCCCGTCGCCGCGCCTCCCGCCGCCGCCGTCCAGCGCGCGCACGTACAGCGTGTCGCCGAACGCGGTCGCCGCGATGGCGTGCCCGTCGGAGGCCAGAAGGTTGTACCGCCCGGTCGAGTGCTCCAGCGCCGCCGCCACCGTGGCGGCGAGCGCCTCGCCCAGCCCGGCGCCGCGCCGCCGCAGCCGGACCGCGTGGGCGAACAGCGGCGCCGAATCGACGGGGGTGCGGGCGTCCAGGACCCCGGCCGGGGCCGGTGCGCCCAGGGCGGCGGCGAGCGCCTCGTCGTCGTCGGCCGCACCGTTGTGGCTGAACAGCATGCCGTCGGCGCGGAACGGCTGGGCGCACGACTCGTCGGTGCCGAATCCCGGGGTCGCGTCGCGCACGGCCGCCACCAGGCAGCCGGTGGTGATCGCACGGGCGGCGTCCTCGAAGGAGGTGTCCGCCCAAATGGGCATCGCGCGGCGGTACCGCAGCGGCCCGCCGCCTCCGGGCGGGTACCACCCGGCGCCGAACCCGTCGGCGTTGACGGTGCCGTGCCGCTGCTCGCGCGGGGCGTAGGACTGGCGGTACAGCGGGTTCCCGCCGCCGTCCGCGTCCCCGAACAGCAGTCGGTGCAGGCTCGCGGGCGGCCCCAGGTAGGCGAGGTGGCGGCACATCAGGCGCCCACCCCGCCCTCGTCCGGGGCGGCGTCGCGGGCCAGCCGGAAGCCGCTGAAGATCTGCCGCCGGATGGGGTGGTCCCAATTGCGGAACGTGCCCCGGGTGGCGGTGGGGTCGGTCGCCCAGGAGCCGCCGCGCAGCACCCGGTAGCCGTCGTCGAAGAACACCTCGGAGTACTCCCGGTAGGGGAAGGCGGTGAAGCCGGGATAGCCGTGGAAGACGGTGGAGGTCCACTCCCACACGTCGCCGATGAGCTGGCGCACCCCGAGCGGGGACGCCCCGTCGGGGAAGGCCCCGGCGGCCGAGGGCCCCAGCCGCCGCTGCCCCAGGTTGGCGTGGCGCCCGGTGGGCTCCTCGTCCCCCCACGGGTAGCGGCGGGAGCGGCCGGTGGACGGGTCCCAGCGCGCGGCCTTCTCCCATTCGGCCTCGGTGGGCAGCCGCATGCCCGCCCAGCGCGCGTGCGCCTGCGCCTCGTGGAAGCTGACGTGCTGGACCGCCTCCCCCGGCGGGACGGGTTCGACACGGCCGAAGCGGCGGCGCATCCAGGTGTCCCCGTCGCGGAACCAGAACGCGGGGGCGGTCTTGCCGCCCTCGCTGCGCCAGCGCCAGCCCTCCTCGGTCCACCAGCGGGGGTCGTCGTAGCCGCCCGCGTCGATGAACGCCATGTGGGCGGCGTTGGACACCGGCCGCGCGGCGATCCGGTAGGCGGGGAGGTGCACGGTGTGCGAGGGGCGCTCGTTGTCGTAGGCCCACGGGTCGGCGGTGGTGCCCATGGTGAACGGCCCGGCGGGCACCAGCACCTCCGCGGGGCCCGGCGGCACCGGGTCCGGCCCGTCGGGCGCCCCGTCGGGGAGCACCGGGTCGCCCGTGCGCAACTGGTGGGTGGCGAGCATGGTCTCGTCGTGCTGGTGCTCGTGCTGGATCACCATGTTGTAGACGAAGCCGCCCGCGCCCAGGCCCGACCCCTCGCCCATGGGCACCCGCTCCAGGGAGTCGAGCACCCGCCGCCGGACGCGGGCGTTGTAGTCGCGTGCCTCCTCGGGGCGGAGCAGCGGCAGTTCGACCCGGTCGGCGCGGGCGTTCTCGAAGGCGTCGTAGAGCACGTCGATGTCGCGGCGCAGGGCCCGCCCGCCCGCCGCGGCGCGCACCAGCCACTGCTCCTCGTAGTTGCCGACGTGGGCGTAGTCCCACACCAGCGGCGACATCAGCGGGGAGTGCTGGGCCACCAGCTCGCCCTCGTCCAGGGCGTGCACGGTCAGTCCCTCGCTGCGCCTGCGCACCGCCTCCAGCTCGGCGGCGATGCGCTCGCGCACGCGGTCGTGGTCGCGGTCGTGGTCCGCCTCGGTCCTCATCGGTCCCCTCCGGGGGTGGCGTCCGGCGCGTCGGCCGCATCGGATCCGTCGGTCGCGTCGTCGGCGGGGCAGCGGCCCCGTTCGGTGTAGAGGTCGCGGTAGGCGTCCACGGTCTCGGCGAGCCGGGCCGCCCCCATCCGGGGCAGGGCCTCGGACGCGGCCTCCAGGCAGCGCCGCGCGGCCCGGCCCAGGGCGGGGTCGGCCACGGCGTCCCGGGCGGCCGCCAGCCAGGTCAGGCGGTCGGGTTCGGTGCCGTGGCCGTGCAGCTCGTCCAGGGCCTCCTCGGCGGCGTCGGCGGCGCGGCCGTCGTCCGCCAGGGCGGCGGCGACCGCCGCCGGGACCGGCCACCAGGGCGCGGGCAGGGCGTCGATCATCCGCAGCTCCAGCCACCCGCGCGGGCGCACCGGAGGGAACAGGGTGCTCAGGTGGTAGGCGAGGTCGTCGTGGTCGGGCGGTCGGGGGCGGCACCGGCGCATCCACTCGGAGAAGTGCATGCCGGAGCCGCCGTGCCAGCGCCCGTCGTCGGTGCGGATCGTCATCAGGCGGGCCTGCAGGGCGTACTCGGTCCAGGCGGTGGCCGGGTCGTCCCCGCCGACGGGGCGGGTGCGGCCCTGGTCGATCCCGGCCCAGACCGCCCACCGGGCCGAGCGCCAGCCGGTGGGGCGCCCGCGCCACAGGGGCGAGTTGGCGAAGGCGGCCGTGAGCACCGGGCCCAGACGGTGGACCAGGCGCCAGCGCCGGGCGGCGTCGGCGGCGTCCGCGCCGATGTCCAGGCACACCTGCAGGGAGGCGGTGCTGCACATCATGGTGCGGCCGCTGGGCCCGGCGCGGTCGAAGAACCGCTCCATGGCGGTGTAGCGGGGGAGGGTGAGCTGGCGGAGGGGCGGCCGCCGGGGGTCGAGGCCGACGCCGCGCAGGTCCAGCCCCGCGTCGTTCAGGGGCTTGGCCACGTGGGCGAGGTCGGCGGCGGCGGCGCGGTGCGCGGCGGCGGGGCCGGGGAGGGGCGGCGAGCTGAGCTCCAGCTGCCCTCCGGGTTCGAAGGTGACGGCGCTTCCGGCCGGGGGCGGCCCGGCCTCGTCCAGCAGCGCGGCCACACGGTCGACGGGTACGGGGCGGTCGGGGGCGGCGGGGTCGGTGACCAGCCATTCGACTTCGACACCGACCAGGCCCGGAGGGCCGTTCTTGAAGCAGATGCCGCGGATGTAGTCGTGGACGTCGTTCTCGGTGAGTCGGGTCATCGCTCACTCCAATCGAGCACGCACCGACCTCACATCCCCGGGGATACACCCGTTCGAACCTTTTCGATCTTCGAAAAAGGAGAACAGGGGGTGAATTGGGGCCCCCTTGACCGCCTCGGGAGGGAGCGCGGGAGGGGGCGCGGGTGTTCGGGGGCGCGCACGGGGCCGCGGGTCCCGGGCCGTCTGGGCCCCCGCCACTCTCCGGGGCCGGGCGGCCCGGCCGCCCGGCCATGGTCAGGGCCACGACACTGTTCCCGCGGGCCGGGCGCGCTCGCGGTGATCCCGACGGAAGCGCTGCCGCTCCAGCGGTCGTGGCGGCACTCCCGTCGGACCGTCGCCGGAGGGTCAACGGGTCACGGCAGGGACTCCTCGTAGGACTCGGTGATCAGCGTGAACCCGGACCGCCACAGGAAGGCCTGCTTGACCGGGTCGCCTCCGCCCGTCGTGACGATCATCCGCACGGCCCCGGCCTCCTTCAGGCGGGAGCGGGCGTGCGCGAGGAGGGCGCCGCCCACGCGCCACCAGTCGTACCCCTCCCCCACGGCGAGGTCGTCCACGTACCCGACCGGGCCCACGCCGCCGTGCGGCGGCGCGGGGTCGCCGACCGCCGCCGCCAGGTACCCCTGGACGACCTCCTCGTCCGTGGCCACCAGCACCACCGCGCCGAGGTCGGAGACCAGCGCCGCCAACCGGGCGCGGCGCGACTCCGCGGGTTCACCGCCGGGGCCGCGCCCGGCGGGGCCCACACGCTCCCCGAGGGCGACCATGGCGGCGAGGTCGGTGGGCAGGGCGTCCCGGACACCGGGACGGGTTTCGGCCGTCATCATCCGCCGCTCCGCGCGTTCCGCTCTCCATGTGTCCTTTACGGTCTTCCCACCATCGCCCGATCTCACCGCGATACAGGCGTGTCGGGCGCCGGCGCCCCGGACCGCCCGTGGTAGGACGGCCCGAAAGCGCGGAGGGGCACAGAGGGCGGGAGACGATGACCGACACCGAGGCACCGCGGGAGCGGACCGGCGACCGGACCGCGGAGGCGCTGCGCGCCCTCCTCGACGGCCGGTGGGCCGGGGTCAGGGACACCGTGCGCGAGCGGGTGCGGGGGGAGCTCTTCGCCCCCGCCGCCGGGCTGTCCATGGAGGAGCACCGGGCGCGCGTCGCCGACCAGCTCGCCGCGATCGCCCGCACCGAGGTGCCCGGCTACGGGTTCCCCGCCGAGGTCGGCGGCGCGGGCGACTTCGGGGCCTCCTGCGTGGCGTTCGAGATGCTCGTCGCCGACATGTCCCTGATGGTGAAGGTCGGGGTGCAGTGGGGCCTGTTCGGCGGCGCGATCGAGGCGCTGGGCACCGACGCCCAGCGCGCCGAGCACCTGCCCGGGGTGATCGCACTGGACCTGCCCGGCTGCTTCGCCATGACCGAGACCGGGCACGGCTCCGACGTGCAGCGGCTCCGCACCACCGCCGACTACGACCCCGGGTCGGGCACCTTCACCGTGCACACGCCGGACGAGGCGGCCCGCAAGGACTACATCGGCAACGCCGCCCGGGACGGGCGCGCGGCGGTGGTCTTCGCCCGGCTGCGCACACGCGGCGAGGACCACGGGGTGCACGCCCTGCTGGTGCCGATCCGGGACGAGGAGGGGCGCCCGCTGCCCGGTGTGGCGATCGGCGACTGCGGCCCCAAGGCCGGGCTCAACGGCGTCGACAACGGCCGCCTGACCTTCGACCGGGTGCGGGTGCCGCGCTCGGCGCTGCTGGGCCGGTACGGGTCGGTCGCCGAGGACGGCACCTACTCCAGCCCGATCGACGACCCCTCCCGCCGGTTCTTCACCATGCTCGGGACGCTGGTGCGCGGACGGGTGAGCGTCGCGGGAGGCGCGGGCACCGCGGCGAAGGCCGCACTGGCGGTCGCCGTCCGCTACGGGGACGCGCGGCGCCAGTTCACCCGCCCCGGCGGGGGCGGGGAGGAGGTGCGGCTGCTGGACTACCGTTCCCACCAGCGCCGTCTGCTGCCCGCCCTGGCCCGCACCTACGCGCTGCACTTCGCCCAGGGGGAGCTGGTCGCGGCGCTGCACGACGACCGCACCGGGGAGCGCCCGCTGGACGAGCACGCCCGGCGCGAGCTGGAGTCGCGCGCGGCCGGGTTGAAGGCGGTGGCGACCTGGCACGCCCTGCACACCGCCCAGACCTGCCGGGAGGCGTGCGGCGGGGCGGGGTACCTGGCCGCCAACCGCCTGCCGCAGCTGCGCGCGGACGTGGACGTGTTCACCACGTTCGAGGGCGACAACACGGTGCTGCTGCAGCTGCTCGCCAAGGCGCTGCTCACCGACTACCGGGACGCCTTCGGCGACCTGGACACCGCGGGGACGGTGCGGTTCGCCGCAGGGCAGGTGCTGGAGGGGGTGATCGAGCGCACCGCCGCCCGGTCGCTGATCGAGCGCCTGGTCGCCGCGGCGCCGGGGCGCGGCGACGCCGAGGAGCTGCGCGACCGCGGCTGGCAGCTGCGGCTGCTGGAGGACCGCGAGGAGCACACGGTGGCCGGGCTGGCGCGGCGGCTGCGCCGGGCGGGCAAGGCGGGCGGGGCCTTCGCGGCGTTCAACGACGCCCAGGACCACGTGCTGCGGGCCGCACGCGTGCACGTGGACCGGGTGGTGCTGGAGGCGTTCGTGGCGGGCATCGACCGCTGCGGGGACGCGGAGGCGCGGCGCCTGCTGGAGAAGGTGTGCGACCTGTACGTGCTGTCGCTGGTGGAGGAGGACCGCGCCTGGTTCCTGGAGCACGAGCGCCTGTCGGGCACGCGGGCCAAGGCCGTGCTGCAGGCGGTGGACGCGCTGTGCGAGGAGCTGCGCCCGCACGCGCGCACGCTGGTCGACGCGTTCGGCCTCCCCGACGAGTGGCTGGCCGCCCCCATCGCCCTCGGAGCGGAAGAGGAGCGCCAGGAGACGCAGATGGGCGCACTGTCGGAGAGCTGAACTTTCCGACAGTCACGTACAGAATGGTGCCGAGGAAAGTGGACACCATGAGTACCAAGCACGACAGGTCGGATTGCCGAACCCACACGCGGGTCAGAGCGGTGATGCGCCGCAAGGACCACGTGGCCCTGCCACGCGATGCGGCCGAAGCGCTGCACATCCGTGAAGGAGACGACCTGGAGTTCGCCATCAACGCGGACGGTGAGGTCGTCCTGCGCGGGATGACCGTGGTCCCTGCGGATCAGGCCTGGTTCTGGGAGAGCTCCTGGCAGGAAGGCGAACGAGAGGCCACCGCACAGATCGCTGAGGGCGGCCTCGAAGAGTTCGACAGCGCGGAGTCGATGTTCGACTCCCTGGACGAGGAGCGCTGAATCCTGGCCGCGTTCGCCATCACCACCAGGTTCCGCGCTGACGTGAAACGGCTCGGTGAAGAGCAGCGCGCCCGGTTCCGCCGGGTGGGCCTCACCGAGTTCGCACCGGACATCGACAAGGGAGAGTTCCGTCCTGGACTGCGCGTCAAGCGCGTCCAGGGCGTGCCCGGCGTCTTCGAGATGACATGGGCGCCTGATGCCAGGGCGACGTGGGAGTAGGGCGAGGAACGCTTTCCCGGCAAGCCGCACGTGATCTGGAGGAGGGTCGGGACCCACAAGATCTTCGGCCCCGGCCCTCCCTGAGAAGCAGGCGCCTCACCCCTCCAGTGTTCTGCGGACCTCGCCGTCGATCTCCAGGTCCTCGCGGGCGGTGAGGACCAGGGTGCGCACCTTCGCCCCCGGCGCGGTGATGTCGGTGTCGGTGTGCGCCGCCTCGTTCGCGGCGGTGTCGACGGCCACGCCCAGGAAGGCCAGGCCCTCGGCCGCACCGGCGCGGACCGGGGGCTGGTGTTCGCCCACTCCCCCGGTGAACACCAGCGTGTCCAGGCCGTTGAGGGACGCGGCCATCGCCGCGATCTTCGCCCGCAGGCGGTGCAGGTAGACCCCCAGCCCCAGGCGGGCCGCCGGGTCGTCGCCGCGGACGCGCTCCATCACCTCGCGCATGTCGGAGTCGCCGGTCAGCCCGTACAGGCCGCCGCCGCGGTCCAGTCCCCCGGCCACCTCGTCGGGGGCCATGCCGCCGTACTGCAGCAGCCACAGCACCAGCCCCGGGTCGACGTCCCCGCTGCGGGTGGCCATGACCAGCCCCTCGGTGGGGGTGAAGCCCATGGTGGTGTCCAGGCAGCGCCCGTCGCGCACCGCCGACAGCGACGCCCCGGCCCCCAGGTGGGCCACGACGAGGCGGCCGACCGGCCCCCCGGCCATCTCGGCCGCGCGCCGCGAGGCGTAGGAGTGCGACAGCCCGTGGAAGCCGTACCGCCGCAGCCCGTGCCGCTCCCGCCACCCCTTGGGGATGGCGTAGGTGGAGGCCTCCGGCGGCAGCGTCGCGTGGAAGGCGGTGTCGAAGCAGGCCACCTGCGGGGTGTCGGGCAGCACCTTGCGGGCCGCCTCGATCCCCGCCAGCGCCTTGGGCACGTGCAGCGGCGCCAGCACCGCCACCTCGCGGATCCGCTCCAGCACGTGCTCGTCCAGCACCACGGGCGCGCGGAAGTCCTCGCCGCCGTGCACGACCCGGTGGCCGACCGCGTCCACGCGGGGCAGCTCCTCCAGCGCCCCCTGCATCTGCTCGGCCGTCACCGTGCCGTCGCGCAGCTCCAGGGTGCTGTTGCCGAGCTGCTCTCCGCCCCCGCCCAGGACCGACAGCTTCACGCTGCTCGACCCGGTGTTGACGATCAGGACCTGCATACGGACCGCCCTTCCGCTCCTCCGGCCGCCGCCCGCGCCGCCGCGCCCGTCACGCCTGCCACGTCCAGTCGCGGATCTCCGGCGCGTCGTCGCCGTGCTCGCGAGTGTAGGCGCGGCACCGCAGCCGCGCATCGTCCATCTGCTGCTTGAGGTGGGCCGCCCGCACCGCCAGGCCCGGCACGTGGTCGATGACGTCCATCACCAGGTGGAAGCGGTCCAGGTGGTTGAGCATGACCATGTCGAAGGGCGTGGTGGTCGTGCCCTCCTCGATGTAGCCGCGCACGTGCAGGTTGTCGTGGCCCCGGCGGCGGTAGGTCAGGCGGTGGATGAGCCAGGGGTAGCCGTGGAAGGCGAAGATGATCGGCTTGTCCGGGGTGAACAGCGCGTCGAACTCGCGGTCGGTGATGCCGTGCGGGTGCTCCTCGGCGGGCTGCAGCCGCATCAGGTCGACCACGTTGACCAGCCGCACGCGCAGCTCCGGCAGGTGGGTGCGGAGCAGGTCGGCGGCGGCCAGCGTCTCCATGGTGGGCACGTCCCCGGCGCAGGCCAGCACCACGTCCGGTTCGGCGCCGTCGTCGCTGCTGGCCCACCCCCAGATGCCCAGTCCGCGGATGCAGTGCGCCAGCGCCTGGTCCATGTCCAGGTAGCTCAGCGCGGGCTGTTTGCCCGCGATCACCACGTTGACCGTGTCGCGCATGCGCAGGCAGTGGTCGGCGGTGGCGAGCAGGGTGTTGGCGTCCGGCGGCAGGTACACCCGGATGATCTCGGGCTTCTTGTTGACGACGTGGTCGATGAATCCGGGGTCCTGGTGGCTGAACCCGTTGTGGTCCTGGCGCCACACGTGCGAGCTGAGCAGGTAGTTGAGCGAGGCGATCGGGCGCCGCCAGGGGATGGTGCGGGTGGTCTTGAGCCACTTGGCGTGCTGGTTGAACATCGAGTCGACGATGTGGATGAAGGCCTCGTAGCTGTTGAACAGCCCGTGCCGGCCGGTGAGCAGGTAGCCCTCCAGCCACCCCTGGCACAGGTGCTCGCTGAGGACCTCCATGACCCGCCCGTCGGGGGCCATGTGCTCGTCGGTGGGCAGCAGCCGCTCGTCCCAGGCCCGGTCGGTGGCGTCGAAGACCGCGTTCAGGCGGTTGGAGGCGGTCTCGTCGGGGCCGAAGATGCGGAAGTCGTCGGGGTTGAGCCGCACCACGTCGCGCAGCAGCGCGCCCAGCGCCCGGGTCGCCTCGTGCTTGACGGTGCCCGGTGCGGGCACCTCGACCGCGTAGTCGCGGAAGTCGGGCAGGGTGAGGTCCTTGAGCAGCAGGCCGCCGTTGGCGTGCGGGTTGGCGCTGATGCGCAGCGGCCCCGGCGGGACGATGCGCACGGCCTCGTCGACCGGCGCGCCGTCGGAGTCGAACAGCTCCTCGGGCCGGTAGGAGCGCATCCACTCCTCCAGCATCCTGAGGTGCTCGGGGTTCTCCCGCATCTGCGCCAGCGGCACCTGGTGGGCGCGCCAGGTGCCCTCGACCGGCAGGCCGTCGACCTCGTCCGGGCCGGTCCACCCCTTGGGCGTGCGCAGCACGATCACCGGCCACTTCACGTCGGTGCGGTCGCCGCCCGAGCGCACCCGGTCCTGCAGGGCGGCGATCTCGTCCAGCGCGGTGTCGAGGATCCCGGCCATCTCGCGGTGCATGGACCCCGGGTCGTCCCCGGCGATGAAGAAGGGGCGGTGGCCGTACCCCTCCAGCAGCGCGGCCAGCTCGCTCTCGGGCATGCGGGCCAGCACGGTCGGCCCGGCGATCTTGTAGCCGTTCAGGTGCAGGATCGGCAGCACCGCGCCGTCGGTGTCGGGGTTGACGAACTTGTTCGACAGCCAGCTGTTGGCCAGTGGGCCCGTCTCGGCCTCGCCGTCGCCGACAACGGCGGCGGCCACCAGGCCGGGGTTGTCGAAGACCGCCCCGTAGGCGTGCGAGAGGACGTAGCCCAGCTCGCCGCCCTCGTGGATGGAGCCGGGCGTCTCGGGCGCGTAGTGCGAGGGCACGCCGCCGGGGAAGGAGAACTGGCGGAACAGCTTCCGCATGCCCTCCGCGTCCTGGGTGACCTCGGGGTAGACCTCGGTGTAGGTGCCGTCGAGCCAGGCGGTGGCCACGCCGCTGGGGCCGCCGTGGCCGGGGCCCATCAGCCAGATCGCGTCCGTGCCGCGCTTCTTCACCTGCCGCTGCAGGTGGGCGTAGACGAAGTTGAGGCCGGGGGTGGTCCCCCAGTGGCCCAGCAGCCGGGGCTTGATGTGCTCGGGGCGCAGGGGCTCCCGCAGCAGGGGGTTGTCGAGGAGGTAGATCTGTCCCACGGACAGGTAGTTGGCGGCCCGCCAGTACATGTCGACCTGACGGACCTCGTCCTGGGTGAGGGAGTCCCGTACCCGCGGTTCGGTGCTGGTCATCGCTTCCCCTCGTCGATCGCGCGCAAGCGTCGGACGGCTGGCCCCTACCCGGCCGTCACTCCGACTATGGAGGGCCGAGGGTCACCGGAACCCCATCCGAGGACCTCGTTTCGCCCATGACCCGGCCGCCCCGGGGGCCGCGGCCGGGGCCCACGGCGCGGCGGCGGCGTGGGCGGGGTGCGCGCACGGGTAGGTTGGCGCGCAATGAGTACTCCCGAAGACGGAGGGGCCGGCGCCCCCCGCGACGACGACCGGACGGACGGCGGGCGCACGGGGCCGGACTTCGCGCCCGCGGCCGTCGCAGATGACAGCGGGCGGCACGCGCAGGAGCCCGGCAGCGGCGAGGGCCTAGAGGACGCCGCCGCGGCCGGGGAGGACCCTCAGGCGGAGGCCGGGGAGGGCGGCGACGAGCAGGGGCGGGCCGGGCCCAAGCGCTTCGCGAGCGTGCTCACCTCCGAGGCGTTCGCCATCGGCTCCGTGCTCGCCCTGGCGGCGTCGTTCGCCGGGACGCGGGCGGTGGAGATCGTGGCGAGCGTGACGGCCACCTCGCAGGAGGGCATGCTCAAGGCGCTCGCGCTGGGCGACGGGGTGCCCGCGCTGCTGGCGGTCATCCTCGCGGCCGGTTCCCTCTCCGTGGCCGGGCCGGACACCCGCTCCTGGGCGCGCTGGCTGGGCGGGGGCGTGCTGATCGTCGCGGTGCTGGCGCTGGTGGCCGCGGTGGGCGCGTTCCTGCTGGTCCCGCCGCCCGCACCGATGCCGCCGATGATCCCCGGGAACTGACCGGTCGCGTCGCCCTCTGGTGTCGATCTCGGGAGAAACGACGCTGAAACCGCGCTTGTCGGGTCGTTTTCCCCGAGGTCAGCGGCGAGGGGGGTCCAGTTCGCGGTCGAGGATGCGCGCCCACTGGCGCACGATGCGGCGGCGGCGCTCGGTGTCGTCGGTGAGCAGGGCCGCCAGGCCGAGGCCGCGCCCCATGTCCAGGGTCGCCTGCACGGTCTCGCGCACCCCCGGCGCGGATTCGTCGGCGCCCAGGACCTCGACCGCCGCCCGGTGCGCCTCGCGGCCCACGTGCTCCTCCAGCGGGATGACCGACGCGCGCAGCGCCGGGTCGCTGGCGGCCGACGCCCACAGCTGCACCGCAGCGGAGAACACCGGCCCGCAGTAGGCGTCGACCAGCATCTCCACCACGGCCTCGGTGCGCCCCGGGCCGCTGGGCAGCCGTTCGGCGCGGGCGCGGAGCTCGTCCATGCGGGTGTCGCTCATGTGCCGCAGCGCCGCGGTGAACAGGTCCTCGCGGGTGCGGAAGTGGTGCTGGGCGGCTCCGCGGGACACCCCGGCGCGCTCGGCGACGGCGCCCACGGTGCTCCCGGCGACCCCCTTGTCGGCCAGGCAGGCCACGGCGGCCTCCAGCAGGCGCCGCCGGGTCGCCCGGCTCCTCTCCTGGCGCGGCTCGCGCTCACCGGCCCGCTCCTGGTGCTGTGCCGTCCCCATCCGGTCCGTCTCCCCGTCCTCCCGGCGTCCCCGGCACGGCCGCCCCGCACCCGCGCCGCCGCCAACCTACCCCGGCCGGGCCCGGCGGCGCGGCCGTCCGGCGCGGTGGTCCTCCGGTCGCCTCAGTAGGACTTGGGCAGGCCGAGCGAGTGCTGGGCGACGTAGTTGAGCACCATCTCCCGGCTGACGGGGGCGATCCGGCCCAGGCGGGAGGCGGCCACGGCGGCGCCGATGCCGTACTCGCTGGCCAGGCCGTTGCCGCCGAGGGTCTGCACGGCCTGGTCGACCGCCCGCGCCGAGGCCTCCCCCGCCGCGTACTTGGCCATGTTGGCGGCCTCGCCCGCTCCGGTGTCGTCCCCGGCGTCGTAGAGCGCGGCGGCCTTCTGCGTCATCAGCCGGGCCATCTCCACCTCCACCTTCACCTGCGCCAGGGGGTGGGCCAGGCCCTGGTGGGCGCCGATGGGGCGGCCCCACACCTCGCGCTGGCGCGCGTAGCCGACGGCGGTGTCCAGGGCGTGCCGGGCCGAGCCGGTGGCCAGCGACGCGGCCATGATGCGCTCGGGGTTGAGCCCGGCGAACAGCTGCAGGAGCCCGCTGCCGGGGTCGCCGACCAGGGCGTCGCCGGGGAGCCGGACCCCGTCCATGAACAGGGTGAACTGGTGGTCGGGGCTGACCAGGTCCATCTCGATGCGCCGCGCCTCGAAGCCGGGGGCGTCGACGGGGACCGTGAACAGCGCGGGGGCGAGCCTGCCCGCGGAGTCCTCCATGCGGCCGACGACGAAGACCGCGTCGGCGACGTCCACCCCGGAGATGAAGGTCTTGCGGCCGGAGAGCACCCACCCGTCGCCGTCGGGCCGGGCGGTGGTGGTGATGTTGTGCGCGTTCGACCCGGCGTCGGGCTCGGTGATGGCGAAGGCCATGATGGTCGCGCCCGAGGCGATGCCGGGCAGCCAGCGGCTCCGCTGGCCGGGGGTGCCGAAGCGGGAGAGCACGGTGCCGCAGATGGCGGGCGAGACGACCATCATGAGGGTGGGGCACCCGGCGGCGGACAGCTCTTCGAGGACGGCCGCCAGGTCCCCGATGCCGCCGCCTCCCCCGCCGAACTCCTCGGGGATGTTGACGCCGAGGTAGCCGAGCTTGCCCGCTTGGGCCCACAGCTCGGTGAGGTAGGCGCCTTCGCGGGCCTTGGCGCGGTAGTAGTCGCCGCCGTAGGAGGAGGCGAAGGAGCGGACGGCCTCCCGGAGGGCGAGGCGCTCGTCGGGTTCGGTGAATCGCATGCTGGGCCCTTCCGTGGTTCGCGGGGTCGGGAGGTGCGCGGGAGGAGGAGAGAACGGTCCGCGTGCCGCGCGGACCGCGCACGGGGAGGCGGGTCCGGGCGGAGCGGGGGGTTCGTGGCGGCCGTTCGCGGGGCCGTGTCGTCGGCGGCGCGGACGGGGCTCGGTGTTCCCGGGATCGTCTCCCGCGCGGGCGCCCCCGCGCACGGGAAACGGCCCGCTCACCGGCGGGGCCAGGGGATCCGTCGCTTTTGGCCCGAATACGGCCCCGCCCGCGTTGCATCCGGAACGGGGCATGCCGACCGGCCCGGAATTCGGGCGGAGGCTCCGGCCCCGGACGGCCGCGCCGGGGCCGGGCAGGGGTCCTGGGCCGGTACGGTCCACCGTCAGCCGCCGGGGGCGGGATCGGAGGCGGGGTCGGGATCCGGGTCGGGGGCGACGACCGCCAGGACCGTGTCGGTGTCGGTCCGGGTGCCCGCCCGGGCCACTTCCGCCACCGTTCCGGTCACCGGCGCCCGGATCTCGTGCTCCATCTTCATGGCCTCCAGCCACAGCAGCGGGTCGCCCTCCTCCACGCGGTCCCCCGCCGCGGCGGCGACGCGCGCCACCGTTCCCGGCATCGGCGCCAGCAGGGTTCCCGACGGCACCGCCGCCTCCTTCTCCGGGAACCGGTCCTCCGGCACCAGGGCCACCGGCCCCAGCGCCGAGTCGACGTCCACCCCGCCCTCCGACCGGGCGACCTCGAAGGCGCGGAGCACCCCGTCGACCAACAGCTCCACCCGGTCGGGCGCGGCCCGGCGGACGCGGAGGCCCACAGCGTCCCCCACCGGCACCGGACCGGTCCGGCCGGACGTGTACGCCGCCTCGACCTCCTCCCCCGACGGCCCCCGAAAGCGGCGCACGTGCGGCGCCGAGGGCAGGTTGCGCCACCCGGCGGGGAGACCGCCCAGCACCGGCGCCCCGGCCCGGTTCCGTTCGGCCTCGGCCAGGGCGGCGGCCAGCGCCGACAGCCGCACCGCCCGATCGTCGGCCAGCGGCCGGGCCAGCTCCGGGACGGTGCCGTCGGCCCGGGGCGCCCCCTCCGCGCGCCCGCCGCCGTCCAGGCCCTGGTCCGCCAAGAAGCGGATGTGCATGCCGCCGGCCGCGAACACCGGGTGCCGCAGCACCCGCACCAACAGGTCCCGGTTGCCGCGCACCCCGTGCAGCCGCGCCCCGGCCAGCGCCGCCGACAGCCGCCGCAGCGCGTCGCCGCGGTCCCGCCCCCAGGCGATGACCTTGGCGAGCATCGGGTCGAACTCCACCCCGACGCGCGTCCCGGCCTCGACGCCCGCGTCCACGCGCACCCCGAACCCGCCGGGAACCGCGAAGTGCGCACGCGCCGCGGGAACGTCGAACCGGGCCACCGTTCCGCTGTGGGGCCGCCAGCCGGCCGCCGGGTCCTCGGCGTACAGGCGCGCCTGTACGGCGTGCCCGCGCGGGGCGGGTGGGCCGCCCTCCGGCAGCGGCTCGCCTCCGGCGATGCGCACCTGCCACTCGACCAGGTCCAGCCCGGTCACGCACTCGGTGACCGGGTGCTCGACCTGCAACCGGGTGTTCATCTCCAGGAACGCCGCGCCGCCGTCCCCGCCGACCAGGAATTCCGCCGTCCCCGCGCCGGTGTAGCCGATCGCCCCGGCCATCGCCCGCGCCGCCTCGTGCAGGCGCTCCCGCAGGTCCTCGCCGATCCCGGGGGCGGGCGCCTCCTCGATCACCTTCTGGTGGCGCCGCTGCACCGAGCAGTCGCGGTCGCCCACGGCCCACACCCCGCCGTGCGCGTCGGCGAGGATCTGCACCTCCACGTGCCGACCGCGCTCGACGTAGGGCTCGCAGAACACGGCGGGGTCGCCGAAGGCGGAGGCGGCCTCCGCGCGGGCCGCCTCCACCGCGGCCTCCAGCTCGTCCAGGGCGCGGACGACGCGCATGCCGCGGCCGCCGCCGCCCGCCGACGCCTTCACCAGCACCGGCAGGTCGGCCCCGGTGACCTGCCCGGGCTCCAGGGCGGCCGAGACGGGCACGCCCGTGCGCGCCGCCAGCGCCTTGGCGGCGGTCTTGGAGCCCATCGCCTCGATGGCCTCCGCGGGCGGTCCGATCCAGGTCAGCCCCGCCTTGACGACGGCGCCGGCGAAGGCCGCGCTCTCGGACAGGAACCCGTAGCCGGGGTGCACCGCGTCGGCCCCGGCGCGTTCGGCGGCCTCCACGAGGGCCTCGGGGCGCAGGTAGGCGCGGGCACCGTCGCCGTCCAGCGGTACCGCGGCGTCGGCTTCGCGCACGTGGGACGCCCCGGCGTCGGCGGGCGCGTACACCGCGACCGTCCCCAGGCCCATGTCCCGGCAGGTGCGCATGACCCTGCGGGCGATCTCGCCGCGGTTGGCGACCAGCACGGTGCCGATCATCTGCGGGCTCCTCCCCAACGTCGCCTCCGATCCTCCGGACACCCGGGCCTCACATCCGGAAGACGCCGAACCCGTCGGCGCCGCGCACCGGGGCGTTGTGCACCGCCGACAGGCACAGGCCCAGGACGGTGCGGGTGTCCCGGGGGTCGATCACCCCGTCGTCGTAGACCCGCCCGGACAGGAACAGCGGCAGCGACTCGGCCTCGATCTGCCGCTCGACCGCTTCCCGCATGGCCGCGTCGTCCTCGTCGGCGTAGGGGCGCCCCTTGGCGTGGGCGGACGCGCGGGCGACGATCGAGAGCACGCCGGCCAGCTGTTCGGGGCCCATCACCGCCGACTTGGCGCTGGGCCAGGAGAACAGGAAGCGGGGGTCGTAGGCGCGGCCGCACATGCCGTAGTGCCCGGCGCCGTAGGAGGCGCCCATCAGCACCGACAGGTGCGGGACGGTGCTGTTGGAGACCGCGTTGATCATCATCGCGCCGTGCTTGATGATCCCGCCCTGCTCGTACTCCTTGCCGACCATGTAGCCGGTGGTGTTGTGCAGGAACAGCAGGGGGGTGTCGGCGCGATCGGCGAGCTGGATGAACTGGGCGGCCTTCTGCGACTCCTCGCTGAAGAGCACCCCCTGGGCGTTGGCGAGCACGCCGACGGGGTGGCCGTGCAGGCGGCCCCAGCCGGTGACGAGGCTGGCGCCGTAGGCGGGCTTGAACTCGTCGAACTCCGAGCCGTCGAGGATGCGCGCCAGCACCTCGCGCGGGTCGAAGGGGGTGCGCAGGTCGTCGGGGACGATCCCGGCGAGCTCCTCGGGGTCGTACAGGGGGTCGGCGGGCCGGGCCGGGGATGGGCCCCGTTTGCGGTGGTTGAGGCGGGCGACGATGCGGCGGCCGATGCGCAGCGCGTCGTGCTCGTCGTCGGCCAGGTGGTCGGCGAGGCCGGACACGCGGGCGTGCATCTCGGCGCCGCCCAGGGACTCGTCGTCGCTCTCCTCCCCGGTGGCCATCTTCACCAGGGGCGGGCCGCCGAGGAAGACCTTGGAGCGCTCGCGCACCATCACCACGTGGTCGCTCATCCCGGGCACGTAGGCGCCGCCGGCGGTGGAATTGCCGAAGACCAGGGCGATGGTGGGGACCCCGGCCGCCGACAGCCGCGTCAGGTCGCGGAAGAGGCGGCCGCCGGGGATGAAGATCTCGCTCTGGCCCGACAGGTCCGCTCCGCCCGACTCCACCAGGTTGACCAGCGGCATCCGGTTCTGTTCGGCGATCTCCACGGCCCGCATCGTCTTGCGGCCCGTCCAGGGGTTGCTGGCGCCGCCGCGCACGGTGGGGTCGTTGGCGACGACCACGCACTCCACGCCCTCGACGACGCCGACGCCGGTGACCACGCTCGCCCCCACCGGGTGGTCGCTGCCCCAGGCGGCCAGCGGGGACAGCTCCAGGAACGGGGCGTCGGGGTCGAGCAGCAGCTCGATGCGCTCGCGGGCCAGGAGCTTGCCGCGGGAGCGGTGCCGCTCGGTGTACTTGGGGCCGCCGCCGGCCAGGGCCTTGGCGTGCTCGGCGTCGATCTCGGCCAGCTTGGCGAGCATGGCCTCGCGGGCGGCGGTGCAGGCGGGCGACGCGGGGTCGAGGCGGGAGCGCAGGACGGTCACGGCAGCAGGGCCTCCGGGATGTCGAGGTGGCGCCCGCGCAGCCATTCGCCGAGCGCCTTGGCCTGCGGGTCGGAGCGGGCACCGCTGCCCGCGCCCCCGCCGAGCAGGCCCTCGACGGTGAAGTTCAGCGCCCGCAGGCGGGGGAAGGCGTGGCGGGTGACGGTGAGCGCGGCGGTCTCGGGCAGCAGCCGGGTGAACTCCTCGGTGGTGAGGGCGTGGGCGAGCCAGCGCCAGGCGTCGTCGGTGCGGGCCCACACGCCCACGTTGGCGTCGGCGCCCTTGTCGCCGCTGCGGGCCCCGGCGACGAGGCCGAGCGGGGCGCGCCGGACCGGGCCCGGGGTGAGCGGGGGCGGCGGGTCGGGCTCGGAGACGAGGAGGGGCTCGGCGGCCGCCTCGGGCGGCGGTATCCGCGTCCGGGTCCCGTCGGGGAGGACGGCGGTGTGGGCGGCCTGTGCGGCGGGGACGGTCGCGGCGGTGAAGGCCACCTGGTCGGGGCGGGCGTCGCCGGGCGGGGCGGTGGCGTGGAACCCGGGGACGCCGGACAGCGCCAGCTCCACGGCCGCCTTCGCGAAGGGGCGGCCGACCTTGGAACGGTCGGGGTCGGCGGCGGTGATGCGCAGCGGCACCGAGGCGCCGTCCTGGTCGGGGGCGTCGGGGTCGGCGGGTGGGCCCAGACGGAACTCCAGCCGCTCGGGTTCGCGCCCGCGCAGCGCCGCGCGGAGCTGCCGCTCGGTGAGGGCGGCCTTGGCGGGGACGTCGAGGCCGGTGAGCACCAGGGTGACGTCGTTGCGGAACCCGCCGACGGTGTTCATGCCGACCTTGAGGCCGGGCGGCGGCGCCTCGCCCCGGACCCCGTCCACGCGCACCCGGTCGGGGCCGTCCCCGGTGAGGCGGACGGTGTCCAGGCGGGCGGTGGCGTCGGGGTTGGGGTAGTGGGCCCCGGCGACCTCGTACAGGAGCTGGGCGGTGACGGTCCCGACGGTGACGGCCCCGCCGCTGCCGGGGTGCTTGGTGATCACCGAGGACCCGTCGGGGTGCACCTCGGCGATGGGGAAGCCGGGGCGGGTCAGGTCGCGGCCCTGGGCCTCCAGTTCGGCGAAGAAGGGGTAGTTGCCGCCGGTGGCCTGGGCCCCGCACTCGATGATGTGCCCGGCGACGACGGCCCCGGCCAGGGCGTCGTGGTCGTCCGGCCCCCACCCGAAGCGGGCGGCGGCGGGGCCGACGGCCAGGGAGGCGTCGGTGACCCGGCCGGTGACGACGACGTCGGCGCCGGCGCGGAGGCACTCGGCGATGCCGAAGGCGCCGAGGTAGGCGTTGGCGGTGAGCGGTGCGCCGAGCCCGAGCCCGGCGGCGCGGGGCAGCAGGTCGTCGCCCTCCACGTGGGCGATCCGCACCCGCAGGCCGAGCCGGTCGGCCAGCTCCCGCAGCCGGTCGGCGAGCCCGGCGGGGTTGAGGCCCCCGGCGTTGGCGACGACGGCCACCCCGCGCTCGACGGCGGTGCCCAGGCACTCCTCCATCTGCCGCAGGAAGGTCCGGGCGTACCCGAGCGAGGGGTCCTTGAGCCGGTCGCGCCCGAGGATGAGCATGGTGAGTTCGGCGAGGTAGTCCCCGGTCAGGACATCGAGCGGCCCGCCGTCGAGCATCTCCCGGACCGCGGAGAAGCGGTCCCCGTAGAACCCGGAGGCGTTCCCGATCCGGATCGGTGTGGCACCGGTCTCACCCATGCCGACGAGCGTGCCACGGCGGGAACCGAAAAACAAGCACGTGTGATTGTTTTTGGAGTGGGCCCTCTTCCGCGCCTCCCTCCCCTTCCACTCCTTGCCCTTCACCCTTCTCCCGCCCCTTCCACTCCTTGCCCTTCACCCGCTCCGCCCTTCAAGCCAACCGCCGGGACCGCCCCCTCCGGGCCATGACCAGGCGGAAGGACTCCGGGGCGCGGGGCGGAAAGCGGCGACGACGAAGGTCGGCGGCCCTTGCGGTAGTGCTGTCGGCCGCACGGTGGGTGCGTGGTCACCGTCATGGGCGGCGACGGCGAGAGCGGGGTGGTTCCCCGGGGCTGCCTGCCGGGCGGCGGGTGGCCGGTGTGCCGGGTGGTTGGCGGCGACGGCACAAGCAGGGCGGTTCCCCGGCCCTGCTCGCCGGGCGCCCGGCTGCTCGCGGTGCAGGCGGGCGGGCGGCTCGGCCGGTACCCCACTCACCGGCCCCGGCCGGGCGGCGGGTGGCCGGTGTGCCGGGTAGTTGGCGGCGACGACGTGAGCGGGCCGGTTCCCCGGGCCTGCCTGCCGGGCGCCCGGCTGCTCGCGGTCCGGGTGGGCGGCGGCTCGGCCGGTACCCCACTCACGGGCCCCGGCCGGGCGGCGGGTTCCTCACGCCCCAGGGAGGCGGCGCCGTGGGGTGGGCGGGTGCTCGCCCGCGCGCGTGGCGGGGTGAGCGGGCACCGCATTCCGGGCGTCCCGGACACGGGGCGAGCTGCCGGGCATCGAATGCGCAGAAGAGTGCACACTGGGCGCGTGGGAGTGGTCGAAAGCGCACACTCGTTGCC
>NZ_JAQFWP010000052.1 GCF_027706745.1 Nocardiopsis suaedae | reverse complement strand
TGCCCCCCCCCACCGCGCCTGTCTAGGTTGGCTTGCGGTCGGGCGCCGACCGCGCACCGGCCGGACCGCCACCCGGACCATGAGGTGCCCCTTGCGCAGACCATCCCCCCGCCTCGGTGCCGCCGCGGCCGCCACAGCGGCCCTGCTCGCCGGTTCCCTCCTCGCCCCCGCCCCCGCGGCGGCCTCCCCGGCCTCCGGCCCCGCCGCCGAGCGGCCCGCCCCCTCCTCCGGAGACGTCCTGGACCGACTGCTCGCCATCCCCGGGATGCGGCTCATCGAGGAGAAGCCCGCCGAGGACCACCGCTTCTTCGTTCTCGCCTACACCCAGCCGACCGACCACGGCGACCCCGGCTCCGGCACGTTCGAGCAGCGCCTGACCGTGCTGCACCGGGGCGCCGACCGGCCCACCGTCTACTCCACCTCCGGGTACGACCTGCCCGCGGACCCCGAGCCGTCGCGCTCGGAGCCGACCCGCATCGCCGACGCCAACCAGGTGTCGCTGGAGTACCGCTACTTCGGCGAATCGGTCCCGGACACCGGGAACGACTGGTCGGCCCTGACGACCGGACAGGCCGCCGCCGACCAGCACCGCCTGTTCACCGCGCTCGAACCCCTCTACCCGGAGGAGTGGATCTCCACCGGCGGCAGCAAGGGCGGCATGACGGCCGTGTTCTACGAACGCCTCTACCCCGGCGACATGGACGGGGTCGTCGCCTACGTCGCCCCCAACGACGCCGACCGGCCCGGCGACACCGCCTACGAGCGCATGCTGGAGCGGGTGGGCCCGCGGGAGTGCCGGGAGGCGCTGAAGGCGGTCCAGGTGGAGACCCTGGAGCGGCGCGAGGAGATGGCCGGGCGCTACGAGGAGTACGCCGAGCGCCGCGGCGCCACCTTCGACCGGATCATGGGGTCGGCCGACAAGGCGCTGGAGGCGGTCGTCCTCGACCTGCCGTGGGGCTTCTGGCAGTACGGCGACACGGCGGACTGCGCGTCCGTGCCCTCGCCCGACGCGTCGGACGAGGAGCTGTGGACCTGGCTGGACGAGGTGTACGGGTTCGCGTTCTTCACCGACCAGGTGGTGGAGCGGTACGCGCCGTACTACTACCAGGCCGGGACCGAGCTGGGGGACCCGCGCCCCCGCGCGCCGCACCTGGACCGCCTGCTCCGCTACCCCGGCCTGGACGCGCGCGACCACGTGCCCGCCGAGGTGGAGATGGGCCCCTTCGACCCCGCCCTGACGCGGGGGACGGACCGGTGGGTGCGCAAGCGGGCGGAGAACATGCTGTTCGTGTACGGGGAGAACGACCCGTGGAGCGCGGAGCGGTTCCGCCCCGGCCGGAGGACCGAGGACAGCCACCTGTTCGAGGCGCCGGGGGCGAACCACTACGCGTCCATCTCGTCGCTGGCGCCCCGGGACGAGGCGGCGGCGACGGCGGCCGTGCTGCGGTACACCGGCGTCGGCGAGGAGGCGGACGGCGAGGCGATCGCGCCCTATGACGCCGAGCTCGACGGCCGGGGCGAACGCGGGCGCGGCGAAGAGGAGGCCGTGCCGACCCCGCTGCCGCGCATGTGAGGCCGTGCCCGCCACGGCCGCGCCCGGTGGCGGCGGGGTCCGCGCAGAGCGGACTCCGCCGCCCTCCCCTTACTCCTCCTCGCGGCGGATCCGGACCGCCTCCCCCTCCGGGCCGTCCGGTTCGCCGTCCTCGTAGTCGTTGAGCGGCGCGTCCCGCTCGCCCCTGCGCCTCTCCTCGGCCACCTCCTCGGAGATGCCGAGCTCTCCGGGGTCCTCATCGTCCTCGCCCGACACCTCCAGCTCGCCCTCGGGCGGGTCCTCGATGTAGCGCTCCCACAGGCCGACGTCGACCTCCTGCTCGTCGTCGCCCATCTCCGCCTCGCGCCGGTCCTCCTCGCGCCTCTCCCGACGGAGCCGCTCGTCGTCCCCGCCGAACCGCTCGGACTCCCACTCCGGGCCTCGCTCGGTCATCGCCCGTCCTCCCCATCGGCTTCCGTGCTTCCCGTACCGCCTCTATCCGCCGCGGCCCCGGCCGACGCGTCCCCGGCCAGCGGCAGCCGCATCACCAGCACCGCCCCGCCCAGCACCGGACTCGCGCCCGCGGTCAGCGTCCCCCCGCCCGACTCGGCGACCTCCCGGGAGATCGCCAGGCCCAGCCCCGACCCGCCCGGGTCCCTGCGCCGCGACTCGGCCAGCCGGGCGAACCGCTCGAAGACGCGCTCCCGGTCGGCCTCGGGGATGCCCGCCCCGTCGTCGTGCACCTCCATGACGGCCGTGTCCCCCTCGGGGCGCACCACCACGAGGACGTGCGCGCGGGCGTGCCGCTCGGCGTTGGCCAGCAGGTTGGTCAGCACCCGCCCCAGCCGCACCCGGTCGCCGCGCACCCGCGCCCCGGGCGACAGGTCGGTGCCCACCTCCACCGCCGACACCCGGCGCTCCGCCTCCGCCAGCACCAGCTCCGCCAGGTCGACCTCGGTGGCCCCGGCCGCCACGTCGGCGTCGAGCCGGGCCAGTTCCAGCAGGTCGCCGACGATGCGCTGGAGCCGCTCCACGTCCTGCAGCAGCCCCTCGAGCGAGCGCCGCGCCGCCCCGGGCTCGGGGTCCGGGTCGGCCAGCTCCACCTCCAGCCGGGTGCGCATCCCCGCGATCGGGTTGCGCAGCTCGTGCGAGGCGTCGGAGACGAAGCTGCGCTGGCGGTTCATCGCCCGCTCCAGCCGGTCGAGGGTGGCGTTCCCGGTCCGGGCCAGCCGGACGAGCTCGTCCCCCGTGGTGGGGATGCGCAGCCTGCGCCCGAGGTCGCCCGCGGACAGCCGCTCCAGGTCGCGGCGGATGCTCTCCACCGGCCGCAGCGCCCGCCCGGCGCCGCGCCACGCCATCCATCCGGTGGCGGCCAGCACCAGCACGCCCACCCCCGCCAGGCCGAACTGGAGGAGCGGCCCGGCGGAGCCGCGGGAGTAGGCCACCGCGGTGTAGACGATGACCGGGCCGTAGGGCTCCGAATCGGTCTCGATGCCGACGGTGCTCAGGCACTCCTGGTCCCTGCCGTCGGGGCACACGCTCTCCTCCACGAGGAAGTCGCCGTCGTCGGGCCGCGCGGAGATCAGCGGGGGGTCGCCCTGCACGGCCGCGCTCGCCGCGACCACCTCGCCCGCGGAGTCCACCACCTGGATGCGGAGCACTCCGGCGGTGGGCGGGACGGCGCCCTCGTACCCCTGGCTCTCGATGCGGGTCGCGACCTGGCGCGCCGCGGCGCCGGCCCGGTCGAAGCGCGCCCGCTCGCTCTCGTGCTCCACCCCGACCCCGACCAGGGCCAGGGCCAGCGCCAGCGGCGGGGTCACGATGAGCAGCGATCCGGCGGTCGCCCGCCCCCGGATCGAGCGCGGCCGCAGCCGCCGCCACATGCCCATGGGAACCCGCCCCTCGACCGACCGGCCCACCGATCGTCGCAGGAGGGGTTCGCGGCCCCGCACAGGACACGGGTGACGGAATGGGGGTTTTGTCGAGCTTTTACCGCCGACGGACACGCGGTGATTTCTCCGAATCACCGGCGCACAGCACATAGTCACGGTTCAATGACGGGCGGTAGTGGTCGCGCGCCGTGGACGGAGGGCGCGCGGCCACCGCGGCCCGGGCGTCGCGCCGGGCCGGACGCAGACCACTCATCAGACGAGGAAGAGGACAGCGATGCCGAACCTGAGGACGAGAACGGCCCTGGTGGGACTGGCCGCCGCGGGGACCGCCGCCCTGGCCGCCGCATCCCCGGTGCAGGCCGCCGGGCCGGACGGGGAGACGCAGAAGATCCACGAGGCGCAGGGGATCCTCGAAGCGCAGGAGGGCGGCGGCCCGGCCGCGCGCATGGTCCTGGAATGGGAGTACGGGGACGGTTCGGGCGGCGGGAGGGTGACCCTTCGCTGCCACCCCTCGGGCGGCTCGCACCCCGACCGCGCCGAGGCGTGCGAATCCCTGACCGAGGCGGGCGGCCGCTTCGAGCGGCTGCCCGACACGGGCGAGCCGTGCACGATGGAGTACCGGCCGGTCGTGGTCTCGGCCGAGGGGACCTGGTTCAAGCGCCCGGTCGACTACACCGAGACCTTCGGCAACCTGTGCAGGGCCAAGGTCGGCACCGACCGGGTCTTCGACTTCTAGGTCCTGTGTCGATGATCTCGACGAAAGTGCTGTCGTTCCGGCGGATTTGGCAACCCTTTCGTCGAGATCAACGCCTGGGAGGCGCCGCGAACGGTCAGGCGGGCACCGTCCACTGCTGGTTCTGGGCCCCGTTGCAGGTCCAGATCTGCAACCGCGTGCCGTCGGCGAGGCTCCCGCCGCGCCCGTCCAGGCACATCCCGGACCGCGGGTTGCGCAGTTCCCGCGTGGCCGGGGAGTACGTCCATGTCTGGGCGCCCGTTCCGTTGCAGTCCCACAACTGCACGTCCGTCCCTGCGGTGGTGCCGCCGCCCGCGACGTCCATGCACTTGCCGAAGGCGCGGACCGTCCCGTCGGCCGCCATGGTCCACTGCTGGGCCTGGTTGCCGTTGCAGTGCGCGACCTGGATCGGCGTCCCGTTGGCGGTGTCGGCCCCCGCCACGTCCACGCAGATGCCGGTGGGTGCGGTGATGGTGCCGGTCGGTTCCCCGGATCCGGCGCCGTTGTCGTAGACGCGGACGTAGTCCACGAGCATCCGCTGGGGGAACCGGGTGGTCTCGTCGGGGTAGCCGGGCCAGGTGCCGCCGACCGCGACGTTGAGGATCATGAAGAACGGATGGTCGAAGACCCAGCGGTCGCCGCCCAGGTCGGCGGGGGTGAGGGTCTGGAAGGCGACGCCGTCCACCGACCAGGTGATGGCGTCCGGGGTCCAGTCGACCGCGAAGACGTGGAAGTCGTCGGCGAACGCCCGCCCCTGGGGGTGGGCGTAGGAGGCGCCGATGCCCTCCCCGCCCGAGTAGCCCGGTCCGTGCACCGTGCCGTGGACGAGGCGGGGTTCGCGGCCGATGTTCTCCATGATGTCGATCTCACCGGAATCGGGCCAGGGGGTGTCGGGGAAGTCGTCCCCGAGCATCCAGAACGCGGGCCAGATGCCCTGGCCCTCGGGGATGCGGATGCGCGCCTCGAAACGTCCGTAGGCGCGCTCGAACCGGTCCTGAGTGGTCATCCGGGCGGAGGTGTAGGAGCCGTCGCTCTCCCTGCGCGCGGTGATGGCGAGGTGGCCGTTCCCGTCGAGCGCGGAGTTGGCCCGGCTGGTGGTGTAGTTCTGGAGTTCGGCGTTGCCCCATCCGTGGTCGCCGGTCTCGTGGCGCCACTTGGCGGGGTCGGGAGCGCTCCCGGCGGGCCCCTCGAACTCGTCGGACCAGACCAGGTCGCCGGGTGCGGCCTGCGGTTCCGGTGCGGACGGGGACGCGTGGGCCGTGCCCGGCTGCGCGGCCGGCCCGACGAGCGCCAGGACGGCGACGGCGGCCGCCGAGAGGACGACCGCGCCCGGGCGGCGCCGCGCGCGGGGCCGACGGGACCGGAGGGTTCGGGGACTTCGGGGGGCGATGGTCGGGTCCATCCGACGGCTCCAAACTGCGTACCCGGGCCTCGTGTTCGGCCTCCACTGCGTGGGGCCGTGCGCGGGTCGGCCCGGCTCGGCTGGGGGGGGAGGGGGGAAACATCGCGGGACCCATTCAGGTGACCGCGTGCCACCGGGACATCACGGAATGAATGGATGGCAAACCATACAGACTCCCCCAGATCGCGACAAGGGGGTTCGAAGAACGTATGGAAACGCTCCCACAGGGCCCTCGGGACACGTGCGAGGTTCCCAGGACCCGCCGCCCGGCCGACGGGCGCGAGCGGGGCACCGGCCCCGCCGCCACCGCCCCCTCCGCGGACCGCGACCAGGGCACCATCCGCCCTGCCGAGCCCACCAGCGCCGGTCACGGCTTGGGAGCCCGCGCACCCCCGCCTTCCCGCCCCACCCCCGGGGAGCCCAGACAGCACCGCCGTGACCTGCGTCGTCGTGCATAGTCGCCCCCCACTTGTGCACTGCACAACATTGAGCCCACCCTCTTCTGGGGATCTGTACACCTTCCTTACATTCATGGGCCACCGGCCTGTTCCGTCCGGTCTCACCCTTTTCCCCCGAAGGAGAACCCGATGCGACCAACCCGCCCGGTCCGCGCGGCCGCCCTCGTCGGGCTCGCCGCGGTACTGGCCGCCTGCGCCCCGGCCCAGACCGACGGCGCCTCCTCCGGCGCCGATGAGATGGAGGGCACCCTCCGCGTCTGGCTGTTCTCCGAGGTCGACCAGGAGCCCAAGGAGGCGGTCGTCGACGAGGCCGTCGCCGAGTTCGAGGACGCCCACGACGGCGTCACCGTGGACGTGCAGTACATCCCGGTCGACACCCGCGCCGAGCGCTTCCGCGCCGCGTTCAACGACCCCTCCTCCGCCCCCGACGTCGCCGAGTACGGCAACACCGACCTGGCCGGGTACGTCGAGGCCGGCGGCTTCCTCGACGTCACCGAGGACCTGGCGGACTGGGAGGGGCACGCCGACATCGCCGAGGACGTCGCCGCCACCGCCCGGGTCGGCGACGGCACCTACGGCGTGCCGTGGTTCCTCGGCGCCCGCGCCCTCTACTACCGCACCGACGTCTTCGACGACCTCGGCCTGGAGCCGCCCGAGACCCTGGAGGAGGTCGTGGAGGCCGGGCGCACCGTCCGGGAGGAGGACCCCGACATGCTCGGCGTGTCCACCGGGGGCGCCTACACCTACGGCTTCCTGCCCTTCGTGTGGGCCCACGGCGGCGAGATCGCCGAGGAGGACGGCGGCACCTACACCTCCGCCATCGCCTCCGACGAGGCCAAGGAGGGCCTGGAGCTCTACTCCCGGATCCTCTCCGACGAGGTGTGCCCGCCGCAGACCTGCGCCGAGATGGGCGGCAACGACAGCGTGCAGAACTTCGTCGCCGGGAACGCCGCCATGACCATCGGCGGCAACTTCAACCTCAAGGCGGTCCAGGAGAGCGACATCGCCGACGACGCCGCCGTCGTCCCGCTGCCGGGCACCGAGCCGGGCAGCATCGCCCCGGCCTTCGCCGGCGGGAACAACCTGGGCGTCCTCGCCGGGACCGACAAGCGCACCCTGTCGGTCGCGTTCATGAGGCTCCTGGCCGGCAAGGAGTACCAGCGCCGGATGTACGACGCGATGGGCAACCTGCCCACCTTCACCGACGTGCGCGAGGAGATCGCCGCCGAGGACGAGGAGATCGCCCCGTTCATCGAGACGATCGACGCCGGGACCCGGTTCGTGCCCGCCACGGGCGCCTGGGCCGCCATCGACGCCGAAGGCGTGCTGCCCACCATGGTGCAGCGGGTGGCCTCCGGCGACGCGGACGTGGACGAGGCCGCCGAGGAGGCCTCCGCCTCCCTCGACGAGGCCTTCGCCGGGGAGTGACCCGACGCATGGGCCTGCTCGCACCCGCACGCCGGGGCCCGGGGGCCGCCTCCCCCGGGCCCCGGCGCCGCTCCCTCGAACCGTGGATGTACCTCGTGCCCGCCCTGGCGGTCCTGGGCACGCTGCTCGTCTACCCGCTGTACCAGCTCGTCCTGGTCTCCTTTTACGACTACCGCCAGCCGCAGGTCACCGGCGCCGAGCCGCTGCGCTTCATCGGCCTGGAGAACTACGCCGACCTGTTCTCCGATGCGCGGTTCTGGGAGGTGCTGGGCAACACCGTCGTCTTCGCGGCCGCCTGCGTGGTGGGCACGCTCGCCGTCGGCGGGGGCCTGGCGGTCCTGGCCACCCGCCTGTCGCCGTGGGTGCGCACGCTGCTGTTCCTGGCGGCGCTGGGCGCCTGGGCCACCCCGGCGGTCACCGGCAGCGCCGTGTGGCTCTTCCTGTTCGACCCGCTGCTGGGGCCGGTGAACCAGGCCCTGGCCGGGCTGGGCCTGGAGGGCTTCACCGGGCACTCGTGGACCTACGGCAAGTGGTCCGCGTTCGGCCTGGTGTGGTCCCAGGTGGTGTGGTGCTCGTTCCCGTTCGTCATGGTCACCCTCTACGCGGGCATCCGCGCGATCCCCGAGGAGGTGATCGAGGCGGCGCGGCTGGACGGCGCCTCGACCGGCAGGATCGCCCTGTCGGTGATGCTGCCGATGCTGCGCCCGGCCATGACGATCGTGACCATCCAGTCGATCATCTGGGACTTCAAGATCTTCACGCAGATCTACATCATGACGGGCGGCGGCGGGATCGCCGGGCAGAACCTGGTGCTCAACGTCTACGCCTACCAGCAGGCGTTCGCCTCCAGCCAGTACGGGCTGGGGTCGGCCATCGGCGTGGTCACCACCGTGCTGCTGCTGTTGATCACCCTGCTGTACCTGCGGACCCTGCGCCGCCAAGGGGAGGTGCTCTGATGCGAGGCGTCGCGACGCTGCGCCGGATCCGCACGGACGGCGCCGGGCTGCTCATCGCCGGTGCGGTGGCGTTCCCGCTCTACTGGATGGTGCTGTCGGCCCTCAAGCCCCGCACCGACCTGGAGGCGGGCGACCCGAAGCCCTACACCCTGGAGCCGACACTGGACTCCTTCCGCCGCGTGCTGCTGGTGGACGGGTTCGGCCAGTACCTGCTGAACAGCCTGCTGGTGGCGGCCGTGGTGGTGGTCTTCTCCACGCTGTGCGCCTTCCTGGCGGCGGTGGCGCTGACCCGGTACCGGTTCCGCATGCGCACCACCCTGCTGATCATGGTGATCACCGCGCAGATGGTGCCGGTGGAGGCGCTGACCATCCCGCTGTTCTTCCTGATGCGCACCATCGGCGGCGCGGTGCCCGGCCTGGGCCTGAACCACCTGGGGTCGCTGATGCTGGTGCACACCGCGTTCGCGGTTCCGCTGGCGATCTGGATGCTGCGCGGGTTCGTCGCCGCGGTCCCCCGCGAGCTGGAGGAGGCCTCGTGGCTGGACGGCGCGGGCAGCCTGACCTTCGTCACCCGGGTGCTGTTCCCGCTGACCGCCCCCGGGGTGGTGGCCACCAGCATCTTCTCCTTCATCATGACCTGGAACGACTTCCTGTTCGCCCGCACCTTCATCATCTCGGCGCAGGAGAACCAGACACTGCCGATCGCGCTGCTGTCGTTCTTCAAGCCCGACGAGAACGACTGGGGAGGGATCATGGCCGGGTCGGTGCTGATGACGCTGCCGGTGCTGGTGTTCTTCCTGTTCGTGCAGCGCCGACTGGCCTCGGGCCTGGGAGGAGCCGTCAAGGGATGACCGCCGAAGCCGCCCCCCGCCGCAACGCGTCGGTGTCGCTGCGCCGCGCCCTGGCCATTCTGGAGTTCGTCCGGTCCACCCCCGCGGCCAGCGGCGGGGCGACGCTGACCCAGCTCGCCGAGGGGGTCGGGGTGAACAAGAGCTCGGTGCTGCGGCTGTCGGCGCCGCTGCTGGAGGCGGGCCTGCTGGCGCGCGACCGGGACAGCGGCCGGTTCCGGCTGGGCCCGGCGGCGCTGTCGCTGTGGCAGGCCTACCTGGACCAGCTGGACCTGCGCTCGGTCGCCTCGGACCACCTGCGGCACCTGATGCGGCGCACCGGGCACACCTGCCACCTGGTGCTGCTCGACGGGCACGACGTGGTGTACGCCGACAAGGTGGAGAACACCACGACCGTGCGGATGGCCTCCCGGATCGGCGCGCGGATGCCCGCCCACCGCACCGCGGTCGGCAAGGCGATCCTCGCCTTCGCCCCGCCCGACCTGGTGCGGGACGTGCTGGACGAGGGGCTGGCCGCGGCGACGGCGCGCACCGTCACCGACCCGGAGGTGTTCGTGGAGGAGCTGCGGCGGGTGCGCGAGCGCGGCTACGCCATCGACGACCGGGAGAACGAGCCGGAGGTGCGGTGCGTGGCCGCCCCGGTGTTCGACCACAACCGCGACCCGATCGCCGCGATCAGCGTGTCGTCGCTGGTGAGCCGCCTTCCGGCGGCGCGGGTGCGGCATCTGGGCCCCCAGGTGGCGGCGGTGGCCGCGCGCATCTCCGCCGACCTGGGCGCCCCCGCGGCGCCGCTCCCGCGTGGGCCGGGCGCCGCACCCGGGCGGGAGTGACGGGGACCCGCCCTACTCGTAGGGGTCGGGCGGGTTCTCCACCTCTTCCATCTCCTCGACGGTGAACCGGTGGTCGCGCACCTCCTGCAGGTCGCCCTCGGGCTCGTCCCACGTGCCGCGCACCCGCCACCAGCTGTCCTTCTCGGGGGCGGGCTCGTCGGTGATGAGCACCCGGTTGACCACCGCGTCGGCGGCGCAGCACGCCATTTCCAGCCGGGCCAGGTACCACCCCTCGCCCTCCGGATTGGGCACGGTGAACCCGGTCAGCTCGATGGTCTTCCCGGACATGGTGCGCTCCTCGTCGGTCCAGGCCCGCGAGACGAACTCGCGCATCTCCAGCTCCACCGGGCCGTCCCCCGCCTCGGCGAAGGGGTCGTCGCGGTACTCGCTGAGGTCGACCCGGTCCGGCGCCGACGAGGCGCCCTGGGCGCTTGCGGTGTAGGCGCCCAGGGCGGGCGGGGCCACCACGAACACCGACACCACGGGCAGCAGCAGGAGCCAGGCCACCCGGGGCCCGCCCTCGGCGCCGTGGCCGTGCCCGCAGGCGGCGGCGTCGTCCGCGTCGGCGCCCCGGGCGGCCGCCCGGAGGTCGGCGGCGATCACCAGGACGCCGAGGACCACCAGCACGGCCCCCGCCGCGATGAGGAAGGGGCGGAAATAGCCCTGCACGTAGTTCAGGTACAGGTCGGAGGCGAGCGTGGTGCCCAGCGCCGCGGCGCCCAGCAGCACCAGGACCAGGCCTTGCGCGATCCGGTTCACAGGAGCAGCCCTCCGATCAGGAACGTGAACACCAGTGCGGCGGCGAGGGTGAGGGGGACGAACCGGCGCACGAAGCCCCAGCCGAACGTGCCCGCCTGCAGGGCGATGAGCTTCAAGTCCACCATGGGGCCCACCACCATGAAGGCGAGCTGGGCGGTCGGTGAGAACGCGTTGAGGCTGGCGGCGACGAAGGCGTCGGCCTCGGAGCAGATCGACAGCAGGATCGCCAGCACCGCCAGCACCAGCACGCCGACGACGGGCAGGTCGCCGACACCGTTGACCCATTCGCGCGGGACGGCGACGTTGAGCGTCGCGGCGGCGATGGCGCCGACGACGAGGAAGCCCCCGGCGTGGATGAGGTCGTGCACCATCGAGTCGCGGAAGACCTCGGCCTTGGTGGCGTCGGGGGCGTGGGAGTTGCGCGGCGGGCGCAGCCAGTCGGTCTTGCCCAGGCGCGCCCAGATCCAGCCGACGACCACGGCGGCGCCGAGCGAGGCGAGCAGCCGCGCCACCCACACCTCGGGGCGGCCGGGGAAGGCGACGGCGGTGGCCACGAGCACCACCGGGTTGATGGCGGGGGCGGCCAGCAGGAAGGTGAGCGCGGCGGCGGGGGCGATGCCGCGCTTGATGAGGCCTCCGGCGATGGGCACGGAGGCGCATTCGCAGCCGGGCAGCACGGCGCCGGACAGCCCGGCCACGGGGACTGCGGCCATCGGGTTGCGCGGGATGAACCGGCGGTAGAAGGAGGCGGGGACGAACGCGGTCAGGGCCGCCGACAGGGCGACGCCGAACACCAGGAAGGGCAGCGCCTGGAAGGAGATGGCGGTGAAGACGGTGGCCCAGGCGAGGAAGGCCTCGTGCTCCATGCCTCCGGCGAGCCAGGCGTTGGCCGCGGCCATGGCGGAGATGAGGACCGCGAAGAGCCAGACGGTCGCGGCGCGCCGTGGGCCCCGGGGGCGCCCCCATTCCGGCGGCGGGAGCTCGTCCCCGGAGCCGTCCCAGTCCGCGACGATGGAGTCGCCGAGTGAGGAGGCCGGCGGCCGGGACGGGCCCGGTGGGCTGTCGGACACGTGTGCACTCCGTATCGGGTGGGCTGGTGCCGCGGTGCGGCGCGCGGTACCCGGCGCATGCTACCGAAAACGGTTATCGTCCGCGCTCAGGGAGGCGGCGCGTTCCCGCGGCGCCCGTCGGTCGTGTGTGCGCGCCCGCTGGGCCGGGGGCGGTCGCCGCGGCCGGTCATCGTCGACCCGCGCGGCCCGCACTCCGCCGGGGCGCGGTGGGGGTGGGCACGAGGGTACCGGGTCCGCGGCCCGGAATGTGGGCCTTCCCCGGAATCAGCGGCCCGTCGTCGGCGTCCCCGGTGTCCCCGGCGTCCCTGCACGCGAACGGCCCCGGTCCGCGTCGGGACCGGGGCCGTACCGAGGCCGGGGCCGTGCCGGGTTCGGCGGGGCGGTGCCTAAAGGCGGTCGCCGGGCTCGCTGGCCAGGTCGGTCTCGCTCTCCCAGCACTGCACGCCAGCGACGCCGGGCAGGCGGTCGCGGGTGAACACCGGGTCGCGCCCCTCCTTGCGCTGGGCGGTGTAGTCGCGCAGCAGCAGGAAGGCGATGCCCGCCAGCGGAGCGATCGCGATCAGGTTGACCGTGGCCATGACGCCCTGGAACACGTCGGCCATGGTCCACACCAGGTCCAGCGGGGCGACCGCGCCCGCGAACACCATGGCCAGCACCAGCACCCGGTAGCCGACCATGACCCCGTTGGAGGCGGACATGAAGCGCAGGTTGGACTCGCCGTAGTAGTAGTTGCCCAGCACCGAGGTGAAGGCCAGCAGGAACAGGATGACGGTGAGCGCGTGCACCGCCCACACGCCCAGGTTGGCCTCCAGGGAAGCCTGGGTGAGCGAGGCGCCCTCGCGCTCGCCGTAGGAGGGGTCGGCGACCAGCACGATGAAGGCGGTGATGGAGCAGATCAGCAGGGTGTCGAAGTAGACGCCCAAGGTCTGCACCAGGCCCTGCTTGACCGGGTGGCTGACGGCGGCGGTGGCGCCGGCGTTCGGGGCCGACCCCAGGCCGGCCTCGTTGGAGAACATGCCGCGGCGCATGCCCTGCACGATGGCGGCGCCGATGCCGCCCGAGACGAACTCGCGGGCGCCGAACGCGCCGGAGACGATGTCGCCGAGCACCCGCGGGATCTGGTCCAGGTTCATGGCGACCACGACCAGGCCGATGACCAGGTAGGCCAGGGCCATGACGGGCACCAGCAGCTGGGCGACGTGGGCGATGCGGCGCACGCCGCCGAAGATGACCGCGGCGACCAGGATCGCCAGCACGACGCCCACGCCCCACAGCAGCCCCGGACCGGCCTCGACGCCGAAAGCGGCCACGGAGCTGGAGATGGAGTCGGCGATGCTGTTGGACTGCACCGAGTTGAAGATGAAGCCGAAGGTCACGGTGATGACGACGGCGAACACCAGGCCCATCCAGCGGGCGCCCAGGCCGTACTGCATGTAGTAGGCGGGGCCGCCGCGGAAGCCGGTGCGGTCGCGCACCTTGAACAGCTGGGCCAGGGTGGACTCGACGAAGGCGGCCGAGCCGACCAGGAGCGCCATCAGCCACATCCAGAACACGGCGCCGGGGCCGCCGAGGGCGATGGCGGTGGCGACGCCGACGATGTTGCCGGTGCCCACGCGCGAGGCCGCGGAGATGGCGAAGGCCTGGAAGGAGGAGATCGCCTTCTTGCCGTCGGCCGCCGTGGGCGGCTGCCCGCGCAGCACGCGGAACATCTCGGGGAACAGGCGGATCTGCACGACCCCCGAGCGCACCGTGAAGTAGACGGCGAGGAGGAGCAGGAAGGGGATGAGCAGGTAGCCCCAGAACACATCGTTCACGGAGACGATGGCGTCGTTCAGTGCGTCCACGCGGTGGAGTTCTCCTTCGAGGCGGGCACGGCGCACCGCCCGGGGTTCCCGGGTGGAGGCTGTGCGGCCGGCAGCGACGGTGCGGCCGCCCGATGGGGAGGCCGGCGCGAGCGGCGGCCCCCGGATCCCCGTGGGCGTCCACCGCTTCCATCATGGGTGCGCAGGGCGTTCGACCTGATCACCGACACGCTGAGCGATACGGGGTGACCCCGCACACAGGAGACTGTACACCCGAATCAGACTTTTCACTCACAAGGGCATATACCTCGGGATTCCCCTGGTGGCGGGTTACCGGGGCACGGCGCGCGGGAACCGCTCCCAGCACAGGACGGCGAGGGTGAGGAGCGGCTATGGACGGCGACGGCGCCTCCCATCTCGGACACGGGCGGAGCTGGGCCTGCGTCGGGCTGATGGTCGCCGGGTTCACGGGCGGCGGGGTCGCGCTGGCGTTCGGCCCGGCGTGGCCGTGGGTGGCGGTGGGCGCCGCTGTGTTCGTGCTCGGGGGGTGCCTGGCGCTGGCGCTGGGGATCATGGACGACACGGTGACCGAGGAGCAGCTCGTCCACGACGCCGGCGGGGAGGGGGCGCGGGCGGCGGACTCCGGCACCGACCCGGAGGAGCCGACGGCCTCGTACGCCGCGGAGGCCGCCGGCGGCTCTTACGTCACGGACGGCACAGACGGTTCAGGCGCCGCCGGTACGCCCGCGGTGGACGCATCCCCCGAGGCCGGGGGCCCAGACCCCGCGGCCCCAGGCGGGGAACCCGGCGACGTGTCCGGTGAGGCGCCCGATGACGCGTCCGCACCCCAGGCCGACGCGGCGCCGCCGCCCCCGCGCGAGGAGGCGACGCCGGAAGAGCTGGGACGGTTCTGCCTCGCGGCCATCCGGCGGGAATTCGGCCCGCCGGGACGGTCCCCCGAAGGCGACCACATGAGGTGGAGGGTGCAGGACGCGGTCTGGCGCCTGAGGGACCTGCCTCCTGAGGAGGGCGAGCACGAGGATGCCCGCAGGTCCCTGGCGGAGGTGCATCAGCGGTGCGTGGAGTTCGGCACCGGTCGCTGAGCGCGCACCCGGCATCTCCAGGCGAGAGGCACCGGCCACACCGTCGGAGCGCCACAGCCTCCCCCGGTCCGGGCGGGGCGCGTCCATTGGAGGGACGCCACTCCCATCCAGCCAGGCCGACACGGTCGACACGGCCTGAGGACAGGGCGGACCGCCAATAGCTCCGCGAGGGCCCCTCGGGCCGCCTCGACAGCTCAACAACACCGAAAGGTCAACGCGACCAGCACCCAAGTCCCGCTCGCACAAGGCCCCGAACACAGCCCCAGAGACCCCCACAGTCACGGCCGTCCAACGGACGCCCCCAGCAACCTCCAGGTCAGACCACCACGGGACCTGGGCACCGGCGACGCCCCTAGGTTCTGTCTGGAGTTCCCCTCGCCCGGCCCCTCCGTCGCTGATCTCGGGGAAGTCGGGCTTATGGCGGCGCTCTTAAGCCCGACTTGCCCGAGATCAACGGGGACAGGCCCTAGGAGCATCGTCCCCCTCCAATCAGGGCAGCGCCCTGACCAGCGTCCTGCCCGTGGGCGGACGGCCTTCGGCCGTCCGCCGACAGCGGCCACTGCCGCCGGAGGTCACGCCACGCGTCCGGCCACCATCGGCGCCGGTCCCCGCCGGAGGGGCCCCGGCCCGGTCAGCCGCCGGAGCGGCGGGCGCCTTCGCGGCCTCCCCTGGGACGGCGGCCGTTTTCGGGGCCGTTGCGGCGCGGACCCCGCCGAGGGCCGCGGCGGCGCGGGCGCTCGGGCTCGGGCGGCTCCACCCACGGCACGCCGGAGGGCTGCTGCGCCCCGGTGACCTCGGACAGCAGGTCGTCGCCGGGGTTGACCAGGTGCTGCTCGGCCTGCACCCCGGCCTCACCGAGGAGGCGGCGCGCGACCCGGCGCTGGTTGGGCTGGACGATCGAGACCACGCGGCCGGTCTCGCCCGCGCGGGCGGTGCGCCCGCCCCGGTGCAGGTAGTCCTTGTGGCCGTTGGGGAGGTCGACGTTGACCACCAGGTCGATCCCGTCGACGTGGATGCCCCGGGCTGCCACGTCCGTGGCGACCAGGGCGCGGATGCGGCCGTCGCGGAACTTGGCCAGGGTCTTGCTGCGCACGCTCTGCGACTTGCCTCCGTGCAGCGACGCCGCGGGGACCCCGGACCCGGCCAGGCGCTCGCTGATGGTGTCGGCCCGGTGCTTGCTGCGCACGAACAGGATGGTGCGCCCGTCGCGGGCGGCGATCTCGGTGACGACCCGGTCCTTGTCGCGGGGCAGGACCCGCAGCAGGTGGTGGTCCATGGTGGCCACGCGCGCGGTCGGCGGGTCCACCGAGTGGGTCGCGGGGTCGGACATGTAGGCGCGGACGAGCTTGTCGACGTCGCCGTCGAGGGTGGCCGAGAACAGGAGCGTCTGGGTCTCGGGGCGGACCCGGTCGAGCAGGTCGCGGACCTGCGGGAGGAAGCCCATGTCGCACATCTGGTCGGCCTCGTCCAGGACCAGGGCCTCCACCGCGCCCAGGTCGCATGCGCCCTGATCGATCAGGTCGGTGAGGCGGCCGGGGGTGGCGACGAGCAGGTCGACACCGCGTCTGAGGGCGGTGATCTGCCGACCGTAGGGGGTGCCGCCGACGACGTCGCCGATGTACGCGCCCACCGCGCGGGCGTAGGGCATGAGCGAGTCCCGGACCTGGTGGGCCAGCTCGCGGGTGGGGACCAGCACGAGGGCGCGGGGCCGCTTGGGGGCGGCCCGCCGGGCGGAGGCGCGGACCAGCAGCGGCAGCCCGAAGGCCAGGGTCTTGCCCGACCCGGTGCGCCCGCACCCGAGCACATCGCGCCCGGAGAGGGCGTCGGGGATGGCGGCCGCCTGGATGGGGAACGGCCGGGTCACACCGTTGCGCTCCAGTGTCCGCACCAGCGCCTCGGGCAGGCCGAGGCCGTCGAACGCAGGGCGCGCCGCAGTGTCCGTCAAGTGGCGTCTACCTTCCTCGTCGAAACGGCGACGTTCCGGGGAAGGCCCCGCACCGTGCGGGGTGGCACGGGAGGACGGCCGAGCGGACGCGCCGGATGCCGCGCCTCGGAGCCGGAGTCCGGCCGGGCGCCGAGCGGCCCGGCGCGCCGGATGCGCGCAGTGAAGATCGACCGCCGGGGAGCAGCGTACTAGAAGGCCCCAGGCCGCACGCCCCGGCCCCGTTCACGGAGGTGGACGGGAGGTGATTCGCGCGGTTCGGGAACGTTCACCCCACAGGCCGTCCGGCCGCCGCGGCCGGCGGCCCCTCGGCCCGACGCCACGACCGGCGGTCTTCGTCCCGACATCACGACCGGCGGCCCCGCCCGGAAAGCGCCGGAAGGCCCGGCTGGTCCTCCGCCCCCGGGCGTGTGCGTGGTCACCGTGACGGGCGGCGACGACAGAAGCCCGGTGGTTCCCCGGGCCTGCTCGCCGAGCGCCGGGCTGCTCGCGGTCCGGGGTGGGCGGCGGCTCGGCCGGTACCCCGCTCCGGGCTCCAGCCGGGTGGCGGGTCGGCGGGGTGCCAAGTGGAGGGCAGCAACGACGCAGGTCAGCGGACCTACCGGTAGCGCTGTCGACCGCCGGGCGCGTGCGTGGTCACCGTGATTAGCGGCAACGGCGGAGCTGGTACCCCGCTCATGGGCCCCGGCCGTGTGGCAGTCCGCCGGGGTGCAAGGGAGATGGCGGCGACGGCGGAAGCGGTCCGGTTCCCCGGGCCTGCTCGCCGTCCGCCGGGTTCCTCGGGGTGCGGGTGGGCGGGCGGCTCGGCCGGTACCCCACTGACGGGCCCCGGCCGGGCGGAGGGCGCATACCGGGCATACCGGTCGCGGTGGGGAGGGGGCGGCGATCCCGTGCGGCGGATCCACCACCCGATCACGCGAGAAGCGTCTCTTTCGCCACGCTGGACACCCCAAGAGGATGCGTGGCGCCCGGAAGGCGGGTTCCGGTTCTCCGGCATACGCCCATTCGCCCGGATTCGCGGCCGATCTCAACCAACGTGCACCCCTCCGGCGAGATCCTCCCGCATGGTGAGACACAGAGGCCGGGGTTCGCGCCCTCCGACGCCCGGCCGCGCTCCCGCCGGGCCCACCCCGAACCCGGCAACGCCATGACCTGGGCGAACACTCCCCGTTAAGAGGTGAGAGGGCCGGGAAACGCGCTCTGCGACACCCGCGCGGGTCCCGGGCGTACGAAGTCGACGATTCCAGAACACGTTCTGGAAACGGAATGCCCGGTTCGCGCCCGCATGGGGTGTTCGCTTCGGGTGCCGGAGCAGGCCCAGGGGCGCCTGGGCGCCCCCGCCGGGCACCCGGGGCTCACTCCGGACCGATATCAGCTACCCGCAGTGACGACAGGGGCGGCAAACGGCTCCGGTGTGCCGTTTGGGGTCCTCCTGGAGGCAGAACGTGTTCTGGAATCGCGATGACCGTGCACCCCCACCGCCCCCACTGCCACCTCGGGCGTCGAAGGAGGCGAGGGAGGGGCCCCGGCACCCCGAGAACCGGACGAACCGGACAGCGGACAGGTAGGGGCCGGACCGGAACCCCCGATTCAGGCGCCACGGGCGGCCCGGGCCCATCCCGCGTGGCGGATCCGCCACCCGATCACGCCAAAAGCGCCCCCTCCGCGATGATCTCGACAAAAGTGCTGCCAAAACCGCCGGAATGACAGCACTTTCGTCGAGATCATCGCGAGGAGGGCGCCCCAGCGGCCCGACACCCGGCCAGGGCCCGTCAGCGGGGGACCAGGTCTGCCACCGCCTCCCCAGGCCGCGAGCGACCCGGCGCCCGGCAAGCGGGGCCGGGGGGACCACCCGGCTCACCCCGTCGCCGCCGAACACGGTGACCACGCACGCACCCGCCGCCCGACAGCGCCGCCTCGGGAGGCGCCGGCCTCCGGCGTCGTTGTGTTCGGCGTCGCCGACGCTCTGGCCCGGGGGCGGGCTCGGCTGGTCCGGTATCGCGCCAAAGGCTCCGGTGTCCGGCATCAGGGGTACGGCCACGCACCTCGCCTGTCCTCACGGCATGTCGGGCACCTCACCACCCCCTCCCCCACCTGCGGCGACGGAACCTGGTGGCCAGGTTCGCCGATGCCGGGGCCCTTGTGACCTGGGCTTCTCCCGTCCAGGCGACCGGTTGTTCCCCGGCCTCCGGTTTCGGTCCGGCGCCCGGCGCCTTGTGCCCGCACACCCTCGCAAGGGAAATGCGGGGATTCACCACCCTTCGCCGCCCGGAGTCATCCACGACCCGCCCGATCGGGCTCCCCGCGCGGCCTTCGGGTTGCTAACAAGGGCTCTGGAGCGCATCGCACCGGTCTTCCGTGCAGTGTGCGCCGGTATCCGTGTCTTCCGGACCGACCGGTCCATCCCCCGGCGAGAGGTACCGCCATTGGAGAGCCCGCGCCCCCGACGACCGTTCGACACGACCGACGACCCCGCGACACTCGTCGCCCGCGACCCCGTCACCGCACGCGCCCGAGCGGAGGAGGTCCTCGCGTCCGCCCCCGCCCCCGACGCACGCGCGCACGCCCTGTGCACGATCGGCATCTGCCAGCACGAGGAGGGGGACCCCGCCGCCGCGCACCGCACCCTCCGGCTCGCCGCGGCCGCCTCCGGCACCGTCGGCCCGGAGGCCGCCGCCCTCGCCCGCCAGGCCCGGCTGGCCATTCGCGCCCTCCGCGGAGGGCCCGGACTGTCCGGACCCGCACTCGACCGGCGCCCCGACCCGGCCGCCGCCCTCCTCCGGTGCGGCGTCGCCGACGCACAGCGGGGCCACATCCCGCGCGCCGTCGCCGCCCTCGACGCCGCGCTCGAACGGGTCGGCCCGCGGACCCCCGAGCGGCTGCTGCCCGCCCTGCTCGCCAATCGCGGCCTCGCCCTGGTCTACGCCGACCGGCTCGGCGAGGCCGCCGACGACCTCGCCCGCGCCCTCGCCCTGGCGGACGCACGGCACCTGGGCTACCTGCGCGCCGCCGTCCTGCAGAACCTCGGCTGCCTGGAGTCCCGGCGCGGCGACACCGCCGAGGCCCTCCGCCTGTTCGACGAGGCCTCCGCGGGGTCCACCCGCTCCCGGCGGATCGCCCTGCGGATCGACGGCGCCGACGCCCTCCTCGCCGCCGGCCTGCCGGAGGAGGCGCGGCTGCGGCTGGAGTCCTTCGGCGGCCCCCGCGCGGCCGGTCCGCTGCTGGGCGAGGCGGCGGCCCTGCTCGTCGACGCCAAGCACCGCCTGGCCCGCGGGGACCGGCAGGCCGCCCTCGCCCAGGCGCGCCGGGTGCGCGCCCGGTTCGCCCCCGACTCGCTATGGGCGCACCTGGCCGGGACGGTCGAGTGGTCGGCCCGCTGCCTGTCGGCGTCCGAGCCGTCGGCGGGCGTCCGCCACCGCACGGCGGCGCGGTGCGCGGTCTACGCGCCGACCGGGGCCGCGGGGGCGGTGCGCCCCACCCGCGACCAGGCCGCCGCTGCCGCCCTGGTGGACGCGGGCCGACACGCCGCGGCGCTGCGTCGGCTGGCGGCGGACCGCCCCGGGCACGCCGAGGCGGCCGGGCACACGCGGCCGCGGGAACGCGCGATCGCCGCCGAGGGCGCGCGCCGGGCCCTGGCGGAAGGGCGCGGGGAGGACCTGCTGGCCTGGCTGGAGTACGGCCGGTCCGGCCGGGGCGCCGCGGCCTGCCGGGACCAGGCGTGGGCCGGGCTGCTGGAGCGGCTGCGCGACGCGTACCGGCGGGCCGAGGAGGGGGACGACGGGGCGCTCCTGGAGATCGGGCACTGGTCGTCCCGGCTGGCGGCCGCGCAGTTGCACCGGTGCCGGTCGGCGCCCCCGCGCGGCGCCCGCGTCCTGGAGGAGCTGCGCGACCGGCTCGGCGGGCGGGCGCTGGTGTCCTACGCCGTCGTGGACGGGGACTGCGCGGCGGTGGTGGTGGCCGACGGCCGGGTGGACGCGCACGTCCTGGCCCCGGCGGCGCGCGTTGAGGAGGAATGCGCGAAGTTCGCGTTCGACGTGCGCATGGGCGCCTTGCGAGGGGAGGAGGAGAGCCGGGGTGCGGCGCTGTCGGCACGCCTGCTGGACGGGATGCTGCTGGGGCCGATCGCGGAGGCGCTGGGGGACCGCCCGGTGGTGGTGTGCCCCGCGCCGGTGGCCCAGGAGCTCCCCTGGGGGCGGCTGCCCGCCCTGCGCGGCCGGGAGGTGTGCGTGGCGCCGTCCGCCCGCTCGTGGCTGGACGCCGAGACGGTGGCGGGGTGGGCACAGGCCGCGGGACCGGCCGTACTGGCCTGCGGCCCGCGGGTGCCGGGGGCGGCCGCCGAGGCCGCGCGGGTGCGGGAGATCCTGCATAGGGCCGGGGTGGCGACACGGTCGTTGGAGGGGCCGGAGGCCACCGTGGCCGAGCTGCGCGGGAGCCTGCCCGGGGCGAGGGTGGCCCACCTGATCGGGCACGGAGGGATGGCGCCGGAGACGCCGATGCTCGCGGCCCTCCTCTTCGACGATGGGCCGCTGTTCGCCTACGACGCGGAGATGCTTCCGCAAGCGCCGCGTTTGGCGGTGCTGTCGGCGTGCTGGCTGGGGATGTCGACCCCGGCACCGTCCGGCGCGCCGCTGGGCATGGGGACGGCTCTGCTGTCGCGCGGGGCGGGGACCGTCGTGGCCTCGGCGGTCCCGGTGCGGGACTGGGAGGTCAAGGGGCCGATGGCGGACTTCTACACGGCCGTGACGGCGGGAACGGCCCCGGCCAGGGCGGTGGCGGACCACCTGGCCGAGCACGGCTTCCTGTGCATGGGCGCGGGCTGACCCCGTGAACGGTCGGCGGGCGCGGACCGGCCGGCACAGCCGGCTCCCCCGCGTCCGCCGTCCCCACCGGCGTCCACTGGAGTGGTGTCATTTCCATCACCCCAGGTCACCGCGGTCGACACGACGTCGGAGGCGGGAGCGGCCCGCCCCGCCGCGCGGCTCGGAGAGAGCCCCGCGGGGCGGCGACGGCGACGGTACATGCGGCGCCCCTTGGGGGTGTGGCTTCCGGTGGCCGCGTCCGCCTCCGGCGGGCGGTGGTCGGGGCTGGGCCCCAGGGGCGGGCCTGGGCCCCAGTGGGGCGACCTGCACCGCTCCAGCGGACACCGTCACACGACGGAGCGGTTGGTGTCCGCTGGAGCGGTGGGCCCTTCGGCGGGCGCTCTGCTCCCCCGCCTACGGGCTTCGTGCGCGTCCGGCTACAGGTCGGGCGACGGCCAAGGGCGGATCGGTGCGCGATCACCAGGGTCGACCGGTCGGCTCGGGCCCAAGCCATGGCGGGAGGTCCCAATCGGCGGCGGCGCCGGTCGGGGCTTCCCGTTTCGGCGACCGTTCGGCGCCCCACTGCACGATCGCCGCCCCTGCCCGTTCTGCGCCACCGCAACGGGGCCGGAACGCGTAGCCTTCGGACCATGACCCACGAGAACGACGACGCCCCGGAGCATCGGGAGTTCACCCTCGACGAGGTCCACGCGCTCATGCCCGAAGTCGTGGAACGCGCCGGTGAACTCGTCACGCTCCGCGCCGACATGGCCGAGCTCGCCGCCGACCTGCGAATCGCCGGGGACTCCGCGTTCGGCGGGCGGGCCGAGCTGAAGGGGATGGAAGCGCGCTTCAGCGAACTCCAGTCCTGGTTCCCCGACAACGGCATCGAGGTCAAAGGGCTGGCACCGATCCTGCTCGACTTCCCGGCCATGCTCGACGGGGCGTCCGTGCGCCTGTGCTGGCTCGAAGGCGAGACCGCCCTCGGCTGGTACCACAGGAGCGAACTCGGCTTCTTCGGGCGCCGCCCCCTGCCCGAGCACTGACGACGCAGAGGGCGCTGACGGCGCGGACGACGCACAAGGCACCGCCGCGCCCCGGCCGAAGCGCGCCGGCGCCCCGCCGGGGAGGCCCCGTGCGCACCGGGGGCGCGGCGTCCGGCCGCCGCGGCGCCTCCATCGGGCCGGGCCCGGCGGCGCCGGGGGCTCACCAGCCCCGCTGCCGCCACTCGTCGAGGTGGGGGCGCTCGGCGCCGAGGGTCGTGTCCTTCCCGTGCCCCGGGTACACCCAGGTCCGGTCGTCCATCTCGGCGAAGACGCGCTCCTCCACGTCGCCGAGCAGCGACCGGAAGTCCGCGTCCGACCACGTCTTGCCCACCCCGCCGGGGAACAGGCTGTCCCCGGTGAACAGGTGCGTCCCCCCGTCGGGGTCGTCGTACCGCAGCGCGATCGACCCCGGCGTGTGCCCCCGCAGGTGGATCACCCGCAGCGCGCACTCCCCCACCGGGACGTCGGCGCCGTGCTCCACCGGGTCGTCGACCGACACCGGGAGGTGGTCGCCGTCGCTCGGGTGGGCCACCGTGCGCGCACCCGTCACCCCCACCACCTCGGCCAGGGCCTGCCAGTGGTCCGGGTGGCGGTGGGTGGTGATCACCCGGGCCAGGCCGCCGTCGCCGACCAGGTCCACGATCCGGTCCGCCTCCGCGGCGGCGTCGATGAGCACCGCTTCACCGGTCCGCTTGCACCGCAGCAGGTAGGCGTTGTTGTCCATCCGCCCCACGGCGAGCTTGCTGATGGTCAGTTCTGCCAGGTCGCGTACATCGGCCGGTCCGCCGACCCTGGTATCTCCGGAGTAGGTCACATCTCCCATTACAACACCCACCGCGGTCCGCGCTTCTCGAAGAAGGCGCTGCGGCCCTCGGCCGCCTCCTCCCCCGCGAAATAGCTCTCCGACAGTTCGGTCATCCGGGCGAACTCCGCCGCCCTCTCCTCGGCTCCGCGCCCGGCCAGCAGCGCCTTGGCGCCCGCCAGCGCGCCGGGGGCGGCCGCGCGCAGCCCGTCGGCGGCCCGTTCCACGGCCGCGTCCAGTTCCGCGCGCGGGACGGCCTCGGTGAGCAGCCCCGCCGCGACCGCCTCGCGGGCGCCGAACACCTCGCCGGTCAGCAGGTACCGGCTCAGCGCCCGGTCGTTCAGCCGCTGCCGGACCGGGACCGAGATCACCGCCGGGACCAGGCCGATGCGCACCTCGGTGAAGGCGAACCCGGTGTCCTCCGGCGCGATCGCCATGTCGGCCGCCGCGACCAGGCCGAGACCGCCCGCCCGCGCCGTGCCGTTGAGGCGGGCGACCACCGGCTTGGGGGCGTCCATGATCGCCGAGAAGACCTCCCCCATGCCGGGCGCCCCCGGGTCGGGGTCGCGCCCCGCCAGCCGCTCGGCGACCTCCTTGAGGTCGGCGCCCGCGCAGAACACGGTCCCCGCCCCGGTCAGCACCACCGCGCGGACGGACGCGTCGGCCATCGCGGCCCGCAGTTCGGCCAGCAGGGCGGTGCGCAGCGGCGCGGACAGGGCGTTGCGGTTGCGCTCGGAGTCCAGGGTGATCGTCGCGATCCCGCGGTCGGTGGTGCGCCGTACGGGCGGTCCGCCGCCGTCGGCCTCGGGCATCGGGTCTCCTTCCGTTGCGGTCATCCGCCCGCGGCCCCGGCGCCGCCCGCCTCGCGCAGCGCGGCCAGCGCCCCGTCGGCGTGGGCGTTCATCCGGATCTCGCTCCTGACGACGTGCAGGACCCGCCGGTCGGTTCCGATGACGAAGGTGCACCGGCGGGTGGGCGCCAGCGCCGACAACCCGGGGGCGGCGCGGCGGACGCCGTAGGCGCGGGCCGCCGTCCCGTCGGTGTCGGACAGGAGGGGGAAGCCGAACCCGTGCATCCCCGCGAAGGCGCTCTGGCGTTCGACGGCGTCCGCGCTGATCCCCGCGCACCCCGCGCCGATCCGGGCGAACTCCTCCGACAGGTCGCGGAAGCGGCAGCTCTCCGCCGTGCACCCGGGGGTCATCGCCGCGGGGTAGAAGAACAGCGCGAGTGGGCCGTGTGCGAGCAGCCCGTCCAGGTCACGCACGCGCCCGTCCTGGTCGGGGAGGGAGAACCCGGGCGCGGTGTCGCCGATATCAACCACGGGCCGCAATCTAGCCCACCCGCCGCCCGGCCACCACCCTCGGCCGCCGCCCGTGTGGAGGGCCGCGGCCCGGCGGCTCACGCGCCGATGGTGGTGTACCTCAGCAGCGGCACCCGCAGCTCCTCCGGGGTCAGGGAGCCGTGCTGGCCCACCAGGGCGCTCTCGACCGGCTCCGCCCGGGGCGCCACCAGCGCGCACGACCCCGTGGCGACCGCCAGGACGTCCCCGATGCGCTCCCGCACCCCGTCGTCCACCCTGCCGAACAGGCCCGCCTCGACCGCCTCCTCCCGGGTCATCACCCGGGCGCGGCCCTCCAGGCGCTCCGCCCAGGCGTCCCGCACGTCCGGCGCGGCCCCCGGCCGGGTGTACACCTGCCGCACGCGCGCCTCCCCCGCGAGGACGCGCACCCCGCGTACGAGGTCCGGGTCGGCCTCCACGTCGACCCGGCACCCGGGGCCGGTGTCGACCATGCCGTGGTCCGCCGTCACGTACAGCGCGGCGTCCGGCGGGAGCGCGTCGGCGACCTGCTCGGCCAGCCGGTCGACGTGGCCCAGGTGCAGCCGCCAGTAGTCGGAGTCCATCCCGAACATGTGCCCGTAGGCGTCCAGGTCGGCGTGGTAGACGAAGACCAGCGACCGCTCCCCGGTGGACATCGCCGCCCCCGCGCGCACGGCCAGCTCGGTGATGTCGTTGGCCGGGAGGTAGCGGCTGCCCCGGGCCGAGGCCCGGCTGAGCCCGCTGCCCTCGTAGGCCCCGGCGGCGACGTACCCGGTGGCCACCCCGGCGCGCTCGGCGCGCTGGTACACGGTGGTGCGCGGCTGCCAGGACTCCGGGTCGACGTCGGCGTCCCAGCGCAGCTGGTTGAGGACGGTGTCCTGCCCCGGCACGGCGACCCTGTAGCCGACGACCCCGTGGTGCCCGGGCGCCAGCCCGGTGCCGAAGGACGTCAGGCTGGTCGCGGTGGTGGTGGGGAAGCCCGCCGTGATCGGCGCGGCCCGCCCGATCAGGGACGCCAGGAAGGGGGCGCGCTCACGGTGGGCGAGCAGCGCCTCCCAGCCCAGGCCGTCCACCAGCAGGACGCAGGCGCGGCGCGCCGGGGGCAGGCCGAGCACGTCGGGCTCGCCGTGCACCCCCAGCGAGGCCAGCACGGACGGGGCCAGGTCGGCCAGGGACGCGGTTCCGTAGCCGGGGACGTCGAAGGGGGTCACGGGCTTCCTCCAGGCTCCGGTGACGGACCGCCTCAGCGGGAGGCGGCCTCGGCCAGCACCGAGGCGAAGTTGAGCATGGTGGCGACCGCCTCCGGCCCGTCGGCGGCCTGGCTGACCCGCAGGGTCAGGGGTTCGGCGGTGATGGCGCCGGTGTAGCCGTGGTCGGCCTCGCAGGTCTCGTCGGCGCAGGCGGCCGGCTCCAGGTCGACGTGGGCGACGGCGCCCCAGTTCACGCTCAGGCTGATGTTCAGGACCAGCTCGGCGGGCAGGGTCCCGGCGACGTGGTTGGCCGGGTCGGCGACCACCCGGGTCAGGGCGACCGACTGGATGTTGTCGAGCCTGATGGCGTCGGTGGTGGTGGAGGCCTGCGGCCGGTCGGCGCCCTCCGTCGCCGGGTGCTCATCGGTGTGGCAGACCACCAGCCGCGTCGCGGTGAGCAGCAGGACGGTGATGTGCCGCCGCATCTCCATCGCGGGATCGAAGGTGGCCTCGTGGTGGACGACGAAGGCGTCGGCGCCCTCACTGCCGAGGGCGGCGGCGACGGCGTCGGTCACCAGGCCGGGGTAGTACCCGCTGCGCTCGATCTCCGAGCGCCAGTCGGTGGACACGGCACGCGTTTTCCTCATACCCCCATCCTGCCCTCTCCCGCAGACAGATCGCACCCTGGTCGGCCCGGTCGCGGCGGGTCGGAGGCGGGCGGGCGCCCCATGGGTAACGCCCCGGCGGGGCGGGTACGGGCGGGGGCATGAAGGCGAAAGCGCGCATCCGATTCCGGACGCCCCGCGGGCACAGGCCCCGCGGAACGGTCCCGCCGCTGCCGAAACCGCCGCCGCCTGGTCCGGGGCCGGCGCCGCCGGGCCCGACCCCCGTGCCGCCGGAACCCCCGGTGCCCGACCCGGACCCGGGGCCCGGCCCCGGACCGGATCCGGGCCCAGGCCCCCTTCCGCCCGACCCCGAACCGCAGCCCGAGCCCGCCTGAGGCGGCCCCGGCCGGCCAGGGGTTCAGACGTTGATCTCGACGAAAGTGTTGCCAAATCCGCCGGAACGACAGCACTTTTGTCGAGATCATCGACGAGGGGGACTAGAACGCCACGCCGCGCAGCCTTCTCGGGCCCGAGTCCGGGCGGATGTCGGGGGCCTCGCGGAGCCACACCCTGGCCCCCAGGACGTGCGCCCCCTCGGCGTTCACCGTCACCGGGTCCAGGTCCATGTGCCCGATCTCCGGGAACGCGTCCGCCAGCCGGGACACCCGCACGAGCAGCTCCTCCAGCGCCTCCACGTTCGGCTGCTCGGCCAGGGTCGTCGCCCCCGCGGGCAGGCCGAACAGCAGCGGGGCCGCCCGGACCGCGTGCACCAGGTCGCTGGCGTCGGCGTGGGTCAGCGGCGCCAGGCGGAAGGCCCGGTCGTCCAGCAGCTCGGCGGTCACGTCGGCCAGGCCGAACCCGACCACCGCGCCGAACGAGGGGTTGTCCCCCGCCCGGACCACCGTGGGCACGCCGGGCACCACCATCCGCTGGACCACCAGCATCGCCTCGTCGCCGAGGCGGCCGTGCAGCGCGGTGAAGGCCCCCCGCACGTCGTCGGCGGTGCGCAGGTCGGCGCGGATGCCGGTGCCGCCCGCGCGCAGCCGCAGGTCGGGCGCGTTGGCCTTGACCACGACCGGGTACCCCATCTCCTCCGCGGCCGCGACCGCCCCGTCGGCGTCGAAGACCGGCATGTCCGGCCAGACGTCGATGCCGTAGCAGGACAGCAGCTCGCGGGCGGTCTCCGGGGGCACCGCCGCCTCCTCGCCGTGCACCGGCTCGCTGGTGAACCACACCGGCCGCGCCTCCTCGCCGCCGCCGCGCTCCAGCGCCCGGTCGATGACGGCGCGGGCGCGCGCCCCGTCCACGTCGGCCAGCTCGGGGTGGCGCCCTGGGTCCCGCTCGCGCCAGAGCGCGTACCGGGTGGCGTGGGCCAGCGCGCGCACCGCGTCCTCCGGGGCGAGGTAGGAGGGCACCGACCCGCGGGCGGTCTCCCCCTTGTCGTTGACCTGCCGCAGCTCCTCGGGGAGGCCTTGGTGGCCCAGGTAGGTGGTGAGGATGGGCTTGTCGGAGGTGGCCGCCTTGGAGCGCATCACCGCCGCCACGTCGTCGGAGATGGGCGTCAGCGCCGGGATGAAGACGACGATGACCGCGTGCACCGCGTCGTCGGCGAGCGCTTTGGACAGGGCCTGGTCGATGTCCTCGGCGGTGGCCTTGGGCCCCAGGTCGACCGGGTCGTGCGGCTTGAGCCCCTCGCGCATGCAGGCGTCCTTGACCAGCAGCCCCAGCGAGTCGGAGTTGCCGAGGATGGACACCCGCGGCCCGGCGGGGAGCGGCTGGTAGGCGAAGAGCTGGGCGACGTCGAACATCTGGGTGATGTCGTCCACACGCACCACCCCGGCCTGCTCGAACAGGGAGGTCACCGCGTAGTCGGGCAGCGAGAGCGCCCCCGCGGCGTGCCCGGTGGGCACCCCCGAGGAGCCGCCGCTGCGCACCGCCACCACCGGCTTGTGCTGCGCCAGCCGCCGCGCCAGCCGGGTGAACTTGCGCGGGTTGCCCAGCGACTCCAGGTACTGCAGTACGACCTCGGTCGCCGGGTCCTCCTGCCAGTACTGGATCAGGTCGTTGCCGGACACGTCGGCCCGGTTGCCCGCCGACACGAACGTGGACAGGCCGATGCCGCGCTCGGAGACCCGCTGGAGGATGGCCCGCCCCAGCGCACCGGACTGGGAGAAGAAGCCGATGGGGCCCCGCGGCGGCACGTACGGCGACAGCGTCGCGTTCAGCGACACGGCCGGGTCCGTGTTGGCGATCCCCAGGCCGTTGGGGCCCACCACCCGCATGCCCTCCGCGCGCGCGGTGGTGACCAGGTCGTCCTGGCGGGCCTTGCCCTCGGGCCCGACCTCGCCGAACCCGGAGGTGACCACGACCAGCCCGTGCACCCCCTTGCGGGCGCACTCGCGGACCACGTCGGCCACCATGTCGGCGCGCACGGCCACCACGGCCAGGTCGACCGGGTCGGGGATGTCGAGCACGCTCGGGTAGGCGCGCACCCCGGCGACCGCCCGCGCCTCGGGGTGCACCGGGTAGACGGGCCCCTGGAAGTCCCCGGCGAGGAGGTTGCGCAGCGCGGTCTGCCCGACGGTGTGGGCGGTGCGGCTGGCGCCGATGACCGCGACCGACTCGGGGAAGAGCAGCCGGGCGATGGAGCGCGACTCGGCGCGCTGCTCGCGGGCCCGCATGACCTCTTCGGAGTGGTCGGTGGGCTCCAGGTCCAGGGTGAGGCGGATGACGCCCTCGTCGAAGGTCTGCTGGGCGGTGTAGCCCGCCTCCCGGAAGACGTTGATCATGCGCCGGTTCTCCGGCAGCACGTCGGCGATGAAGCGGCGCACGCCGCGTTCACGGGCGGCGGCGCCGATGTGCTCCAGCAGCACGGAGGCCAGACCGCGCCCCTGGTGGGCGTCCTCGACGAGGAAGGCCACCTCGGCCTCGTCCTCGCTGATCTTGTCGTAGCGCACGACGGCGACCATCACGCCGGAGATGGTCGCGATCAGGCCGACCCGCTCGTCGTAGTCCACGTGGGTGAAGCGTTTGACGTCGCGGTCGGACAGGCGGGGGTAGGGCGCGAAGAAGCGGTAGTAGATGGTCTCGGGCGACAGTCGCGCGTGGAAGGCGCGCAGCAGGTCGCCGTCCTCGGGCGTGATCGGGCGGATGTGGGCCGTCCCGCCGTCGGTGAGTACTACGTCGGCTTCCCAGTGGTTCGGGTATGGCTGCACGGATTTGAGCCTAAGGGAGATCGGCCGCGGTGTGGGGAACGCCGCACCTCTTTCGGAGGACGTCCGGGCGGTGCCGCTTCGTTACCTCTCCGTACCGGAGAACCTGTTAACGTCTCTGTCCATACGCTCGCAGGCCCGCGCGCACGGGGTCGGGGGACCGGGGCGCCGGCGGGCCGGGAGGCGCGTACGGTCGGGAGTTCTCCCCCGCTCGGCGGGGACGCAAGGTGGTGGTGGACGCAATGGCACGAGTCGTCGTGATCGGTGACCTCATGACCGATTCCGTCGCGCGGGCGTTCTACCCGCTCGCGCGCGGCAGCGACACCCCCGCCTCGGTCCTGACCTACGGCGGCGGCTCGGGCGCCAACGTCGCCGCCTGGCTGGCGCTGGAGGGCGCCGAGGCCACGTTCGTGGGGCGGCGCGGCTCCGACATCACCGGCCGCACCCGCGAGATGGAGCTGATGGGCTACGGGGTCGACTCGCGCCTGGTGATGGACCCCGAGCGGGCGACGGGCACCTGCGTCGTGATGATCACGCACCGCGGCGACCGGACGATGCTCAGCGACCCGGGGGCCAACGCCCGCCTGCAGCCCGAGGACCTGCCGCGCGACGTGTTCGGCCCCGACGGGCACCTGCACGTGTCCGGGTACACGCTGATCAACGAGGACTCCCGGCGGGCGGCCCGGATGGCGCTGCGCATGGCGCGCGAGTCCGGGATGTCGATCTCGGTCGACGGCGGCTCGCACGCCCCGCTCAAGCGCGCGGGTGCGGAGAACTTCCTGGACTGGACCAACGGCGCGCGGCTGCTGTTCGCCAATACCGACCAGGCCGAAGTGCTGACCGGCCGGGACGACCCGGAGGCCGCAGCCAAGGTGCTCACCGCGTGGTTCCCGTCGGTGGTGATCAAGCTCGGCGACGAGGGCGCGCTGTGGGCGGCCAAGGGCCGTGACGAGACCGTCCGCGTCCCCGCCGAGCCGGTGGAGCCCTCCCCCGGGTCGATCGGCGCGGGCGACGCGTTCATGGCGGGCTTCCTGCCGCTGTGGCTGTCGGGCAAGCACCCGAAGGACGCCCTGGCCCGCGCCCAGCACCTGGCCGCCCGCGCGCTGCACATGCCGGGCGCCCGCCCCGACCTCGGCGACGTATAGCCGATCCCCGTTGATCTCGGGGGAACGACGCTACCGGCGCGGTTTCAACGCCGTATCCCCCGAGATCGACGACGCCTAGGACGTCGAGGCCAGCGCCAGCGGGAGCACGTCTTGGGCCCCCGCGTCCTTGAGCAGGCGCGCCGCCACGGCGAAGGTCCAGCCCGTGTCCGTGTAGTCGTCCACCAGCAGCACCGGCCCGTCCAGAGTCCCCAGCGCGTCCCGCACCGGGTCCGGCACCTCCAGGGCCTTCCACACCGACGCCAGCCGCTGCGCGCTGTTGTGCCGCCGCGTCCCCGGCCCGTCCGGGTCCGTGTAGGCCAGGGTGCCCACCGGCGCCAGCCGCCCGACCCGGGACAGCCGGGACGCCAGGTCGGCGATCATCGCCGGGCGGGTGCGCGAGGGCATCGTCGCGACCCCGGCCGGGCGCCGCTCCCACGGCCAGGCCGCAAGCACGTCCACCACGGCTTTGAAGGCCGCCTCGTCCACGGGCGCGTCCGGGGCATCGTCGGCGAGCAGGCGGCGCAGCGCCGTCCCCCAGCCGATGTCGGTCAGGCGCGCCAGCGCCCGCCCTTCGGCCGCCCTCTGCCCTTCGGGGATCTTGCCGGAGGCCTGCACGCCCAGCGCCGCCATCCCGGTGGGCCACTGGCGGCGCGGCGCCACCGGGACGCCCGGCCGGTCCAGGTGGGCGGCGGCCTCCCGGCGGCGGTCGGCGTCCACGTCGGCCGACCAGCGCCGCCCGGTGCAGTTGTCGCACCGCCCGCACGGCGCCGCCCCGGGGTCGTCGAGCTGGCGGCGCAGGAACTCCATCCGGCACCCGCCGTGGCCGATGTAGTCGAGCATGGCCTGCTGTTCGCGCTCACGGGCGGCGGCCACCGCCCGGTAGCGCTCGGCGTCGTAGTCCCACGGCTCCCCCGTGGCCTCCCAGCCGCCGCGCACCCTGCGCACCGCGCCGTCCACGTCGAGCACCTTGAGCATCTGCTCCAGCCGGGAGCGGCCCAGGTCCACCTCGGTCTCCAGGCGGGGCAGGGACACCGGCCCGCCGGCCGCCTGCAGCGCCGACAGCGCACGGCGCACGGTCTCCTCCGCGGGGAAGGACAGCCCCGCGAAGTAGGCCCAGATCTCCCGGTCCTCCCGGCCGGGGAGCAGGATCGCCTCGGCGGACTCCACGCCGCGCCCGGCGCGCCCCACCTGCTGGTAGTAGGAGATGGGCGACTGCGGGGCGCCCATGTGCACCACGAACCCCAGGTCGGGCTTGTCGAAGCCCATGCCGAGCGCGCTGGTGGCGACCAGGGCCTTGACCTTGTTGCCGAGCAGCTCCTCCTCGGCGCGGCGGCGCTCCTCGGGCTCGGTGCGGCCGGTGTAGGAGCGCACCTCGTAGCCGCTCTCGGCGAGAAAGGCGGCGGTCTCCTCGGCGGCGGCGACGGTCAGCGTGTAGATGATGCCCGACCCGGGCAGCTCCGGCAGGTACTGGGCCAGCCAGCTCCACCGGGACGCCCCGTCGGGCAGCTCGACCGCGGCCAGGCGCAGGCTCTCCCGGTCGAGGGCGCCGCGCAGCACCAGCGGCTCCTCGCCGTCGCCCGCGCCGAGCTGCTCGGCCACGTCCCGGGTGACGCGCTCGTTGGCGGTGGCCGTGGTGGCCAGGACCGGGATGCCGCCGGGCAGTTCCCGCAACAGGGTGCGGATGCGCCGGTAGTCGGGGCGGAAGTCGTGCCCCCAGTCGGAGACGCAGTGCGCCTCGTCGACGACCACCAGCCCGGCCCCGGCGGCCAGCCGGGGCAGCGCCCGGTCACGGAAGTCGGGGCTGTTCAGCCGCTCGGGGCTGACCAGGATCACGTCGACCTCGCCGGCCTCGATGGCGGCGTAGGCCTCGTCCCACTCGGCGGTGTTGGAGCTGTTGACGGTGCGGGCGCGGATCCCCGCCCGCTCGGCGGCGGCGATCTGGTTGCGCATCAGCGCCAGCAGCGGGGAGATGATCACGGTGGGACCGGCGCCCTGGGCGCGGCGCAGCGCGGTGGCCACGAAGTAGACCGCGGACTTGCCCCAGCCGGTGCGCTGCACCACCAGGGCGCGGCGGCGCCCTTCGACCAGGGCGGCGATGGCGGTCCACTGGTCCTCGCGCAGCCGGGCGTGGTCCCCGGCGAGGGCGCGCAGGTGGGATTCGGCGGCCTCGCGCAGGCCCGGACCGGCGTGCGGGGCGTCCGGGGCGGTGGAGGCGGCGGGGTCGTCGGAGGGCACCATGCCCTCCTTGCTACCAGAGCGGGGGCAGCGCCCGGGGCGCCCTCGCGGGCCTGTGGACGGACGGGGGCCGTGGAGGGGCGTCACTCCCGCTCGCCGCCGGGCTCCCTCCCGGCCTCGCCCGTCTCCGCCCGGCGCTTCTCCAGGGCCTCCTCCAGCTCGTCGGTGACCAGGTGCTCGGCGACCACCATTCCGCGGCTGTAGGACACCCTCCCCAGGGTCTGCGCCAGCACCGGCATCGTCATGAACTGGAAGACCGCCACCAGCGCCAGCGGCAGGGCGGTGCGCACGTCCGGAAGCTGGAACGCCGCCCCCGCCAGGATCAGCAGCAGCGCCACCGTGTCGGGCTTGGTCGAGGCGTGCATCCTGCCGAGCAGGGTCGGGAAGCGCACCATGCCGATGGTCCCCGTCAGCGCGAACAGCGCTCCCAGGGGCAGCAGGAGCGCGGTCGCCCAGTCAGCCGCGGTCATGGGCCCTCCTCTCGGCGAAGCGCGCGGCGGTCAGGGTGGCGATGAATCCCAGGAGGGCGATGCTCACCATCACCCCGACGTAGGAGGTGTCGCCCCGCACCGCCACCTCCAGCGCGATGAAGCACACCAGCAGCACCGACACCGTGCTCAGCCCGATCACGCGGTCGAGGACCGAGGGGCCGCGCACCAGCCGGTAGACGGCCAACAGCACGGCCGCGGCGAGCATCGCCCCGGTCACCATGAAGGACACGTCCAGAGCGTTCACCGTTCCCCCTTCCCCGCGGCGCCGGCCGCGTTCATCGCGCGCTCGGTGGCCTCGAAGTCGGCGATGTCGGCGGCGGAGCCGAACGCGCGCACGAACAGCTCCTCCATGCGCCGCACATCGCGGCGGAGCCGCGGCACGTCGCCCTCCCCGCGGATGGGGACTCCGTGCACATAGATCACGCCGCCCTCCCGGTCGAGTTCGATGGTCTGGCTGCCGGTGACCAGCGACAGGCCTCCGCTGACCATGGCCATGAGCAGGTCGGAGTCGGTGCGCAGGGGCACCGCGACGATCGCCCCGCGCACCCGGCCGGGGCGGTCCAGCGCGTAGTAGCCCATCTGGACGCTGGAGGTGAACAGGTCGAGGAGGATGCGCCCGGCCAGCAGGGCCGCCCACAGCGGGCGGAAGCGCAGCCGCACCGGCAGGTGCGGCAGCTTGGCGGCGGCGTAGCAGCCCGCCCCCACGGCGAACCCCGCGATGAGCGTGCCGGGGCTGGTGTCGCCCCACAGGACCGCCCACATGGCGGTCAGCCACAGCACCGTGGGCAGGCGGCCCAGCAAGCGCACGGCGCTGCCGCTCAGCGCGTTCATGATGCACCTCCTAGAACGGCCTGCAGGTAGGCCTGCCCGCTGACGAGGTCCTCGGCGGCGGTGAAGGCCAGGGCGGTGAGCGGCCCGGACACCGCGGCCAGGGCCAGGCCCAGGACGACCATGGTGCCGGTGGCCCCCGCCATCAGCAGGGCGCCCCCGGAGCGGCGCCCCTGGAGGCGCTCGCCCGCCTCCACCACGTCCGGCAGCGGGACGCCCCAGAACGCCCGCACCCACACCCGGAAGATCGCCATCAGGGTGAGCAGGCTGGTGGCGACCCCGGCGGCCACGCCGGTCCAGGCGAGCCACCCGCCCGTCTGCGCGCCGGCCTCGAACAGCGCCACCTTCGCCACGAAGCCCGACATCGGCGGCAGCCCGGCCAGGCTCATCGCGGGCAGGAAGAAGAACAGCGCCAGCACCGGGGAGATCGCGGTCAGCCCCCGCAGCGCGCGCAGCGAGGTGTGCCCCACGTACTGCCGGATGAGCCCGTTGACCAGGAAGAGGCTGGCCTGCACGACGATGTGGTGCACCAGGTACACGATGACCCCGGCCAGCCCGGCCGCGCTGCCCAGGGCCAGCCCGAAGAGCATGAACCCGATGTGGCTGACCAGCGCGAAGGACATGATCCGGTTGACGTCGTCCTGCACCAGGGCGCCGAGGATGCCCACGATCATGGTGGCGATCGCCAGCCACATGATCACCGGGGAGATGTCGTCCCGGGCGAACAGCAGCGTCTGGGTGCGGATGACGGCGTACACCGCCACCTTCGTCAGCAGCGCGGCGAAGATCGCCGAGATGCGGGTGAGGGCGACCGGGTAGCTGTCGGGCAGCCAGAAGTGCATCGGCACGATGGCCGCCTTGATCCCGAACACCACCAGGAACAGCAGCGCCAGGACCGTGCGCAGCGCGTCCGGCGCGCCGCCCAGCCGCACCGCGATGTCGGCGAGGTTCACCGTCCCGGTGAGGCCGTAGACCAGCGCGATGCCGGTCAGGAACAGGATCGAGGAGGTCAGGCTGACGACGGTGTAGATCATGCTGGCCCGCACCCGGGCGCGGGTGGGCGCCTGGGTGATCAGCGCGTAGCTGGCGGTCAGCATGATCTCGAAGCCGACGAAGAGGTTGAACAGGTCCCCGGCCAGGAAGCTCAGGCAGACCCCTGCGGTGAGCACCAGGTAGATGGGGTGGAAGACCGCCGGGGTGGCGCGGCTCAGACCCGCGGTGTCCTGCCCGATCGCGTACAGCAGCACCACCAGCAGCACCACCGAGGAGACCAGCAGCAGCAGCGCGGTCAGCGGGTCGGCGGCGATGGTGATCCCGATGGGCGCGGGCCAGCCGCCCGCCTGGGAGGTGAGCACCGCGCCGTCGGCGGTGCGCCGCACCAGTTCGGCGGAGGCGAGCACGACCAGGGCCAGGGCGGCCACGGCGACGGCCTGCTGGCCGCGCCGGTAGGAGCGCAGCAGCAGCGCCGCGGCGGCGCCCAGGACGGGGACGAGGAAGGGGGTCGCCAGGAGTGTGCTCACGCCGACTCCTCCGGTTCCTGGAGGCGGCTGATGCGGCGGTCCTCGAGGTCGTCGGGGACCTCGTCGTCGCCGTCGCCCAGCCACACCCGGTAGGCCAGCGCGAGCAGGAACGTGGTCACGCCGAAGGTGATGACGATGGCGGTGAGCGCCATGGCCTGGGGCAGGGGGTCGCTCATCGTGGAGGCCTCGCCCGGCAGCAGCGGCGGCAGGGTGATGGCCTTGTCGGTGAGCATGAGGGACAGGTTGGCGGCGTGCCCCAGCAGCAGGATGCCGAAGACGACGCGCATCAGCGAGCGCTGGAGCAGCAGGTAGAAGCCGCAGGAGTAGAGGACGCCCACGGCCAGGATCAGCACGAGGCTCGGTGCCGGTGTCATCGGGGTCCTCCCTTGCTCCGGGCGCGGCGGCGTCGGCGCCCCGCGCGCGCTTCCTCCTCCTCGGCCTCCATGCGCGCCCCCAGCGCGGCCACGACCGACAGGACGAGGCCGACCACGATGAGGAACACGCCGGCCTCGAAGGCCAGGTAGCTGGCGAATTTGACCTTGCCGAACACCGGGAGCTCGGCGGTGTGCTTGACGACCTCCAGCAGCGCGCCGCCGCTGAACAGCGGCAGCCCGGCGGTGATCCCGGACAGCAGCAGCCCGCCGGCCAGCAGGGTGTTGGGCCGGAGCGGCATGCCCGCGGCCAGCTCGTGGCGGCCGCCGGCGATATAGCGCAGCACGAACGCCATGCTGGCCACGAGCCCCCCGGCGAACCCGCCGCCGGGCCGGTCGTGCCCGGAGACCAGCAGGAACACCGAGAAGACCAGCACCGAGGGGACGAGCAGCCGGACGGCCACCTCCAGCAGCACCGACCGGGGGCCGAAGGCCGGGCTGACGACGGTGCTCAGCCAGCGCTCGCGGGGCGCCTCCCACCCCTCGGGGGGCGTTCCGGCACCGGTGGGGGCGGCGCCCCCGTCGGAGACCTCGCTCATCGGGCGCTCCCCTCCTCGTCGGCCGGCGGTCCCGGAACCCCGGGCACCGCCTCGGGGGCCTCGGCGGCGGGCTCGTCGATGACCCGGTCGCGCCGGTTGAGCAGGACCAGCAAGGCGACCGCCACGGCGGCGGTGGCCAGCACCACCACCTCGCCGAAGGTGTCCAGGGCCCGGAAGTCGGCCAGGATCGTGTTGACCAGGTTGCGCCCCCCGGCCTCGTCGGCCGCCCCGGTGTAGGAGGCCCCGACGGGGGGCTCGGTGCGGGCGGAGGTGGCCAGCCACAGCGTGAGTGCCACGAAGGTCCCGGCGGCGCCGGACAGCAGCACCATGAGCCGCTTTGGCCATCCGGGCGGGCGCACCGAGAAGGTGGCGGGCAGGCGCCGCAGCACGAAGACGAGGATGACCGTGGTCAGCGTCTCCACCAGCACCAGGGTCAGGGCCAGGTCGGGGGCGCCGTGCAGGACGAAGAGCCCGGCGATGGCGAACCCGGTGGCGCTGAGCAGGATCAGCGCGGCGAACCTGCGGTGTTCGCGCAGCGCGGCGATGGCGGTGACCGCCATGACCACGGCCACCAGCGCCTCCAGCGGGCTGTCCCACAGCCGCAGGTCGTTTCCTGCGGGCAGGGGCGCATCGCCGATCACCAGCGCGCGGACCAGGCCCACACCGGGCAGGGCCAGCATGGTCGCCAGGATGATGCCGAGGTAGGCGGGCAGCGAACCGGTCTGCAGGCGCCGGGTGACGCTCAGCGCGACGGCGTACACGGCGTGGACGGCGAAGTGGTAGCCGATCTCGGCGTTGGGTCCGCGCGGCATCGCCTCCTGGACGCGTTCCACGATCGCGCGCCAGTGGAACAGTGCCGCCCCGGCGGCGATGACCACCGCGGTGAGCAGCAGCGGCATGCTGAGCCCGTGCCAGAGCGCGAGGTGGTAGGGGGCGCCGTGGTCGTCGTAGGCGGCGGCGTAGGTCTGCGCGATCGGGTCGAGGGCCTTGGGGTAGGCGCCGAACACCAGGCTGAGTGCGCCGAGGGCGACGGGGGCGGCGACGAAGGCCGCCGCGGGGCGGTGGAAGCGCGGCTCCTCCACACCGGGCTTGACGGCGAACGCGCCCCACCAGAAGCGCGCGCTGTAGGCGAAGGTGAGCACCGAGGCCAGGACGATCCCGGTGAGCATGGCGACGGACGCCCAGGTCGGCAGCTCCCCGGCATGACCGGGCAGGAACGCCTCCAAGGCGGCCTCCTTGGCGACGAAGCCCAGGAGCGGCGGCAGCCCGGCCATTGAGGCCGTGGCCGCGCCCGCGGCCACGGCCAGCACGGGCATGCGGCGGCGGAGCCCGGTCAGGGCGGCAATGCTGCGGGTGCCCGTCTGGTGGTCGATCACGCCGACCGTCATGAACAGCGCGGCTTTGAAGAGGCCGTGGGCGAGCAGGGCGCCTTCGGCAGCGACGGCGGAAGTGTAGGAGCCCATGCCGCCCAACAGCATGAGGAACCCGAGCTGGCTCACGGTGCCGTAGGCCAGCAGCAGCTTCAGGTCGTCCTGGCGCAGCGCGCGCCAGCCGCCGAGGAGCATGGTCGCCAGGCCGAACGCCAGCACCAGCGCGCGCCAGGGGTCGGTGTCGGCGAACCCGGGGGCCAGGCGGGCCACCAGGTAGACGCCGCCCTTGACCATGGCCGCGGCGTGCAGGTAGGCGCTGACGGGGGTGGGCGCGACCATGGCCCCGGGCAGCCAGTAGTGCAGCGGCACCTGGGCGGACTTGGCGAAGGCCCCGGCCAGCACGAGCACCAGCGCCACGGTGGCCGCGGGGCCGCCGGGGGGCGAGGCGACCAGCTCGGAGATCCGGTAGGTGCCGCCCGCCTGGCCGAGCAGGACGAACCCGATGAGCATCGGCAGGCCGAGCCCGGCGGTGGTGAGCAGGGCCTGCAGCGCGGCGCGGCGCGCCCCCTCCTTGCGGTCGTCGTGCCCGACCAGCAGGAAGGAGGTGACCGAGGTCAGTTCCCAGAAGATGTAGAGCGCGAACAGGTTGTCGGCGGTGACCACGCCCAGCATGGCCCCGGCGAACAGGGTCATCGTCGCGGCGAGGCGGCCCAGGCCGCGCTCGCTCCGGCGGAAGTATCCGGCGCTGTACCAGAAGATGACCGCGCCGACGCCGCTGACCAGCAGGACCATGGCCAGGGCGAGGGCGTCGAGGCGGAAGTCGAGGTCGATCCCCAGCGCGGGGACCCAGGACAGGCGGGAGGCGGCCGGGTTCCCGGCCAGGACGGCGGGCGCCTGGGCCAGCGCCCAGGCGGCGGCGAGCACGAGCGGGGCGCTCGCGGCGAGGAAGGCGCGCGCCCCCAGGGCGCGCACGAGCGGGGGGAGCACGGCCGCGGCGGCGGCGTGCAGGGCGATGATCAGCGGCAGCAGCATGGACCTCGGAGTGGGCGGCGGGGTCGGGCGGCGTCGGGCACGGGTCGGCGGGGCGGGGCGGTGGATTCGGGGACACCAAGGTTAGCGGCGGCGGACCGGTCCGGCTTGACTCCCACGCGATGGCGTGTAACATCCGCCCAAAATTTTCCACTATGCGAAATAGTCACTCTCGGTGATTTCTGGCCGCCACCAGCGCGTTCCCCTCCGGGGCCCAATCCGCGCGGCACCGCATTCCCGAATCGCACGTGGGAGATATCACCCCGCCGACCAGGCATCGGCGCACCCCCGCACCCCGCCCGCACCGCCTCCTGGGAGGTCACACAACGTAGCGCCGAGCGGCCCGATCCACCTGCCGCCGCCCCCGCGAAGCGGTGCCGCAATGCGGCGTTAACGGAACCCTAACGGTGATCTGCACCCCACTCCGGGGGCCGCACGGGGCGCCCCGGTTCGCGATGGTCCCCGGGTCGGGCCAGAATTGGCGGCATGGCCCGTTCAAGCACTCCCTCTCCGCCCGAGGAGCTCGCCGAGAAGATCATCGACATCGACGTCTCCGAGGAGATGCGCGGCAGCTTCCTCGAATACGCCTACTCGGTGATCTACCAGCGCGCCCTGCCCGACGCCCGCGACGGGCTCAAGCCGGTGCAGCGGCGGATCCTCTACCAGATGAGCGAGATGGGGCTGCGCCCCGACCGCGGGCACGTCAAGTGCGCCCGCGTCGTGGGCGAGGTCATGGGGCGGCTCCACCCGCACGGCGACGCCGCCATCTACGACGCCATGGTGCGGATGAGCCAGTCCTTCGCCATGCGCGTCCCGCTGGTCGACGGGCACGGCAACTTCGGCTCCCTCGGCGGCGACGACGCCCCGGCCGCCATGCGCTATACCGAGGCGCGCATGGACCGGGCCGCCCAGATGATGGTCACCTCCATCGACGAGGACGTCGTCGACTTCCGGCCCAACTACGACGGCCAGGAGAACGAGCCCGAGGTCCTGCCCGCCGCCTTCCCCAACCTCCTGGTGAACGGCGCCTCGGGGATCGCGGTGGGCATGGCCACCAACATGGCCCCGCACAACCTGGGCGAGGTCGTGGCCGCCGCCCGGCACCTGCTGGCCAAGCCGGAGGCCCCGCTGGAGGAGCTCATGGAGCTCGTCCCCGGGCCGGACCTGCCCACCGGCGGCACCATCGTGGGCCTGGACGGCATCCGCGACGCCTACGCCAAGGGCCGCGGCACCTTCCGCACCCGCGCCACCGTCTCCATCGAGAAGGTCTCCCCCCGGCGCATGGGCCTGGTCGTCACCGAGCTGCCCTACAGCGTCGGCCCGGAGAAGGTCGTGGCGCGCATCAAGGAGCTGGTGCAGGCCAAGAAGCTCCAGGGCATCGCCGACCTGAAGGACCTGACCGACCGCAACCAGGGCCTGCGCCTGGTCATCGAGCTCAAGAACGGCTTCAACCCCGAGGGCGTGCTCGCCGAGCTGTACCGGCTCACGCCCATGGAGGAGTCGTTCGGCATCAACAACGTCGCCCTGGTCGACGGCGAGCCGCGCACCCTGGGCCTGCGCGACCTGCTGCAGGTCTTCGTCGACCACCGCCTGGAGGTCGTGCGGCGGCGCAGCGAGCACCGGCGGGCCAAGCGCCGCGAGCGGCTGCACCTGATCGACGGCCTGCTGGTCGCGCTGCTCAACATCGACGCGGTCATCGCGCTGATCCGCGACTCGGAGGACACCGCCGACGCGCGCACCCGCCTGATGGACACCTACGAGCTGTCCGACACCCAGGCCCGCTACATCCTCGACACCCCGCTGCGCCGCCTGACCAAGTACGACCGGCTGGAGCTGGAGAAGGAGGGCGAGCAGCTCAAGAAGGAGATCGCGGAGCTGACCGCGATCCTGGAGTCCGACGCCAAGCTGCGCAAGGCGGTCTCCAAGGAGCTGGCCGAGGTCGCCAAGGAGTACGGCACCCCGCGCCGCACCGTGCTGCTGGAGAGCGACGGCGCCGCCCGCACCTCCGCGGTCCCGCTGGAGGTGGACGACGCCCCCTGCGCGGTGCTGCTCGGCGCCGACGGGATGCTGGGGCGCAGCAAGGGCGCGGCCGTGCCGCGGATCTACGACGGGCTGCGCACCCGGCACGACGCGGTGGCCTGCGCGGTGCCCGCCCGGCTGCGCGGCGACATCGGGCTCGTGACCGACCTGGGGCGCGCCATCCGGCTGCCGGTGGTCGAGGTGCCCGAGCTGCCCGACTCCGGGGAGGACGCGCCGCCCCTGGCCTCGGGCCTGCCGGTGGGCGAGTTCGTCGCCCTGGAGCCCGAGGAGCGGGTGATCGCCCTGGCCTCCATGGACGGCGACGGGCCCGGCCTGGCGCTGGGCACCGAGCAGGGTGTGGTCAAGCGGGTCGTGCGCGACTTCCCCACCAACAAGGACGACTTCGAGGTCATCACGCTCAAGGACGGCGACCGCCTGGCCGGGGCGGTGCAGCTCGCCACCGGCGAGGAGGACCTGGCGTTCGTCGCCTCCACCGGCCAGCTGCTCCGGCTGGACGCCTCGTCCGTGCGCGAGCAGGGCCGCCCGGCCTCCGGCGTGGCGGGCGTCAAGCTCGCCGAGGACGCGCGCGTGCTCTGGTTCGGCGCGGTCGCCGTCCCCGAGGACACCGTCGTGGTGACCGTCGCCGGGGCCTCCGGCGACGGCGCCCTGGTCGCCGCCGAGGGCGGATCGGCCAAGGTGACCCCGTTCGAGGCCTACCCGGTGAAGGGCCGGGCCACCGGCGGCGTACGCTGCCACAGGTTCCTCAAGGGCGAGGACGCCCTGGTGTTCGCCTGGATCGGCCGCGCGCCGGCCCGGGCCTCGCGGGCCGACGGCGGCCCGGTCCGCCTGCCCGACATGGACCCGCGCCGGGACGGCTCGGGAGAGCCGCTGATGCGCGCGATCGCCACGGTGGGCAGCGGGCAGCACGACACCGGGTTCCTGGAGCGCCCCGGGGAATGACGCGAACGGAGCGCCCGGCCGTGAGGGGCGGCCGGGTCCACATCCATGGGAGGAGTCCGCTGTGACCACCAATGCCTTCGACGACGTGATCGGCGCGAACGCCGAGTACGCGCGCGACTTCGCGCTGGCGGGGCTGCGGCCCGCGGCCGCGCGCGGTCTGGGCCTGGTGACGTGCATGGACTCGCGCATCGACCCGCTGGCCGCGCTGGGCCTGGAGGTCGGGGACGCGAAGATCCTGCGCAACCCGGGCGGCCGGGTCACCGACGACGTGCTCACCGCGCTGGTGCTGTCGGCGTACCTGCTGGAGGTCGGGCGTGTGCTGGTCATGCCGCACACCAAGTGCAAGATGGCCTCGGTGTCCGGCGACGACGAGGTGCACGAGCTGATCCGGCGGGAGCACGGGGTGGACACCCGGAGCATGGAGTTCCACACCGACGACGACCAGATGGGGGCGCTCAGGCACGACCTGGAGCGCGTCCGGCACCACCCGCTGCTGCCGAAGGACCTGCCGGTCGCGGGGGCGCTGTACGACGTGGACACGGGCCGCGTCGAGCTGGTCGACGCCTGAGGCGCCCGGTGGCGGGCCCAGCGCCCGCCCGGCGGACTCCGTTCGGGCGGCGCCCCCCGGTACCCGGGGCGCCGCCCCGCCGCTCCCCCTTGAGGAACTGGGAATACGGCGCTCTGCGCGGTGGTTGTGACGCCCGACGGCGGACAACCCATGAGAGGTGCGCTGATGCAGGGTTCCACCTACGAGACCTTCACCGTCGGCCGTTTCTACTTCGAGATGGGCGACCCGATCGCCGCCGCCCGGGTCCTCGCACCGCTGGCCGATGAAGAGCCCGAGAGCCGTTCCGTCCTGGAGCTGCTCGGGCGTGCCTATTTCCATTCCGCCCAGTTGCAGAAGGCCGAGCAGACCTTCCGCCGGATCGTCGACCTCGACCCGTGCGACAGCTGGGCGCACATCGCCCTGGCCCGGTCGCTGGAGCGGCAGAGCCGCGACGACGAGGCCGCCGCCCACCGCAGGATGCACGCCGCCATGTCCGGTGGGTCCCTCGACTGACCGCGCCGCGCCGGTCGGCCGTCCCGCCCCCCGCCCCAAGGGCTGGGCCCCTCTCCGCGAGGGGTCCGGCCCTTTTCCGCGCCCCGGTACGGCCCCGCACGTCACGGGCGGACGGCGTTAGGCTTCCCTGCATGGACGGATCCTCTGCCCACGGCCCCGGCAACGGGCCCGTGGACCGCTCGTGCGCGCGTACCCGGGGCTGGGTCGACGAGGCGGTGCGCCGGGTGGTCGCCGACGCCAACCGGTCGGCCGACACCCACCTGCACGCCTTCCCCCTGCCCGAGGCGTGGGGCATCGACCTGTACCTCAAGGACGAGTCGGTGCACCCCACCGGCAGCCTCAAGCACCGGCTGGCCCGGTCGCTGTTCCTCTACGGTCTGGCCAACGGCTGGATCCGGGAGGGAACCACGGTGGTCGAGGCCAGCTCGGGGTCGACCGCCGTCTCCGAGGCCTACTTCGCCCGGCTCATCGGGGTGGACTTCGTGACGGTGGTGCCCCGGTCCACCAGCCCCGAGAAGATCGCCCTCATCGAGCGCTACGGCGGGCGCTGCCACTACGTGGACCGGCCCCCGGAGATGTACGAGGAGGCCGAGAAGCTGGCCGCCCAGACCGGCGGGCACTACATGGACCAGTTCACCTACGCCGAGCGGGCCACCGACTGGCGGGGCAACAACAACATCGCCGAGTCGGTCTTCGAGCAGCTCTCCATGGAGCGCCACCCGGTCCCCGAGTGGATCGTGGTGGGCGCGGGCACCGGCGGCACGTCGGCGACCATCGGCCGCTACCTGCGCTACCGGCGGCACCACACCCGGCTGGCGGTGGTGGACCCGGAGAACTCGGCGTTCTTCCCCGGGTGGGTCACCGGGGCCGGCGACTACGCCACCGGCATGCCCTCCCGCATCGAGGGGATCGGGCGGCCGCGCATGGAGCCGAGCTTCGTGCCGGACGTGATCGACGTGATGGTGCCGGTGCCCGACGCGGCGAGCATCGCGGCCATGCGGCACCTGGACCGGGTGACCGGCCTGTGCGCGGGCGGCTCCACCGGCACCAACATGTGGGGCGTGTGGCAGCTGGTCGCCCGGATGCTGCGCGAGGGCGTGCGCGGCAGCGTCGTCACCCTCATCTGCGACGGCGGTGAACGCTACCGGCACAGCTACTACGACGACACGTGGGTGGCCCGGCAGGACATGGAGCTGGAGCCCTACACCGGGGCCATCGAGCGGTTCCTGGCCACAGGCGACTGGGAGCCGCCCGCGGAGTGACCCCGCGGGCTCCGCTCCCCGCCGGTCCCTCGCGCCTGAGGCGGCCGGGCGCGGCGCCCGGCCGCCTCAGGCGCGCACCACGTAGGCCTTGGCGGCCATGTCGCCCACCCGCTGGTTGCCCTCGCTGGCCAGAATGACGATCAGGCCCACCAGGCCGTAGAAGATGCCGTCCACGATCAGCAGGATCCAGCGGATGAAGTGCTGTCCCATGGTGGCCTCGGAGCCGTCGGCGGAGACGACCCGCAGCCCCAGCATCTTCATGCCCAGCGTCTGGCCGCCGGCCTTGGCGGGCCAGATCACCCAGTAGCCGATGTAGATGAGCACCCACAGCACGATCACCAGGATGCCGAGGAACACGGCCAGCCCGGGGTTGCTGGGCGACCCGTCCGGCTCGGTCGGCATGAAGGCCAGCGGAATGAGCACGGCCATGGCCACGAGCGGGATGATCGACGACAGGATGCCGTCGATGATGTACTGCCCGACCCTGCGGCCCACCACGTCGACGTCGCCCGGGACGCCCGCGGCCGCGGGCGGGCCGTAGCCGCCGTAGCTCTGCTGGGCGGGGCCGGGCGCTCTGTAGGACGGTTGTCCGGCCCCGTAGCCGGGCTGTCCGTGCTGCCCGGGCGGTTCCTGGGCCCACTGCTGCGGCTCCTGGGGCGGCTCCTGCGGCTGGGGCTGCTGCGGCCCGGACGGCCCGCCGGGGCCTCCGATTCCTCCGCCGCCTCCATAAGGGCTCTGCCCGCCCTGCGGCGGCCGTTCATGGCCCCCCGGTTCGGGGTACTGCTGTCCGTCGCTCATCGCTCACCATCGTTTCGCGTTCGCCCCGCCCGGGCCCGGGCGAGTTGCGTCACTTACGGTGATTCAAGCACGACTGAGCGTAAAAATATAGCGCATCGACGCCGATGGCAGGCCGATTCCCGGAGCCGCCTCCGGCCAGGGGCCGCACACGGGCCCGGACGCGGCGGCGCCCCTGCGCCCGACGCGGGCGCAGGGGCGCCGTGCGCCCTCAGGCGTCGATGCGGTCGAGGTCCAGCTCCTGGGCGCCGTCGGCGATGAACTTGCGGCGCGGGGCGACCTCGTTGCCCATCAGCAGGTCGAAGACCTTGGCCGCCTCCTCGGCGTGCTCCACCCGGATGCGGCGCAGGGTGCGGTGGCGCGGGTCCATCGTGGTCTCGGCGAGCTGGTCGGCGTCCATCTCGCCCAGACCCTTGTACCGCTGCACCGGCTCCTTCCAGGTCTTGCCCTTCTTCTCCAGCTCCAGCAGCGTCCGCTGCAGCTCGGAGTCGGTGTAGGTGTAGATGTAGCGGTCCTCGGGCCGGGACCCGCGCTTCTTGCGCACATTGGTCAGCTCGATCCGGTGCAGCGGCGGCACCGCCGCGTACACCCGCCCGGCCTCCAGCATCGGGCGCATGTACCGGTAGAACAGCGTCAGCAGCAGGCAGCGGATGTGCGCGCCGTCCACGTCGGCGTCGGCCATCAGGATGACCCGGCCGTAGCGGGCGGCGTCCAGGTCGAAGGTGCGCCCCGAGCCCGCGCCGATGACCTGCAGGATGGCCGCGCACTCGGCGTTCTTGAGCATGTCCCCCACCGAGGACTTCTGCACGTTGAGGATCTTGCCGCGGATCGGCAGCAGCGCCTGGAACTCCGAGTCGCGGGCGAGCTTGGCGGTGCCCAGCGCCGAGTCGCCCTCGACGATGAACAGCTCGCTGCGGTCCAGCCCCTCGCTGCGGCAGTCCACCAGCTTGGCCGGGAGCGCCGAGCTCTCCAGCGCGTTCTTGCGGCGCTGGGTCTCGCGCTGCTGGCGGGCGGCCAGGCGGGCCTTGGCGGCGTTGACGGACTTCTCCAGCACCGTGCGGGCCTGCTGCTTGTCGGCGCGCTTGGTGGAGGTCAGGAAGGTCTTGAGCTCCTTGGCGACCACCTGGGACACGATGCGCGACGCCGCCGAGGTGCCCAGGATCTCCTTGGTCTGGCCCTCGAACTGCGGCTCGGGCAGGCGCACCGTCACCACGGCGGTCAGGCCCTCGAGGACGTCCTCCTTGGTGACGGCGTCGTCGTTGGCCTTGAGCAGCTTGGTGGCGCGGAGCTGGTCGTTGACCACCCGCACCAGGGCGCGCTCGAACCCGGCCAGGTGGGTGCCGCCCTTGGGGGTGGCGATCACGTTGACGAAGGAGCGCACGGTGGAGTCGTAGCCGGTCCCCCACCGGAGCGCGACGTCCACGTCGAGGGTGCGCTCGACGTCGGTGGGGGTCATGTGGCCCATCTCGTCCAGGACGGGCACCGTCTCGGTGAAGTGGCCCTGGCCCTGGAAGCGCAGCACCGAGGAGATCGGCTCGTCGGGGGCGAGGAAGGAGCAGAACTCGCCGATGCCGCCGTCGAAGCGGAACTCCTCGACGAAGGGGGGCTCGCCCTCGGTGCGCTCGTCGCGCACGGCGATGGTCAGCCCCGGGATGAGGAAGGCCGTCTGGCGCGCCCGGTCCAGCAGCGCCTCGCGGGCGATGTCGGCCTCCTTGAGGAAGATCTGCCGGTCGGCCCAGAACCGGACGCGCGTTCCGGTGGTGCTCTTGGCGACCTTCTTGCCCTTGTGCAGGCCGGAGGCGGCGGAGAAGGCGGCGTCGGGCCCGGCCTCCTCGAAGGCGCCGGGGATGCCCCGGCGGAAGCTCATGGAGTGGGTGCGCCCGTCCCGGTCGACCTCCACGTCCAGGCGGCCCGAGAGGGCGTTGACCACCGAGGCGCCCACGCCGTGCAGGCCGCCGGAGGCGGTGTAGGAGCCCGACCCGAACTTGCCGCCGGCGTGCAGCTTGGTCATCACCAGCTCCACGCCGGACAGCCCGGACTTGGGCTCGGCGTCCACGGGGATGCCGCGGCCGTCGTCGCGCACCTCCACCGACCCGTCGGCGTGCAGCACCACGTCGATGCGCGAGCAGAAGCCGCCGAGGGCCTCGTCGACCGAGTTGTCGATGATCTCCCACATGCAGTGGGTGAGCCCGCGGCTGTCGGTCGAGCCGATGTACATGCCGGGGCGCTTGCGGACCGCCTCCAGGCCTTCCAGGACCGAAAGATGCCGTGCGGAGTAATCCTCGGGCTCGTGGACGGCGGCGGTAAGGGCGGTCACCTGGACGTCTCCTGCTTCGTCGGACAGGGCACGCGGGCGCCCTCCAGGGGCGTCGCGTGCGCGGGGCGCGGGCGGGCGGGAAGGCTTCTCCCCGCGGGCGCCGGGGCTCGGGCCAGCCTATCCGCGCGCGGGGACATCGCCGGGCCGACCTTCCCGGACCGGCCTCCCCGACCGCGGCGGTGCGGCGGGGCGCGTGCGGGCTGCGGCGCACGGCCGGGCCCAAGCGACAGTACCACCTCTCTACCACGGGCCTCCGGCCGCGCCATCGCCCGCCCCGCACGGCGTGTCGCCGGTCCGTATCCCGGCCCGCGGCCCGGCCGATTCCGCTGTCGGCGTACAGAAGACCTGGTTGGGAACGTCGAGGGCCGGTTAGATGTTGTGCTGAGGTGACTAACGCCGAGCATTGAGGAAGGCGAAGTGACTGGAACCCTTGCCCCCACTCAGCCGCTGACGGCCGCCGACCGCTGCGACCGCTGCGGTGCGCAGGCCTACGTCCGGGTGCTTCTCAACTCCGGCGGCGAGTTGCTGTTCTGCGCGCACCACATGCGCGAGCACGACGACGAGATCCGCAAGATCGCCGCTGAGATCCAGGACGAGACCAGCCGGCTGCAGGAGACCCCGGCCACGACCCCCGATGAGGAGCGTTAGGAACTCCCGACCCCTGGCAGACCTGAGGCGGCGGCCCGACCGGGCCGCCGCCTCGGTGTCGTTCCGGGGCGGTGCGCACCGCGCCCGAACGCCTTCCGCGGTGTGGCGGCGGCGGGGGTCAGTCCGGAGCGACCCGGTACCGGTAGCCGCCCGTCTCCGTGAACCCGGCCCGCCCGTAGGCGCGCACGGCCGCGGTGTTGTCGGCTTCCACCACCAGGTAGGCCTCGCGTGCCCCCTTGGCGTGCGCCCAGGCGAGCAGGGCGTCCATGATGCGGCCCGCACGGCCGCGCCCGCGCTCGGCGGGCACCGTGGCCATGGTGAAGATCCCGCAGCGGCCGCCGCCGACGGTCACGCTCCCCCGCGCGGCGCCGTCCGCGTCCACGGCGTACCCGACGACGGGCGCGCGGCCGAGGATGCGCAAGGCGCCTCGGGTGCGGTCTGGGCCCTCGCCGACGGATTCGGCCACGGCGCGCCACCGCTCGCCGGGCGCGGGGAGCACGCCGATGCCCTCGGGCGGCGCCGGGGCGGAGCCGAGCGGACGTGTCATCAGGAGCGTGCTCTGCTCGGCCCGGTAGCCGCGCGCTTCGAGCGCGGCGTCCGCGCGGGCGACGAGGGCTTCGTCGCCCCCGGGGTCGCCGCTCCACACCTGGACGCAGGGGGTGATGCCGCGGTCGCGGTAGAACGCCTCCATCCGCTCGATGCGGGGATCGGGGCCGGCGGGGAGCGCGGAGTTGGCGCGGCGGGTGATCCCGGCGTCCGCGCCGAGCCGCCACCCGTCCCGCACCTCGACCTCGGCCGCCGGCCAGTCCTCGGCCAGCCGCGCCGCCCATGTGCCGATGGCCATGCACACTCCCACTAGCTCTGCCGCTACGACCCTCCAGAGGATATACTCAGGAGTGCACTGGATATACGCATGGAGTGCGATCCCCCCGGAACGGAAGGAACGGACATGACGAAGATCCTCGTCGACGTCGACGACGAGGCACTGGAGGCCGCCGCCAAGCGTTTCGGCACCAAGACCAAGAAGGACACCGTCAACACCGCGCTGCGCCGCGCCAACGAGGACTACGAACGGGCGGAGGCGCTGGTGGGCCTCAAGGCTCTCGCCGATGAAGGGGGCCTCGATCTGGAACTCCTCAACGACAAGCGCAACTATCGCCGATGACCCCGGCCGTCTTCCTCATCGACACGAGCGCCCTCAACCGCCTGATCCAGGAAGTGAAGAGCCAGGAGCTCCTCCCCTGGCGGGACGCCGCGAACAAGGCCCTCATCGCGATCTCCCCGATCACAGAACTGGAGTTCCTCCACAGCGCTCGGTCAGGCAAGGACAGGCTGCGGGCCGCAGCCTTCCTCAACTCCGCGCTCCTACCGGCCGCACTCGACGAGGAGCACGCCCGGCGCGCCTTCGCGGTGCAGCGGATCCTGACCGAGCATGGAGAGCACAGAAACGCCGGCACCGTCGACCTGCTGGTTGCCGCATGCGCCGAGATCAGCGGACTGACGTTGCTGCACTACGATCGGGACTTCGAGACCATCGCGGAACACACCGGGCAGCCCACATCCTGGCTGGCACCGCCCGGTTCGCTGTGAGAGGGAGTCCATGCTCATCCTGCTGCCCCCGTCCGAAGGCAAGGCGACCGAGGGGGACGGTCCCGCGCTGGACCTCGCCGAGCTGTCGCTGCCCGAGGTGAACGGGGCACGGGAGGCGGTGCTGGAGTCCCTGGAGGCCCTGTGCTCCGGCCCTCGCGAGCGGGCCATGGAGGTTCTGGGCCTCTCCCCCGGCCAGGCCGACGCCGTCGACCGGAACCGTGCGCTGCGCACGGCGCCCACACTGCCCGCCGCCCGGCTGTACACCGGTGTGCTCTACGACAACCTGCGCTTGAGCGCGCTGCTGGCGGGACCGGCGGCGGCGCGCACGCGCGAGTCCGTGCTGGTCTTCTCCGGGCTGTGGGGCACGGTGGGGATCGGCGACCCGCTGCCGCCGTACCGCCTGTCGATGGGCGTCAAGCTGCCGCCCTTGGGCGCCCTGGGCACCTTCTGGCGCTCACACCTGGCGGACGCGGTGGCCAAACGCGCGGAGGGGCGGCTCATCGTGGACTGCCGCTCGTCGGCGTACGCGGCGGCGTTCAAGCCCTCCGGGGAGGCCGCCGACCGCACGGCGGCGGTGCGGGTACTGAAGGAGACCGTGAAGGGCGGCGAGGTGAAGCGCAGCGTGGTGAGCCACATGGCCAAGGCCACGCGCGGGGCGATCGCCCACACCCTGCTCGCCGAGGGGCGGGCGCCGGAGACGCCTGCCGAGCTGGCCGAGGCGCTGAACGACCTGGGGCACACCGCCGAGCTGACGGCCCCGGCCAAGGCGGGTCGCCCGTCGACGCTGGACGTGGTCGTCCGCGACTGACCCCCGCGATGATCTCGACGGAAGTGCTGTCAAAATCGCTCGTTCGGCAGCACTTCTGTCGAGATCATCGCCAGGGTTGAGGGTGGTGGTGGGTGACGGAGAGGCCTGCGCGGCGGAGCCGCTTCCGTTGAGGGTGGTGGTGGGTGACGGAGAGGCCTGCGCGGCGGAGCCGCTTCCGTTG
>NZ_JAQFWP010000051.1 GCF_027706745.1 Nocardiopsis suaedae | reverse complement strand
GCCGGGGCCCGTCAGCGGGGTACCGGCCGAGCCGCCGCCCGCCCGGACCGCGAGGGGCCCGCCGCCCGGCAAGCAGGCCCGGGGAACCGCCCCGCTCTCGCCGTCGCCGCCAACTACCGTGACCACGCACACACCCGGCGGCCGACAGAACAGCAGGTAGGGCCGCTGTCCTTCGTCGTCGCCACCTCCCTCGCACCCCGGCAGCCCGGCGCCCAGCCGGGGCCCGTCAGCGGGGTACCTGCCGACCCGCCCCCACCCGCACCGCGAGGAACCCGGCGGACGGCAAGCAGGCTCGGGGAATCGCCCGGCTCACGCCGTCGCCGCCAAGCACGGTGACCACGCGCACACCCGGCGGCCGACAGAACAGCAGGTAGGGCCGCTGTCCTTCGTCGTCGCCGCCATCCGCCCCACACCCCGGCAGCCCGCCGCCCGGCCGGGGCCCGTCAGCGGGAGCCCGCTGGTCCGTCAGTCCCCGGCTCTCCTGGAGCGATGGACGTCGTCAGGGGCAATTCCCCGGACTTCCTGCGGATGTGCGGGGGATGTCGGAGAATGAAGATGATAGCCCTGAGTGACCTGACGGTCGCTGTTCGGCATCGCCCGAAATGCCATCGAATACGTGAGGTGTGACGTGGCGGTCCCCCGATCCGACCCGTCCCTGCGCGACCGTGACGGGGAGGCGCCCGCCGAGCCCGTCCGCGTCGTCGCGGAGATCGCGCCGCCCACTGAGGAGCGGACGGAGACGCCTCCGGCCGCTGAGCCCGCTGAGCCCGCTGAGTCTGTCGAGGCCACTGAGGTCGCCGACGCTGCCGCCCAGGTCACCGAGGCCACCGGCATCGCCGCGCTCGGACCGGCCGTACCGCCGGTGCGGCGGGCCGACCGAACCTCCGCGGGTTCCGGTCGGTCGTCCGCGCGGTCCGCGGACGCCCCCGTGCGTCCCGTCGGCCCCGCGCCGGTGCGCCCTGTGCCCCGGACCCCGACCGAGCGGCTGGCCGCCCTCGTCGGCTACCACCGGGACTGCGTCGAGCGCGAACGGATCCTCGGCCACCTCGTCGACTTGGACACCTCCCGCCTCGACGCCTGGGCAGCCCTGCCCGGCGGCTCCGAAACGGTCTTCACCGGAGAACGCACCACCGTGGACGTCCCCGTCGGCGCCGCGGCACTGGTCGACGGCTCGGGAGGCGGCCGTCTCCGCTACGGATACCCGCTGGTGATCCTTCCCGAGGAGCGGGGCCACGGCCCCGACCGGGGCAGCTGGGGCCGCGACGACGGCCATCGAGCCGACCACGGACGCGACTACGGGGCCGACCATGTTCGCGCACCCGTGGAGCCGGACCATCCGCACGCCCCGTACGGGACCGGCGCCGTGCGCCGTGCAGCGCCGCTCTTCGTGGTCGACGCCGAACCCCTGCCGGAGCAGGACCCCGCGCGTCCTCGGGTCCGCATCGCCTCGCGCCCCGAGGTCAACCCCGCGCTCCTGCGCCGTCTCGGGATCGAGACCCCGGAGGAGCTGGCCGAGTTCCGCCGCATCGTCCGCTCCAGCGCGGCGGACAAGACAGCGGACAAGAACGCCAGGAGCGCGGACAACGGCAAGAGCGCGGACGAGGGCGCGGGCAGGGCCACCACCGCCAAGATCAGCGACCTGGAGGCCAAGGCGCGCATGGTCCTGGCCCGCCTGGAGATCGACCGCATCGACGACGTCGTCCCGGCGCGCCTGCGCGGCGTCATGCCCCTGGCCGACCTCCGCCCGGGTGCGCACAACATCGCCCTCCTCTTCCGCGCCGGGGAGGACCCCGCAGACCGCGGGCGCGTCGCCCCCGCCCCCGCCCCCGCCTCCGACGCCGGGCTCGCCGCCGACCTGGGCGGAGACGGCATCCGGGCGGAGAAGGCCGACTCCACCGCCCTGGCCGCGCTCCTCGAAGGCGGCTCCGCGCGAGACGAGCCGGTCCTTCCCGTCTCGCCCCACCGCCTGTCCGAGGCCCACCACGCCGTCGTCTCTTCCGCCATGCGTCGCCCCCTCACCGTCGCCGCCGCGCCGCCCGGCACCGGCGCCGACCAGGTCGCCGACACCGCCGTGCGCACCGCGTGCGCCGCAGGGCAGAGCGTGCTGCTCGTCGCCCCCGACGGCCGCCTCCCGTCCCGCCTGGCCGCCGCGGCCGGCGCGGACCGGGCCCACCGCGTCCTGCCGGTCGGCGGCCCCGCCGAAGAGGAGGCGCGGGCCCTCGCCGGGATCGCCGACACGGTCCTGCGCTCCGACCCGCCCGACGCGGTGGGCGACCGGCAGAGCCTGCGCGACGACTGGGCACGCGCCGAGGAGGCCTGGCGCGCCGTGGACGCGGTCGCCGCGGGCGGGCACACCCTGGCCCTGCTCGGCGCCGAGCGGCGGCGCCTGGCGGAGGCCGGCTGGGACCCCGAGGCGCTGTTCACCGTCGACACCGGCGAGCCCGAAACCTGGCAGCGCCGCGCCGAGCGGGCCCAGGGGGCCGGAATGGCCGCCCGGGCCCACCGCGCGGCGATCCGCCGCGAGCTGGGCGTGAACCCCGCCCCGGAGAACCTGGACCGGCTGGCGCGGGCCGCCGCGCTGGAGAGCGAGTGGCGCTCCTGCCTGGACCGGCGCCGCCGCCTGGCCCCGCTCGCGGACCTGACCGCCGACCTGGACGCCGCCCTCGCCTGCCATCTGCTCTCCGGCGCCGCCTACCTGGAGAGTTCCGCGGTCCGCCGCGCCGCCCGCGCGCGCCCCGCGATCACCTCCCGCATCGAGGCGCTGAACTGGCACGACGCCGCCCGCAGGTCCGGGCTGGCGCACCTGCTGACCGCCGTTCCCGCGTGGTCGGTGCGCGCGGACGCCGCGCACGCGCTGCCGTGCACCCCCGGCCTGTTCGACCTGGTCGTGGTGGCCGAAGCGGACCGCATCCCGGTGGCGCGCCTCCTGCCGCTGCTGTACCGGGCCCGCCGGGCCCTGGTGCTGGGCGACCCGGCGCAGGCGCCGCCGCCCCGCCTGATGGACCCCGCCGACGAGGACCGCGCCCGGACGGATTCGGGCCTGGGCGGGGAGTGGCTGCGCCGGTGGGGGCTGGGCCACGGCGCCTCGGCCTACTCGGCCTGCGCCGCGTCCGCCGAGGCGGGGCACGGCGCGCGGCTGCGCCTCGACGAGCACGACCGGTCCCGCCCCGAGATCGCCCGGCTGGCCTCCCGGCACTGCTACGGCGGCCGCGTGCACGTGCTGACCGACCCGCGCACCCTGCCCGCCGTCACCGGCCCGGCGGTCGAGTGGCGGCACGCGCCGGGCCGCTCCGAGGCGGTGCCCGGGGCATCGGCGGTCAACCGGGACGAGGCCTACCGGGTGGCGGTGCTGCTGCGCCAGCTCGACGGCGGACTGCCGAGCGGGCTGCGGCTCGGCGTGGTCGCGCCCCACCAGGCCCAGTGGTCGCTGCTGCGCCGCCTGGCCGAACGCCAGGAGTTCACCCGGGAGGTCCGGGTGGGCGGTCCGGAGCACTTCCGCGCCGAACACCGGGGCGTCGACGTGATGGTGGTGTCCGCGACGGGCGCGCCCGGCGCCGCGGGAGGGCCGGGCGTGCCCGAGCGGCTGTGGACCACCGCGCTGACCCGCACCCGACTGCGCCTGATCGCCGTGGGGGACCGGGCGTTCTGGGCGCGCCAGGGCGGAGTCGGCGGTGAGCTGTGCCGCTGGGCGGAGGCCGGAGGCGAGGACGAGGCGGGGGAGGAGGCCGCCACCCCGGCCGTCCGGGTGCTGCAGCGGGCGCTCCGCCGGCGCGCGGCCGACGCCACGACCGCGCCGTCCGTGCGGGGGCACCGCGCCGACCTGTGCGTGCGCACCCGGGGCGGATCGGCGCTGATCCTGGTCGACCAGGCGCGCAACGGGGCGGAGCTGCGCCGTCTGCTGCGCCGCGGGCGCATGCTGGAGGGCCTCTACGAGGGGCCGGTCGTGTGCGTCCCCGCTTGGAGGTGCCTGCAGGACCCGGCCGGCGTCGCCGACGAGATCACCACCTTCGCCCACGGGGACGAGGGCGCGGACCGCGCGCTGCATTCCGTGTAGGGCGCGCGTGCGTGGAGGGGAGTCCCCCAGGGCGGGTGGTGCGGTGTGCCTCGCTTCCCGCGGCCGTCGGTGAGTCCTCTGGGCGACGGCGGTTGAGATCCTCTGGGGGGGCTCCATCCGGTCGACTCAGCGCGGCCGACGCCCCGCCGTCACGGGACGGCCGAATGCCGTCCGCGGCCGCTTCCGCCCGCGAGGGGCCGGATGACCGCGCACCGAAACGGGCGCGCCTGGAGAGGGAGATAGAGTGCGATTCCGGTGGCCGCCGCGCCTGCGCGGCCCCTCCCGTGCCCCGCGTCCCGGCTCGTCGGCCGGAGGGAGCCGCGCGCGGGACACCCGGAACGCGACACGAGGGGGCGGGGTGCCCGAGGGCCACACGCTGCACCGCCTGGCGGCGCACTTCAGCGAGCACTACGGCGGTGAACCGGTCCGCGCCTCCAGCCCGCAGGGGCGCTTCGCCGACGGCGCGCGCCGCATCGACGGCCGCACCCTGGAGACCGCCGAGGCCCACGGCAAACAGCTCTTCCTCGGGTTCGACGGCGACGAGTGGCTCCGCGTCCACCTCGGCCTGTACGGCGCCTGGACCTTCGGCGACGCCGACGGCGAGCGGCACCTGGGCGCCCCGCGCGCCGCCGGGGCCGACGGCCGCCCGCTGGAGCGCGGTGCGGACGGCTTCGCCGTCCCGCCGCCGCCCGTCGGGGCGGTGCGGGCCCGCCTGGTCACCGCGCACGGCTGGGCGGACCTGCGCGGCGCCTCGGCCTGCGAGGTGATCACCGAGGAGGGCAAGCGCGCCGTCCAGGCCCGCCTCGGCCCCGACCCGCTGCGCGCCGACGCGGACCCCGAGCGGGCCTGGCGGACCGTCACGCGCTCCCGCTCGCCCATCGCGACCCTGCTGATGCGCCAGGACGTGGTCGCCGGGATCGGCAACATCTACCGGGCCGAGTCCCTGTTCCGCGCCGGGATCGACCCCTACCGCCCGGGCCGCGACGTCACGCCCGGCGAGTGGGAGGGCCTCTGGGCCGACCTGTGCGGCCTGCTGCGGGACGGCGTGCGCGACGGCATCATCATCACCACGCGCCCCGAGCACCGGCCCGACCCGCAGGCCCGGCCGGTGCCGCGGCCCGACACGCTCTACGTCTGCTACCGGACCGGCGAGCCCTGCCGGGTGTGCGGCACGCCGGTCCGCGCGGCGGAGCTGGCGGCCCGGACCCTGTACTGGTGCCCGGGCTGCCAGGCCAAGTGAGGCGGCGGGTCAGCCCACCGGCACCGACTCGGTGTCCAGGTCCACGCCGGTCTCCTGCTCGAATTCGGCCATGAGGCGCTCGGCCTCGCGGGCGGAGCCGGCGTCCTCCGCCTTCTCCGCGGTCGCGAGGAACCGCTCGGTCTTCTCTTCCACGTCGCCCTGCTCCAGGGCGTCGTCGAGGTCGGAGGCGAAGCCGCCGAAGCCGCGCACCGCGGAGTAGTAGATGTCGGCGACGCCGCGGCACACCCAGTCGCCGTCGCAGATCCCGTACAGGTCGTCGCGGAACACGTTGTCGATGCGCAGCCGGTTGGCCTCGGTGAACCGCGACTGCAGCTTGAAGTTGCGGTAGCCGAAGTCGTGGCGCACGCAGCCGGGCTTGAAGTCGTAGCCGATGGGCTGGTCGGGGGACATGCTGCAGCCGTCGTTGGACCAGTCGAGCTGGGGCTCGTGGGGCCGCTGCGCGCTGACGGCGGTGAAGTCGTCCAGGGCGTAGTCGAAGACGTAGGCGTCGGTGACGCGTCGGAGCTCATCGGGCGGGAGGGTGTCGGCCTGTGCGGGGGCGGCGGCCAGGGGGAGGGTGACGGCCGCGGCGCAGGCCGCGGTGACGGCACGCAGGGTGAATGCGCGGGGGACTGCCATCTGTGTCCTCTCGGTCAGCGGGGAAGGCGGCCCGGTGCGGCCACCTGACACAGAGATTGTGCTTTCCCAACCGCCCCGCGTGCTTTACCGGCCCCACGGCTTTGCCATCCCTTTACCCGCTGACGACGGGAATCCACGCACCGTGCACATTGCCGACACCCCGGCCTCGGGACGTTCGGGGAAGGGGGTGCCGTCCCAGAGGGGGAACGAGTCGACCCGACGGCGCCCGCACCGGGCGGGGGACCACGGACGAGGAGGCGGGCGTGAAGATCTCCTTCTTCGAGATGGAGGACTGGGAGCATGCCGAACTGGAACGGCTGGGGGACGGCTGTGAACTGCGGTTCGAGAGCGGGCGCCTGGACGCGCGAACCGCGGCCGCGCACGCCGACGCCGATGTGGTGTCGACCTTCATCCATTCCCGCCTGGACGCGCGGGTGCTGGAGCGGTTCGACCGGTTGGGCCTCATCGCCACCCGTTCCACCGGCCACGACCACATCGACCTGGAATGGTGCCGGAGAAACGGGGTGGCCGTGGCGAACGCACCCGGCTACGGGGACCGCACGATCGCCGAGCACGTCTTCGCGCTTCTCCTGGCGATCTCCCACCGGATCGTGGAGGCGGTGGACCGGACCCGCCGGGGCGACTTCTCCTTCGGCGGGCTCCAGGGCTTCGACCTGAACGGGGCCGTCATGGGGGTGGTGGGCACCGGGCGGATCGGGGCGTGCACCGCGCGGCTCGCCCTCGGGTTCGGCATGCGGGTCCTGGCCCATGACGTGCGCCCCGACCCCGTTCTGGCGGGTACCCCGGGCGTGCGCTATGTGCCCTTGGGCGAGTTGCTGGCCGGCTCGGACGTGGTGAGCCTCCACGTACCGGGAGGCGAGGGGACGCGCCACCTGATGGACGCCGCGCGCTTCGCGCAGATGAAGCCCGGGGCGGTGCTGATCAACACCTCCCGTGGGGAGGTCGTGGACACCGCGGCGCTCGTGCGCGCGCTAGGGGAGGGGCGGGTGGCGGCCGCCGGGCTGGACGTGCTCGAAGCCGAACCCGGGCTGCGCGAGGAGGCGGAACTGCTGCGCACCCTGGCGGCGGACCGCGACCGGGACATGCGTACGCTCCTGGCCGACCACATTCTGCTGCGCATGGGCAATGTGCTCGTCACGCCGCACAGCGGGTTCGACACCCGGCAGGCGGTCCGGCGAATCCTGACCACGACACGGGAGAACATCGAGGCATACGCCGCAGGAAGACCGCAGAATGCGGTCGAACCTCCCGATCGGGAATGAAGCATGCCTGGTCGGCACGTATGGGAGGTCGGTGCCGATAGATCGCGGAAGGACATCTGTCGGAGATCCTCCCCATGGTTAACAGCAGTCCCATCGAGCACTCGTCGCACAAATCTCGTTCGCGGTGACAAACGACGGAAAACCTCCAATGGCGGGCAGATCGGCAATGGCGCGGAACGGCCACGGTTCCGTTGACGATCCATTACGGGATCTGAAATAAGGGGCGAAAGCAATAAAGTTCGTGCCAGCAAGCGCAGTGCCACCGACCCCCCAGACGAGGTGGACAGTGTTCAAAAGGAGAAACGGGCGGCTCCTCGCTCCGGCGGCGGCCGCGGCGGCCCTGGCCCTCGCGGCCGCCGGGTGCGCGCAGAGCGAGCGGGACACCGGAGGCGACCCCAACGAGACCCAGCCGCTGATCTTCGCCGGAACGGGCGATCCCCGCTCCCTGGACCCGGCCCTGGCCAACGACGGGGAGACCTTCCGCGTCACCCGCCAGGTCATGGAGACCCTGCTGGTGCACGAGTCCGGCGGCACCGAGATCCAGGGCGGACTCGCCGAGAGCTGGGAGCAGTCCGAGGACGGCACCGAGTGGACCTTCCACCTGCGCGAGGGGGTGACCTTCCACGACGGCGAGCCCTTGGACGCCGAGGCGGTCTGCGCCAACTTCGACCGCTGGTACAACTTCACCGGCGACTACCAGTCCAGCAACCAGACCTACTACTGGCAGAACGTCTTCGGCGGGTTCGCCGAGAACGAGGACGATGAGCTGCCCGAGTCGATCTACGACTCCTGCACCGCCGAGGACGGGCTCACCCCCGTCATCACGCTCACCGAGTCCTCCGCGGCCTTCCCCGGCGGCTTCACGCTGTCCTCCTTCGGCATCATGAGCCCCGCCTCCATCGAGGCCGTCGCCGACCAGGAGGTCGGCGGCGAGGAGGGCGCCCCGGTCCTGCCCGAGTACAGCCAGGAGGCCGGTGCCATCGCCGGGACGGGCCCCTACACCTACGGCGAGTGGGACCACGACGCCCAAGAGGTCACCCTGGAGCGCAACGACGACTACTGGGGCGAGCCGGCCGGGATCAAGACGGTCATCATCAAGACCATCTCCGAGGAGAGCGCCCGCCGCCAGGCCCTGGAGGCCGGGGACGTGCACGGCTACGACCTCGTCGCGCCGGCCGACGTCCAGCCCCTCAAGGACGCGGGCTTCCAGGTCCCCCAGCGCGACGTGTTCAACATCCTCTACATGGCCTACAACCAGGAGGCCTCCGAGGAGCTGGAGGACCCCGAGGTGCGGCGGGCGCTCGCGCACGCGGTGGACCGCCAGCGCATCGTCGACACGATCCTGCCCGAGGGCGCCCAGGTCGCCACGCAGTTCATCCCCGAGACCGTCGAGGGGTGGTCCCCCGACGTGGCGACCTACGACTACGACCCGGACCGCGCCCGGGAGCTGCTGGAGGAGGCCGGGCAAGAGGACCTCACCATCGACTTCTGCTACCCGACGGAGGTCACCCGGCCCTACATGCCCGCCCCCAAGGACATCTTCGACGTCATCCAGTCCGACCTGAAGGACGCCGGGATCACCGTCGAGGCCGACTCCAAGCCCTGGGACGAGTACATCCCGCACACCGACTCGGGCAACTGCAGCCTCTACCTCCTCGGCTGGACCGGCGACTACAACGAGGCCTACAACTTCCTCGGCACCTGGTTCGGCGGCTACGACAGCGCGTGGGGCTTCCGCGACGACGAGGTCTTCGAGGCGATGGAGACCGTCGCCTCCGAACCCGACCCGGAGGCGCGCGTCGGCCTCTACCAGGACGCCAACGAGATCATCATGGACTACCTGCCGGGGCTGCCCATCTCCCACTCACCGCCGTCGATCGTGTTCTCGCCGGACGTGGAGCCCCCGGCCGCCAGCCCGCTGACCCAGGAGCGCTTCCAGGAGGCGTCCTTCAAGTGACGCCTTAGGAGACTCAGCGATCCTCAGCCGGCAGCGCCCGGCGGGGCGGCGATCCCGCCCCGCCGGGCCCGGACAGGCAGGCGGTTACCGAGGTGCTCCGCTTCATCGTCAGACGTGTCCTGCAGGCCGTTCCCACCCTGTTCGGCCTCTCCATCCTGCTGTTCATATGGGTCCGCAGCCTCCCCGGCGGCCCCGCGTACGCGCTCCTCCCGGAGAACGCCACCGACGGGCAGCGCGAGGCGCTGCGCCGGGCGATGGGCCTGGACGACCCGGTCATCGTGCAGTACGGGGCGTTCCTCGGACGGCTGGCCCGGGGCGATCTGGGCGAATCGCTGCAGACCGGACGCCCCGTCATGACCGAGTTCGCCATGAAGTTCCCCGCCACCGTCGAACTGGCCGTCATGGCGATGCTGATCGCGGTGGCGGTCGGCGTCCCCCTGGGGTACGTGGCCGCCCGGCGGCACGGGGGCGCGCTGGACGCGCTCGTCGTCGGCGGGTCCCTGGTCGGCATCTGCACCCCCGTCTTCTTCCTCGCCTTCGTCCTCAAGCTGATCTTCGCCGAACAGCTCGGGATCTTCCCGTCGGCGTTCCGGCAGACGCCGGGCATCGACGCCACCCGCATCACCGGGCTGTTCGTCGTGGACGGCATCGCCACCCGGGAGTGGGACGCCGCCTGGGACGCCCTGATGCACCTGGTCCTGCCGGGGCTGGCGCTGTCCAGCATCCCGCTGGCGGTCATCGTCCGCATGACCCGGGCCGGGGTCATCGAGGTACTGGGCGAGGACTACGTGCGCACGGCCGAGGCCAAGGGGCTGCACCGGCGCACGGTGCGCGGCCGGCACGTGCTGCGCAACGCCATGCTGCCGGTCGTCACCGCCATCGGGCTGCTCAGCGGGGCCCTGCTGGCGGGGGCGGTGCTCACCGAGAGCGTGTTCGCCTTCGGCGGCATCGGCCAGTTCATCTACTCGGCCACCCAGACCCGCGACTACCCGGTCCTGCTCGGGTTCATCCTGATCATCGCGGCGATCTACGTGGCCATCAACCTGCTGGTGGACATCTCCTACAGCCTCCTCGACCCGAGAGTGCGGGTGCGCTGATGGCGGCCAGGACCCAACGTATCGACCGGCTCGCCGAGCTGACCGCGGCGCGGCGCGAAGAGGCCGAAGGGCGCGGCGTCTGGCGCGAGGCCTTCGCCCGGATGAGCCGCAACCCGATGGCGATCACCGGCGCCGCCGTGGTGGCGCTCTTCATCGTGGTGGCCGTGCTCGGCGACCTGATCGCGCCCTACGGGCCGACCGAGCAGAACTGGGGCGACGAGGTCTTCCCCAACCGCAACGTCTTCGTGGGGCCGCGCGCGGAGAACTGGCTGGGCCTGGACAACCTGGGGCGCGACCAGTTCTCCCGGATGGTGATCGGGGCCCGCCAGACGCTGATGGTGGGCGTGGTGGCCGCCGGGCTCGGGTTCACCGCCGGGGCGCTGCTGGGCGGGGTGTCCGGTGCCGCGTACGCCCTCGGCGGCACGGCGGGGCGGCGCGTCGACGCCGTGCTCATGCGCGTCGTCGACATGATGCTCGCCCTGCCCTCGCTGCTGCTGGCCGTCAGCATCGCCGCCCTGCTGGGACAGGGGCTGGTCACCGTCATGATCGCCGTGGGGACCGCGCAGGTGCCCATCTTCGCCCGCCTGCTGCGCGGAGCGATGATCGCCCAAGGGAGCCGCGACTACGTGATCGCCGCGCGCGCCCTGGGGGCCCGGCGGCGGCGCATCGCCCTGGTGCACATCCTCCCCAACTCCATGGGACCGATCCTGGTGCAGCTCACCCTCAGCCTGGCGACCGCCATCATCGACGCGGCCGCCCTGTCGTACCTGGGGCTGGGCAACCCCGACCCGTCGGTCCCCGAGTGGGGGACCATGCTCGCCGACGCCCAGCGCTTCCTGAGCGGCGCACCGCAGCTCGCCGTCTATCCCGCACTGGCGATCATCGTGACCGCCCTGGGATTCACCCTCATGGGCGAGGCGCTCCGCGAATCACTCGACCCGAGACTGAGGAAGTGAGATGCCCGCAGGACCCCTTCTGGCCGTGCACGACCTCGCGGTCACCTTCACCCAGCGCCGGCGCCGGGACGTGCGGGCCGTGGACGGCATCTCCTTCTCGCTCGGCGAGGGGAGCGTCGTCGGCCTGGTCGGCGAGTCCGGGTGCGGCAAGAGCGTCACCTCCCTGGCCCTGATGGGCCTGCTGCCCCCGCGCGGGGTGCGGGTGTCGGGGCGCGCCCTGTTCCGGCCCGGCGGAGGCGACGCCGAGGTGGACCTGCTGTCCCTGCCGACCCGGCGGATGCGCGACCTGCGCGGCAGCGAGCTGGCCATGGTGTTCCAGGACCCGCTGTCCTCCCTCAACCCGGTCGTGCCGATCGGGCGGCAGGTCACCGAGATCCTGGTCCGCCACCGCGGGATCAAGGGCGCCGCCGCGCGGTCGGCCGCCGCCGAGCTGCTGGAGCGCGTCGGCATCCCCGATCCCGGGCGCCGGCTCTCCGAGTACCCCCACGAGCTCTCCGGGGGCATGCGCCAGCGCGCGCTCATCGCCATGGCGGTGGCCTGCCGCCCCCGCCTGATGATCGCGGACGAGCCCACGACCGCGCTCGACGTCACCATCCAGGCGCAGATCCTCGAACTCCTCAAGGAGCTGGTCACCGAGGAGGGGACCGCCCTGCTGATGATCACCCACGACCTGGGGGTGGTCGCCGGGCTGTGCGACGAGATCAACGTGCTCTACGCGGGCCGTGTGGTGGAGGGCGCACCGCGCCACGACCTCTTCGCGGCCCCCACCCACCCCTACACGTCCGGGCTGCTGGGGTCGATCCCGCGCCTGAACGCCTCGCCCGACGACCCCCTCACCCCGATCCGGGGGACCGTCAACGACGCCATCGATTGGGCCGACGGGTGCGCGTTCGCGCCCCGCTGCGACAACTACGCCGAGGACTGCCTCGGCGGGCCGCCCCACATGCGCGCGGAGCGCACCGGCCACCGGTTCCGCTGCGTCCACCCGGTGCGCGGCCGCGCGCCCGAATCGACCGCGCCCGAATCGACCGCGCCCGACGGAGGGGACCGATGAGCCTTCTGGAGATCAAGGACCTCAAGGTCCACTTCCCCATCAAGAGCGGTGTCCTGGTCGACCGCACGGTCGGGCACGTGTACGCCGTGGACGGGGTGTCCCTGGAGGTCGAGTCGGGCACCACCTACGGGCTGGTGGGCGAGTCCGGGTGCGGGAAGACCACGCTGGGGCGCGCGGTGCTGCGCCTGGTGCCGGTGACCGGAGGCGAGGTGTGGATCAACGGCGTGGACCTGGCGCACCTGCCCGAGGAGGAGATGCGGCGCAGCCGCAGGCAGGCGCAGATGGTATTCCAGGACCCGCTGGGCAGCCTCGACCCGCGGCAGAACATCGAGTCGCTCCTCATGGAAGGGCTGGAGGTGCACGGCATCGGCGCCGGGAGGAGCGAGCGGCGCCGAAAGGTGCTCGACGCCCTGGACGCGGTCGGGCTCCCCGAGCGCGCGCTGAACCGGTACCCGCACGAGTTCTCCGGCGGCCAGCGGCAGCGCATCGGCATCGCCCGGGCCCTGGTCCTGGAACCGGACCTGATCATCTGCGATGAACCGGTTTCGGCGCTGGACGTGTCGATCCAGGCGCAGGTGCTCAACCTGCTGGAGGAGCTGCAGCGGGAGCGCGGCCTGGCCTACCTGATGATCGCCCATGACCTCGCGGTGGTGCGGCACGTCAGCGACGCGGTGGGGGTGATGTACCTCGGTGCGCTGGTGGAGGAGGCCGGCAGTGACGCCCTCTACGCCGACCCGCGGCACCCCTACACGCGCGCGCTGGTGTCGGCGGTTCCGGTCCCCGACCCCGTCGTGGAGGACGCGCGGGAGCGGATCCTGCTCCCGGGGGACCTGCCCTCGCCCGCCGACCCGCCGTCGGGCTGCCGCTTCCACACCCGGTGCCCCTGGCGGCAGGAGGAGCGCTGTGCCACCGAGCGCCCAGAGCTGCGGTCGGTGGGGGAGGGGCACCGGGTCGCGTGCCATTACGCGGAGGAGATCGCCGCCGGAGAGATCACGCCGAGAGGTACTGCGGGGAGCGGATGACGGACGGTCCAGGCGTCCCCGCCGTCGGGCTCGGGAAGAACGACCCTGAAACCGTGCGTACAGGGTCGCTCTTCCCGTGGTCGACGCGGGAGGGGACCAGGGGAAGGGGAGGAGGCCGTGCTCGGACCGGCCGTCTATCCCGCGCTCATGCTCGTGGCAGGGCTGGTGTACGCGGGCTACGCCGTGGCGCTGGTCCGCCGGGCACATGCTCTGGTGCGCGAGTATGGGCAGGAGCGTGAGCGGGGACCCGGAACCGCGCCCCAGGGGCCGATCGGGACGTACGAGCTGGCGTTCCTCGCGGGAGGAGAGCGGCGCGCCGCTGAGGCCGCGGTCGCCGAGGCCGTGCTCGGAGGGCACGCGGGCGTCGACCTGGACGGCACCTTGAGGGCCTCGGGCGTGGGCGCTCCGGGAACGGCCGAGGCGTCGGCCGTGGCGGCCCTGCTCGACCGGGAGGGGCCGGTCCGGCTCGACCCGCTGCTGCGGCGCCTGGCGACCGGCGGCATCGCGCTTCCCGCGCGCGCGGCGGTGACCGGGCGCGGACTCTTCCTCGGGGAGGACGAGGTGCTGTGGGCCCTGGCCCGGCGGCGCTCGGTGCTGCGGGTGGGGTGGCTCGGCATGGCGGTGGCGGGCGCGCTCGCCGTGCTGCTGGTGTTCGCCGGTGCGGCGACCGGGGGCACGGCGGCGTGGTGGACGGGTCCGGCAGGCGGCATGGCGGTCCTGTTCTTCGTCCTCGGGGCGGCCCTCCTCGTCGACCGGGTCGTGGGCCCCGAACGGCTGGCACCGGTGACACGTGCGGGGGCGGAGGCGTTGGCGGAGGCCGATGCCCCCGGTGCCGCCGACACCCCTGGCGGGCGGGACGTGCGCCTGGTGGGACTCCTGGGGCTGGCGGGCGCCTCGGAGGCCGGGGCGCACCCGCCCGGGACGCCGCTGGCCCGTCTCGCGGCGGAGGCGGAGGCCGTGTCCTGGTCGTCCGACCTCGTGGAGACGGCCTTGGGAGACGGCGGAGGCCCCTGGCTCGCCGGGCCCCGCACTGACCGCCCCACGCGTTGATCACGCGGGCGCGGACGCGGTGCCGCGCGCCGGCTATGCCTGGAGCGCCGGGGGCAGAATCAGCGTATGGAACGGCTGGGACTGCGCATCCGAGGCAGGCTCCGGGCGGTGGGAGCACGCGGCGCCGCGTGGGCGCACCGGAGGGCCGAGGCCGAGGAGCGCCACCGGTACGAAGTCATGCGCGGCAGGCTGGACGCGGCCCTGCACCGCCTGGGGTCCCTCCTCGAACGCGGCCGTCCGTGGACGCCGGGCGACCTGCACGCCCACGGGGACCTGGTGGAAGAGCACCGGGAGTGGTCCTGGCAGGCGCGCAGCGCGACCCGTTCGGAGGAGCTGGTCGACGTCTACCAGAGGGTCCTCGCGGCTCAGCGCAAGGCGGCCAAGTGGGTGTAGGGCGGCGGATTCCGCGCGGCCTCTAGCCCTCGCCGCCGCCCTCCTCCTCCGGCGTGCCGCAGCAGTGGCGGCCGCCGCCCCGGCCGAGCTGGGCCTTGGCGGCCTCGGCCATGGCCCTGGCGGTCTCGGCGCGGCGCTTGCGGCGCATCGTCGTGCGCACGATCTGCACGGCGGCCGTCGCGGCGATGAAGGTCAGCGGCACCACGAGCGCCTTCGCGGGCTGGCGGATCGGGCGGAACACGGCGTCCCCGTCGCGGAGGACGAGGTAACCGGCCGGGTCGGCCCTGGTGAAGCCCTGGCCGCCCCCGCCGTCCCCGACCATGCGGAAGGCGCGGCTGGTCCCGGCGCCGAATGCGGAGAAGAAGCGGGTGCGGGCGACCGGGACGACGACCGCCCCGTCGTGCTCGATCGGGGAGCCGAACACCGCCGATGAGCCGCTCTGCCGCCCGGTCTGCTCGATCAGCCGACCGAGCACCTGCAGGGTCGGGGTGGCGCGGCTCTGGGCCTCGGCGGCGGCACCGCGGCGCGAAACGGAGTCGAGCATGGTCGTCCTCTCACCGGGAATCGGTCCGGAGACCAACGTACCCGCGGGGACCGCGCGGGGCGCGGGACCATGGGGCCGGCGGCGGGCCCGGTGGTGTGCCGGAGCCCGCCCGTCCCGTCGGCCGCCGTCAGGCGTCCCCGTCCGGTTCATCGAGCTCGACATGGGCCAGCGCCCGCGCGATGACGTCCTCGGCGAGGGCGCGACGCACCTCTTCGAGGTCGCCGATGTGGCCCGCGTGGCCGGTGCGCTCCCGCAGGCGGGACCGGATCGCCGCGACCACGGGCTCGCTGACCAGGACCTCCGCCAGCGGCGCCGGCTCCACGGCCTCGCGCCACTTGCGCAGCTCCTGCAGGCGGCCGTGCTCGATCGCCTCATGGGTGATGTGGAACAGGGCGTCGACGGCGTGGTCGTGCGCGCCCTCGGCCCCGTCCATCAGGTCCACGTCGAGGATGCGCACCGTGGCCGCGGACCCGTCCTCCCCGTCGCCGCGCAGGTGGTACACCTGCCACACGCGGCCGTTGGTGAGGATGATCCACTCGGCGCCCTCCTCGACGGCGACGCGCCGCGCCTGCTGGATGTTGCGCGCGTCGAGGTCCTGGCCGCAGCGCTTGACCTCGATGGGGGCGAAGAGCTCCCCATCGAGCTTGAGGGCGTAGTCGATGGAGTCCCCGCTGTTGCGGTACTCGGTGGTCATCTCCTCGTACTTGCTGAAGTTGAGCCCGTAGCTGAGGAAGTCGGTGACCAGCATCCGCGTGTCGCCCTCGTTGGCGTCGCGCTCCACCAGGTCGGCCAGCGGACCGGAGAAGCGGTCGATGGCGGCCGCGAGCCGGTTCCGGGTGGAGGCCTCCCAGTTCAGGACGGTCGAGAACTCGCCGGTCCTGCTCATGACTTGGGTCGTTTCGGATTCCATCTGCGTCGTGACGTCCGTTCCCGTGATCCCGAGGTTCTCGTGGTTCCACCGGCCCCGTCCCCTCCCCCACGGGCCCGGGCACGACGGCCCTGGCGCCCGGAGGCGCGCTCGGAGGGAAAAGGGCGACCCGGCGATGCTATCGCCCGCGTGCGCCGGGATTTCCACCGCGTTCTCCCGCCGGGGCCGGGGCGGAGCGGCCTGATGCGGACACGGGACGGCGCGGCCGGGAATGGACGCGACGAAATTGCGGAGCCGACGGTCGGGAAGTGCGGTGCCCGCCTCCGCCTCCCCGCCCGTGTTGTCCACAGGCGCGGAACCCTTCCGCCGTGTGGGCCGGAGCCGCCGCACAGTCGTGGCATGCGAATGCGACCGAGCGAGATCAGCAATGTCATGAGCACCGCCGCCTCCCAGTACGGCCTGATCAGCCACCGGCAGGCGCTGTGCTGCGGGCTCGACGACACCCGCATCCACCGGCTGCTCCGCCGCCGGGAGTGGGTGTGCGCCCTACCCGAGGTCTACGCGGTGCGGCCGCTCTCGGCCGGGACCGACTCCTCGCGGAGCGCGGACGGGATCCGGCTGCGGCGGGCGGTCAAGGCCGCCCAGCTGGCGCTGGGGCCCGCGGCCGTAGCCTCCGGGCCGACCGCGGCGCGGCTGTGGGGCGTCCAGGGGCTGCCCCGGTGGAACGGCCGGGAGGTGCACATCACCCTGCCCGCCCCCTGCCGGGGCGGGGCCGACCTGCCCGGGGTGCGCACCAGCACCCTGCTCGTCGGCCGGCACGAGGCCGACCGCAAGGACCGGCTGCGGCTCACCTCTCCGGGGCGGACCCTGCGGGACACGGTGCCCACCGTCGACCGGGCCACCGCCGTCGCCCTCATGGACTCCGCGCTGTACCGGGGCCTGCTCACCTGGCGCGAGCTGCTGGCCCAGCCGCCGTTCAACGCCTGCCGCCCGGGCGCCGAGGCGTCCGAGCCGTGGTGGGGCCTGGCCGACCCGCGGGCCTCCACCCCGCTGGAGACCCGCATCCGGCTGCTGTGCACCGACGCGGGGCTCCCGCCCGACGACCTGTACCCGCAGGAGCTGGCGGAAGGCGGCGGCCCGCTGCCGGGGCGGCCGGTGCGGGCACCGCTGTGGTGGAGGACGGGGGCGCTGATCGTCGACCCCGTCGGGGCCGTCCCGCCGCGCCTGCAGGAGGAGCTGGAGGCGGCCCGGCCGTCGGTGACCGTGCTCAGGCCCGCCTGGGACGACCTGGCGCGGCCGGGCGCCCTGACCGGGGCGGTGGCGGCCGTGGTGGCGGCGGGGGCGCGCCCGTGACGGGGCGCGGTCACCCCGCGACTTGAACCACCGCGCACCGCCCGCTCGTCCTCCAGCCGATGCCGCCCGCCTCCAGCTCGGCGGCGACGACCGGGTCCAGCCCCGTGACGGTGTCGGACTTGACCGTCCGCAGCGCCGCCACGGGGGAGGGGAAGCCGCCCGCGGCCTCGGCGAAGGGCGTGGCCGGGTCCCACCAGCGGTCGCCCACCAGGCGCCGGTAGTTCAGGTCGCCCTTGAGGACGGTGAGGGAGGAGCCGGTGAAATCGGCCTCCAGGTCCTCGGGCATGGCGGAGTAGGGCAGGGGAGCACAGGAGAAGGGGTGGGCGCGGACGGTGAGCGCGCCGCCCCGCAGGGCCTCGCGGAGCCGCCCGCCGCACGCGGCCGCCTCCCCTCCGGCCTCGCGCAGGCGCCGGAGGGCGGCCAGGACGTCGGCCATGGTGGCGTCGGAGACGAAGTAGGGGTGGGGTTTGATGTGGAGCACGACCGACCCGACGCGCCGCGAGGCGAGCAGCAGGTCGATGAGGGCGAGGTCGGGAAGCAGCTCGCGGGCGGCGTTGTCGGCGACGAAGCAGACCCGCTCGGCGTCGCCGAGCAGCTCCCACAGCCGTCCGCTCTCGTCGGCGACCAGCCCTTCCCCCGCCGCGCCGCCCGTACCACCGTCGGCGCCGGGGTCGGCAGGTCCTTCCCGCTCCGACAGGGCGAATCCGAGGTCCGCGCGGTTGCCCCACACCGAGGAGAGCAGCAGCGCCCGGTCCCGCTCCTCGGAGGGCAGGAGGGCGACGGTGTCGAGGGCCTGCATCTCCTCGTCGGCGTCGGAGGAGTGCAGCTCGGCGCTCTTGGAGGGCTCGAACGGGTCGACCCCCTGCCAGGGCCCGGGGGCGAAGTACCCGACGGCGCCGAGGAGGCGGCGGTAGAAATAGCTCTCGGCCCACAGGAAGGGCAGCCCGGTCCAGGGGACCCCCGTGTGCTCGTCCATCCCCCAGGCGGCCCAGGCCCCGCGGTCGTGCGCCTCGGGCCGCAGGGGCTGGACCGTGCCGGAGGCGGTCTCCTCGAGAAGGAGGTCGAGTCTGCCCCGCTGGGCCGGTGTGTAGGGGTGCGCATCACGGACCCGGGAGATGAGCGCGGGGTGCCGCTCGGTGAGCACGCTCCGGGCGTAGGAGCCGGGCTCCCCGCCCATCACCACGGGGGCGCGGTCGCCCCCGTCCAAAGACGTCTCGGCCATGCCCCCGGTCTACCGCGTGCGCCCTGCCGCTGCCACCCGCCGCGCGACGCGGTTCCGGCGGCCCTTGCCGACCGGGCGGTAACCGGTCCCCGGGAAGAACGATCGATCTCGTGGATTTCCCGGTGTCCGTGCTTCAGATCCGTTACCGTCTTCCCAAGGCCGCCGGGCGTATCCATTGTTCCTGCCACACCTGCAAGGACAACGTTCGGCGGCCGTTCGCGTGCACGACCGCCCGAGCCCGCCCGCACCTCGCGGGGGCCTGCGGACGTGCCCGGCGGTGGTAAGGATGGTCGCGTGAGCATCTCATCCATGCAGGACCTCCTCGCCGACTTCGCTGAGCGGCGGGACTGGGGGCGTTTCCACACCCCGAAGAACCTCGCCATGGCCCTCGCCGGGGAGGCCGGTGAACTCGCGGCCGAGTTCCAATGGCTGGAACAGGACGAGGCCCGCCGCGTCATGGACGACCCGGACAAAGCACACGCCGTCCGAATGGAGATGGCCGACGTCCTCAGCTACCTCCTGCGCATGGCCACGGTCCTCGACGTGGACCTGGAGGAGGCCCTCAAGGAGAAGACCGCCATCAACGAGGAACGCTTTCCGCCCCGTGGGGGAGGCCCCGGCACGGGCGAGGGGCCGCACGCCTAGGGCGTGTTTCTCGGATCATTTTCGGCTCGCGGCCACCAGGACGACGCTCGCTGCGCCGGGACGCTCGAGCAGCCAACCAGGATGAACTTCGCGCCCCGTCTTGCGAGCGCCGCCCGGGACGGCCGCTCGCTGATCGAAAAGCCTCCGAGAAACACGCCCTAGGACGGTCGTGGGCCCCTTCCCGCCGTCCCGCGGCGGCACCGGCTTCCGGCGGGGGCCGCGTCCTCGACCTCTCCTACACCTACGGCCCCGGCATGCCGGCCTTCCACCCCGGGAAGCCGTCATTCGAGGTGATCGCCGAACCCCCGCCCGACGGGGAGATGGCGGAGGGGCCCTTCTACGACCTGCGGTGGACGTTCAACGAGCACACCGGGACGCACCTGGACGCCCCGGCGCACGTGGTCGGCGGGACCCCGGCCGCCTCGGGGCGCGACGCTCGTCGCGGGGGTCGTCCCCTTCACGGGCGGGCCGGGAGGTCCCTGCCGTGCGATCGCGCTGACGAGGTGATAGAAGCGGTACGGCGGGGCGCCTCCAGCGGGGGCTCGGTGGCCCCGTCGGTCGCGACGCCGAGGTCCCGGCGCATCAGGGCGCGCAGGACGTCCAGGTCGCCCCACAGGTTCTCCAGCTCCCGCTAGGCGCGCTCGACGGACTCCTCGTCGCGCCCGTTGCCGTCGTTGAGGCGGCGGACCATCCCGTAGAGCCAGTTCAACTCGGAATTGACCCCGTGGGCGGCCGTCAGAACCCGGTCGGGCGCCGTGAGCTGCAGTTCCGCGTAGTCGTTCGCGAATGCGGACCGCGTCTCGTCGAGCGCCGCCCACGGGTCGTCCGGGCGCTTCTGGCCGCGCAGCGCGTGCGTGCAGTGGCGGATCTGGGCGTGGAAGCGCCGCGCGGCCGAGTTGAACGCGATGTAGCAGGCGCGGCGCGTGGCCAGGGCCTCGTCGGCCTGCGCACGCGCGTGCTCGTCCGCTCGGGCCTGCTGCTCCCGGTCGATCTCCGCCTGGCGCGCCCGGGACGCGAGGAGCTGGGTGAACACGGCGGACCCCAGGGTGCCCGCGATTCCCAGGACGGCGACGATGATGGCGATGGAGGACTCGGTCACGATTGCCGGGGGCTCCGTTTCCGTGGTGGGGGAGGAGGAGCGGGGCCGGTCAGCGGCCGACCCACTCGGGCAGGGGCTCGACCCGGGCGCGCCATTCGGCGGGGATCCCCTCGGCGCCCGTGCGCGCCGCCGCGATGCCCCCGGCGATGGCCGACGTCGTGTCCCGGTCGCCCCCGGCCTCCGCACACGTTCGCACCGTCGCGCCGAAGTCGTCCATCCGGGTCGCCGCCGACCACACCGCGAACGGCACCGTGTCCGGCGCGCTCACCCGGGACCCCGTGCCCAGCGACCGGGCCGCGGTGTCGGACGGCGCCTGCATCAGGTTCCTCGCCTGGATCAGTCCTTCGCGCACCTGGCCCCCGGGCGTGTGCTCGATCGCGGCCTCCAAGAGCTGTTCCCCGGTGGTGTCCGGGATGCCCGCCGCCGCCGATGCCGCGACCGCCACGGCCACCGCCCCGGCGACGCCCTCCTCGTGCGTGTGCGTCACGCGTGCCGACCGCGCCGCCTCATCCCGAGCGCGCGCGAGGTCTCCGGCGAAGTACGCCCCCAGCGGGGCCACCCGCATCGCCGCCCCGTTGCCCCAGGAGCCGCCGCCGCTGAACTGCGCCTCGGCCAGCCCCTTCCAGTGCTCCCCCTGGCGGACCCGCTCCAGCAGTTCGAGCGTGGCCGCACCGTACTTGCGCCCGGAGTCGAAGTGCTCGGCGAACGAGCGCGCCAGGGCGTCGGGGTCCACATGCCCCGAGCGCAGCAGGACGTCCGCGATGGAGCACGCCATCAGGGTGTCGTCCGTCCACCGCCAGGGCGCCGGGGGCAGCTCCTTCCCGGCGTTGCGCGCAACGGCGGGGGAGAAGTGCCGGTCTCCGAACCCGTCGCCCACCGCGAGCCCGAGAAGGGACGACTCCAGGTGCCGACGCGACGTCCTCCCACCGGGCGCCGCGACGTTCGGGGGAAACGGGAGGCCGTCCCCGTACGCCTGCTGCCGCGAACCGCGTTTCCTGCTCTGGCTGTGTCCGCTCATGTACGTCGCCTTGGCGGCGCGCGCCGCGTCGTCCGTGCGCGCGCTCCGGGCCAGCAGGTCCAGCTCGGCGACCTGGTCGGCCACCTGCCGCGCCATGTCCTCGGGCGCGTCGCCGGCGCGGGTGTGCAGCTCCTGCCGCGCGCTCTCCAGCTCGGCGGCGGCCGCGCCCCTGTCGCCTCTGCGCAGCGCCTCGCTCGCGCGCCGCTTGGCCTCTTGCGCCTTCTGGTAGGCCTTCTCGGTGCTGACGGCCGGGTCGGCGATCCTCCGTGCGGCCTCGTCCCCCGGCACGACGTTCACCGGGACCGGCATCGTCACCGTGTAGGTGTCCAGTTCGGAAGGGTCGACGTAGGTCACCTCCAAGGCGGCCACGCTCGCGGGACCGGGGTCGGGGATGCCCGCCACGTCCAGCCGCATCAGCAGTCGGCGGCGCTCCCCCGAGTAGAAGTCCCCTAGCTCCACGACGATGTCCCCGTCGGGGAGCCGGTCCGCGGGCAGCCCGCCCAGGAGTTCGACCGACCGGACGTGCGGCCCGCTCCGCACCCGCAGCGACGCCGCCTGCGCCGTCTTGGCGAGCAGGTGGTCGACCTCGCCCTGGAGCAGCCCCACGGCGGTGTCCGGGTCCTCGGCGAACAGGGCGTCGCCCGCCCCGCCGTCGGCCACCGCGCCCAGCAGCGCCTCGTCGTAGCCCAGCCCGTACCCCACGGTGGTGGTGGCGACCCCGGACCCATAGGCCGTCCGCGCGATCTCGGCCAGCCGGGCCGGGTCGGTCACCCCCTGGTTGGCGTGTCCGTCCGAGACGAGCAGCAGCGTCGCCCCCTGGTCGCCCGAGGCGCGCCGGGCCTCCTGGACCCCGCGCATCAACCCGCTGGACAGGTCGGTGGAGCCCCCCGCGCGCAGGGCGCGGATGCGCTCCTTGACCGTCGCCTTGTCGGTGAGGGGCCCGGCGGGGACCAGGGCCTGCGCCTGGTCGGAGAAGACCACCACGCCGAACCGGTCCGCCGGGTCGAGCCGGTCCACCAGGGACGTCAGGGCCCGCACCGCGCCGCTGAGCCTGCCCCCGGCGTGCATCGACCCGCTGCGGTCCAGCACCACCTGCAGCGTCGACGGGGGGCGCTCCTCGCCCTCGTCGCGCTCCGGGGCGGTGATGTCGAGCAGGACCGCGACCTCGTCGCCGGTGTCCAGCGGGACGGCGTCGAATTCGAGGAGGGCGGAGACGTGCACGGCGCGTCCTTCCAGAGGCGGGGACCGGGGGGCGTCACCGACCATCGTGCCCCAGCCCGGCCGCCTCTCCCGCACACCGCGGTGGCACGAACCGGCCAGCGGCCCGGCCACCGGAGGGCGGGGGCGCGCGTCCGGAAGGGGACCGCGACGCAGGGGGCCCGAGTCGACCTCCGACCGGAAAAGGAGGAATTGACAGAGGAGAACGGCTCTGAATCGTATCGGCGCCGCGCTGTTACGATGCGTCTCCGCGAATCGGCGAGGAGGGTCCATGCACAGCGCTCAAGCGGAACTCGTGTGGCAGGGGCGCATTCATCTCGGCGACGAGCCGGGCGTCTACGGGGACGCGGCCTACTCCGGGCTCGCCATGGAGCTGCCGCTCACGCTGGCCAAGACCGACCCGAACGGCCCCGACACCACCACGCTGCGGGTGAGGACCCAGGACGTGGCGACCTTCGGCGGGTACCCCGGGCACGCGATCACCGTGGTCCTCTATGAGGAGGACCAGCCGAACCACTTCACCGAGACCATTCTTTCGACTTCTCTGCTGACGAGTGCCGACAACAATGAAGTCGATATCCCGGTCGACCTTTCCGGTGCCGCGCTCCCGGCGCGGGTGAGCGTCCGCGTGCGCGTGGACACCGAGGTCCCCCCGGGCCTGTACGACGATTTCGTCGTCGTCCGCCTGGAGAACCGGTCGCCGCAGTTCGTGTTCGTCGCCTCGCTGGGGTTCACCGCCTGAGCGGAGGGGAGGGGGCGCCCGTGGGCCCGGACCTGCCCGCGCTGGTGCACACCCACGCCAGCTCCTGGCACGACGGGGGCGCGGCCGTGCTGGAGCCCGGCGGAGGGATCACCGCGCTGGCCTCCGAGCGTGTCGGCGAGCGGCGCAAGCACTGCTGGGACTCCCGCGTGGCCTACCGCCACCTGCGCTCGCTGCCCGCCTACCGGGAGCTCTTCGGCGGGCCCGGCGACCGGTCGGTGGACAACTCCGGCGGGCTGGTCCGCGAGGGGCACCACCTCTACCACGCCGCGAGCGCCTTCTACGGGTCCGGCTTCCCGGACGCGGCGGTGCTCGTGGTGGACGGCCAGGGCGACTGCGGCGGCCTGCTCACCGGGACCTCCCTGTGGCGGGCGGGTCCGGACGGCCTGGAACCGGTGGAACGGCTCTCCACCACGGACGGGGACTTCGCCGCCGACTCGCTCGGCCACTTCTACACGGCCATCGGCGCGCTGGCGGGGGCGGGCCGGATGCACGAGGAGGGCACCACCATGGCGCTGGCCGCCTACGGGCGGCCCTCGCGCTTCACGGCGATGGTGCGCGAGTGGGCCGGCACCGGCCCGGACGGCGCCTACCGGGTGGACCCGCGCGTCACCCGGGCGGTGCTCGCCAACACGATGGGGCGGTGGTACTTCGGCTGGCCCGCCCCCGCCCCGCGGGAACAGGCCCTCTGGGACGCCTTCGCCGCGGCGCGCGGGCGGCCCGTGGCCGCCGGGCGGTTCGGCCGGGACGACATGGACATCGCGCACGCCGGACAGGCCGTGCTGGAGGAGATCCTGCTGGGCCTGGTGCGCCGGGCGCACCGGCTGGTCGGCGGCGGGCGGCTGTGCCTGGCCGGAGGGGTCGCGCTCAACTGCGTGGCCAACGCCCGCATCGTCCGCGAGGGGCCGTTCGGCGCGGTGTTCGTGGTCCCCGCGCCGGGCGACGACGGCCAGGCCCTGGGCAAGCTCATGCTGGAGGTGCACCGGCGCGGCCTGCCGGTCGACACCGCCCTGCGCACCGCCTACCTGGGGCCCCGCTACGGGCCGGAGGCGGTCGGGGCCGCGCTGGGCCGGTTCGCCGACCGCGTGCGGCACACCCGGCCGACCGGGGCCGCCCTGGTCGAGGAGGCGGCGGAGCGGCTGGCCGCGGGCCAGGTCCTCGGGTGGTGGCAGGGCCGGTCGGAGCTGGGCCCCCGGGCGCTGGGGCACCGCAGCATCCTGGCCGACCCCCGGCGCCCGGGCATGCGCGAGCGCGTCAACGGGGCGGTGAAGCGGCGCGAGTGGTTCCGCCCGCCGGCGCCGATGGTGCTCCAGGAGCGGGCCGCGGACTTCTTCGACCTGGACCGGCCCACCCCCTTCATGGAGCTGGCCGTCCCGGTGCGCCCGGAGCGGCGCGCCCTGATCCCGGCGGTGACCCACACCGACGGCAGCGCCCGGGTCCAGACCCTGCGCCGCGACCAGGACGAGCGCTGCCACCTGCTGCTCCGGCGCTTCGACGCGCACGCCGGCGTGCCGGTCCTGCTCAACACCTCCTTCAACCGCAGGCACGAGCCGCTCGTGGAGACGCCGGACGACGCCTGCCGGGCCTTCCTCGCGATGGACCTGGACGCCCTGGTCCTGGGCGACCGCCTGGTGGTCAGGCGCGGCCGGGGAGGCGAGGCGGGGGCGGCGGGGCGCCGATGAGGTCCCGGCGCGCCTCGGACCAGGCGTGCAGCAGCCCGGGCCGCAGGGGGTGCAGGACCAGGGCGTCGGCGTCGGCCGGGGCCGAGGCGTCCGTGCCGTCGGGGAGGAAGACCGCGCTGCGGCCCAGGTAGACGGTGCCGTCGGGGTCGGTCCCGTACCGGTTGCAGAAGACGCTGACCACCTGGTTCTCCACGGCGCGCGCCCGGTGGAGGATGCGCAGCAGGTCCACCGAGACCGCCGAGGGGCTCAGGACGGCCGCGGCCCCCTCGGCCGCGGCCGCCCGGGTCGGACCCGGGTCGGCCACGTCCATGCAGATCTGCACCGTGCAGGGCAGGCCGGCGACGTCGACGACCCGGTGCCCGGCGGTGCCGGCGGTCAGGGCGGCCCGCTCGGCCCCGAAGAGCCGCACCTTGTCGTGGACGGGGCGCGGCCCGTCGGGGCCGATGGCGACCGCCCGGTTGACCCACCCCCGGGAGCACCGCACGGGCAGGCTGCCGACCAGGCGCAGGCGCCGGAGGGCGGCGGCCTCGGTGAGCGGGCGGAGCAGGTCGGCCAACCCGTCGGCGGGGAAGCGCTCCCCGGGGGTCCGGTAGGCGCCGAGGAAGAACTCGGGCAGGACGATGACGGCGTCCCGGACCCCGTCGAGTGCGGCCCGGATCGCGGCGATGTTCTCCCGGGCACTGCGCGCCCCGGGGGCGAACTGAAAGAACCCGATCCGGACGGCGGGGCCCGGGGCGGCCGGAGGGCCGTCGGCGGGCCCGGTGCCGTGGCCGGATCCGGCGCGGGACTCGGGGAGGTGCGTCACGGGTTCTCGGGGCCTTGGGTGTCGCGGGCGGTGCGCGGTCGGAGCGGTGCGGCCGCGTGCCGGGCGGTCGCCGCCCCGGCCGGTTCCGGCCGTACCCAGGGGCAATGCTAACGCCCCAGCGGCCACCCGGCGCACCGCACGGCGCACTGGGCCCCGGCGGTGTCCGGTACGGGCTTGCCGAAAGCCGCGCGCGCCGGGGAGCGATCCGGCACACTTGGGCCGGTGCGGACTGATGGTGACGTCGATTCCCGAGAGGTGCTCGCCGACCCGCTCCTGCCCTTCGCCCGCCGCCTCATGGGCGACCTGGACGACGGCCGCGGGGACGGGACGGAGGCCCCCGGCCGGGTGTGCCATGCCCGGCTCCGTGTGCTCGGTGTGCCCGCACTGCTCTTGTTCCGGCCCGATGCCGCCGAGGTGCGCAGGCGCGCCGACACAGGGCAGCCGCCGATCCTGCGCTTGGGCGCGCTGGAGGCCCTGATGGGGCTGCCCCACGGGGTGCCCGTTCCCGAGAGGGCCCTGACCGAACGGGAGCGGTGCCTGCTCCGGGCCGCACCGCGCGCCGCCGTGCGCAGAGACGGCCCGAACGTCGTCCGTCTAGCCTCGCTGCCCCTGCGGGTGGAGATGGTCTTGGTCGAGGCGCCCGCATGGCGCGCCGCGCTGCGCCGGGTCGGACGCTTCCCTCCGACCAGCGTGCGCGTCGCGGTGGCCGGTCGGCCGCCCAAGGACGGCACCGTGGCCGCCTACGAGGCCGACTACTACGGCATCGGTCTGGGCGCACGGTGCGTGGGCGACGCCGGTGAGGGCGGCGACGTGCGGCCCCTCGTGGCCCCGTCGCCCGGACTCCGCCGCCATACCGCGGTGACGTGGAAGTTCGCCGAGCTCGTGCTGGCAGGGGCGGGGGAGACGGAAGTCCTGGCCTCAGCGGCGTCGGGAGCGGCCGCGGCTCGCCGCCCACACCCGTAGCGCCGGAGGCGGCTTGAGGGGGTTCCCCGGGCGTCCGGCGGCCTCGTTCGCCGCCGAGAGCGTGGGGAGGGCGCGCTCGCAGCACAGGCCCCAGCGCCTCGCGGCCTCGTTCTCGTCCGGGGCCGCCATGACGTAGTCCCAGATCATCGACCAGGCGGCATGGTTGTGCCGGTGTGCGTCGGCCCTGTCGGCGGAGTCGGTGAACGAGGTGAGCGGGCGCAGGCCGTCCGCCGTGCCGTGGGCGGCGCCCCACTCCCTGCACGGCGCACAGTGGCACCGGGGAACCTCGGTGGCGCCCTCGAAGGCGGTGGCGAGCGTTTCGCCGTAGTGGTAGCTCAGCGCGCGCGGGAACAGGACGGCCGGGTCGCGTCGGGGACGCGGTGCGCCTCGGCCCCCCGGTACCGGCCCGTGGCGTGCCGACGCGGAGTCCCCCACGGCGGCGAACCCGGCACCGTGCACCATCGCGTCCAGCGCGGCCAGGTCGGAGCGGAGCAGGCCGATCCCGGGGGCGGAGGAGATGACCTCCCTGAGGTTGCGGGCCGCGCTCATCGACGAGAGCGGATCGCGCGGCGCGCACAGGATGAGCGCCTTGGGGAGCGCGATCCGGGGGAGCAGCGCGATCAGGTCGTGGTGCCGCGACCCGCGCAGCCAGTCCATGTCGAGGGGCAGGGCCAGCAGGACGTCGTCGCCTCCGAGGTCCGAGGCGCGTTCGGCGACCGCCTCCAGCGACGCGCGGTCCCCGGCCTTCAGAAAGGCCGTGGGGGTGAGGGCCACGGTGGCCTTCCGCTCGCGCTGGCGCTCCAGTTCCTCCTGGAGCCCGTCCTCGGCGAGGAGTGAACCCTGCCCGGTGACGAAGGGGCGCTCCGGAGTGGCGACGTGCCGCTCATAGGCGGAGGGGTCGATGAGGACAGGGCCGGTGAACCCGTCTTCGCGGAGGGCCTCGGCCGCGTTGTCGGCGGCCCTCCGGCCGCAGAAGACCAGTCCTCCGTCGACGGGGGACACGTCGCCGAGAGGAGCGGGCCCAGTCGTCTTGACCTGCAGCAGGACATGCCCGTCCAGCGCGGGCGGGACGGTTCCGGAGGCGGGGGCGCCGGAGGGGAGCAGGGGCATCTCGGCCTCCTCGCGAGCGCGGGGTCGCGCCCAGGGCGCGGGGGAGTGCGGGACGGGGGCGGCACAAGGCGTCGGTAGCCGGTCCTTCCGGGCTGTCGTTGTCGTGATGCCCGAGCGCGCGCGGCAGGCGGACCTCTGGCGCGATCCGGTCACGGCCGCGACCAAGGTGTGCCCGCGAGGTAAGGCCGGTCTGGAGGGCGGCCCGGTGCCCCGGCCCGGACGCGGGGAGGTGCCGGGCGCGTTCCGTCAACGGTTCGTCATGCGGCGTGTCCGAGCGGGGAGGAGCGAAGCCGAACCCGGACCATTGACTTGTTGTGCACAAAAAATCACAAGGAGTCACAGTGGAGACCTTCCTGACGACGGGACCGCGCCCGAATCCCGCCCGTGCCGCCCTCGGCGCCCTGCTCGCGGCGGGGACCCTGTTCGCCGCACTGGGGACCGCGGTGAACCCCGCGGCGGCCGAGACGCCCGGTGATCCGCCAGGGGACAACGGCACCGTGAAGGTGGTCGACCCGGAGGATCCGTCCACCGGCAACGCCAACGAGCCGCACGTGTGCACGTTCAAGCTCGTCGGGTCCAACTTCGACGAGGCCCAGGAGGTGAGCTGGGAGATCCAGGAGTGGGCCCCGGGCGATGACAAGGGGACGCAGGTCCTCTCCGGAGAGCTGACGATCGGGGACGACGGCAACGGTGAGACCGGAGTGCAGGAACTCCCCGACGGCCATTACAAGCTGTTCTGGAACTTCGAGGGGGAGCACGGGAAGGCCAAGCAGAAGGTCTTCTGGGTCGAGTGCGAGGACGACGACGGCAACGGCGGGGACGACGGCAACGGCAATGGCGACAACGGCGCGAACGGCGACGGCAACGGTGCCAACGGCGCAGACGGCAACGGGAACGGCGACGGCGCCGCGGACGGGAACGGCAGTCTCCCGGTCACGGGCGGGAGCGCGGACCCGACGGCCGCCGGGATCGCGCTGGTGTGCGCCGGGGCCGCCCTCATGGTGCTGACGTTCCGCCGCACCGCGGTCCGCGCCCCCAAGGGCGGGCGCTGAATCCGCTCACACCGACGCGGCCGTGGGACGGCCCTCGACCGTCCCACGGCCCGAAGTCCGCGGTGCGCTCACCGGAACGACTCGGGGAACCCTTCCCCGCACGTGGCGCATTCGGCCCGACGGCGGATCCAGTAGGCCCCCGTGGCCACCGCCAGCGCCACGCCCCAGAACAGCATCGACGCGAACGCCACCTCGTGTACGGCGTTCACACCGCCGCCCGGCGCGGCCTCGGTGAAGAACCGGCCGGTCAGCCATGCGGCGGGGACCACCTTGCCCAGCGACACCAGCGCCAGGGCCACCAGGGTCGCGGGAGCCACCGCCAGCGACACCGGTACGCGCCGCCCCGCCAGGCCGACCATCCAGCGGGGGAAGCGCACGCCCCACCGCTGCACCAGGCCGAGCATCAGCACCGCGCCGACCAGCGCCCCCGAGGCCAGCCCCATGCCGACGACGAGGAGACCGCCGTCGGCGTCGAACCCCTCCTCGGTTCCCATGCCGGGGTAGTAGCCGAACAGCCACGGGATGCGGATCGACGGGTAGGCCAGTGACGCCGCCACGGCCAGTGCCACCGCGATCCTGCCGGTGCGCAGCGCCGCCGCCCGGACACGCTCCTCCTGCTCCCGGGTCCGGCCTTCGGCCCGTCCGCACGCCGTGCAGGCCCCGCGCTGCAGGCGCAGCCCGACCAGCCCGCTGACGCCCCACAGCACCGCGCCCAGCGCGCAGTACATCAGGAACAGGTTCTCCGCCGAGGTCACGTACTCCGCGTAGCTCGCCGGGAGCCCGGGGAGCGCCCACCCCGCGACGATGACGACCGGCGTGTACCCCAGCACCGTCAGCAGCGCCCCTTGCAGCGGGACGAGCACGATCACCCCCGCCGCCAACAGCGCGGTCACGGACGCCGCGCGCCCCGCCACCCCGGACGGGGCCCGCACCAGTACCGCCCCGCAGACCGTCCCCAGCAGGCCGAGCGCCAGCACGAACGCCGATCCCGCGGACGGGTCGTAGGCGTTGAGCACCGCCCCGATGTTCACCGCGTCCGTTCGGGAGAACGGGTGCGGGAGCACTTCCGCGGCCCAGGCCACGGCCAGCAGCGCCGCCCCGGCCGACCACGCCAGCGCCGCCGGGAACGCCCACCTCCCCGCGCCCCTCTTCCTCGTCTGCGCCTCTACCGCCATGGCGGCCTCCCCGTCTCGTGCGGCCCCGTCGGCGCGCCGCGCGCCGACCGCCTCCGAGACTCCCCGGAGAACGCTCCGGCGCCATCCCGCAGCGCAGTGAACCGCGTCCCCCGGGCGAGGGAGGCGTGCCGTCCGCCCGGCGTGCAACGATCACGGTGTGGGGATCCTCCGCGCCGCCGCCGCGCCGCTCGTCTCCGCCCGGACCTACACCCGCTGGGTGTACCTGGTCTTGGGCGGAGCGCTGTTCACGCCCTTCTTCATCGCGGTCTTCGTCCTGATGAGCCTGGTGACCCCGTGGGGGCCGACGCCCGGATCGGACCAGTCCGGCCTGGGGGGCGAGGGCTACATCGGGACGGCCGTGGCCGCGCTCCTCGGCGGGGCGACGGGGTTCATCCCGGGGGTGCACGCGGCGCAGTCGCAGGTCGCCCGCAGCCTGCTCGGTGGGCCGCTGGCCGACGAGCCCCGGCTCGCGGGCGCCGACTGGCGCACCCGGGTGCGCGGGGCCTGCTGGCTGGCGCTGCTGTTCGCGGTCGGGCTGGGCGTGTGCCTGGCGACCATGGTGGTGCTCACCGACGCGGCGTCCCTCGCGCTGATCCCCCTCTTCGGATCGGCGCCCGACCTGGGCCAGCGCATCATCCTGGTGGACTGGAGCCCCTCCGGGGCCGAGCGGTGGGCGGCCCCCTTCGCGGGCGCGGGGCTGCTGGTGCTGTTCGTCTACGCGGTGGCGCTGCTCGGTGCGGGCGCCTCCCGCCTGGCGCGGCCCTTCCTCGGGGCCTCGGCCGCCGACCGCCTCGCCGCGGTGCGGGCGCGCGCCGCCGACCTCGGCGAGCGCAACCGCCTCGCCGCCGAACTGCACGACTCGATCGGGCACGCGCTGTCGGTGGTCGCGCTGCAGGCCGGGGCGGCCTCCCGGGTGATCGAGCGCGACCCCGAGTTCGCCCGCGGCGCGCTGGAGGCCATCGCCGATCAGGCCCGCACCGCCACGGCCGAGCTGGACCACGTGCTCGGCCTGCTGCGCGAGAAGGCCCCCGGCGACCGGGCGCCGCAGCGCGCCCTCGCCGACGTCCCGCACCTGGTCGAGGCGGCCCGGACGGCGGGGACCGAGGCCGAGTACACCGCGCGCGGCCCGGTGGGGGAGGTGCCGCCGGTCGTCTCCCGGGAGCTGTACCGGATCTGCCAGGAGGGGGTGACCAACGCGCTGCGCCACGGGGCCGGCGGCCCCGTCCGGGTGCGGGTGGACGCCGCCGACGGCCGGGTGCGGGTCGAGGTCGTCAACCCCTGCGCCGGGCGGCGGCCGCGCCGCCGCGGCGGCGGCAGGGGGCTGGAGGGCGCCCGGGAGCGGGTGCGCCTGCTGGGCGGCGAGCTGCGGGCGGGGGCCGAGGACGGGGTGTGGCGGCTGGAGGCGGACATCCCGTGGAAGAGTGGCCGGTGACGGCGGACGTGCCGGGCGGCGGACGACGGGCGAGGGACGGGACGGCGGGACGGCGATGATCTCGGTTGCGCTGGTCGATGACGAGGCGCTGGTCAGGGCGGGGCTGGGAGCGCTCATCCGGGCCGAGCCCGACATGGAGGTGGCGGGCGAGGCCGACGACGGCGACGCCGCCCTGGACCTGGTGCGGCGCACCCGGCCGGACGTGGTGCTCATGGACGTGCGCATGCCGCGCCTGGACGGCATCCAGGCGACGTCGGAGCTGGTGCGCCGGGACCGGCCGCCGAAGGTGCTGGTCGTCACCACCTTCGAGAACGACGACTACGTCTACGGCGCCCTGCGGGCCGGGGCGGCGGGGTTCCTGCTCAAGCGCAGCAGGCCCGAGGACATCCTGGCGGCGGTGCGGGTGGTGCACACCGGCGACTCGCTGCTGTTCCCGGAGGCGATCCGGTCCCTGGCGGCCGTGCACGCCGACGGCGCGGGGCCGGCCGCCCGGGCGGTGGCGGGGCTCACCGAGCGCGAGGCCGACACGCTGAAGAGGATGGCGCGGGGGCTGTCGAACGCCGAGATCGCGGCCGAGGCGTTCGTGGGCGTGGAGACGGTGAAGACGCACGTCTCCAACATCCTGGCCAAGCTGGGGGTGCGGGACAGGACGCAGGCGGTGATCGCCGCCTACGACTCGGGCCTGGTCCGCGCCGGGCGGGGGTGAGGCCGCCTCGTCGTCCTTCGCTGAGGAGGCCGGCAGGGCGCCGGGCGCAGGAACACGGGGCCCAGCGTGGTGAAAGAGCCGCTCCAGGGACAAGAGGGCGGTGGAACCCACCGCCCTCGACGGCCGGACCGGCCCTCGTGCGCTCGAATGGTCCGGTATGCGCCCCCGCAGCGTCGCGCCTCCCGAGGTCAACAGGGGCTGTGCCGGTGGTGCTCCTCCGGGAGCAGGTGCTCGGCGCGGCCGAGGGCCTCCAGAAGGCGGGCCCGCAGCTGTCCGCCGCGCTCGGCGAAGGACCGCTGGGCCTCCAGGTATTCGGCCTTGCCCTCCGCCGTCTCGATCCGGACCGGGGTGTACCCGTGCGCCTCCAGGTCGTAGGGGGAGGCCCGCATGTCCAGGACCCGAATGTCCTTCGCGAACACGAAGCAGTCCGCGACCAGCTCGGACGGCACCAGCGGGGAGAGCTTGTACGACCACTTGTACAGGTCCATGTTCGCGTGCAGGCACCCCGGCTGGTCCAGGTCGGCCTGGCCCTCCCGGGTGGGCCGCAGCCGGTTCAGCGGCCGCGCCTCATCGGTGAAGAACCGGAACGCGTCATAGTGCGAGCACGTGATCCGGTGCGACTCCACCACCGCGTCCGTGCCCTCGTGCCCCAGGCGCAGCGGTACCGCTGAGTGCCGCACCTGCTCCTGCCCCAGCCGGTACACCATGGCCCACTCGTGCAGGCCGAAGCATCCCAGATGGGCCTGGCGCCCCTGCACGGCGCGCAGCAGCCGCAGCACGAACGCGACCGTCGCGCCCTTCTTCTCCAGGAACGCCGGGACGTCCAGCTCGGCGGCGACGGTGTCAGACGGGCCCGCCGGATCCGCGGCCCCTGAGGCGCGGTACCACCGCGCGCCCTCGGGGTCCATCCCGGCGAGCGCCGTCCCGGCCCCGGGGTGCCAGCGGCGGAGCTGCGCAGGCTTGTGGCTGTAGTAGGTGAACAGGAAGTCCTCGACGGGGTGCTTCACACCGGCCGCCCTGCGCTCCAGGTGCGCGGAGACGAGCGCGTCCACGCGCGCGTGGTGGCGGGCCTCGCGCTCGCGCCACTCCTCCTCGGGCAGCACGCGCGTCGCCTGCTCAGGGAGCGCGCGGGTGCCCGCTTCCGTCGGGGTCTGCATGCCTCCGAGGGTACGAGCGCTCAGTTGGTGCCCTGAACCGGTAGGTGGCGCCCCAGGTAGCCGATGTAGATGCGGTTGGTGGCGCCCGGCCCCATGTCGCTGTAGAAGTACAGGCGGGGGCAGATCCCGTACTCGCTGTCCAGCTTGATGTGCGCGAACATCGGCACCTCGCCGGTGGGCGAGACCTCCGCGGGCACCTTGAACACCCGCTTGTCGCTGAACTTGTCCCGGTTGCGCACCGTGTCGCTCTCCCGGGACGCGAGCCGCTTCACCGGCACCGCCCGGTACCCGTTCGGCGGCTCCCGCAGGTAATCGTGGAAGCCCAGCCCCGACCCCGGGTTGGCCAGCTGGTACCGCGCATAGTCGTCCAGCGCCAGCAGCGCCTCCCACGCGCGCGTGACCCACAGCTTCTCCTTGCGGCTGCCGGTCAGCTCCCGCACCGTGTCGCGGTCCTCGATGGTGAAGTACAGGTTCGGGAAGTTGCTGCGGTCGGTGATCCGCTCCAGCAGCTCCTCCACGGTGCGCGGGGGCCCCATCGGGCGGTCCGGCGGCGGGTGCTCCCCGGCCAGCCGGTGCAGCCCCTCCTCGTGCAGCCGCTCGCGCAGCCATTCCAGCTCCCCGGTGGCCGCGTGCAGGGCGGCCCGCGTGTTGTGCAGGTCCTCGGTGGCGTCGGCCAGCTCGGCCGCCAGCCGCTCGCGCTCCTTGGCCTGCTCCGTGCTGCGCACGCTGAGCCGCTTGGCCTCGGAGCGCAGCCGCTCGGCGTCGCGGGCCTGGTCGGCCAGCCGGGATTTGAGCAGCGGGACGAGGTCGGTGCCGTGCGGCCCCGTGGTGGCGGGGGCGACCGGCGCCGCGGCCGCCCCGTTCTCCTGCTCGCGCAGGTAGGCGTCGAGCTCCTCCTCGTTGAGGAGGGTGTCGATGTCGCGCAGCTCGGAGGGGAGCGGCGAGTCGACCGCGGTGTCGCGCACCGACCGCGCCAGCGCCCTGCTCACCCACGGCCGCACCCGGTCCCCCTCGCGGGCGGAGTCCAGGGTGTGCGCCGACATGCGCGGGTGCCGCTGGGCATCGGTCCAGTCGTCGGGGTCGACGCCGGGCAGGAAGGTGCGCACGCCGCCCGCGGGCACGTCCGCGCCCGGGGGGAGCAGCGCCGACAGGCGCTCGTGGGCGGCGGCGTCGAGCACGTACCCGGCGCACATCCCGGCCGAGCGGGAGAGCACCGCGGCCATGGCGTCCCGCCAGGCCGCCACCGTCATGTCGGACGGGGGGCCGAACACGACGACGGCCAGGCGGCGGGCGGGGTCGGCGATCGCGTCGGCGAGCGCCTGGACCGCGGCGGTGTCGCGGCCGCGCACGATGGCCGGCTCGGAGGCCAGCCGCTGCCCGCCGTCCCGGCAGGGCAGCCGCTCCAGCAGCAGCCGCACCGCGTCGGGCGGGACCACGTCCAGCCGGTCGGTGCCGGACAGCTCGTGCCGGGGGTCGGCGGTCATGTCGACCCAGCTGTAGCCGTGGGGGAGGCGCTGGGGGTCGGAGACGATGGTGGCGGTGGTGCGCCAGCGGCCGTCGGCCTTGTCCGACTCGGTGGTGAGCCGGAGGAAGGCGATGCGGTCCTCGCGGTTGTCGTGGCGCACCACCATGGCTCTGGAGCGCTTGCTGAGCTCGTAGGAGCCCGACCGGGAGAAGTCCACCCGCGCGCCGGCCGGGCCGCGGCGGCTCAGCCAGGCCGCGAGTGCGGCGGCGGCCTCGCCGGTGATGTCGCGGTCCAGGTCCACGGTGGCGATGCTGCGGTAGACGAGCGACACCCTTGCTTCTCTCCCGGTCGGTCGGGCCCGACCCGCGAGGGGCCGGAATCTGGCCTGCGAAGCGCCGGTGTTCGGGCCTCTGTCCCCCACTCTGGCCCAAGCGGAGCGCGCACACCAGTCGTCCCATCCGATCCGGGGTGCCGGTGGAGGGGCGGGCGGAAGGGGCGCACGACCGGCCGCTGGGGGAGGGCGGGCGCCGCGGAGGCGACACGGGGGAGGCACGGACGAACGGTGTCCGCTGGAGTGGTGTCGTTCGTTGATCTCGGGAGAAAACGACGCCAGAACCGCGCTTGTAGGGTCGTTTTTCCCGGGATCATCGGGGATCCGGGGCGCGTGTCAGCAGGTCCCGGCCCAGGAGCACTCCAGGGAGGAGGCGTCCGGCACGGGCGTGCCCGGTGCGGCCGTCTCCGCCGCCGGGGCGCCCGTCGCGGCCGGGACGCCCGCCGGAGCGGCCCCGTCCGCCATCCGCTGGGCGCCGTCGCGGGAGAACTCCGCCAGCCGTACACCGATCGCGTCCTGCACGTGGCGCGGCGCCGGCCCCGAGTACCCGTTGTTCAGCACCACGAACACCAGCTCCTCGCCGTCCGCCCCGGCCACGTAGCCCGACAGCGCGCTCACCCCGGTCAGGGTGCCGGTCTTGGCGCGCACGTTCTCCTCGGCCGCCGTGTCGCGCATCCGGTTCCGCAGCGTCCCGCCGACCATCCGGTCCTCGGCTCCGGCCAGCGGCAGGGCGTTCTCGTACTCCGGCCACCACGACGCGCCGCGCGCCGCCTGCAGCAGGTCGGCCACCCCGTTGGCGGTCATCGTGTTGGTGCGGGCCAGCCCCGACCCGTCCGCCTGCTCGTAGAGGCGCGGGTCCAGCCCCAGGCCCGCGGCGGCCGTCTCGACCACCGCGGTGCCCGCCTTCCAGGAGCCGAGGCCCGCGCGCTCCGCCCCCATCGCCTTGACCAGCATCTCCGCGTGCCCGTTGTTGGACAGCTTCATGAAGGGCACCAGGAGGTCGCCCAGCTCCTCGGAGGAGCGGTCGGCCACCCCGTCGGCGCCCGCCGGGGCGGCGCCGCGCGCGACACCGCCGGTCACCTTCACCCCGTTGTCCTCCAGCGCGTCGGCGAACAGGTGCGCCGCGTGCGCGGTGGGGTCGTCGACCGTGCGCAGCGCCTCGTACCCGTCGCCCCCGGCCGGGAGTGAGCCGGAGAAGGTGAAGGTGTTGGTGCCCGGCTCGCGGGTCACCGTCAGCGACGGCTCGGAGTCCGGCGCCCCGGTGGCCGCCTCGTTGCGCACCTCCAGGTTGTCGGTCATCGGCTCCAGGCCGACCTCGACCGGGTCCCCCGCGTCGCCGCCGGGCTCGGCGGAGGCCGTGACGACGCCGGTGTCGTAGTCCTCGTTGGCGGCCACGGTCAGCGCCGAGATCTGCGCCGCGTAGTAGTACGGCTCGTCCCCGGCCTCCCAGTCCGGGTGCAGCCGCTCGTCGTCGAACAGGGTGTCGTCGGCGACCAGGTCCCCGGTGACCCGGCGGACCCCGGCGTCGGCCACCTCCTCGGCCAGGTCGTCGTAGGCGTCCGCGGTCAGCGTGGGGTCGGCCCCGCCGACCAGGTAGAGGTCGCCGCGGACCACCCCGCCCCGGTTCGGCGCGGTGTCGGCCCGCACATCCGTGGTGAAGCGGTGCCCGGGCCCGAACACCTCCAGGGCGGCGGCCGAGGTCAGCAGCTTCATGTTGGAGGCCGGGAGCAGCGCGGTGTCCGCTTCGCGGCCGTACAGCTCCTCGCCGGTTCCTGCGCTGCGCACCACCACCCCGGACACCGCCCCCTCCAGGGCCGGGTCCTGCAGCAGGGCGTCGAGGTCGCGGCGCAGGTCGTGCACGGGGCCGTCGGCGGCGGCGGGGGAGGCCGCCGCGGCGACGAGGCCCGCGGCCAGGAGGGGAGCGGCACAGGCGCGCACGAGCGGGCGGGCGCGCGGCAGCGCGCGGGATCGGAGGATCGCCATCGGGTCGGGGCCCCTCCCAGGTCGACGGGGGATGGGTGGGGGAGAGGTCGGTCGGGAGGGCGACGCGCGATCGGGGATCGTCGGTGATGGCCGGGCGACGGTGCGTAGGCAGGCTACCCCGGCGCCCCCCGGGAGTTCGAGAGGCGCGGCCGGAAACGGGCGCACCGACCCGCCCCGCCCCGCGCCGGGGACGCGGCCGGGGGCGGGAACGGTGGTGGTGGCCCGCGGGGCGCGGCGCTACCCTCGTGGAACCGCAGTCACCGCCCCCTGACAGTCTGCGAGCGAAGCCGTGACCGAGCGCCCCGACACCGCCCCCGGCTGCCCACTGCACGAGGCCGCCGTCCCGCTGTACAAGTACGCCGAGCACGGCGAGGCCGCCCGCGTGTGGGAGACCCTGCGCGAGCGCTACGGCCAGGTCGCGCCGGTCGAGCTGGAGCCGGGCCTGCCGGTGTGGCTGCTCCTGGGGTACGAGGAGAACCTGGAGGTCATGCGGGACTGGGGCGGCTTCTCCCGGGACACGCGCCGCTGGTGCGATGTGCGCGACGGCAGGCGCTCACCCGGCGACGACCTCCCCATCGGCATGGGGTACAGCGGCAGCGCCCTGTACGCCGACGGCGCCGAGCACGCCCGCCTCATCGCCCCGGTCACCGACGCGCTGGCCCGGCTGAGCGACGCCCGGGTGCGCGCCGACATCACCCGCGCCGCCGACCGCCTCATCGACGACTTCTGCGCCGAGGGCGGCGCCGACCTGGTGGCCGACTACTGCGCCCTGCTCCCGTCCATGGTGCTCAACCGCCTCTTCGGCCTGGACGACGCGTTCGGCTACGCCCTGGGCGACCTGACCACCGCCATGTGGGGGCACGACGGCGACCGGTCGGCCGAGGCCGCCGCGCGCATGCGCGACTACTTCGCCGGGCTGGTCCGCCACAAGCGCGCGGTGCCCGGCGAGGACCTCACCAGCTGGATGCTGGGCCACGCGTCGGGCCCGACCGACCAGGAGACCGCCGACCAGCTGGTGACCATGGCGGCCGCCGCCCACCTGCCCACCGCCAACCTGCTCGGCAACGTGCTGCGCGAGCTGCTCAGCGACGACGGCCTGGCCCGCGACTTCGCCGGGGGCGGGCTGCTGCTCGACGAGGTCGTCGACCACGTGGTGTGGACGGTGCCGCCGGTGCAGGTGCTGCCCGCCCGCTACGCCACCCGCCCGGCGGTGGTCGGCGGTACCCGGGTGGCCGAGGGGGAGCCGCTGGCGTTCGGGCTGGCCGCCGCGCACGCCGACCCGCGGCTTCGGCGCGGGGACCAGGACGAGACCGCCGTCCCCTCCGGGCACAACCGCGCGCACCTGATCTGGGGCGCCGGAGAGCACCGCTGCCCGGCGCGGGCGGTGGCCGAGCGGGTCGTGGAGATCGGGGTGGAGCGGCTGCGCGCCCGGCTGGGCGGTCTGCGCCTGGCCCTGCCCCCTGAGGAGCTGTGGTGGGCGCCGTCGCTGTTCTACCGGGGCCCGGCCGCGCTTCCGGTGGAGTTCGAGCCGGCGGAGCCGCTGCCCGCGCCCGAGCCCGCCCCCGCGCCCGCCGTCCGGTCCCCGGACCCGGGGCCGGAGGAGGGGTCCGACGCGTTGCTGGTGCGGGTGCTGCGCTGGTGGCAGGGCAGCGGCCGACGCGGTCGCCGGAGAGGCTGAGGCCCCGCGCGCACAGGCGGAGCGGGTGCGCCGGAATGGCCAAGCGGGGCCGCTGTGCTGGCCAATGCGGATAACGCCGCACCGTGCGGCGGGCACTAGCGTCTCGGGCATGTCTACGCGTCCGTTCTGGCTGGCCGGGGAAGCCGCGACCGGCGACACCGAGATCCAGGTGACCAACCCCTACACCGGTGAGAGCGCGGGGTCCGCCGCCGTGCCCTCGCCCGAGCAGATCGAGCAGGCGGTGGCGGCGGCCGACGCCGCGGCCGCCGAGCTGGCCGCGCTCCCGGCGCACGTGCGCGCCGAGGCGCTCCTGCACGTCTCACGGCGGATCGAGGAGCGGGCCGAGGAGTTCGCCGCGCTGATCACCGCCGAGAGCGCCAAGCCCATCGCCTGGTCGCGCGCCGAGGCCGGGCGGGCCGTGTCCGTCTTCCGGCTGGCCGCCGAGGAGGCCCGGCGCGACAGCGGCGAGCTGCAGCGCCTGGACACCGACGCCGGGGGCACCGGCCGGGTCGCCCTGGTGCGCCGCGTGCCCAAGGGCCCGGTCCTGGGCATCGCCCCGTTCAACTTCCCGCTCAACCTGGTCGCCCACAAGGTGGCCCCGGCGCTCGCGGCCGGCGCGCCGATCATCCTCAAGCCCGCCCCGGGCACCCCGCTCACCGCGCTGCTGCTCGGCGAGGTGCTGGCCGAGACCGGCCTGCCGCGCGGGGCGTACTCCGTGCTGCCCATGCCCAACGAGCGCGCCTCGGACCTGATCACCGACCCGCGGCTGCCCGTCATCTCCTTCACCGGCGGCCAGTTCGGCTGGGAGCTGCAGCGCCGGGCCCCGCACAAGCACCTCACCCTGGAGCTGGGCGGCAACGCCGCGGCCGTGGTGCTGGCCGACGCCGACCTGGACCACGCCGCGCGGCGCATCGCCCTGTTCGGCAACAACCAGGCCGGGCAGGTGTGCATCGGGGTGCAGCGCGTGGTGGTGGACGCGCGGGTCTACGACGACTTCGCCGCCCGCCTGGTCGAGCGCGTCGGCGAGCTGGGCACCGGCGACCCCGCCGACCCGGCCACCCAGGTCGGCCCGATGATCGACGAGGCCGCCGCCGAGCGGGTGCACGGCTGGATCGCCGAGGCCGAGCGGGCCGGGGCCAAGGTGCTCGCCGGCGGCGGCCGGGACGGGGTGACGGTGGAGCCGACCGTGCTCGCCGAGGTCCCCGCCGACGCCAAGGTGGTGCGCGAGGAGGTCTTCGGCCCGGTGCTGGTGCTGCAGCGGGCCGAGGACACCGGCGCGGCGTTCGCCGCGGTCAACGACAGCGACTTCGGTCTGCAGGCCGGGGTGTTCACCTCCGACATCGCCACCGCCTTCCGGGCCCACCGGGAGCTGGAGGTGGGCGGCGTGGTCATCGGCGACGTGCCGACCTTCCGGGCCGACCAGATGCCCTACGGCGGGGTCAAGAAGTCCGGCGTGGGCAAGGAGGGCGTGCGCGCCGCGATGGACGATCTGACCTACGAGCGGGTGATGGTTCTCACCGGCGTGCAGCTGTGAGCAGAGGCATACGGAGTGGTGCGGCTCTCGTGAGAAGCGCCGCACACCAGGGGACCTGCTTCTGACCGCCTCCCCTGGACGGTCCCCCGGGGCGCCGCGCGTCGCCCCGTCCGGTGCCCCGGGGGTTACCTAGCGGTATCGGGACGGTGGCACACTTTCCGGTGACGACCACTTAAGCCTGGTTTATCCCGGTTTGAGTGTTTATTGGGTGTTTTCCCGGCCGCGTCGCGGTGCGGAGCACCCGGCGCGGGCCCGGTGCGGCCCGGCGCCCTCACAGCCACGGCGCCCGAGGACGGGGCGCGCCCCCGGGGCACCGCCTCTCCGACCGAGGCCCGCTCCGCGGTGCGCTCCCGCCCCGAGGGCGCGCTCATGCTTCAACGGAGAGGTAAGAGATGTCCCCCGACACCATTGGCCTCGCGCTCCTCCTCCTGGGGGTGTTGCTGCTGGTCGCGAAGCTCGTCCGGGTCAAGTGGAAGCTCACGCAGAAGCTGTTCCTGCCGAGCTCGATCATCGGGGGCGGCATCGCGCTGCTCCTCGGGCCGGACATCTTCGGCCGCGCCATGGCCCTCGTCGGCGTCGACTCCTTCACCGAGGGAGGGCTCTTCGGGGCCGGCGTCAACGAGGTCTGGTCCGCGCTGCCCGGCCTGCTCATCTCGGTGGTCTTCGCCGGGCTGTTCCTGGGCAAGCCGCTGCCGAGGTTCAAGGACGCCGCCCGGCTGGCCGGACCCCAGCTCGCCTTCGGGTTGACGCTGAGCACCGGCCAGTACGTCATCGGCCTGCTGCTCGCCCTGCTGGTGCTGGTCCCGGTCTTCAACCTGCCCGCGCTGACCGGCGCGCTCATCGAGATCGGGTTCGTCGGCGGCCACGGCACCGCGGCCGGGCTCGGCGACACCTTCGACAAGGCCGGGTTCCCCGAGGGCCAGGACCTGGCCGTGGGCATGGCCACCGTCGGCCTGCTCGCCGGGATCCTGCTGGGCATCGCCCTGATCAACTGGGGTGTGCGGCGCCGCAAGACCGTCGTGCTCGACTCCAAGGCCGAGATCTCCGACGCCGAGCAGGCCGGGCTCCTGGTCGGCGAGAAGCGCGGCCCCGGCGCGATGCTGACCGTGCACCCCTCCTCGCTGGACCCGCTGGCGCTGCACTTCGGCCTGATCGCCATCGCCGTGCTGATCGGGCAGCTCATCCTGTCCGGGATGCAGGCCGTCGAGCAGGCGCTGTGGGCGGACACCATCGAGATCTTCGCCTACGTGCCGCTGTTCCCGCTGGCGATGATCGGCGGCATCCTGCTGCAGATCCTCATCGACCGCTTCGACAAGAACGCGATCGTCGACTCCATGATGATCGAGCGCGTGCAGGGCTTCTCCCTGGACATGCTGATCATCTCGGCCATGGCCACCCTGTCCCTGCAGGTGCTCGCCGAGAACCTGCTGCCGTTCCTGCTGCTGGCCGCGGCCGGCATCCTCTGGGTGGTCGGTGCCTTCCTGTTCCTGGCCCCGCGGATGATGCCCTCGCACTGGTTCGAGCGCGGCATCGGCGACTTCGGCCAGTCCCTCGGCGTCACCGCCACCGGCCTGGTGCTCATGCGCATCGTCGACCCGGAGCTGAAGACCCCGGCCTACCCGGCCTTCGGCTACAAGCAGCTGGTGTTCGAGCCGTTCTTCGGCGGCGGCCTGGTGACCGCGGCGGCCATCCCGCTGATCATCAGCCCGCACGTGGGCGCGGTGCCGTTCCTGATCATCATGGCGGTCGGGCTGGCCGCCAGCCTGTACATGGGCCTGTTCGTGTTCGGCCGCAGGCGCAAGGCCGGGGCCGCCGCCCCGGCCCAGGAGAGCGCTTCGGCGGAGTCCTAGCCGCACCGGCCGGGCGGGACCGCCCGGCCGCCGAGCGGCACGAGGGGGAGGGGCGACGGCGCCCCTCCCCCTCGGCGCGTTCCCGCCGTCCCGCGGGGCGCCGGAGTCAGGCGTCCTGGGCCTCGTCGAAGACGCGGCGTTCGGACGCGCCCAGGACCGGCCCGTACTGGGTGCCCGCGTCCGAGGCGTACTTGAAGCTGACCACGGACACCACGGTGCCGCGGCCGGACCCGGAGTCGAAGCCGGCGAACCACGGCCCGCCGCTGGAGCCCTCGGTCATGTCGCAGGACATGCCGCGCGCGGTGGTGCCGCCGCGGTCCGCGTGGGTGGGGCCGTCGCAGGTGCGCAGCGTCCGGCCGTCGTAGGGCGAGCGGGCCGGGTAGCCGAAGGACCGGACCGACCCGGTGTGGTCGCCGGAGAAGGAGATGCGCTGGGCGCCGGTGGCCTCCTGCACCGGTGCGCCGCCGCTCTCGCGCAGCACGGCCGCCCCGAAGTCGCGGCTGTCGTCGGTGCGCCGCGCCCACTCGGGCGTCACCAGCATCTCCCGGGCGGTGTAGCGCCCGTAGGGCTCCTCGCCGTCGTCGTAGCCGGGCACGAACACCCACTTGGACGCCCACGCCCCGGAGCCGTCCTTGAGGCAGTGGCCCGCGGTGACCACCGTGGAGGCGTTGCGGGAGCGCACCACCGATGCGGTGCAGGTGAAGTCGCGCCCGTCCATGCTCAGGAAGACCCGCCCGGTGGTCCGGGCCACGGCGCCGCCGCCGGTCCATTCCGGCGCGTCGCCGCCGTCGGCCTGGTGCTCCCGTCCGGATGCGCCGTACCCGGGCGGCGCGTCGAGCAGCCCGTCGGCGGCGCCGCCGATCAGCCGCCCGATCGGGCGGGCGGCGGCCATCCGGTCCTCGGTCCAGTAGGCCAGGACCGAGGCGGGCTCTTCGGAGGCGGTGTGGCGGACGGCGCCGGGGCCGCCCGCGGCGGGTGCGGGGCCGGTCGGGCCGGTGGCGGCCGAGGCTCCGGTGGCACCCGCGGCCAGGGCGGCCGCGACCAGGGGCGCGACGAGGACGCGCAGGAGGGACGGTGTCATGGGACGTGATCATGCCACACGCAGGGTGACGGTGTGCCCACTTTCGGTTGGACGACGTGTCGCGGAGTGTCGGACCGAAACACGGGGCCGGGGCCCCGGAACGGCTGAGGCCCCCGGCCGGTGCGCACCGGCCGGGGACCGCCCCTCAAGCAGGGGGCGCCGTCAGACCCGGCCGTCGGGGTCGGGGCCGGTGGGCACGGACAGCGCGGCCGGCGCCTCCTCGGTGGAGCCGATCTCCACCCGCTCGCCGCGGTCGCCCGAGTCGGTGTAGCGGGAGTCCTCGGTGTCCACCACCAGGGCCAGCCGCTGCCCGGCGGCGACGTCCCAGACCACCGGCTCCATCCGCAGGCCCACCTCGACCGGCTCGCCGGGCTCGGCGCCGCGCAGCGTGTAGGGCTCGTGGGTGATCAGCGACCCGGTGCCGTACCGGTCCACCGCGTACAGGTAGAAGTACAGCGACTGGTCGGCGGCGGTCGGGGTGACGACCATGTCCACCTCCGGCGACCCGCTCACCCGGGCGCCCTCGGACAGCCGCGGCCCGGTCCACACCCCGGCGTAGGAGCGGTTCACCAGCGGCAGGGACACCCCGGTGGGGATGTCGGCGAACTGCTGGAGCGCGCCGCTGAGCAGCAGCGTCCCGCTCTCGGCGACGGTTCCGCGCCCGGCGCCCACGCCGTAGCTCCAGCCGGGCTCGGCCCCCTCGTCGAGCCCGCCGGTGGACTGCCAGTTGTCCCAGGTGCGCACGGGCTCGCTCAGCCCGTAGTCGAGCGAGCCGTCGGAGACCGACTCCCAGTCGGGGAAGGACGCCCACGCGCCCCGGCCGTTGTTGGGCTTGACCCGCACCGGGTCCTCGGAGCCCACGCCGTTGTCGGCGCCCTTGAGGTGGTGGTCGAACCAGCGGGTCAGCTCCGACCAGGTCTCGTTGGGCAGGCCGACGGCGCCGAAGGCCTCGGGGGTGGCGTGGTCGCCGGCCGAGAGCATCAGGCGCTTGGGCCCGGTCAGCTCCCCGTAGAAGTCGGTGAGCTGGCCGGGCGGGAAGATGCCGTCGTTCCAGGCGTGGCCGATCATCACGGCGGTGCCGTTGGCGTTGATCGCGTCCACCTTGGTGGAGACCGACCGCTCGGGGGCCATGTCCAGGGCGGGCTGGACGTTGCCCTCGCGGTACTCGCGCTCCATCTCCAGCAGCTTCTCGCCGGGCGTCCCGGTCAGGTGGGCCGAGGACAGCAGCAGCTCCACCGCCTGGTAGCTGATCGTCTCGTGGGAGTAGATCGACTCGGCCAGGTCGGCCCAGCCGCTCATCGCGCCCACCGCTTTGACCCGGTCGTCCTCGGCGGCGGTGAGCAGGCTGATCCCGGCGCCGTAGGAGATCCCGGCCATGCCGACGCGGCCGGGGTCGGCGTCGGTGTTCTCCAGCGCCCAGTCGATGACGGCGCGCGCGTCGCCCACGTCCTCGGGGCCGGCGACCTCGATCGCGCCGCCGGAGTCCCAGAAGCCGCGGGAGGTGTAGGTGACGACCTGGTATCCGGACTCGTAGGCGAGCCGCTTCGCGGCGCCCACGTAGAGCAGGTTGTTGGTGGCCCAGGCGGTCGGCATGACCAGCAGCGGGCGGGGCCCGTCGTGGCCGGTGGGGGTGATCACCTTCGCGGGGAGGCCGATGCCGCCGTGGCCGGGGATCGTCTCGTGGGTGACGCGGACCCCCGTCTCGGCGTGAGCGGGGGGTACGGCCAGGGTCACCATGAGTAGCGATGCGAGCACGGCGGTGCACAGTGTGCGGAGTCGGCGCATGGCGTCCTCGTTTCCGGCCCTCGGCGGGCCGTGTGCGGGGGTGCGGGGGAGTGCGGCGGCGGTGCCGCGGGTGCCCGTCCGGGGTCGCGCCGTGTCCGGCCGCCGTGGCGGCCGGACCCCCGTCGGGGCGGGTCCGCCAGGGGGCGGCGGACCGGAAGTCTACTGTGAGGTAACTTGCATGGCCGGTAACTTAGACGCGGCGGGGGCCGATGTAAAGGGGGCGCCGTCCGGGCCTGATCAGCCGCGCCGTCCGTCCCCTGATCATGTGCGCCATGCGCGACAATGGCCGGGTGCGAATCGCTGAACGACTCCTGCAGAGCTCCCGGCCCGACGACACCCGCGAGGTCGTCCTCCTCGGATCCACCGGCTCCATCGGAACGCAGGCCCTGGAGGTCGTGCGCGCGAACCCGGGCCGCTTCCGGGTGCGGGCGCTGGCCGCCGGGGGCGGCCGCGCCGAGCTCCTGGCCGACCAGGCCGCCGAGACCGGAGCCGAGGCCGTCGCGGTCGCCGACGCCGGGCGCGCCGCCGAGGTCGCGCGGCTGCTCGCCGAGCGCGGCAGCGGCGCCAAGGTGCTCGCCGGGGCCGAGGGGGTCGCCGAGGCCGCCTCCTGGAGCTGCGACGTGGTGCTCAACGGCATCACCGGCGCCCTGGGCCTGGAGTCCACTCTGGCGGCGCTGCGCGCCGGGCGGCTGCTGGCGCTGGCCAACAAGGAGTCGCTGATCATCGGCGGGCCGCTGGTGCGCGCCGCCGCCCAGCCCGGGCAGATCGTGCCGGTCGACTCCGAGCACTTCGCCCTGGCCCAGTGCTATCCGCGGGTGCCCGCCGCCGAGCTGACCGCCCTGGCCCAGGGGCAGGTCGAGGCCCGCGTGGAGGACGTGCGCCGGCTGGTCATCACCGCCAGCGGCGGCCCGTTCCGCGGCCGCGGCCGGGCCGAACTGGCCGGAGTCGGCCCCGAGGACGCGCTGAACCACCCCACCTGGAGCATGGGGCCGGTGATCACGGTCAACTCGGCCACCTTGGTCAACAAGGGGCTCGAGGTGATCGAGGCGCACCTGCTCTTCGACGTCCCGCTGGAGCGCATCGAGGTGGTCGTCCACCCCCAGTCGATCGTGCACTCCATGGTCGAGTACACCGACGGCTCCACGCTCGCCCAGGCCAGCCCGCCCAGCATGCGCATCCCGATCGCCTACGGGATGTCCTGGCCGCACCGGGTCGGCGCGGCGGCGCCCCCCGTGGACTGGACCCGCGCGCAGAGCTGGACCTTCGAGCCGCTCGACCACGACGCCTTCCCCGCCGTCCGGCTGGCCTGCGAGGTCGGCGCCGCCGGGGGGACCGCACCGGCCGTCTACAACGCCGCCAACGAGGAGGCCGTGGACGCCTTCCTGAAGGGGCGGCTGTCCTTCCCCGCCATCGTGGACACCGTGGCCCGGGTAGTCTCAGAGCGACACGGCACGGACGAACCGGAGGAACCCACCCCCGACGACGTCCGCGCGGCCGACGAACGGGCCCGGAGCCGCGCCCGGGAGCTGATCGCCCGGGCAGCCTGAGGAGAGGTGCATGACCGCAGTGCTCACGATCGCGGGGATCGTCCTTTTCTTCCTTGGACTCCTCTTCTCCATCGCCTGGCACGAGCTGGGCCACCTCGGCACGGCGAAGATGTTCGGCATCCGCTGCACCCAGTACATGGTGGGCTTCGGGCCGACCCTGTGGTCCCGGCGCATCGGCGACACCGAGTACGGCGTCAAGGGCGTCCCGCTGGGCGGCTACGTCCGCATGGTCGGCATGATCCCGCCGGCCGCCCCCGACGTCTCCGGGCGCCCGATGGGCCGCATCCGCGCGATGATCGAGGACGCGCGCGAGGCGAGCAGCGTCGAGGTGGAGCCGGGGGACGAGGACCGCCAGTTCTACCAGCGCGCTCCGTGGAAGCGGATCATCGTCATGGTGGCCGGTCCCGCGATGAACCTCGTGCTGGCCGTCGGCCTTTTCATCGTGCTGCTCATGGGGATCGGCGTCCCGCAGCCCTCCACCACCGTGAACGCGGTGAGCGAGTGCGTGGTCCCCGCCACCGCCACCGACGCGACCTGCCCCGAGGACGCGCCGCCCACGCCCGCCGCCGCGGCCGGGTTCCGGCCCGGCGACGAGATCGTGGCCGTCGGCGGGGAGCGGGTGGCCGGCTGGAACGACGCCAACCGGCTCATCCGCGAATCGCCCGGCCCCACCGCGTTCACCGTCGAGCGCGGGGGTGAGGAGGTCGAGCTGGAGGCCGACCTCATCGAGAACACTGTCGTGGCGCGCGACGCCGCCGGCGAGATCGAGTACAAGACCGGACCCGACGGCGAGCCGCTCACCGACGACCAGGGGTTCCGCATCCCCGACACCGAGAAGGCGGCCTTCCTCGGCATCACCTTCCAGAACGAGCGCACGGCGCTGGGCCCGGGGGAGACCGCCGCCTTCATGGGCGAGACCATCGTCGGTGTGGGCGAGGCGCTGGTGGCGCTGCCCACCAAGGTCGACGACGTCTTCCGGGCGGCGTTCATGGGCGAGGAGCGCACCATGGACTCGCCGGTGGGCATCGTGGGGGCCTCCCGCATCGGCGGAGAGGTGCTGGCGCAGCCCATTCCGCTGATCGAGCGGGCGTCCTTCCTGATCAACCTGCTGGCCGGGGTGAACCTCTTCCTGTTCGCCTTCAACATGCTGCCGATCCTGCCGCTGGACGGCGGGCACATCCTGGGCGCCCTGTGGGAGTCGGTGCGCCGCGCCTTCGCCAAGGTGTTCAAGCGTCCCGACCCGGGCCCCTTCGACGTCGCCAAGCTCATGCCGGTGGCCTACGTGGTCGTGGCCTGCTTCCTGGCCTTCAGCGTCATGCTGCTGATCGCCGACGTGGTCAACCCGCTGCGCGTGACGCAGTGACCCGCGGGTGTCCGCCCGGCGGGTGGCGCCCGGCGGCCGTGGGCCCGTCCCCGCTCAGGGGGAGGTAGCCTAGGCAGCGCATGCGGACGGCGGCGCCACCGCTCTCCCAGGAACCGGGGGACCCCGGTCCCGGTGCGCCCGGCCGCCTCCTGCGCGGCGCCCGGTGCGGCGTCCCGACCCCTTCGACTTTCAACCGAAGCCGCCGGACCACCCCGGCGGCCCGCGAGGTGAGACCGTGACCGTCGATCTTGGAATGCCCGCCACCCCGCCGCTGCGTCTGGCGGAGCGGCGCCAGTCCCGGCAGATCATGGTCGGCGACGTGCCCGTGGGCGGCGGCGCGCCGGTGTCGGTGCAGTCCATGACCACCACCTCCACCGCCGACATCAACGCCACCCTGCAGCAGATCGCCGAGCTGACCGCCTCGGGCTGCCAGATCGTGCGGGTGGCCGTGCCCACCGCCGACGACGCCGAAGCGCTGCCGATCATCGCCAAGAAGTCCCAGATCCCGGTGATCGCCGACATCCACTTCCAGCCCAAGTACGTCTTCGCCGCGATCGAGGCCGGGTGCGCGGCCGTGCGGGTCAACCCGGGCAACATCAAGAAGTTCGACGACAAGGTCGGCGAGATCGCCAAGGCCGCCTCCGAAGCGGGGGTGCCCATCCGCATCGGCGTCAACGCCGGGTCGCTGGACAAGCGCCTGCTGGCCAAGTACGGCAAGGCCACCCCCGAGGCGCTGGCGGAGTCGGCGCTGTGGGAGTGCTCGCTGTTCGAGGAGCACGGCTTCCGCGACATCAAGATCTCGGTCAAGCACAACGACCCGGTCGTGATGGTCAACGCCTACCGGCAGCTCGCCGCGCAGTGCGACTACCCGCTGCACCTGGGCGTGACCGAGGCCGGGCCGGCCTTCCAGGGCACGATCAAGTCCTCGGTGGCCTTCGGGGCGCTGCTGGCCGAGGGGATCGGGGACACGATCCGGGTGTCGCTGTCGGCGCCTCCGGCCGAGGAGGTCAAGGTCGGCGCGCAGATCCTGGAGTCGCTGGGGCTGCGCGAGCGGGGCCTGGAGATCGTGTCGTGCCCGTCGTGCGGGCGGGCGCAGGTGGACGTGTACTCGCTGGCCGACGAGGTGACCGCGGGCCTGGAGGGCATGGACGTGCCGCTGCGGGTGGCGGTGATGGGGTGCGTGGTCAACGGTCCGGGTGAGGCGCGGGACGCGGACCTGGGCGTCGCCTCGGGCAACGGCAAGGGGCAGATCTTCGTCAAGGGCGAGGTGATCAAGACCGTGCCCGAGTCCAAGATCGTGGAGACGCTGATCGAGGAGGCCATGCGCCTGGCCGAGGACATGAAGGACGAGGGCGCCGAGTCCGGCGAGCCGTCCGTGGCCGTCGCCGGCTGACCCTCCGGGACTTCCGGCCCGCCTTCCGGCGTTGCATCCGGGCGGGGCGCCCACCGGCGCCCCGCCCTTTCGCGTGTCCGGGGAGGAATGCCGGGCATCCGTTGTGCATATTCGGACATCCGCGCCACAGGAGTGCGTGACAGAGGTCATCAAGGCCAAATATGTGAGTTGACCCACATATAGCGGCGTTTCATTGCGCCACACCGCAAAGAATGCGGGGATTGGCGATCGAACCCGCAACGTTCGATGGTTCTGTAGCCCAGGTAACATCGCTACTGTTGCCGAGGCGCGTTTCCCCCCTGTTCAGGGTCCGTACGGATCCGCTCCGCGAGCGCGCCCGGAACCTGTCGCCTGACATCCCCCGAGGAGACCCTGGTGGTTGAGGAGAAGACGGTCGGCGCCCCCGCGCCGGCGGCGCCGCAGAGGACGGTGAAGCAGCGGCTGACGCGGCGCAAGCCGGTGGAGCGGCTCACCGAGGAGGCCGGCCACGGCGAGGGCGGCAGCCTGCGGCGCACCATGGGGCTGGCCCAGCTCACCATGATCAGCATCGGCGCCACCCTGGGCACCGGCATCTTCGTCGTCCTCGGCGAGGCGGTCCCGGTGGCCGGACCGGCCGTGGTGCTCTCGTTCGTGATCGCCGGGATCACCGCGCTGTTCTCCGCGCTGGCCTACGCCGAGCTGGCCGGGATGATCCCGGCCTCCGGGTCGGCCTACTCCTACTCCTACGCCACCATGGGCGAGCTGGTCGCCTGGGTCTGCGGCTGGTGCCTGATGCTCACCTACGGGGTGTCGGTGGCCGCGGTCGCCGTCGGCTGGGGCGAGTACATCAACGAACTGCTGCGCCTGGTGACCGGGGCGAGCCTGCCGGCCGCGCTGACCCAGCCGCCCGGCGCCGACGGCGGCATCGTGAACGCCCCGGCCGCCGTGGTGGTGGTGCTGGCCATGGTGGCCCTCATCGGCGGGGTGCGGGAGAGCGCCTGGCTCAACGGCGCCATGGTGGTCGTCAAGGTCGCCGTGATGGTCATGTTCGTGGCGATCGCCGCCACCGCCGTGCGGGACGGCAACTTCGCCCCCTTCATGCCGCTGGGCATGGCCGGGGTGAGCGCGGCCGGCGCGACGCTGTTCTTCTCCTACATCGGCTTCGACGCCGCCTCCACCGCGGGCGAGGAGGCCAAGGACCCGCAGCGGGACCTGCCGCGGGCGATCATGCTCTCGCTGATCATCGTCACCGCGATCTACTGCCTGGTCGCCTTCGTCGCGGTGGGCGCCATGCCGTGGACCGACTTCCAGGACACCGAGGCGAGCCTGGCGCACATCCTGACCGTGGTGACCGGCACCCCGATCTGGTCGGTGGTCTTCGCCGTCGGCGCGGTGATCGCCATCGCCAGCGTGGTGCTGGTGGTCCTCTACGGCCAGACCCGCATCCTGTTCGCGATGTCCCGCGACGGGCTGATCCCCAAGGTCTTCTCCAAGCTGGACAAGCGGGGGAACCCGACGGCCAACATCCTGATCCTGTCGGCGGCCATCGCGGTGCTGGCGGCCGTGGTCCCGCTGGGCCACCTGGCCGACGCGACCAGCATCGGCACCCTGTTCGCCTTCGGCCTGGTGAACGTCGCGGTGATCGTCCTGCGCAAGCGCCGCCCGGACCTGCGGCGCCGCTTCACCATGCCGCTGGCGCCGCTGACCCCGGCGCTGGGCGTGCTCTCCTGCGCCTACCTGATGCTCAGCATGGGCGTGGCGACCTGGGTGACCTTCGGCGTGTGGATGCTCGTGGGCCTGGCGGTCTACTTCGGCTACTCCATGCGCCGCTCCACCCTGGAGACCGAACCGGAGACCGCCGAGGTCTGAGCCTTCCGGCTTCCGGAGCGACGGAGGGGCCGTCCCGCGAACGCGGCACGGCCCCTCACGCTGTCGGCGTCAGGAGGCGAAGACCTCGTCGATGCTGTCGGCTGTGGCGGCCCGATTCATCCACTGGTAGAGGAGGTCGG
>NZ_JAQFWP010000050.1 GCF_027706745.1 Nocardiopsis suaedae | reverse complement strand
ACCAGGCATCACCCCACCCTACAGCCGCCAACGAACTAACGACTCAGGACACTAGTGCGAAAAACCTTGATGAGCACTTCGACAAGCACGGTGCGGCCATGGGGTATGAATCTCAGATTGAGTATCGTATGGCCGCAGAAGATCTGATGTGTGAGTGCGATGGAGGGCGTCCCGGCGTCCAGGTCAAAGTTAATGGAGACACGCGATACTACCTGGACCCGACCACCGGAGAGTTTGGAATGCCTAGTGATAAAGGCGTTGTGACATTCTACGTCCCGGACAATCCTCAAGACTATTTCGACAAGCAGCGTGGGACGGTGGTTAGCGGTGGTTCATGATTGTGGGGAAAAGTCTGGTTCTGCCCTCTATCCGTGTCCTTGTTGCGGCTACCTCGTCCATGAAGAGCCGCCCGGCTGTCACCAGATTTGCTCTGTGTGTTACTGGGAAGATGACGAGCAAATGCTCAGGTGGCCGTTGATGGCAGGTGGAGCGAACAAAGTCTCTTTAGTTGATGCGCAGCGTTCGTTTGCAGAGGTGGGAGCTAGTGAAGAGCGTTTTGTGAGCCGGGCGGACGGGCTGGAAGGCCTGGAGCGGGAGAGTGGATTTCGGTACATTGACCTGACCAAGGACTGCTTTGAGCCCACGCATGTCCAAGAGCGGCCGTGGCCTGATGATCTTACTGTCCTTTACTGGTGGCGCCCCACGTTTTGGAAAAGAGGCATGTCGAGTGCCAAAGGCAAGGGGGGAGGGGGGAGCTGATCTGGCGATACCTTGGTGTGCCATAATGTCGGCACGCCGTCTCCGTGCTCATTTCAAGCTGAGAGGCTGTTCGGCTTTAAACGGCTTGAAGTCGATTGCACTTATGGCGCAGTGACTTCCTCGGCCTCGTCCCACTCGGTCAGGGTCATGGCGAACCAGCGGTCCTGGAGGCCGCTCTGCTGCGGGGAGAGGTGCTGGTAGTACACGACCGGCCGGTTCTCCGCGTCGATCCAGAGCTCGATCTCCAGGCGCGCCTTCCCCAGGTCCATGTCGGTGAGCTGACCGTAGTCCTGGGCTGCGAACCCCTTCGCGTGCTCTGCCAGGGTGCTGACGGTCGCCTCACCGCGCCACCGGTCGGCCGGAACGCCGGCGGCCTCGCCCGTGCCATCGTATTCCAGCTCGGCCTCGGCCAGGGCCGCCGTGATGTGCGAGCAGTTCACCTGTCGGGCGATCGTCTCGTCGATCCGGTAGTCGGTCGGCGTCTCCCCCGAGTCGATCTCCCACGACTCGTCACCCTCTGCGGAGAAGAGCTCCTCGTCCGTCGCGGTGCCCCCGGCGGCCTGGATATCCGCGGGCATAGTCTCCTCGGCGCTGCCACCTGGAGAGAACTCGCTCGTGGCGCTCAGTTTCGACTCACCGCCGTCGATCGAGTAGACCCCGGAACCGTCAGCTGAGCAACTCAGTCTCCCGGTGTCGACGGCCACCATGTCGCCGCCCTCGTAGCTATCGAGCTGCCAGTGCGCCGATGTACTGGAGTCCAGTGCCTTTGCCACCATCGCACCGAGCTGGTCGGAGGACGTTACACTGCTGACACGCTCCTCCGCTCGCTCACCTCCTCCATTGTCGGGTTCAGCACTGATACAGGCAGTGGCCATCACTAGAACAGCAGAGGCGGAGGCGGTCGTGGTTACGAAGCGATACATGGTAATCCGATGCAGGGCTATGAGGAGGGAAAGGACGCCGGTGACGCCTGGGCGCGCCCCTGACCGCGAACGGGGCCGCTCAGAGGCGCCACCGGGCGGCCAGGGGGGGTGGGACAGAATCGCGGATCAAGGCACTGTCCGTCGACCACCAAAGCCTCAGGCATCACCGGAGTGCGGAGGCCGACCCGCACCGACGAAGACGCCTTCGTAGTAGCTGTTGCCCGCGAACTGATCGATGACGACGCCACGCCGAGAGTTAGCAGCGTGAACCATCATCCCGTCCCCCATGTACATGGCCACGTGCGAGGGGGGCGGCTGCGATTGGATGGTGTGGAAGAATAGGAGGTCACCGGGCTGCAGATCACTTCGGGGAACGGGCGGGAGGGCACCCTGCTGCGGCCAGGTCGTCCGGGGGATCTGGACGCCGGCTGTACGCCAAGCCGCCTGCACCATTGACGAGCAGTCCCATACATCGGGCCCCGTGGCACCGAGGATGTACCGTTCGCCGACCTGGTTCAGGGCGAACTCCAAGGCGACGCGCGCGTTACCACTACCAGAGACCTCGCCGTCCCAGGGGACGCCGCTGAAGGTCCAGACGTACTCTTCCGGCTCCTCGGGGCGCTCGTGTTCCACCCAGGTTTCACCGTTGCATTCGGGGCCTTCGACACGGCATACGGCTTCTCTGATGCCGTCATTGAACTGAGATGAAAGCGGCGATGTCGCAATAACGCCGATGACGATCACGGCGAGCGTCATCAGGAGAGCGATCTCGACCATGCTGGCGCCGCGGTCGTCCCCAGCGGGCTTGCGGGGGGAGGGGATTCGGATCCGCACCAGGCCTGCTCCTCTACGATCGGTGATCAGATGATGCGAACGGTCTCGGGGGGCGCCGCCGTCCGTGGGAGGAGTTCGCTCACGTTCCAGAGGTGCCCATCGTTGGGTCCGACGCGCGTAGAGAGCCTACGGTTTCGTGCTTTCCGGCGTCGAACCGTGTGCTCCGTGGGGTGGACAGGAGCGATGAGGTCAGGCCAGGGGTACTTCGCCCTCGGCCAAGACGTACACGGGGTTGAGCTTCTGCCCCCCACCATGGATCTCCAAATGGAGGTGGCATCCAGTGGAGAACCCGGCGTTCCCGATGGCACCGATCTGCTGGCCGGCCTCAACCCGATCACCGACATTGGCCAGGACACCGTCGCTGAACATGTGACCGTAAACGCTCACCAGGCCGTCGGGATGTTGGACTCGGATCCAGTTGCCGAAGCCGGTGGCAGGACCCGCGCTGATGACGGTTCCTTCCCTGACGGACCAGATCGGTGCGCCGCAGGGTGGAGCGATGTCGACTCCGGCGTGGTCTGAACTGGCACCGACGGTGGGGGCCGACCTGCTACCCGGCATGCTGGTCACGGGACCGGCGGCCGGGAGAGCCCAGCCGTCCGGGCTCACCTCCCCGTTCCAGTCGAACACCACGCCTCCTCCAGCGACTCCGACGTACTCCTCAGGCTCCTCGGGACGCTCCGCCTCGACCCAGGTCTCCCCAGCACATTCCGGACCTTCAACTCGACAAACAGATTCGCGAATACCATCATTCATGATCGATGCTAGGGGGGATGTGGAGATCGCAACGACGACGACACCTGCGACAGCGATGAGGAAAGTAATTTCGACCATGCCGGCGCCGTGGTCGTCGTTCTCTATCGCAGATCGGTGCAGCGAGACCAAGTTGAGCATGCATCCCCCAGTTCTGTGTACTACGTCGAGCTTCGGCCCAGAGGGCGGTGATCCACGGTATTATTCAACGTGATGAGCGAAGTGGAAGGGGTGGAGATGTTTTAAAATAGAACATCGGGTATATTGCGAGACAGAGAAGGGCGAAGCAGAAAAAAGCCGACCTTGGAGCCATGAAAAGCATGATAGAGCCGTGGAGTCCGAGGCCGAGGAGGCATGCATATTTGAAGGTTCTCTTTGACGGCAAAAGAACGGCGATGGCCAGTTCGGAAGTGATTGCCGCCAGTGCAAGCAGTGTCGGTATGTATTCTGGAACAATCTCCCAGGGGACGGAGAGGAGTGCGCCTGGAGTTCCGGCACTCCAGGTAAGGACTGCGCCGGAAAGAAATGAGCTGTTTATTTTCGATAGGGCCGTGAAAAAGTATACCGTGCAAACTTGCGTGCGAGCGAGAAAGGCAAATGCATTTACTCCTGCGCTGTTGGTGTAAGTCCCGAACGCGGTCCTCGTGATCCGACCGCCACCCGCCATACCGACAAAAAACGAGAGAAGAGCGAGGAGTAAGAGGTGTCCTCCATAGAGGCGCTCGTCGATCAAAATGGAGTACAGCGTAATCGCAGATAGGAGAGGGCCTGTGACTTTCGGAGCACCGCCGAAGATAAAGATGATGGAACTGCTCAGCCATGTCGCGAAAACTATTTCCCATGGCAGGAGCGGAAGGCGGATGAAGGGGCGAAGATACCCCCCCTCCCATATATCGTGCAATGCCGGGAAGGTGATAAGGCAGGCGATGAGGCCAGCCACTCCAATTCCCACGCGGGCGAACCCGAGAGCATGGACTTCGACACCGGTAGAACGGGCAGCGTCTAGTCTCTGCCCAACGGAGTTGCTTTCACCGCGGTTGGCCGCTCTCACTGGATCACCGACCTGAGCAATCATGAACGTAATCCCTGTCGGGATTCTGGTGTTCTACGCGGAGACCTTGGTACTCAGGGTTCTCGGAGCAGATGTAGTCCAAGAGTGATGGATCGATGTCAACGCCGGCATGTTGGGCGTGGATCTCGGCCATATTGAAATCATGATCGGAACCATCAGACTCGACGGCAACGACCCCTGGTCGAACTCCTGCCATTGAATACATCTGCCATCCGAAGCGCACTGGGCGTTCCGGGGCGAAAAGAAGTAATGCAGGAAGCGCTACTTGCAAAGCAAGTGCAACGAAAGTGAGTATGGTTGCGGTTCGTTCGGTCGGTGAGGGGCCACGTAGGGGATGCATGGAGATTGCCTAGGGTGGGGCTGAAAACCTGCTAACTGGTTGGCGACTGCCTTTCGAGCCGCCTCGCCCTGCTCTCTTCTGGAAGGGCCGGATCACTCGTTCCACGAGGAAGGCTTGTAGATGTAGTCGCCCTCCTTGCCCACGAGGGAAACATCGATCATGTTGCGCGCGTGAACGAAACTTTGAATCACCTCGCCATCGCAGCGAATGCCGATGATACGGAACGATTCCGGGTCGGGGTCGAAGATATATCCGCACTCGGGTAGATCCACTTGTGCAATGGCATCTGCGTTTCCGAAATGTAGTGGGCGATCTTTCTGTTCGGGGTCCTCGCTTTCGGTTCCATCGCAAAGGGTGTCATTCCAATGCCGTTCTTCATCCGGCTCGAGCTCTCTCTGGCACTGCTGCGTCGAGACTTCCACTCGGACGATGTTTCCCGTCCGTCCGGTGCCGTTATCACTCGCCCTGATATCTTCGAGCGAAGCTCCGTTTCTAATTGCATAGTTCTCAGCACGCTCCCGTGCTGCGGCTGGGTTGTAGAGAGCACCTGGAAGATTCAACGAACTGAGTTGCCGCGCCGCGTTATCGGCAGCTTGTCCTGCGGCGGCGAGTGCCGATGCGTCGGCCGCCTGCTGGGCCCTTGTGCGAAAATCATGGGCGTTTCCGAGGCGCATGTAAAGCAGGGTGGTCGCCAAGAGAGCGAATGAAAGAGTGAGGAGCAGGTACATGCTCGCCCCGCCGCGCTCGTCGCATCGAATTACACGTCCCCTTTGCCAGGGGTCATCTAGAAGCAATGGAGACTTCTTCGCTCGGCTCGAAGTTGCGCACTTCAACACTTACCTCCTCAATATCCTGGGGCAGAAGGAACGTGGCCCAATAGGATACGCTCTCTCCGGATTCTATGTGTGTGACGAAGTCGAGATTCCTCCTCGTCCCAGAGCAGAAGCAAACCTGTCGGGGAGACTTGATCGGGTGGAACTCTGATTCGTCGCCAGGATTGATGAGCTTGACTCCGGCGAGGGCGTAATGGGTATCCCTATTGTAGCTGTAAACTTCATTGGTGAACCGCGTGGCCGCGATTTTGCCATCGCTCTCATTATTGAGCGTCCATGTAACTGATACATAGTCACTCGAGTCTGCGCGTACGACCTGGTTGACATCAACACTGGTTTCGGAGTCCGGGGCTTCTGCCGGGGAGGCGCTCGCGAGCACCTCCAGCTCTCCTGCGTCCTCCTCACCGGCATAGGCGGATGATGGCATGAGGAGTGCGAGCGAAAACACCGGAAGGAGCGCGATACGTGCGACTGAAGACTTGAGCATTTTGTCCACCCCTGTGGCTACTTGGGAAAGGAAACGGTGACGCGCCGGTTTTTCTGCCGGCCTTCCTCTGTATCGTTGTCGCCCACTGGATCCTCGGATCCATGGCCTTCTGCAGTGAAGGAAACATCCGCGGTGGTTACCAGGTCTTCAAGCTCCTTCAAAACAGTCTCGGCGCGCTCCTTCGACAGAGGGACGTTGATGCTGTCATTTCCAGACGAGTCCGTATACCCGTCGATCGAAACCTCAGTGGCACCTGATTCATCGATCTCTTTGGCGACGGACTCCAGCGTTTCTGCCGCTCCATCCGTGAGTTCGGACTCGTTCAAATCGAAGAGGACGTCGGAAGAGAGCATGATGCGCGTCTCCTCGCTACCCTCTTCCCGCGAAACCTCTCCGCCAGCCTCGTCCTGGTACGCGCTTAGTGGGACGATCGAGGGGTCGTTAAGGTCGCTGGGGATCTCATCGTCAACGCTTCCATCGATAATGGGAACATCAATGATGTCGGGCGTGGCGAACGTCGCGATCGTGACCTTGTCGATGTCTTCGGGTGGTGAAGGGAAAGCGACCGAGAAGTCGACACTGTCACCTGGAGCGAGAACTTCTTGCCCCTTCCAATCGGAGCAGACGCACTCTTCGGAACTGCCACTGGTGAGCGGCTCGTATGCCTTTGCGTTCTGAGTGTCAATCAGCATGAGGCCGGCCGCGGTGGTATTCGACCCTTCTCCGGCCAAGATCTGAGAGAAGCGGATATCATTCTCTGAGTCTTGGTTGGTAGCTCTCATCTGCATTACGAGAACCCCATCCTGGACGCGCTGGACGGGGTAAGCACCGAAGGATAGAGAGTTGCCGTACTTCAGACTCGATGTCGAGGTCGTGGCGAATACCTCGTTGCCCTCGACATTTTTTCCGCCGTTACTCTGCCCTCCCTTCCCTCCTTGATCGTCAGAGTCTTCGGTGGAATCGCCACCACTAACGCAACCAGCGGCAAGTACGGTGACGCAGAGCAGACCGATGCCGAACTTGCCCGGTCCGCCGAGCCTGCTGAATGAAGGGGGAAGATATGAAGGCATGAGAAGTGCTCCTTACCTTTGAACATAGCAACAACGCTAGGGCAAGCGGGCGCTGCCCGCCTACCCTAGCGTGTTGATCTGGGGTATGACCACCGGGGCCTACTAGAAGAGGAGCCCGCCGTCGTCGCCGCCTTCGGCCTCGGAGACCTCGCCGAACGCGCGCTCAACGGCGCTCTCGATCCCGTCGGAGATGGTTTCTCCGATTCCGCTGTCACCCGCAACGACGCCGTAAACAGCGGCGGCGATGGCGCCGATCACGAGAAGAACGCCGGCGTACTCAACGAACCCGGCTCCCTTGTCCTGCTTGTTCTCAGCCGCCGTGAGTCGGTTCTTGATGGTCGCCGTGGCCTTCTGGGTACCTGCAACGAAGAAGTTAAGCATGTCTGCTTCCTGTGATCTCGGGGGAAGTTCATCCGCTTGCGATAGTTCAAATCTACGCTGACGCTCCTCATGGCCATAGGGCCGCAAGGCCCAACGCTGGGCCCAAAAGCTGTCCCCGCGTTGCGTGAACCTGGTGGGCAGGAAGGCCCAAGGTCGGATGGTTGGCGGATCTAGACTCGTTCGTGCCACAGGGCGATCGCCGCCGTTCTCGTAGATACACCGAGCTTGTGGAAGATTCTGTTCAGATGGTTTTTGACTGTTTTTTCGGCAACATAGAGCTCGGACGCGATCTCAGCATTCGTGTATCCGCGGGCCATGGTCTGGAGAATTTCAAGCTCTCTCTCGGAGAGGCTGTATCTCTGCGCCAGGTCGACCCCCGCCTCCTGGGGGGCGGTCGGTACCGGGCCTTCCAGCATGGAGGCCACAACAGCCGTGGCCGCGACAGAAGAGAGAGGTGTGCGCACTCCGCCGGCGACGTCGTTGAGAGCCCTCGCGAGCTCCTCTAGACCGAAGTTCCCGTGCACCAGGTAGCCCTTGGCGCCGCGACGCAGTGCGGTCTGAATGATCTCTGGGTCCTCTGTGTGCGTCAGCATGATCACCTTAGTGAGCCCGCTGAGCTCTTCCACAACGCTGACGCCGTCACGTACAGGCATCCGTACGTCCAGCAGCACGACGTCCGGGCGCATGGCCCGGGTCATCGTCAGGGCTTCAGCCCCGTTTCCGGCCTCACCGACGACTTCGATGCCATCCGCGGCTTCGAGTAAGGCCACGAGCCCTGTGCGAACCACGATGTTGTCGTCGACAGCGAGAATCCTGAGTGTCGACTGATCCGCTTCCTGTGGGCTGGTCGTCATCGAGCCGTCCTTTCGCTGCTCCAGCTCTGCGCTGCTTCGCGCGAGGGGTCCGGGTCCTGGATGAGGGGGAGGCGCACGACGACCTCTGTACCGGCTCCGGGGGTCGAAGAGACCTCGAGGCGGCCGCCGGCGCGGCGGGCACGCTCTGCCATGCCTACGATTCCGAAGTGGCCAGGGCGGACCGGGATCCCATCGGACCCAAGGTGGAACTCCGAGTCGTCGGGAGTGAAGCCGCGGCCATTGTCGGTCACGCGGATCACCAGATGGTCCTGAGGGAGGGAGCCCTGCACATCCTGCGACCGTCCACCGAGAGCCAAGTTGACCGTGACACTTGTCGCCTGTGCATGCCGCTCGATGTTGGTGAGGCACTCGCGCACGATGGCAACGGCCTCATGGCGAGCGACCACCGTCAAGTGAGGGGCGTCGACACGGTCATCCGCGAGAAGATCACCAGACAGGCTGGAGCCCGCACACCACATCTCCAGTTCCTCTCCGAGGATGTCCTCGATGGCCGAGTCCGGCTGCTCCTGGCGGAGGTCGGAGATCAACTCGCGTGCCTCCTTGGCCGCAGTGTCCGCCGCTTCGATCACCTGCTGGGCCGTTTGCGCGGCACGCTCTGGGTCCTTCTTGAGCCAAAGGGGCAGGGCTTGAGCTGCCATGGCGGCACCCCGCAGCGTCTTCGCCACCGAGTCATGCATGTCCCGGGCCAGGCGGGCGCGCTCCTCCGCTGCCGCGGCCTGGGCCTCGGCCGCCTCCCGCCGGTGCTGCTCGTGCGCGAGCTGCAGGAAGATCTTTCGGAGCTGTATGCCGACGAAGCCCGCCACCGGGTACAGAAGCGGGTGCACCGCGAGGATCTGGCCATTGAGGACCTGTTGGGCCCAGTCCTCGGCGAACGCGGAGTCCCAAGCCGTATAGACGATGAGGGCTGCGTAGTAGGTGGCCATCTGAAAGGTGACAACGGCGGTGAGTCCGCGAGCGCTGAACAGGAGTCCCGCCACAGTCGACGTGAGAACTGTCGCCACGAAGAACGGACCACTTGGGCCATCCGCCGCCAAGATGGTGAAAGCGAAGAAAATGTCTGCGGAAACCAGGAACGGGTGACGCAGGATATACGGTGTTACGCGCTCCCAATGATGGGCAACTAGCCCGGTCAATGCGGCGAAGAGGAGCGTCCCGATGACCGTCGGGGGCGTCAGCCGGTCAGCGGGCAGCATGAGGAGGGCGGCGATGCTCAGGACCAACCTGAGTTGCATGAGGAGTCGAACAAGACGTGCGAGGCGAGGGGTCAGGTCCGGTTCAAAGTCGCCCGTTCGTATCATTCGTCACCCGCCGAGGCTTCCGATTGACACGTCGCTGCCGAGTACCAAGCCTGCTCCGACGAGCAGAATGAGCCCCGGGAGCATGGTTGCGGCGGTCACGCCGGTCACCTTGGGGTTGAGTTTCATCGCCTTCTGCCGGAGGTACTGAGCGTCCTCGCGTCGCATGTCAAGGCTGATCGTCTGTAGAGCGTCTCCCAGTGGCGCTCCGAGCTCCTCGGCCTGCTGCAAGGCGGTCACGAATTTTCCTAGTGCCTCATTCCGGTTTCGCCTCCGAAGTTGAATGAATGCCTCGCGGCGGCTGGTTCCCATGTCCATCTGTCTGAGCGTGAGACGGAACTCGTCGGCGAGTACTCCCGGCATAGCGTCGCAGACGCGTGACAGGGCTTGCCGGAAGGAGAGTCCTGCTCCGACAGTTACCGTCAGTACGTCGAGAAAATCAGGAAGTTGGGTCTGGACGTCATCCTGTCGCTTTTGTGTAGCTTGGTAGATCTGGAGATCAGTCATTCCGATCAAGGCGACGGAGACCAGTGAAATGAAGACGGACCCGGTTGCGAAAAAATATGCGGCGACGGAGGTGTAGAGGATGGCTTCGCCGATTTTTCGCTGAATATATCGTTCGACGTTGAGATCGTCGGGGTGTCCGGCCGATTCCAGGCGATTTCGAATACCGACCTTCGCTTTATCGCTCAGGTTCTCGGAAAGTGATTTGTGGAATATGGCGCCTATTCGCTCCGTCACTCTGTGCAGGATGAAGGTTTCATTCGCCTTTTTTTTGGGGGCGGGCGGAATGAAGTCCTCTTCGGCCAGCTCGCTTTTCTTCGTGTACAGGTGGTAGCCCCAAGCGGCGAGCGCAACACATCCCATTGCAGTGAGGCCGAGCAGGATGATCAATGGGTAGGTCAAGGTCATCGACAGGTCTCCGTTGGGTCAGTAATTAATCTTTGTCATGCGTTGGACGATGACCATTCCAACAGTGAAGAGGGTTGCCACCGCTACCAGGATGCCGACCCCAATGAGGCTTTCAAGCATCTTTTCTACACTTCCTGGGTTGAGGGCGTTCAAGCCAAACAGGGCGAGAATTCCCATGGTCAACAGAGCCCAGGCGGTTCCTTTGGTCTCGCTTAGAATCGTGCGGATCTCCCGCCGGGTCTCTTTGCGTTGTTCCAGTGTGTCTGAGATGTTTCTCAACGCTGTGACCAGGGCGCCACCCGACCGGGAGGCGATGAGCAGCGTTGAGATAAGGACGCCGATCTCCCGGGAAGGCATTCGCTCACGCATATCGGCGATCGCTCCTTCAAAAGACTTTCCCAGCCGCATGTTGTGCGCTGCGCGTTGAAGTTCCGCCCCCGCCGGGTCGTCGAGTTCATCGGCGGCCATGGCGATCGCGGTGGGCAGGGCCAGCCCGGCCTGGGTCGCGTTGGAGAGCACCCGGGCCAACTCCGGAAGCTGGGCGATAAATTCCTCCCGACGGCGCTCCTCGCGGCGTTTGAGGAAGGTAATGAACAAGAAGCCCACCAGGACCGCGGCCAGAACACCGAACAGTGGCGCGAGAATACGGCCCACGAATATGATCGCGACCACAGCGGTCACCAGAATCATCAGGGCGAATACCGCAACCGGAACCTTCATGCCGGCCCGGGCGATCTGGATCTCCAGCTTCTTTCCGATGTCGGTGTTGCGGAACCACGTGTCGAACCGGTTGAACGGCGAATTCGCCCGCCGCTCCACCTCCGCCAGCGCGCTACGGGAGGCGAACTGGGCGTTCTGGTCCAGGCCGGCCCCCCACTCGCGCGCTCCGAGGATGAAGACCACGCCGGTGATGAGAAGAAGCACCGTGATCAGGAACATGGGACGTCAGGCGCCTTTCACGCAGGGGAGGAGCCGTTCGCCGAGCGTGCGCCGAACACGGCCGGGATCGACTCACCGGCGGCGATCACGCGCTGGGCGACGTGAGGGGGCAGGGGGAAGCGGTGGTGCACACCGTGCACCTTGCGGTCGGGGCCGGGGGGCTGGGCGTCGAACCGCAGGATGTGCTCGAGGCGGAACTCCTCGTGCCGCTCGGAGGCCACGATCCCGATCTCGGAGACCTTGCGAGTGCCGTCGGGGTAGCGGCTGAGCTGCACGATCACGTCGATGGCCGCGTTGATCTGGTCGCGCAGAGCCTCGAAGGGGATCTTCACCTCCGACATCGACGCCAGGGTCAGCAGCCGGTAGACCGCGTCCTGTGCCGAGTTGGCGTGCACGGTGGCCAGCGACCCGTCGTGGCCGGTGTTCATGGCCTGCAGCATGTCGAGGGTCTCGGCGCCGCGGACCTCACCGACGATGATCCGTTCGGGGCGCATACGCAGTGAGTTCTTCACCAGGTCGCGGATGGTGACCTGGCCGACGCCCTCCATGTTCGGCGGGCGCGACTCCAGCCGGATCACATGGTCCTGCTGGAGCTGCAGCTCGGCGGAGTCCTCGATGGTGATGATGCGCTCGTCGTTGGGCACGAAGCCGGACAGCGCGTTGAGGAAGGTCGTCTTTCCGGTGCCGGTGCCGCCCGCGACGATCACGTTGAACCGCGAGCGGACCAGGGAGGCCAGCAGCACGGCGGTGTCGGTGTCGAGGCTGCCCAGCGACACCAGCTTCTGCAGGGTGAACGGCTTGGGGAAGCGCCGGATGGTGATCGTGGGCCCGGTCAGCGCCAGCGGAGGGATGATCACGTTGACGCGCTCGCCGCTGGGCAGACGGGCGTCGACCATGGGGCTGGACTCGTCCACCCGGCGGTTCACCTGGGAGACGATCCGGTCGATGGTCTGCATGAGCTGGTCCTCGCTGGCGAAGCCCATGTCCAGCAGCTCGACCTTGCCGTTGCGCTCGATGTAGATCGTGTCGTGCCCGTTCACCATGATCTCGGTGACGCTCTCGTCCTCGAGGAGGGGTTCGAGCACGCCGAGGCCGAGCGCCTCGTCCACCACACGGCGGACGAGCACGCCGCGCTCCCGGTCGGACAGCACCGGCCCCTCCCGGGAGAGGAGGTGGCCGACGACCTTCTCCAACCGGGTGCGGCGCTGCTGCATGTCCAGCATCGCCAGGTCGTCGAGGTTGATCTCGCTGAGCAGCCGCTCCCGCCAGTGGGCAACACTTCCCAGGTCGGAGCGGCGCTCTGCGCGTCGATCGGCTTCGAGGCGGTCTTTCAGTCCCATGTTCGCTCGTTCGTTCGGTCGGCCCGGCCCGGTCGGGGCGGCGCCGGAGGACGGCGGGTCGTGCCCAGGGTCAGCGCGGCATCTCTACGGTCCGCGACAGGGGGTACTGCAGGCCCGCGGACGGGAAGATCAGCGGCATCTGGACGGTGATCTCCGTGGCGTAGCCGTGGTCGACGGGGTAGACGTCGATCGCGGCCTTGTCCTGGAGGTAGGAGGGCAGGGTGTCGCGGGCGAGCGCGGTGGCGTGCGCCTCGCCGTAGCGGCTGGCCGAGTCGGCGCTGACCCGGGCGGCGTTGTTCATCCGCTCCATCGCACCGAAGGCGAAGAACACCTCCAGCGCGATAGTGACGATGAATAGGAAGAATGGTAAGTAGAGGGCGAACTCGACGAACTGGCTGCCGCGGTCGCCCTTGCTGCCGTGCACGCGGTGGCCCAGCGCTACGGACATGGTGGTGAACAACTGCTCACCTACCTCTCGTTGGGCACCCGGGCGCTGCCGGAGACATCCCAAGGAGAAGAGCTCCCTGGCAGCACGGCGGGCATGTCGATGGTGACGTTCACCGTTCGGGGGGTGTTGGTCGCAGTCCGGACGACGTCCAAGTGGAAGACGTCATCCGCGTTCCACGGGGCGCGGATGCGCTTGGTGGCCTCTTCGGTAATGCGGTCGTCATTGTTGGGGGTCAGCACGGCCTGGCGCGCGCCCTCGTTAGCCGCGTGCGAGGCGTACATTCCGGTAAGCCCGATCAGCAAGACCTGCCACGCCAGCAGTGCACCGAAGCAGATCAGCGGTACCACCAACGCGAACTCCACGAATCCGGCGCCCGCGTCGGCCTTCTCCTTCTTACTCAAGAGCCGCTTCTTGCCCGAGTGCTTGACTGCCCCGAACTTCCCGGACTTGGGCTCCTTGGCTGCATCGACCTCCTTGGACGCCTGCTCCTCGTCCTCGGGGGTGGTGAACAGGCCCGCCTCTTTGGCGAGTTGGCTGTAGGCCTTCAGCAGCCCCTCGTCATTGAGCTTGGAGGGGTCGCCGGTGTTGGAGGCCTCCTCCAGGGCCCGGTAATTGGCCGGGATCGGCGTCTTGAAGAAGTCGTTGCCGACCAGCTTGCGGGCGAACTCCGGCTGGATCTCGTTCTTCCGGCTGTGCCGCATGAGCAGGCCGCGGACACTGTCCTTGTCCCTGATCTGCAGGCGGTCCCAGGAGGAGATGACCCGCTGGGCGCCGCGCAGCGCCGGCAGGTCGGGGTTGGTGAGCAGCACGGCGGTGTCGCAGATCTCCACCGCCATGGCGGTGGCCTCGTTCATCGCCGACCCGCAGTCCACCAGGACCAGGTCGTAGCGCGAGCGCAGCGCCCCCAGGATCATCCGGGTGGCACGTGCGCTCACGTCCTCGCCCTTCTCGCCCTCGTCGGGGGCAAGGAGGATGTGCGGCCCGTCGGGGTGCACATACAGGGTGTCGGCGAGCATGGAGGCGCTGATGTCTTCGGCGGCGTCGACCAGGTCGGCGATGGAGCGTCGGTGCTTGAGGTCGAAGTAGCCGGGCATGTCGCCCTTCTGCAGGTCCAGGTCGACCAGGCAGACCAGGCGGCCGTACTTGGCGGCCATGCGCGCCAGGTGGATGACCGTGGTGGTGGTGCCCACGCCGCCCTTGGAGCCGCTGAAGGTCATGATCGACCCGCGGCGCCCGGTGGTCGGCACGTCGTGCGAGGCCGCCTCCAGGTGCTGGCGCAGCGTCCGGGACCAGTCCCCGGCCGTGGCGATCCGCGCCGCGAACTGCTCGATGGTGGCGTCGGTGGACAGCACACCGCGCGCACCGGCCTCCATGGCGTCGGTGTAGGTGTCCGGCTGGACCTCGTCCGACAGCAGGATGACGGCCAGCTGCGGGTAGTTCCGCGAGATGTCGCGGATGAGGTCGAACACCGGCAGCGGGCCCAGACCCTCGTGGATCAGCACCACGTCGAGGGTGGGCAGCTGGCCCACCATCTCGCTGATCTCGTGCGAGGTGCGGTGGGCGCTGACCACCTCGGCGTCGGGCAGCTCCTCGAAGCGCTGGGTGAGCGCGGTCTCCTGCTCGGCGTCGGGGACGCCGATCATGACCTGGTAGGCGCTCATCAGTTGCCTCCGGTCTGCGGGGTCTCCTGGCCGTCTTCGGCCGCCTCCTCGTCGTCCTCGGAGTCGCCGCCACCGCCGCTCTGCTCCTGGATCTCCTCGTACTGCTCGGCGGAGCAGTACTGGATATTGCCCGGGCTTCCCGTGCCTTCAGGGCTGATCAGACCCAATCGGACACCGCTGGCGAAGGACTCCGCGTATCCGAGTTTGAGCGCATCCTGCGGGGTGAGGCGGAAGGTGATGGGCACGACCGAGTTGGTCCCGCCGGTCTCCTCGTCCACCTCGGAGGCCAGTTCACCGACGTCGAGGACCTCGATGTTGGTGAGCACCCGCACCTGACAGGCGTCTTCCATACGATCGCTCGGCTGGAATGAGGCGTAGACGTCGACGCGGGACTGGCGTTGGACCTTGCCCGCCACACCGGTCTCGGCGTCGATCATAATTGCCAGCTCGCGTTCGCCCTGCTCCAGGTCGGGGGCGGCGACGATCATGCTCGTTTGCAGGAGCGAACCTTTGGAGATGAAGGTGGCCGCCACAGGGGTGCGGAGCTCCTCGGATTCAAGGGACCCGAGGAAGGTCTCCTCGTCGAAGAACTTCGCGGGGACCTTGTACTCCTCGACCATGTCCTCACTGATCTGCTGGTACGGCTCCACGTCCTGGGTCAGGCGCAGGGCCGTCCGGTAGGTGCCCATCTCGGCCTGGAGGCTCGCCGAGTGGGAGATGACGGCGAACCCGACGGCGATGGCGCCGACGGCGGCGATGATCATGAGCAGAACACCGCGTCGCTGACGGGGGTTCATGGCGCTCCGTTTCTAACGGGGGTCGTAGCGGGACAGGGGACGGGCGCCCGGGTCAGTGCTCCGGGGGTGCCGCAGGGGCCGCGGGCGCCTGGGCGCCTGGAGGCGGGCCCTGCTGCGGACCGGTCGCGGGCCCCTGGGGGGCCGGGGCAGGGGTCCCCGGGGAGGGGTGCGGCCGCGGCGCGGGCTGCGGCTGCGGTGCCGGCCGGGCAGGGGCCTGCTGCGGTGCGGGCGCCTGCTGGTGTGCCGGGCCGGGGGGCGCCTGCTGCGGCGCGCCCTGGGGACCGGTGCCGGACGGTGCCGCCTGAGCGGCGTGCTGCTGCTGTTGGTAGCGGGCGATGGCCGCCTGGGCAGGGCCGGTGCGTCGGTCCTGCGGCTGGGTGTTGATCGGCGGCGGGACATCGGAGGTCTTGCTGTAGCCCGGCGGGCGGCCCGCCGGGATCTGGTTCGCGGCGCCGCAGAACGCGCAGGCCCCGCCGGTCACCAGGTCGCGGCACCAGGCGCAGGTGATGGGGCGCAGGCCGCGGGCGGGCTGGGTGAGCGCCTCGGGGTGGGCGCTGAACGCGACGAACTCGACGTACCTGGAGGAGCCCCAGTACTCCTTGCCCAGTGGCTGAGCGGCCAGCTTGTGCGTGGAGACGGCGCGCATGGCCGGGACGAAGGCCTCCTCGAAGGTCGAGGGGTCGAAGCCGTCGCCGGGCGCGTACAGCATCTGGGCCGGGTCGACCGGGCGGTAGGGGATGTTCGGGGTCGGGTCGAGCTTCTTGACCCGGCCCACCCGAGGCGTCGGTGAGCAGAAGGCGAGGAAGAGGGCCTTGGGGGTGTAGGAACCGATGTGCTGCTTGAGGGAGATGGAGATGTTGCCCAGGTTGTTGACGTTGCGCAGCCACGCCCCCGCGAGCATGTGCTGGGGCAGCTCCCCGGCGAGAGACGTCACGATCCCGGCGGGCAGGTAGGGCGAGAGGTAGGCGAGCTGGTCGGCCAGGAGCGACAGGGCCAGTGGCGACAGGTCGACCGGGACCGCGGCGACGCCGTCCGAGAGCAGGGCGCCGCGGGCGAACCGGATGGCCCGCTCGGCGCGTTCGGCGTGCCACTTGGGGTACAGCGCGACCACCTTGTAGCCGCCCCGGACGTGCTGCAGCGCGAAGTCCACGAACGCACCGGACCGGGACTCGTGGTCGTCGCCGGCCAGGGCGAAGCGCCGGGCCTGGGCGGCGCCGAGGTGCCCGGTCGTGGGGATGTCGGCGAGCAGGGCGACGACACTCCTGGAGCGCGAGGGGCCAGTGGACACGATGTCGAGCTCTCCGTGTGGTGGGGGACGAGGCCGGGCCGCGTTGGATTCAGGTGCCGGGGGGCGGGAATGCGCGCGATTATCTTAAACGGCCGCTGGCGAGGCGTGCGATGCGGTCAGCACGCTCTGTGCACGGTACTGCGGACGGTGGCCATTGCGCAGTGTCATCCCTTCCTCGGTCTTTGGGGTCCTCTGGTGCGGTAGACGCACCCCGTGGCGGTTCGGTTCCGGGTCGTCCGCATTCCTGACGAGGGCCCATGCCAGAGGACGCGAAGGTGGTGCCCTCCCCGCTCACGACCGGGGGACGGGGCGCGGTCGAGCCCCGGGAGCAGCGCGGACACGGGAGGTGGGAGCGCTCACCGGACACCTCCGCTCGGGAACGCCAGCTGGTCACATGCGGTGGCCGGGGATGACGGCGTGGCCGGTTCCGGCCGTCCGGCGGCCGGGAGGGGGCCGTAGGGCCGTTGCGGCGGCGGCGCAGCGGCGTGGCGGGATGACGGCCGTCCGGACGGTCCTGGCGCGACGGCTTCGACATGGCCACCTGGTGTGAGGACATGTGTTTAGGCGGCAGGGAGCGGGGTTTGCCATGCTTGGGGCATGAGCGATGACCTCGTCCGGGTGCGGTTCGCTGAAGGCCTTCGGTTCCTTCTGGCGGCTCGGGTGCGCGGGGAGGTGGTCGAGTTCGGCCATGACCCCACGGCCACCCTCGGGCACCTCGTGCGGTCCGCCGGAGTGCCGTTGACCGAAGTCGGGCGGATGGCCGTCGACGGGTTGGCCGTAAACGTCCACTACCGGCCGGGGCCGGGCGAGACCGTGGACGTGGAGGCCGTCGAACCTCCCCAGAGGCTCCCGTTCTCGCCCCCGCGCTTCCTGCTCGATGTGCATCTCGGCGCCTTGGCGCGGCGGATGCGGCTCATCGGGATCGACACCGCCTACGACAACGACGCTGAGGACGCGGCTCTCGTCGAGTGGGCCAACGCCGAGCAGCGCGCGCTCCTGACCCGCGACCGGGGGCTCCTGCACCGGCGTGCGCTCCTGGCCGGTGCGCTCATCCGCGAGGACACCCCCGACGACCAGCTGCGTGAGGTCCTCGACCGGTTCGACCCTCCGACCGCCCCCTGGACACGCTGCCCGTCGTGCAACGGCCCCCTGCGCGACGTGGACAAGAGCGAGGTCGCCGCAGAGCTGGAGCCGGGCACCCGGCGGACCTACGACACCTTCGCGCGGTGCGAGGCCTGCGGGAGGGTGTTCTGGCCGGGCGCCCACCACCGCCGCCTGAACTCCATCGTCTCCATGGTCGGCGGTGAGACCGGCCATGCCGGTGGGCGGGGCCCCGAGTGAGGGACGCGCCTGCTCAGCCCTCGGGATCGGTGACGGCGGGTCTGGACGCACCTGTGCTGGTGTCCGCTGAGGGGCGGTCCTGCTCGCTCGGCCCGGGGCGTCAGTCGGACTTCTGGTCGGAGGCAGCGGGCTCCTCCGTGAGCTTCTCCGTAGAGTCCTCGGTGGAGTTCTCCATGGAGGGCTGCGCACCGTTCGTCGTGCGTCCTGCCTTTTTGGCGCCCAAGTAGGCCATCACGAAGATGATGCCCAGGCTGATCCACAGCGCATAGCTGTCGATCGTCGTGATCACTTCGACCCCGGCCTCGCCCGAGGAGTAACCCGCCGCCACGACGACCGCCGCCATGGACATCGAGCCGAGGACGTCGAACACCAGGAACGTCCCCAGGCGCATCCCCGTCCAGCCGGCCAGGGCGTACACCAGCGCGCTCGGTACGCCGGGCAGGACCGCCAACAGGACCGCTCCCCTGAGGATCCACGGGTTGAACCCGTGCGCCTGGGCCGCGAAGCGCTTGGCCCGGTCGCCTTGGGCGAACATGTCCACGATGCCCTGGCCCCACTGGCGGCCCGTCCACCAGAACAGCCAGTCGAACTTGGCCATGCCGACCGTCCCCGCCACCAGGGCCAGCCACAGCGGGTAGTCGCCCACCGACGCGAACGCGGCCACCGCGCCCGTCGCCGCCTTGCTCCCCGTGACGAACGCCAGCGCCACCGGCGCGGACGCGATGAGGAACGGGCGGGCCGGCCACAGGGCGAGCATGACCAGCATGATGCCGAGGATCGTGCCGGCCAGCGCCTTGTCCGTCCGCGTCGCCTTCCCCCGCCAGGGCAGGTAAGGGCGGTCGTCCGAGTCCGCTGAAGGCTGCGGGGCCGGAGCGGGATCGTGCGAGGCCTCAGGAGCGGCCTCGGGAGCCGCCTCCGGGGCGGCTTCGGGGGCGGCGTCCTGAGGGCCGCCTTGGGCGCGGCCGTCGGCGGCGGGGGTGTTCGTCATGGAGGAATCGTCTCGTGAACGGCGCACTCCCGTGTAGTCGTTCCGGTCATGGGTGGCCGGTGACAGCTGGCAGCGCACGCGTCTGACATCTGTCACACGCCGCCCCGCCGCGCGCGCACCGCCTCAGACCATCACGTCGCGCATGGTCGGCGCCCGGTGGTCGGCCAGGTGCGCCGGGGTCGCCTCCGCCTTGATCTTGTGCACGAACGACCGGCGCGCCTCGCGGAACCCGCTCCGGTCGTCGAAGATGTCCCGGCTCATCTCGGCCAGCTCGGCCACCCGGTAGGTCTCCAGCGGGCGGCGGCGCTCGTCGGCCTCGCGCAGGTCGTTCTTGGCCTGCAGCACCCGCTCGTAGTTGCCGCGGTCGGCCAGGCGGCGCGCGTAGACCAGCGCCGCCTCCTCGAACTCGCCCGGGGCCCCGCCGATCGCGGAGTCGGCCAGCCCCAGCTCCACGGCCTGCTCGGCGCCGATGGGCAGGCACTCGCCCGTCAGCGCGGCCGCGGCGGCGTCCCCCACCCGGCGCGGCAGCACGTAGGTCCAGTACTCCGAGCCGAACAGCCCCATGGTGGCGTAGTGCGGGTTGAGCACCGCCCCCTGGCGCACCAGCACCCGGTCGGCGCCCAGCGCCAGCATCACCCCGCCGGCCCCGGCGTTCCCGCCCACCGACGCGACGGTGAGCTGCGAGGAGCAGGTGATGATCTCCTGGCACACGTCGTCGATGGCCTGGATGTTGCGCCACGCTTCGCCCTCGGGGTCCTCGGCGGCCTCGATGACGTTGAGGTGGATGCCGTTGGAGAACACCTCGCCGCCGCGCAGCAGCAGCACCCGCGTGTCCTGGCGGGCCGCGTGCCGCAGCCCCGCCGCCAGCCGCAGGCACTGCTCGGTGGACATGGCGCCGTTGTAGAAGTCGAAGGACAGCACGCCCACCGCGCCGCTGCGCCGGTAGACGATCTCGCCGTCGCCGTAGCCGCGGTCGGAGGGCCGCACGCTCGGGTCGGCGTTGGGCACCCCGTCGATGAGCGCCCCGAGCGCCGTGGCCGCCGGGAGCTTGATCGCGCCCGGCTCGCCCGGAGCCCCGGCCTTCAGGTGGCCGATCCACAGGCTGCCGTCGCCGGTGGCCACGAGCACCCGGCCGTCGCTGCGCGCGGCCACGGTGCCGGGCTCGGCGGAGATTCTGGGCCCCTCGTCGGCGTCGAACACCCGCACCTCGGTCCCGCACAGCACCGTGCGCACACCCGGTGCCCCGTCGGCGGCGCGGACCTTGCGCAGGATGTGCGCGCTGGGGTCGCTCCACGCGAAGGTGCGGTCCTCCTGGCGCATGGTGGGGCGCAGCCGCCCGGTGACCTCGGGCCGCTCGTAGTCCAGCGGCTCCGGCAGGAACCACGGGTCGGCCGCTTTGGCGACGACCTCGTGCACGAGGGCGATGGCCGCCTCGGTGACCGGGCCGTTGTACAGGGAGCTCTTCTTCGGCGGCTCCGCGGGCAGCGGGAAGGTGCGCGACCCCCAGATGGGACCGGCGTCCATCTCCTCGACGGCCTGGAGCGCGGTCACCCCCCATTCGGGGGCGCCCTCGTCGACGGCCCAGTCGAGGGAGGAGGGGCCGCGGTCGCCCGGCGGCCCCGGGTGGACGATGACCGTTCTGTGGTTCTTCCAGATCCGTTCAGGCACGCGTTCCTTGAGGAACGGGCAGATGATCAGCTCGGGCCGGGCCAGCTCCACGGCCTCGACCATGGTCTCCTCGTCGATGGCGAGCTCGACGGACACGTCGTGTCCGGCGCGTCTGAGCTCGATCCAAGTGCGCTGGCTGAGGCCGTTGAAGGCCGAGCACAGCAGGAGGACTCGCACGGGGGCTCCCTTCAGGGGCGGGGAACAAGGGGAGGCGGATGGCGGCCCGCAAGGGGCGGAAGTCGCAGAATGCGCCGTCTAAGGCCACTGTTCCGGACCGCGACCATTGTGGCGGAAGTTCCGCCGTGTCCATGCCATCACAGTCTGTGGGGAATCGGCGACGGGGGGAGGCCGACCGGTGCGCACAGCACGCTTGCGCCGCGCGTCCGCAGCGGGGAAGGGTGGGGCCATGATCGACGACGAGCCGCCGCTGCGCTGTCCCCTCTGCTCGTTCGGCTTCGTGGAGGACTACCTGGTGCCGATGCCGCTCGACGGCTCCCGCTTCCGCATGTGCGAGGAATGCGACGCCGTCTGGGAGGACGGCGAGGACGTGGAGGCGGCCTCCGCGCAGAACCTCCTCTGGTACCTCCAGGACCGGGGACTCCAACCGTGGCTGGAGGACGTTCAGCGCGCATAGCTGCCGTGGGGGCCGCGCGGAGCGCGCGCTCCACCGGTGCGCAGTCGTGCGCCGTGAGGACGCCAGGGCCGGTCACGGTGAACGCCGGTACGGTCGCGACGCCGCGGCCTTCAGCCGGTGCGGTCGGAGTGGCCCAGCGCACGGCCGGGGGCGACACGGTCCCGGACGAGCTTCTTCAGGTCGGCGGCGTCGGTGAAGGCCGCGTCACTGGTGCGCGACCAGATCACCTCGCCGTCCAGGCGCACTTCGAAAACGCCGCCGCTACCGGGGACGAGCGCCACCTCGCCCAGGTCGGCCTCGAAGGTCGTCAGCAGCTCCTGTGCCATCCAGGAGGCGCGGGGCAGCCAACGGCAGCGGGTGCAGTACTCGATCTCCAGCCGGGGGCGCGCGACGGGCGCGTGCTGCCCGGTGTTCTCTCGTTCGGCCACCTCCCCAGTATGGAGGGGCGGCCGGGCGGCGATCACTCCCGGGGGTCCTCCGGAGCAGCGAAAGGACTGGGCAGAGGTGTCCCGTTGGGCGCGAGGGGCAGGCCCGCCGGAGGGCGGGGCCAGGCGGCCGGCAGGCGCGGGGCCGGTCCGGCCGGTTCCGGTACCGGAGGAGGTGCGGGACGCTGGTCGAGCGCGCGCGGGGCGGGAACGCCGTGGTGCGCGGTCCCTGTGGAGGATGCGGCGGTGGGAAACCTGTGGGCGCGGGAGCGGCAGAACGGGCATACGGCACGGTCCACCGGCTGCCCGCACCAGCGGCAGCGCACCGTGTGCAACGCGCCCAGCGCGCGGGCCAGGGAGCGCGGCCCGCTTTCGAAGGCCGCGAACTCCGTGTACCGGGTCGTCCCCCAGAACACCGGCCCCAGCGGCTGGGAGGGCACCACGTGGGCCGTCGCCGTGCGCAGCGCGGGCATCAGGTCGTCGTCGAAGGCCGGTGAGCCCGCCGTGCCGGAGCACGCCAACACGTGGAGCGGTGTATCGGGAGGCGAGGGGAGGCCGGGCAACGACTCGCCCAGCTCCCCGGGGGGGATCCTGAGGACTGCGGCCCCAGGACAGCTCAAGGCCAGGAACGCGCTTCGGGGACGGTAGGAGGCCGCGTGGAGCGCGGTGGACGTCGGCAGCGCGCTCAACCCGGTGACGCTGTGCAGGCACGCTCCGGCGAGCATGTGCCGGGGCAGCTCCCTTGCGGCCGCGGCGACGATGCCCGGCAGGTGGATCGGGGCGAGCCCGGCCAGGCGGTCCGCCAGAACCGAGAGCGCGAGCGGGGAGAGGGCCAGCGGGATTCCGGCGATCTCGTCGCTCAGCGTCCGGGACCGGGCGTGGACGAGTGCGTACCGGGCCGCGTCGGGCCGCCAGGAGGGGTACAGGGCGACCACCGCACGCCCCGCCCGCGCCTCCTCTGCGGCGAACTCGATGAAGCGCCCGGACCGCTCGGAGTGGGAGCGCCCCCGCAGGGCGAAGCGCGCGGCCCGCCCGCCGTCGGCGCGGCCGGTGGTCGGGGCGTCCGCGAGCAGCACGACGGTGCAGGACCGCGTGGCGGGCGCGGCCGGGCGAGGGGCCGGACGGGGGAGCTTCACCGGCGGACTCCCGGAGGTCGTGGCGACGTTCGCGGGGAGCGGACCCACGTGCCCGAATGGTAACCGAGCAGAGCCCGCCACCTCCGGTCCGCTTCCGGCCCATGGAGGGAGGGGAGGGAGCCCGTCAGGCGGGGAACCCCCGTCGGGTCGTGTCCGCTGGAGTGGAGGCGGGCCCGGGACGCGAAGAGAAGGGCCCGGTCGCCGTTTCCGGTGACCGGGCCCTTCATCTGGGGTGAGTGAGGGGACTTGAACCCCCGACTTCTTGGACCACAACCAAGTGCTCTGCCAACTGAGCTACACCCACCATGGGCGCGGATTCCGCCGGTTCGACCGGGTCGTCGCCCGCGCTCTTCAAAGAGTCTAGCGGACTCCGGTGAGTGCTCCGGTCAATTGCCCCCGTGGCGCTCGGCGTCCGACTCCTGCCGCAGTCCCGTCCCGCCCGCGGCGACCTCGGCGGACACCGAACGGACCGTGGAGGTGTCCGGCCCCGGCGGGGCGACGAACGCGGCCGCCCGGTAGTAGCGCAGCTCCTGGATGCTCTCGGTGATGTCGGCGAGCGCCCGGTGGCCGCCGTGCTTCTCCGGGCTGTTGAAGTACACCCGCGGGTACCAGCGCCGCAGCAGCTCCTTGATGCTCGACACGTCCACCATGCGGTAGTGGAGGAAGCCGTCGATGCGGGGCATGTCGCGGGAGATGAACAGCCGGTCGGTGGCGATCGAGTTGCCGCACAAGGGCGCCTTCTTCGGCTCGGGCACGAACCGCTTGATGTACTCCAGGACCCGGTCCTCGGCCTCCTGGAGCGTCACACCGTTGTCGAGCTCGTCGATGAGCCCGGAGTCGGTGTGCATCTTGGTGACGAAGTCCCCCATGTGTTCGAGTGCCGACTGCGGAGGTTTGATGACGATGTCCAGGCCCTCGTCGAGCACGTTGAGCTGGCCGTCCGTCACGACGCACGCGACTTCGATCAGCGCGTCGTGCTCAAGGTCGAGTCCTGTCATCTCGCAGTCGATCCACACCAGGGAGTCATTCATACCGGACAGCTTAGGCCCATACGCGACGTGCGGTTTTCCACCGGCGCCGCGTGGGCGGCCATGGTCCGGCCCTGAATAGGGGAGGGCCGGTCCGCTCAGGTCCGGCCCTCCCCTCGGGCGGTGTCGCCTCCCCCGCGCGGCGTCCCGGCCCCTGCGGGCCCGGACGCCGACCGGGTCAGACGCCGAACAACAGCCACACCACGTCGACCGTCCCCGTCATCTGCAGGGCGACGCCCGCGACGACGAGGATCAGCAGCAGCACGACGATCATCGTTCCGCAGCCGAAGCAGCCGCAGCCGCCCTTCTTCTTCTCCTTCTTGCGCCGACCGCCCCGGCCCTGGGGGGCCTGGGGCGCGCCGCCGCCTGCGGGCCCCTGCGGGGGCCCATAGGGCGCCGGCGGGCCGCCATAGGGGTTCGCCGGGTCCGGCGGCATGGGGCCGGGCGCATGCGCGTGCGGGGGCGCCATCGGGCCGCTGGGGCCGGCGTGCGGCGGAGGCGCGTCGGGGCCGGGACCCCACCCCGGCGGAGGGCCGGGAGGGCCGGGAGGGCCCGGGTGGGGCGGCTGGGGGCCGGAGGCGCCCGGGTAGGGGGGCTGTGGTCCGGAGGGCGGGCGTCCCTGGTCGGGACCGGGCCCCATGGGTGCGCCCGGGTACGGCGGCGGAGGCTGGTCGGGACCGCCGTGCATGCCGGGCCCAGGCGGCCCGCCGGGTGCGCCCATCGGTGCGCCGGGGCCGGGGCCGGGGCCGGGGTACGGCGGCGGGGGCTGGTCCGGTCCGCCCGGTGCGCCCATGGGGGCCCCGGGATAGGGGTGCTGGGGGCCGGAGGCGCCCGGGTAGGGGGGCTGCGGTCCGGAGGGCGGGCGTCCCTGGTCGGGACCGGGCCCCATGGGTGCGCCCGGGTACGGCGGCGGAGGCTGGTGTCCGGCACCGGGCTGGGGCCCCGAGGGGGGCATGCCCGGGTCGGGTGCGCCGGGGCCGCCCATCGGCCCGCCGGGGCCGGGGTAGGGCTGCTGGGGGCCGGACGGCGGACGGCCCGGGTCGGCCCCGGGCGCCGCGCCCGAGTGGGCGCCGCTCGGCCCGCCGTAGGCGCCCCCGTAGGGCTCGCCGGGCGTGCCCGGGGTTCCGGGCGCACCGGGAGCCCCCGGCGTGCCGTCCGGGGCGGGGTTGCGGGCGGCCTCCTGCGCCTGCTCGGCGAGGCGCTTCTGCTCCGCTTCCCGGCGCTCGGCCTCCGCCTCCTGTCTCTTGCGGTTCTCCTCCTCGGCCTTCTGGCGGGCCTCTTCGCGCTGCTGCCGGCGCTCCTCGGCGATCTCGGAGAGGCCGTCCTTGAGGTCGCCGAAGAAGCGGTTGAAGCCGCCCTTCTTCTCCTCGCCGTCGTCGGCCCCGCCGGACGCGGCCAGCGCCGGGTCGTCGGGGTTGAAGACCGCCGTGCGCGGCGCTTCGGCCTCCCCGGGCTGGAACACCGCCGTGCGCGGCCCCGAGGCCTGGTCCGTCAGGTCGTCGGTGCGCTCGGGGAGGTCGTCGCCGAGGTCGCTCGTGCGCTCGGTGTCCCGCGCGTACGGGTCGACCGGCATGGTGGATTCGGTCGGCCGTTCCTGCCCCGGGGAGGAATGCGAGGAGGTGTAGGAGGCGGCGGTGGCGGGGTCGATGCGCATGGTGGACCCGCCCAGGTCCGCGGTGGGTTCCTCGTCGTCTTGGGGCGCTGGAGGGGGCGTGTTGTGGGAGGAGGTGTAGGAGGCGGCGGTGGCGGGGTCGATGCGCATGGTGGACCCGCCCAGGTCCGCGGTGGGTTCCTCGTCGTCTTGGGACGGCGGTGGGGGCGTGGCGTGCGAGGAGGTGTAGGACGCCGCCGCGGCGGGGTCGATGCGCATCGTCGACGGCTCGTCCCCGATGGCGCCGCCCGTGTCGAGCCCGCCCCCGGTCGGGATCGTCGACTCGCCCGGAGAGGAGGGGAACGCGGACCCCTGGGCCGTCGGGATCGTCGACTCGTCCGGTGCGGGACCCCCGCCCAGGTCGGCGGTCGGTTCGTCGTCTTCGCTCGCGGAGCCCGCGGCCGCACCCCCGGACGCGTCCGGCCGCAGATCCGCCAGGTCGCGGACGTGCTGCGTCCACTCTTGGCCGTTCCACCACCGGAGCCGGCCGTCACCGCCGTGCGGGTCCTGGTACCAGCCTGGCTCGATCGATCCACCCATGGGCGACAGACTAAGGGGTACGGCGACCTTGCAGGTCCCCGCCGGTGGTCCGGCGGGCTCAGCGGCCGAGCGCGTACGACTCGGAGAGCGCCCCGTCGGCGGCCTCCGGGCGCGCCGACCCCCGCTGCCGCGGCGCCGGGCGGCCGCGCGGCCCGGACAGGCGCGCCTTGGGGCGCTCCCGGGCGGCGTCCAAGAGGTGGCGGACGTCGATCGCGCCGGGGCCGTGCTCGGCCGACCCCGGCACCTGCGATGCGCCGAAGTGGCCCGAGCGCCCCCACGCCCGCTCCGCGGCCGGGTCGCGCACCGGCGTCGCGAACGGCGGCGGGGGACCGGGCGGCCACGCGCGCGCCACCTCCCAGGTGGCCAGCCACCTGAGGATCGCCTCGACCCCGTTCAGGGGCCCATCGGTGAACGGGTCCCGTGCGCGGCCCACCACGGCGATGATCACGCACGTGCGCCCTTCGTGCGCGTGGTCGGTCCCGTCGCCGGGCAGCTCGCCGCTGGCCGGCGCGGTGGCCGGGAGGAGCTGGACGGTCTCGCCGAGGAGGGGGTTCCAGACCAGGTGCGCGGTGCGTCCGTCGGAGTCGAGGCGCTCGGCCACCGCGCGCGCGGTGAGTTCCGCCGGATCCGACTCCGTGGTCCGCCATACCGCGCGGGGCGCGCCCCCGTGGAACGGCCCCTCCGGGGTGAAGGAGCACTCCACCCTCCCTGCGCCCGGCATCCATGCGTCGGCCACGGCCGCCACCCTCCGTCGCACAGCACAACCACTCTTCTGAGTACGCGAGGCCGGGCGATTAGTCCATAGGTCCCGGGGGGTGGGGAACAGGGATGTATCGGTCACGGGCACGGGGTTTCGGGCCGAATATCCGGACCGCCCGTGGCCGAATCCGGCCACGGGCGGTCACGGGCGCGGCGGGCTCCGGGGTCAGGAGCCCGCCTGCCCCTGCCCGCCCTGCTGGTTCTCCAGGCGCTGGGAGAAGGCCTGCAGGAAGATGTCGCCGATCTCGGCCGGGTTCTCGGTCTTGTAGGCCTCGCCGCCGGTCAGTTCGGCCACCTTCTCCATCGGCTCCAGATCGATGCCCGGGCCGAAGGCGATGGTGAACACCGGGATCGGGTGGTGGGGGTTGGACTCCTCCTCGATGGTGGAGGCCAGCTCCTTGAGGGAGACCCCGTCCGGGTCGTCGTTGTTGCCGTCGGTCAGCATCAGGATCGCGTTGACCTTGTCGGACTTGTAGGAGGAGGCCATCTCCCGGTAGGCGGCCAGGTAGGTGTCGTACAGCCCGGTGTTGCCGTCGGGCACCGGCTCCAGCGCCGCCAGTTCGGCGGCGACGTCCTGGCGGTGGGTGGCGGTCTCGGCGCCCTCGCCCGCCAGCTCCCCGACCGGCAGCAGCTCGCGGTGGTCCCGGTCGCCGTCGAGGCCCGTGGAGAACTCCCACAGCCCCAGCTCGGTGCGGTCGTTGAACAGCGACAGCCCTTGGTCGGCGGCGGCCGTGGTGACCTGCATCCGGCTCATCCCGGTGCCGGGGACCTCCTCCAGCATCGACCCCGACACGTCCACGATGGTCAGCAGTCGCGTCCCGAGCTTGAACTGGTTCCAGGCCTGGGTCAGCCGCTCCACGGTCTCGTTGTTGGGCGTGGGCAGGTTCTCGGGGATGTCGGCCTGGAACCCCTGGGCCTCGGGGAGCGCTCCGGAGTCGGCCTTCCCGTCCGCCGTTCGGAAGCCTTCGCGCTGCAAGCGCTTCTGCGCCGCGTCCTCTTCGAGCGCGCCCCGGAACACCTGGGCGGCGCGCGTGGTCAGCGGGTCGTCGGTGCGGGTGACGTAGGGGTAGTCGAGGCTGTAGGAGCCGCTGTCGGGGTAGCGCACGCGCGCGGGGGCGTCGGCGTGGTCCTGGTTGTAGCGGGCGGCGGCCTGCTCGGACAGGACCAGCACGGGGGAGGCGCCGTCGCCCGCGCTCTGCTCGGCGAACGCCTCGAAGGCGGCCTCCTCGCTCGGGGTGGCGCCCTCCTGCAGGGCCTGGATGGCCGCCACCAGCTGGGCCTGGCCCTCCTCGTCGCCGCCGCCGATGGCGTCGGAGACCAGGGCGAGCGTGGCCAGTCCGGAGGAGCTGCGCACCGGGTCCACCAGGCGCACGTCGGTGTCGTCCCCGTCCGCGCCGGGGGCGGCGGTGGGCACCAGCGTCTTCCAGGAGGCCTTGTCGTCGTCCTTCTCGGCGACCTTCTCGGGCTGCGCCAGGACCAGTGGGGAGGAGGCCACAGAGGTGCCGGTGTCGTCGACGACGCCGTCGCCGGAGTTCTCCTTGACGAAGTTGACCCACAGGGAGGAGTCGGGGATCCACACCTGGGACTCGGTGTCGCCCATGGTGGGACCGCCGCCGGTGATGCCATAGGCGACGTCGGCGGAGGCGATGCCGCGCGCGCTGACGCGCACGCACTGGCCGTCGACCGCGTAGTCCTGCTCGTTGAACTCCTGGGCCACCCCCTGCACCGCGGTGGTGAGCTCGGGGCTCACGGCGACGTCGAGGGTGACGTCCTGCCCGCTGCAACCGCTCTGGTTGAGGAAGATGTAGGTGCCGGTGAGGCCGACGGCCAGGATGATGGCCACGGCCGAGGAGAGCGCGGCGACGGCACCGCCGCGGCGCCGGCGCCGCCGGCTGCGGCCCTCGGCACCGCGCGGGTCGGCGTCTCCGTCGTCTGCGTGATTACCGCGGTGGCGTCCCAAGGTGGTCCTCGATGTGGTGGGGGTCGGGGTCGTGGGGGGTTTGTGACGTGTGCCTCGTAAGGGTAGCGAAGTCCGATTACGGGGGGATGGCTGGTCACACCCGGAGGGCCGAGTTTCGGTCCGCCCTCGTGACCCGGTTTCGGTTGTCGGGTCCCGGGCGGCTCAGGTGCCGCAGTCGGGCACGCACAGCCGCCGCGAGATCGAGCTGAGGAAGATGTCGCCGATCTCCCCGGGGTCGTCGGTGACCGACAGGGTGCCGCTGGTCGCGCGGGCGATCTCGGCCAGTTCCTCGCGGTCGGACTGGGCGCCGAAGGCGATGATGAACATGGTCACCGGCCGCTCGGGGTCGAAGCGGTCCTGCAGCTCGGCGACGAGCTCGTCGTGGGAGATGTCGCTGGACCCGCCGTCGGATCCGGCCGTGAGCACGATGACCGAGTTGATCCGGTCCTCGTCGTAGCCCTCCTCCACCTCCCGGTAGGCGTCCAGGATGTTGTCGTAGAGCCGGGAGCCGCCCCCGGCGACCTCGATGTCGCGGGCGACCTCCTGCAGCTCCTCGCGGCGGGTGGAGCCCCCGTCGCCCACCGCCTCCTCCAGCGGCCCGGGAGGGGACCCGACCTCGCGCCCGTCCGCGCCGAACTCCTCCGACATCAGCCACAGGCCCATGTCGGTCTGGTCGGGGAACAGCGCCAGCCCGGTCTCGGCGGCGCCGCGGGTCACCTCAAGGCGGCTGGGCCCGCCGTTGAGGTCCTCGGCCATCGCCTCGGACACGTCGGCCAGCACGATGGTGCGCGACTGCATGGACAGCCGGTTCCAGTCGTCCAGCGAGGTGAGCAGCGCGTCCCCGGTCAGGTCGTCGTGGGTCTCGGGGACCTCGGCCTCGATCCCGGCGGTGTCGGCCAGCGGCCGGGCCGCCGTCCCGTCGGGGTCGCGGAAGCCGTACTCCCGCATGCGCTCCCTGTAGGCGGGCTGCTGCAGGATCCCGTAGAGGTCGTCGGCGGCCCGCCGCATGCGCGGGTCGTCGCCGGTGGCCACGAACGGGTAGTCGAGCATGACGGTGCCCTCGGGCGGATACAGCGCGCGCAGCGGCGTCTCCGGGGACCCGGTGTTGTAGGCGGCGACCGCCTGCTCGGGCAGGACCGCCAGGGGCGCGTTCTCCGGGTCGCCGGAGCCGGAGGCAGGGAAGAGCCCGGCGGGGTCGATCTCGCCGAACGCGGTGTCCAGCTGCACGTCGCGCACGAAATCCGTCATGGCGGTGTCGGCGTCGTCCCCGGTTCCCAGCTCCCGGCGGACCGCGTGCATGGCGGCCATGCCGTCGACGCCCCGGTTGGGGTCGACCATCACCATGGGGCGGTCGGGGTCGCGCCCGTCGGGCAGGAGGAGGTCCCAGGCGCTGCCGCCGGACGCCTCGAGGCCCTCCGCGCCCTCGGGGGCGGCCAGCACCACCGGGGACGCGGCCAGGGAGCGCGGTTCGGTCTCCACGGTCTGCGCGCCGCTCTCGGAGACCCGCGCCAGCTCAACCCAGGCCGAGGACTCGGGCACCCACACGTCCGGGCGCACCGTGGAGCCGCCCGGCCCGCCGGACAGCTCGGTCATGATGCGGTGCGGAGCGGTCTCGTCGGCCTGCGCCAGCACGCAGACGCCGTCGTAGGAGGCCTGGCGTCCGTTGAACTCGTCGGCGGCCTGCCGCATGAGCGGCGCCATGCTCAGCGTGCTGGAGATGCGCAGATAGCGCGTCTCACCGCAGTCGGCCATGCGCAGCGCCGCGGGCACGGCGAGGCTGGCGGCGGCGATCACGGCCACGGCGATGGCGGTGAGGCCGAGGGGTGAGGTCAGCGCTTTGCGGGCGCGGGACCCGCCGCGCCGTTCGATGCGGTGTCGGCCGCTGGACACGGGGCTTCTCCGGGGGTGGGGCGTGCTTGGCGCGACCTTACTGTCTAGTAAGGGGTGAGGAGAAGAGGCGGCCGAGTCCGGACCGGGTGGCGCCGGGTTTGACGGAAGTGGCTAGTATGCGTGGTCGGTGCTTGACACGTCCCGTGGTAGGCGCACCGGGGAGGGCCCCGGGGTGCTAGGGCGTGTTGTGCGGGCCATGGACGCCGTGTGCGGCGGCCATGGCCCGCACAACACGCCCTGGGGGGGATCCGGGACCAGTGGACGAAGCGCCGCCTCACGTCGAAAAGTAATCGCCCGACTACGTAGAGTGGCATCCATGTCCAAGCAGAACCCCCGGCGCCGGTCCCCCCGCGCGATCGGCCCCGCCGTGCTCGGGGCGGTATGCGCAGGCGGAGCCGTCGCGTGGGTGCTCGGCGCGGTCCTGTCCCTCCTGCCCACCCCGCCCGAGACCGGGGCGTCGGCCGCCGGATCGCTCGACACCGTCAGCGAGTCCGTGCAGGAGGACCCCGAGGCGCCCACCGCGGAACTCCAGGTGCGGCTGACCACGGGGGAGCGCGCCTACATCCAGAACATCACCTGCACCGGCGACGCCTCCGCCGACCCCGGCGTCTGCGCCGACCTCGCCCTCGTCCAGGCGGAGACCGCCGAGAGCGACGGCATCGGGCTGTTCGACGAGGTCCCCGAGGACGCCGTGTGCGAGGAGGACCACGACTACGGGCCCGGACAGGCCCACGTCGCCGGCGAGTGGGGCGGCGAGGAGATCGACACCGAGGTCACCCGCGCCGACTCCTGCGAAGAGGTCCGCTGGCAGCGCCTGCGGCCCCTGATGGACGCGGTGGCCGACGCCGCCCCCTGACCCGCTTGCCCCGGTGCGCCCGGCACCCGCAGGGGAGCGCCGCCCGGGATCAGCGGTTCGGGGATCGGCGAGAATGGTGGCCCATGGACGCCATCGAGGTCACCGACCCCCGCGACCCCCGCCTGGCCGACTATGTCGGGCTGCGGGACGTCACTCTGCGCAAGAGCCTGGAGTCCGAGCACGGGCTCTTCATGGCCGAAGGGGACAAGGTCATCCGCCGCGCGCTGCGGGCGGGTTTCGTGCCGCGGTCGCTGCTGCTCACCGAGCGCCGCCGCGAGGCCCTCGGCGACCTGCTCGACGATGTGCTCGACCGGGGCGACGCGCCCGTCTACATCGTCTCCGAAGAGGTCGCCCGAGGGCTGGTCGGATTCCACCTGCACCGCGGCGCCCTCGGGTCCTTCCACCGGAGCCCCCTGCCCGCTGTGGGGGACGTCCTCGAAGGGGCGCGCAGCGTCGTCGTCCTCGAGGACATCGTCGACCACACCAACGTCGGCGCCATCTTCCGCAGCGCCGCCGGGCTCGGGGTCGATGCGGTCCTGCTGTCGCCCAGGTGCGCCGACCCCCTGTACCGCCGGTCGGTCAAGGTCTCCATGGGGTCGGTGTTCACCCTCCCTTACGCCCGTATGGACGACTGGCGCGAAGGACTGGGGGAGCTGCGCGAGCGCGGCCTGCGCATCCTCGCCCTGACACCGGGGGAGGACTCCGTCCCGATCGGCGACGCGCTGGCCGCCGAGGCGGGGCGGCCGGCCGCGCTGCTGCTGGGCACTGAGGGCGACGGGCTCTCGTCCCGCTGGCTGGGCCAGGCCGACGCGCGCGTGCGCATCCCCATGGCCGGGCGCGACGTCGACTCGTTCAACGTCACCGCGGCCGCGGCGATCGCCTGTTACGAGTTGGTGCGCTGCTCGGCCCGCGACGATGCCGGGGCGGCCGCGCCGTCGTCGTCCTCAGAGCCGTCCGGGGGCCCGTTGTCCGTGCCCCCAAGGGCGTAGAGCAGCTCGTCCAGCTCCGAGAGGACCTCCTTGGCCAGGTCGCGCTCCGCGGCGTAGCGCCGCTCGGCCCACGAGGTCACCAGGGTCGCGAAACGGTGCCGGGCGTAGTCGTGTTCAGCGATGCGGTTGGACGCCTCGGCGGAGGCCCGCATCTCCTCGGAACGGTCGCGGTGCTCTGACACGATCTCCCGGAGCCGCTCGGGGTCGGCGTAGGCGCCCAGCCAGACCCGCAGCATCGCGCCGTTGCGGGCGGTGGGGTACTCGACCGGGACGTCGCGGATCCAGGCCGCCAGCGCCTCCCGGCCCTCGGGGGTGATCTCGTAGCCGCGCTTGGCGCGGGCGCTGCGCGTCCCCACCGGGGCGTCGGCGACCGGGACGCTGCGGTGGTGTACGTAGCCGTGGCGCTCCAGCCGCTGCAGTTCCGTGTAGATCTGGCTCATCGCCGGGACACTGTGGAAGTAGCCGAGGATGTTCTCCGCCCACTGGCGGAGCTGGTAGCCGGAGAGCTCCGTCCCGAAGGAGAGCAGCCCCAGGATCGCCCAGGAATTGACCGGGAGCGAGGGGCGGGGGACGTTGCGAGCGGTATCGGTCGTCGGCATGGCGATCACCCTACGTCACGAAGCGGAGGGGCGCTCTGGGGCCAAAGGGCCGCGATCCGGGGCCCTGACGGCCCTGACGGCTCCGGTTCCTCCGGCGCGCGCACGGCTCGGGCCGCGGCGCACCGGGAGGCCCACGTCCCAGACGCCCCTGATAGCGTCCCACCTCGGGCGGAGCCGGCCCAGCCCGCTCCGCCCGCCGCTTCGCATCCCGAGGAGGAGAGATGCCCGACCGGGTCCTGGTGCCCTGGGAAGAGAACCTGTCCGCCGTCCCCGAGGGGTTCGACGGCGCCGTCTTCGACGGGCAGGGAGAGCCCGAGGACCTGTCGGACGTGGTGTTCTACGTGATGCCTTACGGGCGCGGCCAGCGGGTCGACCTGTTGCCCCGCATGCCCCGCATGCGCGTGTGCCAGCTCCTCACCGCCGGGTACGAGAACGCGGTCCCGCACCTTCCGGACGGGGTGCTGCTGTGCAACGCGCGCGGGCTGCACGACGCCAGCACCGCCGAGCACGCGCTCGCGCTCATCCTCGCCGACCGGCGGGACCTTCCCCGGTGGTCTGCGGACCAGCGCGCGCAGACCTGGAATCCGCACTACACGCGTTCTCTGGCCGGGTCGCGGGTCCTGATCGTCGGCCATGGCAGCATCGGTCGGGCGCTGGAAGCGCGCTTGGCGCCCAATGAGTGCGACATCGTGAAGGTCGCCCGCACGGCCCGGCCCGGGCAGGGGGTCCATGGGATCGAGGACCTGCACGCCCTCTTGCCGGAGGCCGACGTCGTCGTTCTGCTCACCCCGCTGAGCGAGGAGACGCGCGGCCTCATCGGGGAGAAGGAACTGGGCCTGATGCGCGACGGTGCGCTGGTGGTCAACGTCGCCCGAGGGCCGGTGCTCGACACCGCCGCCCTACTTGAGCAAGAGGGACGGATCCGGGCGGCGCTCGACGTCACCGACCCGGAACCGCTCCCGCAGGACCACCCGCTGTGGACCGCGCCGAACGTTTTCGTCACGCCGCATGTGGCGGGCGGCTCGGACACCTTCTATCCCCGCGCGCGCAGATTCATCGACGAGCAGCTCCGCAGGTGGGGCAACGGCGAGCCCCTGGAGAACGTGGTCCTGGAGGGCTGAAGGACGGTGCGGCGGGGCGACCACGCCCCTCTCTCCTCACGCCGCCGTGGACGCGACGGGCTCGTCGAAGTCGATGCGGTGGTCGAAGATCCAGGAGTGCCCCTTCTTCTTGGCGATCATCGGGATGACCACCGACATGAACGCGTCCCGGAAGAACGCCTGAACCGGCCCGGTGGCGAGCTTGCTGTTCCCGCGCTTGCGGCCCTCGGCGACGCCCTTCTCCACGTGCGCGCTGAGCTGTTCGCCGACCTCATTCGCCGCCTGGGCGAGTTCTTCGAGAAGTACAGCGACGAGATTGCGGGCTTCTTGGAGGAGGCGGCCGCCCGCCAGGCGCAGGCGACCGCCGAACTAGAGGCCGAGGGCGGGGCCGCAAGGGATTGCCAGCCTTCGGGCGCATGCGCGCGCAGGGCATCGGTCGAGTCGGCCGAAGAAGGTCAGCTTTGCGCATGCGCGTCCGCTGAGATCCGGGCCGCTCTGACTTGAACAGGGGAATGCCCATGACCATGGAACTGTGCGAGTGTTCTGAGCAGCCCGGGGCCGGTCTCCGGCCCACGAGTGAGCACATCGATGTTCCCAAGGGCTACAAGGTCGAGGGTCCTCGGAGGGAAGATCTACTTGAAGGCTCCCCTGTCTGAAGGCGAGGGATTCCCGCCCGGCCTTGCGGCCGGTCGCCCCTGGTGGGGCGCCTTCATGGCGTGTACGGGGATTCACGGCTCAGGCAGCCGTCCGGGCCTGCGGCCCGGACGGTCTTAAGCCCTCGACACCGTCCGGGGTCCAACCCGCCCGGACCAGCATCACACGCGCGGAGTTCTTGTCCCTGGGGGACACGGCCCCGCACGCGGTGCGGGCATAGGTCTTCTCGGAAAGCGGCAGTGCGTGCTTGGTTCTCGCTCCGCACGAAGCGCAGTCCATCGTGGTATGCGCGGGATGCACGAGACGGACGTCCCGCGCGTGCTTGCGGCCCATCTCGACCAGCGCCGCCTTGGTGGCGCTGATCGCGGCGTCGACCGCCTTGCGCGCCATGGTCGACTTCGCCAGGAACCTGGGCTTGAAGTCCTCCACCGCGATCCGGTCGTGGTCGCGCGCGACGCGCTTGTGCAGCTTCGCCGCCGCCCTCTCGCCGTGCTGGGGGTGGGCAAGGTCGTGGTCGTCGCTGGTGGTGGTCGCGACCTCTTTCACGCCCCAGTCGACGCCGAGCGTCCGGCCGGTGGCCGGGAGCGGCTCCACGGCCGCGGGCACGACGAAGGAGGCGTACCAGTGTCCCAGGCAGTCGCGGTAGATCCGGACCGATGTGGGATCGGCGGGCAGGGCGCGCGACCAGACCACCCGGACCGCGATGCCCCCGGCCAGGTGCAACCTGCCATCGCGCAGCCGGAAGCCGCGGCGGGTGTAGTTCAGCGTCGGGTCGGCGCGGTCGCGCTTTTTGAACCGGGGCATGCCCGCGCGCCGGTGCACGGGCAGCCGGGCCTTGATGTCCTTGAGGGCTTTGGCACGGGAGGCGGCGAAGTCCCGGACGGTCTGCTGCTGGGGGACCGAGGCGCCCTTGCGCAGCCACCGCTTCGCCGAGCGCCAGCCGGTCAGCATCCTGTCCAGCCGCGCGGGACCGCACTCCTCGCGGGCCCTGTGCGCGGCCTTGGAGGCGGCCACGCACTGGTTCCACACCCACGGGCACCGCGAAACTTCAGACCTCCCCCGGTACCCCGGCCACTGGAGGTGACCCGGGCGCTCCGCCGCACCGCGGCGGGCGGCCGGTTTCGGCCAGAGGCCGGGGATTCGGTTCCTCCTGTGTTCACCCGTGCACGGCTTGAAAACGGGGCGCCGTCCGCCCATGCTTGTACGCGATGTCCGCCCACCCTCCGTCAGGCGCGGGAAAGCGAGGTCGATTCGTGCGGGACCGGCTGAGAACGTGCGCGGGAACCACCGTCGCCTTCGTGGTGGCCTTCACCGCGCTGGGGGCGCCCGCTTGGGCCGAACCCGAGCCCAACGTCGCCGACCGCCCCCCGGTCGGCGCTCCGCACCCCGCGGCCGTGCCCGAGCCGGGCGGGGGACAGGCCTCCCCGCCCGTGGCCGACGCCGCCGCGCTCAAGGACGGCACGAAGGTCGCCCCCCTGGGCGAGCCCCGCAGCCGCGAGTACTTCGCCGTCCTTCCCGAGCCGCTGTCCGACAAGGCGGTGCGCCGGGTGCGCGGCCTGGACGGCGTCGAGGCCGTCGAGGTCGTCGACGCGGCGCGGGTGAACGTCGAGGGCGAGGAGACCTCGGTCCTCGGGGTCGACCCCGGCGGCTTCCGGAACTTCGCCCCCCGCCCCTCCGCCGAGTCCGACGAGATCTGGCAGGGGATCGCCGAGGGGCGCATCGCCCTGTCCGACGACGCGGGCAAACAGCGCGGCCTGGACGTGGGCAGCGAGGTCGACATCGCGGGCGCCGACGGCGACCGGCCGGCCGAGGTGTGGACCCACGCCACCTCGGGCGTCGCCGGCATCGACGCCCTCGTCTCCCGCGGCCTCGCCTCCGAGCTCGGCTTCCCCGAAGGGAACGGCCTCATCGTTTCGGCCCCCGGCGCCGACCTGTGGGAGCTCAAGGACCGCCTGGAGGAGGCCCTCGGAGAGGACGCCTCGCTCCAGCTCCTGGCCGAGGACCCCGAGCCGCGCCCGTCGGGCGCGCGCGGGGAGGCCGTCCCCGAGGACACCATGGAGCGCGTCATCTCCAACGCCGAGACGATGGTCGGCGTGCCCTACGTGTGGGGCGGCGAGTCCCTGGCCGAGGGCGGCTTCGACTGCTCGGGGCTGCTCCAGTGGGCCTTCGCCGAGGAGGGCATCGCCATCCCGCGCGTCACCCACGACCAGTGGTACGCCGGGGAGCACGTCGAGTGGGAGGACGCCCGCCGGGGCGACCTCATCTTCTGGCGGTCCGACCCCACGGCGCCCGACTACATCTCGCACGTGGCGATCTACCTCGGCGACGGAAAAATGCTGGAGGCCCCCCGCACCGGCTTGGACGTGCGCGTGACCGACGTGCGCATGCCGAAGATGGCGGGCGTCGTCCGGGTGCAGGTGGACTGAGCCCGTCCGACCGGCCCCGGGTCCCGCGCGGGCCCCGGGGCCGTCCCTGGGAACGCGAAGGGGCGGTGCCGCGCCGGCACCGCCCCTTCTCATCTCCTGGCGCCGAGGCCAGCCGGGAGGGGAGGGCTGGACTCCGCAGGAGGGGAAGCAGGGCGCGTCACTGAGGGAGGGGGAGTCAGCGATACCGGCCCTGCGCGTGGCTTATTCGGCTATCGAACACACGGCTCTCACCAAGCGGCGTTCGCTACCCGGTCAAGGTAAGCAGCGCGGGGGCGATTTGGCAAGAGCCGTAACGACCTCCGCATCACCGCCATGGCGCCGAAACCGGCGGAAAACGCCGATACGGCGGCCGGTCGCGGGTCAAAGCGGGGTATCGGCGGGTTCAACGCCTGGGCCCAGGGATGAACGCCTCCCAGGGGATATCTTTGGTGGTGCGCGTCACACCTGCAGTGCGGGTGCGGCGGACGGTGGCCGCGGAGTTCGACCCCGGGAGGGCGGACGCATGAGCAGCCGTGACGGGAACGACGCGGGGGCGCCCGGACGCCCTGAGCGCGCGCATCCTCCCGTGATCGTGGTCGGCGCGGGACCGGTCGGGCTGACCGCGGCCCTGGCGCTCGCCCGTGCGCGCGTCGCCTGCACGGTCCTGGAGGCCGAGGACGAGCGCGGCGCCGCCTACTTCCGCTCCACTGGCTCCAAGGCCATCTGCTTCCAGCGCGACGTGCTCGACGTCTTCGACCGCCTAGGGGTGGGCGAGAGGATCATCGCCGAGGGGACGACGTGGACGACCGCCCGCACCTACTACAAGGGCCATGAGGTCCGCACCGTCACTTTCCCCGCCGGGGGCGGCGAGGGCCTCCTGCCGCCGTGGATCAACATCTCCCAGGCGCGGGTCGAGGAGGAACTGCTCGCCGCCGTCACGGCCCACCCCGACATCGACCTGCGCTTCGGACACCGCGTCGTGGGGATCGTCCAGGACGGGGCCCCGGGCGGAGACGGCGACGAACCCCGGGGCGGCGGAGGCGGGCCGGCCGTCGTCGAGGCCGAGGCCCCCGGCGGGACGGTGCGGATGCGCGCCGAGTACCTCGTCGGCGCCGACGGTCCGCGCAGCGCGGTGCGCACGCTGACGGGCGTGGCCTTCCCGGGCGACTCCTTCGGCGACCGCTTCCTCATCTGCGACATCCGCGCCGACCTGCCGTTCCCCAATGAGCGGCGGTTCCACTTCGACCCCGAGTGGAACCCCGGGCGCCAAGTGCTCGTGCACCAGTGCCCCGACTCGACCTGGCGCATCGACTGGCAGGTGCCCGACGGGTTCGACCTGGACGCCGAGCGCCGCAGCGGGGCACTGGACGAGCGCATCCGCAAGATCGTCGGTGATGGCGGCTACACGCTGGTGTGGTCGTCGGTCTACCGCTTTCACGAGCGGTGCGCCGAACGAATGCGCACGGGCCGCGTCCTGCTCGCCGGGGACGCCGCCCACCTGTACGCCCCCTTCGGCGCGCGCGGGCTCAACAGCGGGGTGCAGGACGCCGAGAACCTCGCCTGGAAGATCGCGTGCGCGCTCAGGGTCCACGACCCCGCGGCGGCGGACGCCCTCCTGGAGACCTACCACTCCGAACGCTGGGCGGCCGCCCGGGAGAACCTGCGCGTCACCGGGGACACCATGCGGTTCCTCGTCCCGCACACCGAGGAGGACCGGAGGCGCCGACGCGAGGTGCTGGAGCGCGCGCTGGAGGATCCCCGCGCCGGTGACCGCATCGACTCGGGAAGGCTCGCCGAGCCCTTCCGCTACGCCGACTCGCCGTTGACCACCCCCGGTGGGCCTGTACCGCCGCAGACCCGCCCTGAAGCCCCCGCCCCCGGCGACATCTGCCCCGACGCCCTGTGCACGCCCGTCGGCGCCGCGGAAGGGGAACGGGTGCGCCTGCGGTCGCTGCTCGGCCCCGGCTTCACCATCGTCGCCGACAGGAACGACGACGCGGTCGACGCCGCGCGCGCGTGCGCCGGCCTCCCCGCAGACGTGGCCCCGCTCGCGCTGGAGCGCGTCGACGCCTACGGGGACGCCGCCGAAGCGCTCGGCCACGCGAAGGGCAGCCTGTTCGCCGTGCGGCCCGACGCCCACCTGTGCGCCGTCCTGCCACCGGGAACCCCGCCGGACCGGGTCCGGTCCGCGATCGAACGCGCCTGCGGTGCGCGGGCACCGGCCCGGCGGGGTAGGTGAAGGTCAGGGATCGAGGAGGCGTCAGGGGGCGGGTGCCCCGGAAAGGACGGCGAGATGCCTTTCTACAGGGCTGTCGGAGAGCTTCCCCGCAAGCGGCACACCGTCTTCCGTCGACCGGACGGGGGCATCTACGCCGAAGAGCTCATGGGTGAGGAGGGCTTCTCCTCGGACTCCTCGCTGCTCTACCACCGGTACCTGCCCACGGCCATCCTGAACTCCGAACCCGCCGAGGACTTGCGCGCGCTGAGTGAGGCGCGGCCCAATCTTCCCCTTGCCCCGCGCCACTTCCGCACAGGCGAGCTGCCCGTCAAGGGCGACCTGGTCACCGGGCGGCAGCTGCTGGCAGGAAACGGCGACGTGCACCTCTCCTACGCCGCGGTGGAGGAGGAGAGCGGGCTCTACCGGAACTCGGTGGGCGACGAGACGGTGTACCTGCAGTCGGGCAGCGCGCGCTTCGAGTCGACCTACGGCGTGATCGAAGGGCGCGAAGGGGACTACATCACGGTGCCCACCGGGACCATCCACCGCTGGGTCCCCCACGGCCGCGTGCAGGCCCTGGTCATCGAGGCGTCGGGACATATCCGGCCGCCGCGCCGCTACCTGTCCTCCTTCGGGCAGTTCCTGGAGCACGCGCCCTACTGCGAGCGGGACCTGCGCGGGCCGACCGAGCCGTTCACCGCCGAGGGGCCCGAGGCCCGGACCGCCACGCCCGTCCTGGTCCGCACCCGCGCCGGGCTCAGCAGGATGACCTTCGCCCACCACCCTTTCGACGTCGTCGGGTGGGACGGCTACCTGTACCCCTTCGCCTTCAACATCGAGGACTTCGAGCCGATCGTGAAGAAGACGCATGCGCCGCCGCCGGTGCACCAGACGTTCGAGGGGCCCAATTTCGTGGTGTGCTCGTTCTGCCCGCGCCCGCTGGACTTCCACGAGGACGCGGTGCCCATCCCCTACAACCACCACAACGTCGACTCCGACGAGTTCATGTACTACGTCGCGGGGGACTACGCCGCGCGCAAGGGGTCGGGCATCGGCATCGGGTCGGTCTCACTGCACCCGGCCGGGTTCACCCACGGCCCCCAGCCCGGTGCGGTCGAGGCGGCGCTCGGGGCGCCCTCCACGACCGAGACCGCCGTCATGGTCGACACCTTCCGGCCGCTGGACATCGGACCCGCGGGGCGCGCTTCGGAGGACCCCGCCTACGCCTGGAGCTGGGCCCGCTGATGCCGGGCAGCGGCCACGCGGCCCCGGCAGGGGAGATCCTGCTGCACGGGCTGGTCGACGACGCGGGCCTGCTGCCGCCCGCGCCGCTGTCGCTCTTCCAGGCACTGCAGCGCAACCGCACCGACCGCATCCTCGCGCACCCCCTGCTCAGCCGCAGGCTGCTGTGCCCCTCCGGGCTGCTGCCCGACCTGGCCCGGCGCGCGCGCCGCGGCGCCGCAGCGGAGGCCGCCCTGGACGGAGCGGTGCAGGGCGAGGTCGACCGCGAACTGGAAGCGGAGCCGGAGATGGTGCCGGGGTTCGGGCACGGGCCCGGTGCCGGTTCAGAGACGGGCCACGGCTCCCCGCCGCCCCCGCGCGGGCGCCCGGAGGCCCCCGAGGCCCCCTTGGACGTGGGGGTGGTGCTGGGCACCGACGGAGGGGCCGTGCCCGCGGACGTCACCGGGTTCCCGGGCGTGCGGGTGGTGCACGTGGAGGCCTGGGCGCTGCCGGAGGAGGTGCGCCGGGCGGCGCTCCTCGCCAGGGTCGGTGGCGCCTTCCGGCTCCGGACCGTCTACTTCGAGATGCCGCGCGGCTCCCGCCGGGTGGAGTCGGTCGCGGCGTTGAGCGGCGCCCGCCCGCTCGGGGTGCGCATCCGCTGCCACGGAACGCGCGCCTGCCCGCCGCCCGGCGTCACCGAACTGGCCGACACCATCGGCGAGTGCGTGTTCTGGGACGTGCCCTTCCGCGTCGCGGCCGGGCAGCACCGGGCGGTGTCGGCCCCGGCGGTCGGAGGGCTCCCCGCCCGCCACGGCTACCTCAACGTGCTGCTGGCGACGGCTGCGGCGGTGGAGGGCGCGGGCGCCGGAGAGGTGCGCGAGGTGCTGCGCACCACCGATGAGGAACTGATCGCGGCCCGGTTCGCGGCGGTGGGCTGGAGGACCGCGCTGCGCACGCGCCGGGTGTTCACCGGGGTGGGCGCGCGCAGCACCGGCGAGCCGCCGCGCGACGTCGAGCGCTTGGGACTGCTGGGAACGGTGGGGGAGGGGGTCGCGTGACCGCGGACACGGAGCGGACGACCGGGACGAGGACGACGTGGGTGTCCGGCGCGGACGAGGCCGGATACGGCGCGGACAACCTGCCCTACGGGGTCTTCCGCGAAGGCGGGGGCGGACCGGCCCGGGTGGGGGCGCGCATCGGCGGCATGGTGCTCGACCTGGCGCCGCTGCTGAGGGAGCCCGAGTTCGCCCGGCCGTCGCTGGTGCCGTTCATGGCGAGGGGGCCGATCGCCTGGCGCGCGGTGCGCGCGCGCATCGCAGGGATGCTGGCCGACGAGGCGGGGCGGGCCCAGGCCGAACCGCACCTGATCCCGCTGGAGCGGGTGGAGATGGCGGCCCCGGTCGCGCCGCACGCGCACACGGGGTACCTGTGCTCGCTGGAGTACGCGAGCAACGCGGCGCGGATCCTGGCGCCCGGGGAGGAGGTCCTTCCGGGGCCCTGGGAGGACCGCCCGCTGGGCGGCGGGGGACGGCCCGCGTCGGTGACCGATCCGGGCGGCCCGGTGCCGCGCCCGAGGGGACGGCGGGCGGCGCGCCGGGAGGGGAACGGAGCCGTCCCAGGGGCGGCGTTGAACGGCGGATGGGAGGGCGCCCCCCGCACCGCGGCCGGTGCTCGGCCTCCGTCCGAGCCCGGGGCCGGGGCCGCCGGTGCAGGCGGATCCACTGGGAACACGGGACTCATCGGGAGCACGGGATCCACCGGGAGCGCGGAGCCCTCTGGGAACACGGAGCCTTCCGGGAGCGCGCCTTCGCTCGCCGAAGGCGACCTCGGTCCGAGCAGGCGCCTGGACGTCGGTGCCGAGCTGGCGTTCGTGGTGGGCGCGCCGAGCACGCCGGGCAGCCGGGTCCCGGTGGGCGAGTTCGCCGAGCACGTGTTCGGCGCCGTGCTGATCGCCGCGTGGTCCGCCCGCGACCTGCCCGCCGAGGACGACGCGCGGGGGCCGCTGCCGGGCCGGGCGGTCGCCACGTCGGTCTCGCCGTGGGTGGTGCCGCTGGACGCCCTAGGGGCGGCCCGTATCCCGGCCCGTGACCGCAGGCCGCCGCTGCCCCACCTGCGCAGCATCGCCGACTGGGCACTGGCAATGGGGTTCGAGCTGCGGGTGAACGGCCAGACGGTGGCCCGGCCGCGGCTGTGCGGGGCGTACTGGACGCCGGATCAGCTCGTGGCGCAGCTGACGGCCGACGGGACGGCGCTGGAGACCGGCGACCTGGTGTCGACGGGGACGGTGTCGGGCGCGGGCCCGGCCCGCGAGGAGCGCGGGAGCCTTTTGGAGCTGGGCGACGGAGGGGAGCATCCGCTGGTGCTTGCGGACGGTTCGGAACGCGCCTTCCTGGAGGACGGCGACCGCGTGTCGGTGACCGCCACCGCGCCCGGTCTGGGAGGCGGCTTCATCAGTCTGGGCGAGGCCGAGGGGACCGTGGCCCCGGCGTCCCAGGAGTGACGCCTCCTCCCCGCGATGATCTCGGCGAAAGCGCTGCCTGAATCGCCGGAATGACAGCACCTTTGCCGAGATCATCGCAGAGGGGGACGCCAAGGCGCCGCCGTGCTCGCACGGCGGCGCCCCCGGTGCTCGTCGGTCGTGCTCACGGCCGAGCGCACCACCTGCTCAGTCGCCCATGCGCTGGGCGGGCAGGGTCCACGGCGCCTCGCGCCATGCGCCCGCGTAGCGCGCGCCGACCTCCTCATCGCCCTTCTCGGCGCCTTCCTCGTACCACCACTCGTCGGCCTTCAGCCGCTCGATGCAGGCGTCCACCGCGGTCCTGCGGTCGGCGATGGCCGTCTTGCCCCAGAACCCGGTGAACTTCTCCGCGTCCCGGGCGGTCTCCCGCATCTCCTTGTCCAGCTCCCCGCCGGTGATCTCCTCGGCCAGGCAGGTCCGCACGTCGGCGGCGGTCGCCCCTTCGGGAAGGCGGATGCCCACGGTCTCCCCGTCGGTCGCGGCCTCGGCGCCCTCGTCCCCTCCGGCGGCCGCCTCACCGGCGTCCGTCTCGGTGCCCTCGGCGTCCGACTCGGCGTTCTGCTCGGTGGTGCCGTCCGCGGCCCCCTCGGAGCCGGCCGCGTCCTCGGCGCCGGTGTCGGCCGCCGCGTCCTCGGCATCCGGTGCGGCCTCGGCGGTCTCAGCGCCCTCAGTGCTCTCGCCCTCGGTGGCCTCGCCCCCGGCGGCGGGGTCTTCGGCGGCAGGCTCCTCCTCCGCCGGGGCCTCCTCTACCGGAGCCTCTGCCTCCGGGTCCTCCGCCGCGGGGGCTTCGGCCGCCGGCTCTTCAGCGGCGGGCGCCTCCTCTGCCCCCGGCTCCTCGGCGGCGGGGTCTTCGGCCGCGGGGTCTTCGGCCGCGGGCTCCTCCGGGGCCTCTTCCGCCGGGGCCCCGCCTGCCGGGGACTCCTCGGCGGGGTCTTCGGCCGCGGGCTCCTCGGCCCCCTCGTCCGACGGCGGGTCGTCCTCGGACTGGTCCGCGGCCTCCTCCACCTCGGCGGCCTGCGGGCGGACCGAGGTGGCGAACTTGGCCAGCTCCTCGGCGTCCCACTTGTCGGGCTGCAGGTAGGCCGCGACCGCGACGCCCTCCTCCTGGAGGAAGAAGTAGTCGCCCGTGGACTCGGAGACGTAGGCCTCCTGCCTCTCGGACTCGGCCTCCACCCGCTCCAGGGACGCGTCCTCGAGGTGGTCGTAGCGCTGGCTCCGCAGCACGTCGAGCGAGGTCAGGTCCGGGTCCCTCAGGATCGCGACCTTGCCGTAGGTGGCGTCCGGCCCCTGCACCCACGCGATGTGCGAGGCCCGCTCGCCCTTCTTGCCCGTGGCCGACTCGGCGCTGATCCCGTACCGCTCCAGCTCCGCCGGCAGGTATCCGATCTCGAAACCGTCGATGGCGTAGGTCGAGGCGCGCTGCTGGATGACCGGCCAGCGCAGGCCCTCGTCGTCGTCCGCGGCGGCCGACGCGCCGCCCAGCAGGCCGAACCCGGCCAGACAGACGGCGGTCGTCCCTGCCAGCGCTGTCCACCGCTTGTGGTGCTTGCGCATGTTTCGACCTCTCGTTTGACTACCTAGCGTTGTAGGAATGACACGTTGCGTGGTGCAAACTGTCATCACCATCAAAAGTCGCACACGACGTAGTGAATCGGTCACAAGGAGTGCATCGTGTCGAGATTTCGCTCCGCCCCCGCCGGGGTGTTCCCAGGGGCGGCACGGGCGCCTCGCTTCGAGGTCACCCGGCGGTAACCGTCCGAGTCGAGTCTTGAACGGTCGGTGAGAACCGGTCTCGATGAGAAGGAGTGTCATGATCCGACGGCTCGGGTTCACCGCGGCCACCCTGGCTCTCGCCTTGGTGGGCGGGGGTTCCGCCGTGGCAGCAGACGACACCGGACTCCGTTACTCCCCGCTCGGCCCCGCGAGCGGCTCCGCGGCGCTGTCGGTCCTCGACGTCGCCCACCGGGGCGCCTCGGGGTACGCGCCCGAGAACACCCTCGCCGCGATCGACGCCGCCAAGGTCCGCGGCGCCACGACCGTCGAGATCGACGTGCAGCGCACCAAGGACGGCGAGCTGGTCGTCTTCCACGACACCACGCTGGAGCGCACCACGGACGCCGAGGACGTCTTCCCGGGGCGCGGCTCCTACGACGTCGCCGACTTCACCCTCCAGGAGATCCGCAGCCTGGACGCGGGCTCCTGGTTCGACCCCGCCTTCGAGGGGGAGAAGGTGCCGACCTTCCAGGAGGCCCTGGACCGGCTGCGCAAGCACGGTCTGAACCTGCTCCTGGAGGTCAAGGCGCCGGTCCTCTACCCCGGCATCGAGGCCGACATCTCCGAGACCCTGGCCCGCAACCCCGCCTGGCTGGTGCCGGTCGGCAAGCGCGGCAAGCACCGCCTCGTCATCCAGAGCTTCGACTGGGCGTCGGTGGAGCGCTCGCACGACCTGCTGCCGACCGTCCCGCACGGGCTGCTCGGCCAGGTCCCCGAGGGCGAGATCGACGACTACGCGCGCTGGGCCGACCAGATCAACCCGAGCCACAAGACCCTGACCGCCGACTACGTGGACGCGGTGCACGACGAGGGGATGGCCGTGGTGACCTACACGGTCAACGACGCCGACGACATGCGCACGGCCCTGGACAAGGGCGTCGACGGGCTCATCACCGACTACCCGGACATCGCCCGCCAGGTGATCCGCGAACACGAGCGCTCCGAGGCCGCCGAGGAGGCCGAAGCGGCGGCCTGACACGGGACCGCCACCGTAGGAGGGGCCGGCGCAGGAGCGACCGGCCGACGCGGCCCGGCCCCCGCACGGGGCCGGGCCGCCGTGCGCGTCAGGGGCGGCCCTCCACCCCCGGGCGGCGCTGCCACGGGTGCGGGCCGTCCAGCGGCCTGTACTCGACGCCGACGGCGTCCAGGCGCTCCAGGTGCGCCTCCAGGCGCGGGAGGAACTCCTCGAAAGACCGCTCGTGCGAGGACCACGCCACCTCGGCGAAGGCCGACAGGCGGGGGAAGGCCATGAAGTCCACGGTCCTGGGCGAGTCCATGTGCTCGGTCCAGATGTTGACCTGCGCCCCGAGGACGTGCTCGGCGCCCTGCTCGGCCAGCTCCGGCGGGACCGGCTCGGAGCCGTAGACGTCGGCCACCGTCAGCAGGGTGCCCACCGGGATCGGCTCGTCCGGCCCGTCCGACTGGCGGTAGTCCAGGTAGGAGGTGGCGGTGGGGCACATGATCACGTCGTGTCCGGCCTGGGCCGCGGCGATGCCGCCCTTGGTCCCGCGCCAGGACAGCACCGTCGCCCCCTCGGCCAGGCCGCCCTCCAGGATCTCGTCCCAGCCGAGCAGGCGGCGTCCCTTGGACGCGAAGTAGGCGTCGAACCGGCGGATGAACCAGCTCTGCAGGGCGTCCTCGTCCCCGAGGCCCTCCTCGGCGATGCGGGCCTGCGCCGTCTCGCTGGCGCGCCACTGCCCTTTGGGGCACTCGTCCCCGCCCACGCAGATGTAGGGGCTGGGGAACAGCTCCATGATCTCGTCGAAGACGCCGCGGTAGAACGCGATCGTTTCGTCGGTGGTGTTGAGGACCGTCTCGATGATCCCCCACTCCCGGCCCACCCCGACCTGTCCGCCCTCGCCCAGCTCGGGGTAGGCGGCGATGGCGGCCTGGGAGTGGCCGGGAACGTCCACCTCGGGCACCACGGTGATGTGGCGGGCGGCGGCGTAGGCGACGATCTCGCGGATGTCCTCCCGGGTGTAGAAGCCGCCGTGCGGGCGCCCGTCGAAGGTCTTGGGGGTGCCCGCGCCGACCTGGCTCTCCGCGCGCCACGCGCCCACCTCGGTGAGCCGGGGGTAGCGCCGGATCTCCACCCGCCAGCCCTGGTCGTCGGTCAGGTGCAGGTGCAGCACGTTCAGCTTGTGCATGGCCATCAGGTCGATGAAGCGCAGTACCCCGTGCTTGGGCATGAAGTGCCGGGCCACGTCCAGCATGCAGCCGCGCCAGCCGAAGCGGGGGCGGTCGGTGATGCGCACCGACGGCAGCCGCCAGACCCGCCCGCCCAGGGCCGAGCGGCGGTAGGCGGCCGACGGCAGGAGCTGGCGCAGGGTCTGCGCGCCGTAGAACACCCCGGCCGGGTCGTGGCCCACGACGACGGCGCCCTCGTCGTCGGCGATGAGGCGGTAGCCCTCGGGGCCCAGCCCGGCGTCGGGGTCGACGGTGAGCCGCAGCCGCGCGTCCTCGCCGCGCCCGGGCGGCAGCGGCAGGCCCGTGGCGGCGCCCAGCTCGGCGCGGAGCCACGCCTCGGTCCCGGCGGCCTCGGGGTCGGCGTCGATGCGGGTGGAGGCGTCCAGCTCCAGGCCGTCGGCGCCACGGCCCGCAGCGCCGCCGGGCAGGGTCTCGGCGGGGAGGGGGACCAGGGGGAGTGCAGGCACGGAGGCTCCTCATCGGTCTAGACCAGTGACGGGGCCCATCGTGCCACGCGGCGGCCGGAGGCGCACGGGTCGGGGAGACGGGGGCGGCGGTCCGGTGTCCGCACCGGGCACGGGACGTTCCGCCCGCGCGCCGCCGGGGCGGGGCCGGGGGGACGGCCGGATGGGGACACTCGGGGACACTGCGGTGCGGCGCGGCAGGGCGCGGGAAGGCCGAGAGGATAGGGTTTCCCGGCATCGGACGGGCCGCCGCGACCCCCAGGAAGGCTTGGATGACCCCGATCGACGACAGCAGCCCCGACCGCGCCGGAGCGCTCCCCGTAGGCGCGTGGAACAACGCGGTCGGCGTGACGGGGAACGTCGTCCAGGCGGGCACCGTCTACGGGGGGTTCCACCTGAAGGTGGTCGAGGACCGGGGCCGCCGTGCCGTGTACCGGCCCGAAGGGGACACAGCGCTCGCCGCCCCGCCGTTCCTGGGCTGGCACCCCGACGCCGAGCGGTGCGCGCTGGAGCTGTGGCAGGGGTGGCGCCCCCAGGCGTCACCGGTGTCGGTCTTCCGTGTGTACGGCGAATCGGGGAGCGGCCTGACCGCCACCGCGCGCCTGATGTGCGGAGACTGGCTGGCGCGGGCCGCCTCGGAACACCGGCGCGTCGCCCGGACCGTGAACCTGGGGTACCTGCCGGTCCGCAGAGCCCTCCAAGAGCTGCTGCGGGACATGGGCGTGCCGGACGAGATGCTCGGCACCGACCCGTCGTCCCTCTTCCGGGCCGTCACACGCGACCAGGGGCCCACCGCCCTGATCGTGGAGAACCCGCGCAGCGCGCGCGACGTCGAGCGACTGCTGCCGGGGGCGCGCGGGAGCATCGTCGTGGTCGTCGGCGGCGCCGGGGGAGACACCCTGCGCCACCCCGAGTTCGGCACGTTGGAGGTCCACCCCGTGCAGGTCGGCCCCCTGAGCGAGAAGGCCGCGTTGACCCTGCTGGGGATGGAGCTGGCCGCCCTCGGCCTTCCGGACGCCTCCCCGGAAGGGCTCCGGGAACCGCTCGCCAGGCACGGCCGCACGATGCGCGGCGTCCGCAGGGCCGCTCTCGAACACCGGCGCGCGGCCGCCACCGGCGAGGAGGACACGTTGGGATCCGTGGATGCCGCCTACGAGGCGCTGGAACCGACCGACAGGATGCTCGTCGGGTTGCTGGCCCTGGTCGGACGGCCTGTGGGGCACAGGGTGCTGGCACTGGCACTCGACCGGGAGGACGCCGACACCCGGCTGCGGTCGCTGGTGGACCTCGGGCTGGTCGAGTCCGAAGCCGGTGAGGACGGCCCGCGGTTCCGCCTCCACACCGACCTGCGCGAGATCGCCGAAGCGCGCTGGGCGGGGTTCGACCGTGACCAAGGGCGCGACCTGCTCGTCAAGCGGTACTGCGCCGCATGCCACTCGCTGGCCTTGGACGCCCACCTGATGCTGATGCCGGGACGGCGCCTGATCGCGGAGGAGCGCAGGGAACCCCGGTCGTTCACCCGGGTCGCGGAAGCGAAGCGCTGGCTCGGGGAGGAGCGGCTCGCCCTGGAACAGGCGGTGTACCTGGCCGCAGAGGAGGACGGGCCGGGATCGCACCAGGGGCTGAGGCTCTGCCAGGTGCTGTGGGCCCTGTACTTCAAGGACTCCCTGTTCCACGACATCATCTCCACGCACGAGCCGGTGTTGGAGAAGGCGCGGTGGGACGCCGGGCCCAGGCTCGCCCCGCCGCTGCTGGTGGCCAAGGTGCGGTCGCAGCTCGTCCGCGCCCTGCTGGAGATGAGCGATCTCGACCGCGACAGGCTCGACGAGGCCGAAGGGCAGGCGCGTCAAGCGGTGGAAGAGGCGTCGGGCGATGCCGGTGCCGGGGGCGCCCCAGAGGACAAGGCCCTGTTGATGTCCACCGCTTCGGAGATGCTGGCGGAGGTGCTCGCGGCGCGGGGGGATACGGCCGGGGCCAGAGAGGAGCAGGAGCGGTCGCTCGCACTCGCCCACAAGAGCGGCGACATGCGCGCCGTTCTGGTCGAGCGCCAGAAGCTGGCCCGCCACCTGCATAGGGCGGGCGAGGCGCACGCGTCCAGAGGGGAGCTGGAGGCGGCCTGGGCCGAGGTGCGCGCGCTGGCCGACCGTGATCTGTACAACGAGGGGCGCATCCTGATGTCCCTGGCCGACCTGGACGCCGCCGAGGGGGAGTACGGCGCCGCGGAGGCCCGCCTGGCCGAGGCGCTGGAGGCGTTCGACGAGAGCGGTTCGCGGCGGCGCGTCGCCGACGTGGTCGCCCAGCGCGCGGAGCTGCGCGTCGCGCAGGGCCGTCGGCCCGAAGCACTGCGGGAACTGGTCGAGGCCCGGCGGATGTACGAGCAGATGGGACGCGGGGTCGACTTCCTCCGCACCGATGAGCGCATCAAGGCCCTGCCGCAAGCTCCACGTTGATCATCGCGGGCGCTCAGGCGGCCGGGTCGATCCGCACCGTTGCCGTCCGCTCTCCCAGGTGCAGCTTGACCGCCATCGGCCGCCACAGGTCGCGCCCGTCCGCATCGGCGCGCCACAGCGCTGCGAGGCCCGCCTCGGCCGGGATGTCCGCCGTCGCGTCCTGGAGGCGCACCCGCACGGTCAGCGGCCGGTCCTGCGCCGCCGTTCGAGGGCTGCCGGGAACGAGCGCGGCGACCACCGCGCCGTCGGGCCCGACGGCCGCCGCGATGCGCAGGCCGGCCCCCGTGGCGAGTGTCCCCTCCGCCCAGGCGCGCGCCCCCGGCGTCGGCTCGCGCCGGACCAGGATGTCGGCGCTGTCCCGCCATACCTCGTCCGGCTCGGAGGAGTCGACCAGAAGATGGCTCCGGGCGGGCCCACCGCCCGCCGCTCGGTGCATCTCCGCCGGGAACCGGCGTACGCGTACCTCGGAGGTATCACCCTCGGCCTCCACCAGCAGGGGGCCGACACGTGCGCCCCGGGGCCAGTCGAGCGCCAGGGGCTCCGGCGGTTCCGGAGGCGTCACCCGCGCCGGGACCTCGGGCTCGTCGAGGTTCATGAACCCGTAGAACAGCGCGCGCAGCGCCGTGCCGGACCTGCCTGGCAGCGAAGTGAGCTGACTCGTCTGCGACGCGAAGCGGTCCGGGCCGTGGGCGGCCGCGTCGTCGAGGAGCTGGTGTTCGAGCGGCGCGGCGTCGTCGAGCACGCGCGCGCTTCGGCCGAACGCGCCGACGGGGGAACCGGGGTCCACTTCGTCGTGCGGGAACGTCCCGAGCATGGTGTGCGTGCCCAGGGCGGCGCCGTAGAAGGTGACCGAACCGTGGTCCCCGATGACGTGGTCGGCGGCGGCCAGGGCGGCCTGCCAGCCGGCGCGCGGCGGGAGCACGGCCAGGCCCGACCGCTCGCAGGACGCCAGCCAGGCGCGCATCTGCCACATGCCGTGCCCGTACCAGGCGTTCGGGTGCGCGACCAGGACCACCCGGTACTCGTCGCGGGGGAGCTCCCGCAGGACCCGCCGGATCAGCTCGGGGCGGCGCCCCAGCAGGGAGGACGGCCCCCAGGTCGAGGTCAGCAGGACGAGGCGGCGCCCGTCGTCGGCATCGAGCGCGCGGCGGTAGTCATCGCGCCAGCGGCGCCCGGCCAGGATGCGGTCGAAGGTCGGGTCCCCGGCGACGACGGCCGCGGGCAGGGCCTCGGGGCATGTCCGCCGGACGCGGTCGCGCTGCTCCTCGTGCGAGAGGACCAGCGCGGAGGGGATGAGCACGCCGTCCCGGAAGAGCGTCGCCCGGGATATTCCGAATACGCCGGGTGCGGAGTGCGAATGCGGATCGGTTTCCGGTTTCCGGTTTCCGGTTTCCGGTTTCCGGTTTCCGGTTTCCGGTTT
>NZ_JAQFWP010000049.1 GCF_027706745.1 Nocardiopsis suaedae | reverse complement strand
CCACGCGCCCGGAGTGCACTCTTCTGCACACTCGATGCCCGACAGCCCGCCCCGTTCCCGGGACGCCCGGAATGCGGCGCCCAGGCACCCCGCCACCGGCGCGGGCGAGCACCCCGCCCACCCCACGGCGCCGCCTCCCTGGGTCGAGAGACCCGGCGCCCGGCCGGGGCCCGTCAGTGGGGCACCTGCCGACCCGCCCACCCGCACCGCGAGGAACCCGCCGCCCGGCAAGCAGGCCCGGGGAACCGCCTCGCTCGCGCCGTCGTCGCCCATCACCGGGACCACGCATGCACCGCGCGGCCGACAGCGTTGCAGGTAGGGCCGCCGACCTGGGTCGTTGCCGCCCCACCTGGCACTCCGGTGGCCTGGCGGGCGGGCGTCGGCAGTAGTGGGGGCCATCGGTCCCCTCCCAGAAGAGCGGGCCCATGCACGGCTTTGCCGTGCATGGGCCCGCACCGGTCTCCTACGACCGGGGCGACCAGGCCGGCCGGGCCGGCCCGCCGCTACCGCACCACCGCACCACCGCACCACCGCACCACCGCACCACCGCACCACCGCGGCGCCCGCGGCCCCCGCAGCGCCTGTGGTCAGGCCTTGCGGATCCAGATGGTCACGCCGAACTCGTCGGAGGTGACCGAGTAGTGGCCCTCCTCCTCCGGGGCCTTTTCCACCTGGGTGAACGTCGTGGCCAGCACCTCGCCCGCGATGGACTCGGCGTGCTCGTCCAGCGCGCGCTCCGTCTGCGGGTCGGTCGCCGACCAGGCCAGCCCGATCCGGTCGGAGATGTCCAGGCCGCTGCTCTTGCGGGCGTCCTGTACCAGCCGGACCACCTCGCGGGCCAGGCCCGCCCGCTGCAGCTCCGGGGTCAGCTCAAGGTCCAGGGCCACCGTCTCACCGTTCTCGGTGGACACCGCCCACCCCTCGCGCGGCTGCTCGGTCACCAGCAGCTCGTCGGCGCTGATCTCCACCGGCTCACCCTCGACCTGTACGTGCGCCCAGCCGGTCCCGCGCACCTGCTCGACCAGCCCCTTGGCGTCGGCGGCGCCGATCGCCTGGGCCACCAGCGGGGTCCGCTTCGCGAACCGCTTGCCCAGCGCCCGGAAGTTCGGCTTGACCGTGTACTCCACCAGGTCGCCGCCGACCGAGGACAGCGCCTCCAGCGACCCCACGTTGAGCTCCTCGGTGATCTGCGCGCGGAGCTGCTCGGGCAGCCCGTCGAAGTCGCGCGCCCCCACCAGTGCGCGCCCCAGCGGCTGGCGGGTGCGCACCGCCGAGTCCACGCGCGCCGCGCGGCCCAGCTCGACCAGGCGCCGCACCAGCGCCATGTCCCGGGACAGCCCCTCGTCGACCAGCGCCGGGTCGGACTCGGGCCAGTCGGCGAGGTGCACCGACTCCGGGGCGTCCGGGCGGCGCAGCGCCGCCCACACGTGGTCGGTCAGGAACGGGACCACCGGCGCCAGCAGCTTGGTCAGCGTCTCCAGCGTCTCGTAGAGCGTCGCGAACGCCGCCGCGCCCTCCGGGGTCGAGGCGCCCGCCCAGAAGCGGCGGCGGGACCGGCGCACGTACCAGTTGGACAGGTCGTCGATGAACGCGGTCAGGCGGCGCCCCGCCCCCGCGGTGTCGAAGTCCTCCAGCGCGGCGTCCACGTCGGCCACCACCTGGTTCAGCTCCGACAGCAGCCACCGGTCCAGCAGCGGCCGGTCGGCCGGTGCCGGGGCCTCGGCCAGGCGCTCCGGCGACCAGCCCTCCCCGGCGTTGGCGTACAGGGTGAAGAACGACGCCGTGTTGTAGTAGGTCAGCAGGACCTTGCGGACGATCTCCTCCAGCGCGGCGTGCCCCACCCTGCGGGCCGCCCACGGCGAGCCGCTCGCCGCCATGAACCAGCGCAGCGCGTCGGCGCCGTGCCGGTCCATCACCGGGATCGGCTCCAGCACGTTGCCCAGGTGCTTGCTCATCTTCCGGCCGTCCTCGGCCAGGATGTGCCCCAGGCAGACCACGCTCTCGTAGGAGGACCGCCCGAACACCAGGGTGCTGACGGCCATCAGCGAGTAGAACCACCCGCGGGTCTGGTCGATGGCCTCGCAGATGTACTGGGCCGGGAAGTTCTCCTCGAAGACCTCCTCGTTGCGGTGCGGCGCCCCCCACTGGGCGAACGGCATCGACCCCGAGTCGAACCAGGCGTCGATCACCTCCGGCACCCGGTGGGCCTCGGCGCCGCACTGCGGGCAGTCCACCACCACGTCGTCCACGTAGGGCCGGTGCGGGTCCAGCGCGCTCAGGTCGCGCCCGGCGAGCCCGCTCAGCTCGGCCAGCGACCCGACCACCGTGGTGTGCTCGTCGGCGCACTGCCACACCGGCAGCGGCGTGCCCCAGTACCGGCTCCGGGACAGCGCCCAGTCGATGTTGTTGCGCAGCCACTCCCCGAAGCGCCCCTCCTTGACGTTCTCCGGGTACCAGTTGGTGGCCGCGTTCTGGGCGAGCAGCTCGTCCTTGATCTCGGTGGTGCGCACGTACCAGGACGGGACCGCGTAGTACAGCAGCGCGGTGTGGCACCGCCAGCAGTGCGGGTAGCTGTGCTCGTACCCCTGCACCCGGAACATCAGGCCGCGCCCGGTCAGGTCCTCCACCAGGGCCGCGTCGGCCGTCTTGAAGAACACCCCGCCGACCAGGTCCAGCCCGTCCTCGAAGGTGCCGTCGGCGCGCACCGGGTTGACCACCGGCAGGCCGTAGGCGCGCGCGACCGCCATGTCGTCGGCGCCGAACGCGGGCGCCTGGTGCACCATGCCGGTGCCGTCCTCGACCGTGACGTAGTCGGCCAGCGCCACGTAGTGCGCCGGGGCGTCGAAGTCCACCAGCTCGAAGGGGCGCTGGTAGGTCCAGCGCTCCATCTCCCCGCCCTCGAAGCGCTCCCCGGTGAGCGTCCAGCCCTCGCCCAGGACCTTCTCGAACAGCGGCTCGGCGACCAGCAGCCGCTCGGTCCCGTCGGTGGCCACCACGTAGGGCACGTCCGGGTGCACCGCCACCGCCGTGTTGGACACCAGCGTCCACGGGGTGGTGGTCCACACCAGCATCGAGGTGGGGCGCTCGGGCGAGGCGAGCGGACCCGAGGTGATGGGGAAGCGCACGTACACCGACGGGTCGGTGACCGTCTCGTACCCCTGGGCCAGCTCGTGGTCGGACAGTGTGGTGCCGCAGCGCGGGCAGTAGGGGCTGATCCGGTAGTCGCGGACCAGCAGGCCCTTCTCGTGGATCCGCTTGAGCGCCCACCAGACCGACTCCACGTACTGCGAGTCCATGGTGCGGTACGGGTTCTCCAGGTCGACCCAGTAGCCCATGCGCTCGGTCATCTCGGTGAAGGCGCCCACGTGCCGGAGCACCGACTCACGGCAGCGCGCGTTGAACTCGGCGACACCGTACTCCTCGATGTCCTTCTTGCCGCTGAGTCCCAGCTCCTTCTCCACGGCCACCTCGACCGGCAGGCCGTGGCAGTCCCAGCCGGCCTTGCGGTCGACCCGGTAACCCTTCATGGTCTTGAACCGGGGGAAGACGTCCTTGAAGACGCGGGCCTCGACGTGGTGCACGCCGGGCTTGCCGTTGCCGGTGGGCGGACCCTCGTAGAAGACCCAGTTCGGGCCGTCCTTGGTCTTGTCGAGAGAGCGCTCGAAGACCTTCTGCTCCGACCAGCGCTTCAGCACCTCGTGCTCCACCGCGGGCAGGTCGATCTGCGCGGGGAGGGCGGGGAAGGGCCGGGGGGCGGCGGGTTCTTCTGCTGACGCTGTCACGTGGCTGCCCTTTCCATCAGGGGTGCGGTCCTGATGGAGGGACGAGGCGCGGGGCCCCGCGGTACCACCCTCCTTGGGAGCGCGTGCGCTCCCCGCTTCGTTCATGCGGTGCCGGTTCTACTGAGCCCCTGGGGCCGTTCCTCCGGCGGCTCAGGGGTGATGTTCCCGCCGGTCATGCCCCCGGGCTCCCACCGTCCCCGGGTCGCTCTGGGCTGTGCTCCGCGCGGTACTCGTCCCCGTCATCGCCCTGCTTGTGAAGTCGAGGATAACGCAACCGGTCCGCCGCTCCGACGCGATTTCCGCGGGCGCGCCCGGGCGCGCCGGGCAGGGGGAGCGCGCGGCGGCCGAGGGGGAGCGGGGCATACTGGCGCACGGCCGTGCGCAGGGGCCGCCCGCCGGGCACGGCCGGGCGCACGGCGCACCACACGACCGGCGGGCGACACCACCGGCGGACGAGACGACGGACGACACGACCGAGGAGAGGAACCGGATGGCCGACACGCAGAGCGGCGCGACGTCGAAGGGGCGGGTGCTGGTCACGCTGCCCGACCGGGAGGACGCCGAGGAGCTGGCCGAGCAGCTCCAGGACCAGGGCTACGAGCCGTGTGCGGTGCACCGGGACATGCTCGCGGGCGAAGACGACGCCGAGGACGTCGACTGGGTGATCGTGGTGGAGGTGGGGCCGCACGGAGGCCCGGCCGTGTTCGACGAGCCGCACCTGTCCCGCCTGGCCGAGGACTACGGGGGCTTCGCCGCCGCCGATTAGCGGGGCCCACCCGCCCGCGGCCCCGCGCGCAGCCCCGCCGCGCCCGGCCCCCGCGTCCGGCACCCGCGCTCCGGCCCCTGCGCCTTGGCCCCCGCGCCCCCGGCGGATCGCCCGAGCGAATCGGACGAGGGGAACGGGGGAACAACAAAGGGGAAAGAGGCGGTGATTCCGTGGAACGCCGTGGTTCATTGCTTCGCCGACCCCGGCCGCCTAAGCTACCCGGCATTGTGCGGCAATCCCCTGATTCGGCGGTGTTTTCGCACGTCGACGGGGGTGTTCGGCGGGGCGGCCCGGGGTGGCCGCCCGGATCGGAACGGGGGCTGGGAATGACGTCCACATCGGCGGAGCGATCGATCGGCGGGACGGACCGCGGGGGCCGCGGAGGACGGCGCGAGGAGGGCGACGTGAGCGCAGCGAAGCTGCCGCCGGCGCGCACCGGGGAGGAGCCCTGGACCACCCGGGAGCTCGCCGAGGTCCGCGGGTCGCTGGAAGAGGAGATCGCGCTGCTGCGCGAGAAGATCGCCGACACCGAGTCGGAGCTGGCCGAACAGCTGACGGACGCGGTGTCCAACGCCGGGGACGACCCCACCGATACCGGTGCGAAGGCGTACCAGCGCGAGCACGACCTGGCACTGGCCTACAATAGCCGTGACCTGCTCGCGCAGAGCGAGCGGGCGATCGAACGGATGGACGCGGGCACCTATGGGGTGTGCGGCTCCTGCGGCCAGGCGATCGGCAAGGCCCGCCTCCAGGCATACCCGCGCGCCCTCCTGTGCGTGGCGTGCAAACAACGCGAGGAGCGTCGCTGACTGACGTTGAGCCCTCCGGGGACGGACAAAGGACGGTGAACGGACCCGCCGCGACCAAGCCGCGGCGGTTCGTTCTTGTGGCGGTGGTGGCCGCGGTCGCGCTGGCCCTGGACTTCGCCACCAAGGAGATCGTGCTGGCGCGCTTCGCCCCCGGCGAGAGCGTCCCGGTCGTGGGGGACCTGCTCCGGTTCACCCTGGTGTTCAACCCGGGGGCGGCCTTCTCCATCGGCACCGGCATGACGTGGGTGTTCAGCCTGATCTCGATCGGGGTGGTCGTCTACATCGCGGTCATCGCCCGGCGCCTGCGCAGCCTGGCCTGGGCGATGTCGCTGGGGCTGATCCTGGGGGGCGCCGCCGGGAACCTGATGGACCGCCTCTTCCGGCCGCCGGGCCCACTGCACGGGCACGTGGTCGACTGGATCCAGCTCCCGAACTGGCCGGTGTTCAACCTGGCCGACTCCAGCCTGGTGGTGGGCAGCGCCCTGGCGGTGGTGCTGGCCTTCCGCGGGGTGAACATCGACGGCACCCGCGAGGGCGACGAGGACGAGGACGCCGACACGGGCGCCGCCACGGACGCCGCCACGGGCGCCGAGGACGGTGCCGACGCGGGCGCCGACGGCGCCGACACGGGCGCCGGGGACGGGACCGGGGAGACCGGCGGGGCCGGCCGGGACCGGAGGACCGGCGGAACCGCCGGCCGCGACGCGGGAGAGGGGGGAACGGCGTGACCGACCACCGCAGCATGCCGGTGCCGGACGGACTGGAAGGCGACCGCCTCGACGCGGCCATGGCGCGGCTGTTCGGCCTGTCCCGCACCCGCGCCGCCGAGCTCATCGCCGACGGCAACGTGCGCGTCGACGGGACCGACGCGGCCAAGTCGGACCGGGTCGCCGCCGGGTCCTGGCTGGAGGTCACCCTCCCCCCGCCGCCGTCGGCGCCGACGCCCCGGCCCGAACCGGTGCCGGGCCTGCGCATCGTGCACGAGGACGCCGACATCGTCGTCGTCGACAAGCCGATCGGCGTGGTCGCCCACCCCACCGTGGGCTGGACCGGCCCCTCGGTGCTGGAGGGCCTGCTGGCCATGGGCGTGCAGCTCACCACGAGCGGCGCCGCCGAGCGGCAGGGCATCGTGCACCGGCTGGACGCCAACACCACCGGCCTGATGGTGCTCGCCAAGAGCGAGGGCGCGTACTCGGTGCTCAAGCGCGCCTTCAAGGAGCGCACGGTCGACAAGCGCTACCACACGCTGGTGCAGGGCCACCCGGACCCGCTGCGCGGCACCGTGGACGCCCCGATCGACCGCCACCCCTCCGGCGACGGGCGCTTCGCCGTGGTCGCGGGCGGCCGCCCGTCGGTGACCCACTACGACACCATCGAGGCGTTCCGCGCGGCCAGCCTGCTGGAGATCAAGCTGGAGACCGGCCGCACCCACCAGATCCGCGTGCACATGTCGGCGCTGCGCCACCCCTGCGTGGGGGACCGGCTGTACGGGGCCGACCCGACCCTGGCCGAGCGGCTGGGGGTGGCCCGCCAGTGGCTGCACGCCGTGCGGCTGGGCTTCGACCACCCGACCGAGGGGCGGCCGGTGGAGTTCGAGAGCCCCTACCCGGACGACCTGGCCGCGGCGGTCGAGAAGCTGCGCGAGGATTAGGCGGATGGGCCCAGCGGCCGGGGCCCTGCGCTCCGTGCCCCGTGCCTGGGCCCCGTGCCCCGGGGCGCGGAGGTGAGGCCGCCGGGGCCCTCGCAGCCGGGACCGCCGGGCCGCCACGGCGGCCCGGCGCCGGACATCTCACCCCTTGGACGTCGGACCGCTCACAACAGCTTCGAATGCGGCGTTCGCGGCGTTAGCATCACTTCATGCTGAGCGTGGATCGAATGCGCGTCCTGCACGCCATCGCCGCCAACGGATCGCTCACCGGGGCCGCAGAGGAGCTCCGGGTCACCAACTCGGCCGTCTCCCAACAGCTGAGCAAGCTGGAACGGGAGGTCGGCCAGCCCCTCGTCGAGCGCAACGGGCGCGGGATCCGGCTCACCGAGGCCGCCGAGGTACTGGTCGAGCACACCGGGCAGATCCTCTCGCTGGTCCGCCAGGCCGAGGCCGACCTGGAGGCGCACCGCGACGCGGTCATCGGGCACCTGCGCCTGGCGTCGATCGCGACCGCCGCGCGCGGCCTGGTGCCGCACGCCCTGGTGTCGCTGCGGGAGAGCCACCCCCGGCTCGCCGTGGAACTGGTCGAGCAGGAGCCGGACGACAGCATCCCGGCGGTGAGCAGGGGCGACGCCGACATGGCGGTCGTCGTGGACTGGACGGGGGCACCGCTCCCGCTGCCGCGCGGGATGGAGCGCACCCCGCTGATGGAGGACATCGCCGACCTGGCGCTGCCCTCCGGGCACCCGCTGGCGCACCGCGGGCTGGTCGCGCTGGACGAGGTGCTGGACCTGCCCTGGATCAGCTGGCCGCGCGGGGGCGCGTGCGGCGAGTGGCTGCACCGGATGATCAGCGAGCAGGGGAACGAGCCGCGGATCGTGCACACCGCCGAGGAGCACCAGACCAAGCTGGCGCTGGTCGCGGCCGGGCTGGGGGCGGCGGTGATGCCGCGCCTGGGCCGGGGGCCGGTGCCCGAGGGGGTGCGCTTGGTGCAGGTGCAGCCGGCGCTGGTCCGGCAGGTGTACGTGTTCTGGAACGCGGACGCGGCACGTAGGCCCGCCATCAGCGCGACCGTCCGGGCCCTCCGTGAGGCGGCGATGAACCCGGAGGCGGCCGCGGCGGCGGTGCGCGCCTGAGAACGCGCCGGAGCGGTGTGCACGCCGCCCGCCCGGGGCGGGGCGCGGCCCGGAGGAGGTCCGGGAGCGCGCCTGGACCGCGTACGGGGTGCCGACCGCCGCTCCCCGCGGCCGGCGGGCGGCCGGAGACCGCGGCCTCGGCTGTCGAAGACGCCACCGCTCCGGCGGACGCCGTCCGCGCGGCGGCCCCCTGCGGACGGGGTCGTCAACCTCGGACGCGATGATGACCTGGCGGCTCCTCGGCCGGACAGGTCCGCACGCCCGTCGGAACGGTGTGACCGCGCTCCACGGTCGTGACCGGCGACCCGCCCTTCCGCGAGGCGGCCCCCGGCGCCCGCCCGCCGAGGGCGGTCGCGACCGATGAAACCGCCTTGTGCTCTGGTGGGCCGCTCCCGGAACCGGCCGGGGGCGGCCCAGCGGGTGGGCCTCAGTCCTCGCCCAGCAGGCCCGACAGGGTCGTGCCGGGACTGATCACGTCCGGGTCGGTCCGGGCGTCGATCAGGGTGGGCAGGTCCGAATCGAGCGCCTCGGACAGGGCCTTCCCGAACTCCTCGGGCGTGTGCGCCGTCGCCCCGCGCGCCCCCAGGGAGCGGGCGTAACCCGCCAGGTCGAGCGGGCCGCTGATGTCGACCGCGGCCGTGCGGCCCATCTCTTTGGCCTGGTGCATGGCGATGGTGCCGTACAGCCCGTTCTGGAACACCACCACGACCACCGGCACGCGCAGCCGAACCGCCGTCTCCAGCTCCTGCCCGGTCATCAGCGCGCCGCCGTCGCCCACGGCCGCCACCACGGTCCGGTGCGGTTCCACCAGCTTCGCCGCGACCGCCGCGGGGACCGCGTACCCCATCGCGCCGCTGGTGGGCGCGAGCTGGGTGCGCGGCTCGTTGAAGCGCCACCCCCGGTGCAGGAACGCCGCGAAGTTGCCCGCGTCGTTGGTGATCACCGTGTCCCGGGGCAGCACCGCGCGCATGCCCTCCACCACCGCCCACGGGTGCAGCCGTCCGCCCGGGTGGGAGGCGGCGGCCGGGTCCGGGACCGTCGTCCCCTCCCACGCGGCGTGCGCCGGGGCGAAGTCGCGGTACATGGCCGTGGTCGGCGACGCGGCCAGCGCCTCCAGCGCCCGCCGGGCGTCGGCGACCGCGCCCATCCACACCCCGGCGACCGCCCCCACCTGGTCGGGGTCGATGTCGATCTGCGCGACGCGGGAGTCGACGACCCGCACCCCGGGCGCGGGGAACCGGTAGGCCTGGGTGGTGACCTCGCTCAGCCGGGAGCCGACCACCAGCACCGCGTCCGCCTCCTCCAGGGCGCCCAGCACCTGCGGCGGGCACCCCAGCCCCAGATGGCCCAGGTAGAGCGGGTGGTCGTTGGGGAACACGTCCTGGCGCCGCCAGGCGGCGTACACCCCGGCCTGGAACCGCTCGGCGACCCGCACCAGCTCCTCGCGCGCGGCGCGCGCCCCGCCCCCGGCGATGATCACCGGCCGCTCGGCCCCGGCCAGCCACCGCGCCAGGCGGTCCCGCTCCTCCTCGGCGAGCGAGGGGCGGGGCGGGAACGTCCCCGGCAGGGGGCCCAGCACCCCGGCCGCCTGCCCCCACAGATCGCCCGGGACGGCGATCGCCACTGGGCCCGGGCGGCCCGAGGTGGCGATCCGCAGCCCGCGCGAGGTCGCCTCCACCAGCCGGTCGGCGCGCGTCACCGTCGTCGACCACTTGGTGATCGGGGCGTAGAAGGCGGTCAGGTCCACCTCCTGGAACGCCTCCCGGCCCAGGCGGTCGGTCTCCACCTGGCCGAGGAACACGATCATCGGGGTGGAGTCCTGCATGGCCGTGTGCACCGCCACCGCCAGGTTGGAAGCGCCGGGGCCGCGGGTGGCGGCCGCGGCGGCGGGGAAGCCGATGAGCTTGCCCTCGGCCTCGGCCATGAACCCGGCTCCGCCCTCGTGGCGGGTCGACACCAGCTGCATGTCGCTGCGCCGGTCGATCGCGTCGGCCAGTTCCAAGAAGCTCTCGCCGGGGACGGTGTAGCAGCGCCGCACATGGGCGGCGGCGAGCAGTTCCGCGACCGCCTCGGCGGCGGTGGGCCCACTGGGCAGGGGGGTCTCGGGGGGCACGGTCGTCCTTCCGTCGTCGCAAGGCACACGTGGGCGGGGGCGGTATGCCGCCCCCGCCGGTCACCGCCATCCTGCCCGAGGGGAGCGGGTCCGTCACGCGGCCGCGGGCGCGGATGGGGCGTTTCAGCCGAGGCCCAGGGCGCGCAGCAGGGCGGTGGTTCCCGCCGCCGCGGCGACCACGACCAGGAACGGCGCGCGGAGCAGGAGTGCGGTGGCGGCCGCCCCGACCCCGGCCAGGCGCGCGGTGTCGGCGGTGAGCGCGGAGCCGCCGTCGGAGAAGGTCTGCACGGCCACCAGGGCCGCGAGCAGCGCGACGGGGACGGTCATGGCGAACCGGCGCACGGCGGGGTGGTCGAGCAGGCGGCGCGGGGCGGCCAGCCCGGCGTACTTGAGGGCGTAGCAGCCCGCGGCGGTGACGGCGATCGCGATCCAGACGGTCATGGCCGCACCTCCCGGGGGCGGTCGGCGTCGGCGGCGGGGGTGTCTGGGCCCGGGGCGTCGGGGCCGTCGGCCCCACCGGCTCCCCCTTCCGCGGCGGCCGGTGCGGGCCCCAGCAGCGCGGCCGCGGCGGCGACGAGGACCGGGACGCCGGGCGGCAGCACGGGGACGGCGGCGAGGGCCAGGCCCGCGCCGACGGCCGCGACCAGCACGATCCTGCGCCCTTCGCGCAGCCGGGGCCAGACCAGGGCCAGGAAGATCGCCGGACCCACCGCGTCCAGTCCGAATGCCGAGGTGTCGCCGACCCGCTCGGTGGCCGCCGCGCCCAGCAGGGTGGTGGCGTTCCAGAAGATGAACAGCGCGGCGAAGGTCGCCGTGAAGGCGGTCCGGGCGGCGGCGGGCGTCGGCTGGGCGAGCGCGGCGGCGGCGGTCTCGTCGATCACGCCGTGGGCGGCGACGGCCTTGCGGACGCCCCGCACGCCGAGGATGTCGGCCAGGCGCAGCCCGTAGAGGGTGTTGCGTGCGCCGAGGAGCAGGGCGCCGGCGGCCCCGGCGATGACGTTCCCGCCCCCGGCGACGACACCGATGAGGGCGAACTGCGAGGCCCCGGTGAAGGCGAAGAGGCTCAAGGCGCAGGTCTGGGCGACGGTGAGGCCCGCCGCGACCGACGCGGTGCCGAAGGCCACACCGGAGACGCCGACGGCCAGCCCGATCCCCAGCGCGTCGCGCACCGGGGGAGAGGGTGCGAATGCTGACGTGTTCACACGAGGAACGCTACGGAGCGGCCCCCGGGGCGGTCTTGAACGTTATTGCGCTTCGGTGCCGGTGCGACGTTGCGGTTCCCGCGGGAGCAGGTTCGAGGTCCCTTCACGGCCGCCACTCATGGCGGTAGTGCTCCGCCAGGGCGGCACCGTCTCCGAATGCGGTCGGTCCGGCCGCGGTGCGCGCGTTCGCCCGGGAGACGGCGGCGGCCAGCGCGCCCCAGTCGTTCGGGTGGACGCGGTTCCGGCGCACGATCGCCGGGCCGTGGGACGCCCCCTCAGGGGCGAGCACGACGGCGTTCTCATGGACGGCGAACCGTTGGCCCGGACTGGGGGTGAAGGGCCCCCGGGCCCGGCGTCTGAGGGGGGACCGGCGGGTCAGGCTGTTGGTCGTCGGCACGTATTCGCAGGCGGGCATTCCGGCGGTCACAAGGGACGAGGCGGTCTGGACCGCGCCGGCGCCGATGAGCAACGCGTAATCGATGGTCCCGTGGAGCCCCAGCCCGATGGTCCCCCAGAGCAGCACGAGAACGCCCGTGACGGTGTAGGGGACCGTCGGCCAGGGGTGGTGCCGGGCGCGTACGGGGGCGGGAGATGCCATGTCCGCTCCTTCGGGTGGGGGAGGTCCGAACGGGCAGTGGGCCGGTGGGGCTGCTCAGGGCGCGGGAGCAGCGTCCGGGGGCCCCGGCACCGCTCCCAGGATGCCCTTCTGGAACTCGCCCGGTGGTACCCCGGTCCTGCGTTTGAAGTGGCGGGTCAGGTGCGGCTGGTCTGCGAAGCCCACGGCGGGCGCCACCTCCGAGGGCGGAGTCCCGTCGGCCAGCAGGCGGCGGGCCCGTTCCACGCGCGCGCTGTTCAGGTAGGCGTGCGGCGGCAGCCCCAGGTCACGGCGGAATGCGCGGAGCAGGGCGAACGCCGACACCCCCACCTGCTCGGCCAGCTCCTCAAGGGACGGCGGGTCGGCCATGGCGGATCGCAGGATCTCCCTCGCCTCGGCGACCGTACGGCGCGGCGCCGGGGTGGCGGCCGCGCGCGCGGAGTCGGTGGCGTGCGCGGCGAGCAGCCGGTACAGGGCCTGGCGGGTCAGTGTCGAGGCGCTGAGCCTGTCGCCCCGCTCGGCGGCCCGGTGGGCGGCGCGGAGCACCTCCGCGGTCGCGGGGGCGTGCGCCGAGGAGTCGGTGAACAGCGGCGCCCCCGCCATCCCGATGTCGCGGGCCGCGTCGGCGACGACCTCCGCGTCCGGGTACAGCACCCGGTACCGCCACCCCTCCGGCACCCCCGCGTGCCCGGTGTGCACCACCCCCGGCTCCACCAGGGCGATCCCGTCCGCGCCGACCCGGTGGGTGGTGCCCTTGTAGTCGTAGACCTCGATCCCGGACTCGATCACCGCGAGGGTGTAGGCGTCGTGCGTGTGCGGGGTGAAGGCGTGCCGGACGTAGTGCGCCTTGAGCAGGTCGACGCCGGGCAGCCCGGGGTGGCGCCAATAGCGCGCGGTGTCGCGGGGAGGCGTGCTCATCCTGTCAGCGTAGGGCGGCGCCGGGCGGTCCGGGTGGCGCGATTCACGAAATACCGCCCGATGTGTCCGGGTTGTTCTCTGCTGGTGGGACGGGTCCCGCCCCCAGGTGGCGGCCCCGAAAACTACTACCGAGTAATATTCGGTTTCAGTGGCGCCGGACCGGCGCCCGACCGCCCGCGCCGACCGGTGCGGGACGACGAGCCGACGAAGGAAGCCATGACGGTCGACGCACAGCCGGTAGCGGAAAAGCCGGACCCCGCCGAGTACGGGTTCACCGTGGTCCCCGAGGAGCAGATCCCCGCGGAGCTCTCCGCGCTCGTGGACCGGGTGCGCTCGCTGATGGACACGGCCGCCCACACCGAGGCCGCCCCCGAGGCGCTGTCCGCGGCCGCCGACGCGGTGGCCAAGGCCGAGGAGATGCTCCGCGGCGACCGCCGTCCCATCGGCACCATGGTCCGCTCCACCTACTCCGACGGCGGCACCGAGTACGGCACCATCACCAACGGCGTCTCCGGGCCGGTCAACCCCCTCGCCCCGCCGATCGCCCTGGACAAGGACGGCGAGGGCCTGCGCGCGGACTTCACCCTCAACGGCCTGTACGAGGGCCCGCCCGGGCTCGTGCACGGGGGCTGGCTCGCCGCCGTGCTGGACCAGGCCCTGGGGTCCGCCGCCAGCGCGGCCGGGATGCCGGGCCTGACCGCCAACCTCGACGTGGACTACCGCAGGCCCACCCCGCTCAACGTCCCCCTCGAGGTCCGCGCCCGGGTGACCGGAACCGAGCGGCGCAAGGTCTTCGTCTCCGGGGAGATCCGCCACGGCGGCGAGGTCACCGCCGAGGGCACCGCCATCATGGTCCGCCTCGAACTGCCGGAGTGAGCCCCGCGGGTCGTGGGGGCGACCGGTGCGCGGCGCCGGGCGTGAAGGAGGTTACTCGCCGGTATGGCCTTTCTCATGTCCCTGTCTGAGGTGTGATGTTCGGATTTGTTGCGAATGTCGGATAGACACGGAAGCGTGACCCACATCTCGACCCCCGCGACCGGTCGGCCCCGCGAGCACGGCGGCCTGGCCGAGCTCCTGTACGAACGCGCCGCCGCGCACCCCGGCGCCGCGATGCTCAGCGCGAAGGACGGCGGCTCCCCCGGCTGGCGCGACCTCTCCGGCGCCGACGTCGCCGCCCGGGTCACCGCCGTGGCCAAGGGGCTCATCGCCGCCGGCATCGCCCCCGGCGACCGGGTCGGCCTGCTCGCCGCCAACCGCTACGAGTGGACCGTCGCCGACTTCGCGATCTGGGCGGCCGGCGCGGTGACCGTGCCGGTCTACCCCTCCTCCTCGCCCGAGCAGATCGCCATGGTCCTCTCCGACTCCGGCGCGAGCGCCTGCGTCGTCGACGGCGAGGACAACACCGCCACCGTGGAGGGCGTCCGCGCCTCCGTGCCCGACCTGCGCCACCTGTGGACCATGGACCCGCTGCGCGGCGAGCCGGGCGCGCTGGAGGCCCTCTCCGCCGCCGGCGCCGAGGTGCCCGACTCCGCGGTCGAGGAGCGCCGCGCCGCCGTGCGCCCCGGCGACCCGGCCACCATCGTCTACACCTCCGGGACCACCGGCACCCCCAAGGGCTGCGTGCTCACCCACGCCAACTTCTTCGCCGAGGTCGAGGCCGCCACCACGGCGCTGTCCGCCCTCTTCGACGACGGCGGCGACCCCGACGCCGCCCCCTCCACGCTGCTCTTCCTGCCGCTGGCGCACGTGTTCGGCCGCATGGTGCAGGTCGCCGCCGTCCACGCCGGGGCCCGGCTGGGCCATGCCCCCGGCGTCCGCGAGCTCATCGCCGACCTGGGCACCTTCCGGCCAACCTTCCTGCTGGCCGTGCCCTACGTCTTCGAGAAGATCCACACCACCGCGCGCAAGCGCACCTCCGGGCTCAAACGCCGGATCTTCGACGCCGCCACCGACACCGCGGTCGCCTACAGCAAGGCCCTGGACGCCCCCGGCGGCCCCGGCCCGCTGCTGAAGCTGCGCCGCCGCCTGTTCGAGCCCATCGTCTACCGGCCGCTCACCGGTGCCCTCGGCGGCCGCTGCACCCGCGTCATCTCCGGCGGCGGCGCCCTCGACGTTCGGCTCTTCCACTTCTACCGGGGCGTGGGCGTGGAGGTCATCGAGGGCTACGGCCTCACCGAGACCACCGCCGCCGTGCTGGCCAACCTGCCCGGCCGCTCCCGTGCCGGGACCATCGGCGGCCCGCTGCCCGGCGTCGACGTGCGCATCGACGACGACGGGGAGATCCTCGTCAGGGGCGGCCCCGTCTTCGAGCGGTACTGGAACCGCCCCGACGCCACCGAGGAGGCCTTCCGGGACGGCTGGTTCGCCACCGGCGACCTGGGCGCCGCCGACGGCGACGGGTACGTGCGCGTCACCGGCCGCAAGAAGGAGATCCTGGTGACCGCCGGGGGCAAGAACGTGGCCCCGGTCCCCATCGAGGAGCGCGTGTGCGCGTCCCCGCTGGTCGACCAGTGCATGCTCATCGGCGACGGCCGCCCCTTCGTCACCGCGCTCATCACCCTGGACCCCGAGGAGTTCGAGGCGTGGAAGGCCTCGGCGGGCCGACCCGCCGACGCCGGCGCGGACGCCCTGGCCGACGACCCCGACCTGCGCGCCGAGGTGCAGAAGGCCGTCGACGCAGGGAACGCCGCCGTCTCCCGCGCCGAGTCGGTCCGGGCGTTCTCCATCGTGCCGCGCCCCTTCGGGGTCGAGGACGCCACCCTCACCCCGACGCTGAAACTGCGCCGCGCCCGCATCATGGAGCGCGAGGCCGAGACGGTCGAGCGGATGTACGCCAAGCGCTGACGCCAAGCGCTGACGCCCTGCGGGGGCGGCGTGCGCCGGCGTGGTGGGGCCTCCGGCGGCCGTGGCCGCCGTCGGCGGGCGCCCTTCGGGCGCATGCCGACGGGCGGGACGCCGGTCAGGGCGCCGACCCGGCCGGGCCCGCCCTCAACGCCGTGCCGTCCGGGCCGGTTCCGAGGGATGAACGACCGCCCCGCTCCCGAGGACGCGCCCCTGCGGGGCGGCCGCCCTCACCCGGCCCGGCCGCCCTCCTCCGGCGCCGGGCCGGACCTCCAGGTCAGCGTCACCTTCACGGCGCCCTGGGCGGCGGTCTTGGCCAGGAACACGTCCGCCTCGGCGCTCACGTTCATCCCCAGCTCCACCGTCACCTCGTCCGGGTCGCCCGGCAGATCCCGCAGCTCCCTCACCACCAGGGCGGACATGTCCCGGATGCGGCCGAACACCTTCTGCGCCGTCTCGTCGGCGCTGCGCAGGATGTCCCGCCCGCTCACATCGCGCATCTGCGGCGAGCTGCCCGCCGCCTCGATCAGCACGTAGGCGTCCTCACCGCCCTGTTCGTCGGGGAACCGCACGATCTCCGCCATCGCCTCCGCCCTTCGCACGCGGCCCCGCCCGGTCCGGACGGGAGACCATCTCAGCGCGGAATGCCCTTGCGCGTAAGGGAAATGTCCGGGATCGGCCGACATGAAGGTAAAAGCGTCGGGGATATACAGGCCGACTGGCGCCGAGTCGCGAACTTCGTCATGGGAGCAGATGTGTGTGCCGCCCCTACGTGGCGTACCCGAGCGTGTCCCCACCGCATGGCCGCGAGGTGCAGATGAGCGCTGAGCCGACTCCGTCGGTCGAGGGGGGCGGCGGGCGCACCGCGCACCGGCCCTCCCCCGTCCGCCCCGGACTGTACGACGGCCAGGGCTGGCGCACGTCCACGAGGACCGACCAGGCGCAAACGTGTGTGGAGGCGGCACCAGGGGGGAGCGGTGCGGCGCGCGTCCGGGACTCGCACCACCCCGCCCTCGCCCTGAGCTTCGGCCCCGGCGAATGGGCCGCCTTCCTCGCCCTGGAGGCCCGCAGCGGTCCGGGGCGGCGCCGCCCGGCCGCCGACGCCCTCACAACAGGTTGAGGAACAGGTCGCAGTTGCCCCGAACGTCCCGCGCCGCCGACCGCGTCGCCGGATGGTCGGGGCCGAAGATGTGCCGGTAGCGGTCCAACATCTCCTCACGTTCCGCCTCGGGCACCGCCCCCTCCACCGCCACCCGGTCCAGCAGGAGGTTCCGCTCCACGACGAGGGTCAGCGGGTGGTCGGGGCCCATACGCCTGTGGATGAGCGCGAAGGTCCGCCGGTCCAGTTCCAGCGCGCGCTGGGGGGCGCCCAGCGCGAACAGGTCGCTCGCCAGGTTCACCGCATTGGCCACCGTGCTGGGGTGCTCTTCGCCCAGCCGGTCACGGTGCACCTCCAGCGCCTCCTCATTAAGGCGCCGCGCCTCGTCGAGGCGGCCCAGGTGGCGCAGCACCACCGAGTGGTTCACGGCGGCGTCGGCGTAGAGCGGGTGGTCGGAGCCGTAGGCCGAGCGCAGCCCGTCCAGCACGTGCTGGGACAGGGCCAGGGCCTGGTCGTGCTCGCCCACCACGCGCAGCACCACCGAGTGGCAGCCCCCGGCCTGCAGGCTGTACAGCGCGTCCGGCCCGTCGCGCTCGACATGGAGCCGGTAGACCTCGTCGGAGATCTCCAGGGCCTCCTCCAGCCGCCCGATCCGGCGCAGGATCGTCGACAGGAGCAGCAGCGACCCCAGGCGGAACTGGTTGTCGACCGGATACACGCGCTCGATGACGACCCGCGAGTTCTCCATGATGTCCAGCGCCTGCCAGTAGTCGCCCGACTCCATGTGGCCCAGCGCCAGCATGTACTCGCTCGACAGCGTCCGCAGGTTCTCCGGCCCGAGCAGCTCGGTGCGCCGCTCCAGGTTGTACCGGTCGATCTCCATCGCCTCGTCGAACCGGCCCAGCAGGCGCAGCCCCACCGCGTGCACGTGGGCGGCGAACATGGCCTCCGGGTCGTCGCGGCCCATCAGCCGCTCCTGGCGCTCCAGCACGTTGGCGCTGACCTCGATGGCCTCGTCGAACCGGCCCAGCTTGCGCAGGTCCGAAGGCAGATCGATGCTGACGTCCAGCGTCTCGGGGTCGTCGGGGCCGTTCAGCCGGGTGAGGGTCTCCACCACGTGCAGGGTCAGCTCGTGCGAGTCCTCGAAGTGCCCGAAGGTCGACAGCAGCAGCGCGTAGGCGGCCTGGGCGCGCAGGGTGTGGGGGTGCTCGGCGCCCAGGTTGTGGGTCCAGTGCCCGATGGCGGTCTCGGCCAGGGTCCGGGCCGCCCGCGGCCGCCCCCACAGGTGGAGGAACCTGATCTGGTTGCAGACCAGCTGGCGGCACCAGCCGCTCTGGCAGTCCCACTGCTCGGTCTCCCAGATGTGCGGCTGCAGCTCGGCGTAGCGCGGCCAGTCCAGCACCGACTCGGGGTCCCCCGGCTCGAAGTTGGCCAGCAGCTGGTGCGCGCAGTGCCGGTACTCCGAGCGCTGGTCGTCGGTCAGCGGCAGCTTCAGCGTCTCCTGCACCAGCTTGTGCAGTTGGAAGGTGCCGTTGCGGTAGTCCATCCGCGCCAGGGCGTAGCGGTCGATGCTGCGCAGCACCCGGCCCAGCCGCACCGTCGGATCCGCCAGGATCTCCGTCAGCTCCCGCGGCCCCTCGATGTTGCGCGCGCCGTTGAACAGTCTGCGGGGGATGGGGTGGGGCGCCAGAAACGCGCACACCTGGAGCAGGCGCAGGGCCGCCGGGTCGGTCTGGTAGAGCCGGTCCAGCGCCATGTTCATGGTGGCCCCGACGGTCCACGGGTAGTCCGGCGACGGCGCGACGCTGGTCAGCAGCTCCTCCTGCTTCTCGTCGAACACCTCCAGCCAGTCCCGCGGGTCCATCATGGTCTCGTACAGCCACACCGCCGTCTGTTCCACCGCCAGCGGCAGGTCGCCCAGCTTGTCGGCGATCAGGTCGGCGTCGGGCTGGGTCAGCGCCTCCGGGCCGCGTTTGCGCAGCAGCTCGATGCTCTCCTCCCGCCGGAAGACGTCCACCTCCAGCAGGTTCCCGCCGGCGTTGCGCCACTGCGAGGACCGGGAGGTGATGAGCACCTGCCCCGGCCCGCCGCTGGGCAGCTGCGGCCGCACGTCCTCCGGATCGGCGGCGTTGTCGTACACCAGCAGCCAGTCGCTGTAAGGCTCGCCGGAGCGCAGCGCCTCCAGGACCGACCGGGAGATGCTCGACGGGTCGCGGTCGGTGCCCACGCCCAGCCGGGGGGCCAGGTCGATCAGCGACTGCTGGATCTGGGTGGGGGTGTCCGCGGGGATCCACCACACCAGCTCGTACTCGTCGCGGTGGCGCCAGGCGAACTCGGTGGCCAGCTGGGTCTTGCCCACACCGCCCATGCCGCGCAGCGCCTGCGGCAGGATGTGCGTGTCGCCCGAGGCCAGCCGCCGGGACAGCTCGTCCAGCAGCTCGAGGCGGCCCACGAAGGACGGGTTGCGCGGCGGGATCCTGCCCCACACGGCCGGGCGGGAGCGGGCGCTCGGCGGCCGCTGCGGCTCCCGCGCGGCACCGCCCCCGTGCGGGAGGTCCCGGTGCGCCTCCTCGGCGGGCACCTCCGGGCGCTGCGCCGCGGGGGCGCCCGCCCGGCCGGTTCCACGGAACACGGATTCTCCAGCAGCCACGTCGTCCCTCTGTTCTGGTCGTCCCTGGTGGTCCGCGGGCGCCGCCTCGCGCGCCCGCTCGTGCTCGGGCCCCGTCGGCCCCGCACCGCCCGCGGGCGCCACGTCCCACAGGTCGGCCGCCGTGCGCATCACCCCGGGCAGGGCGCGCATGGCCGGGCGGAGCGCGCGGGCGATCGGCGCGGTCTCGTCGTGGACGGGCGGCAGCGCCGGGTCGAAGGTCCGCCCGTGCAGCAGCGCCGCGAACGCCCCCATCCACGGGGCGGCCCCGGAGAAGCGCTCGGCGGCCAGCGCGAGCAGGGCCCGGATCCGCTCGCGGGTGCCGCCGGACGCCAACAGGGCGGCGCGCACGCCGGGGCGGAACCCCAGCGACACCTGGTCGGTGCGGGTGATGGGGATGCCGCCGGGGCGCCGTACCACCAGCCCCGACCACAGCGCCTCGGCCAGGTCGGAGGCGGTGGCGCCGGGCACGAAGCGCGCCCGCACCGCGTGCGCCGTCGGCAGGTTCAGCGGCACCGCCGCCAGGCACACGGCCAGCTCCACCGCCGGTGCGGAGGCGGACTCCCGGAACCGCGCCACCAGCTCGGCGGCGTCCTCGGCTCCGGGCCCGGCGCCGTGCCGCACCAGGGGGAGGGGGAGCGCCGACGGGAGCGGGACTCCGGGCGCGTCCTGGGCGTAGAGCACCGACGCGTTCAGCTCGGGGGCCTCCGGGCGCTGCGACACGAACCCGGCCCAGGCGCTCAGCTCCTCGGGGTCGAGCGGGACGACGGGCACCGGCACGGCGCCCTCGGGAGGTGGGCCGGTGCCTTCGGGCCGCCCCGGGCCGAAGGGCTCGGCGAGGCCGTCGACCGGTGCGGCGGGCACGGTCCGGTAGCGGGCGTTGGGGGTCACCGCGGGCCCGGGGGCCTCGGGCGGGCGCAGCACCGCGAGCCGGGGGCGGGTGCCGGTGCGCGGCCACTGGGCCCGGTCCAGGAGGTGGACGACGCCGACCGCGGCGCTCCGCCCCCAGCGGGCCAGCCACGCCGGTACCGCCCCCCGGTGCCAGCCCTCTCCGACGCCGTCGGTGAGCACGAGCACGATATGGCTCCCGCCGTCGGCGAAGAGCCGGCGGGGGGAGGGGGCGGGGCCGTGCTCGGAGCGCAGCACCAGGTCGTCGTGCCAGGCCTTGTCGGAGTCCAGGCGCAGCACGCGGGTGCGGGCGCACACCCTCAGCGGCGCCAGCAGCTCCAGGAACCGCTTCACCCGCGGCTCGTGCACCAGCATGGACAGGCCCGCGTCGACGAGCACGGTGAGGGAGTCGGGGGAGGCGGACTCCCCGGAGAAGCGGGGCAGCAGCGGGACGCCGCGCGTTCCCGGGCCGGAGGGCTGGGCCAGCGCGCGCTCGGCGTACCCCTCGGCGGTGGCCCGCTCGTCCAGCGGCCCGGCGCCGGGGTGCAGGCGGGTGCGGCGCAGCCGGAGCAGCGCGCGCACCAGGCCCTGCGGGTCGTTCAGGTCGGGGGCGGGTCCGACGGCTGGGCCCGGGGAGGCGAAGTCGTCCTGTCCGCCGGGGCCGGGGCGCACGGGCGGGAAGGGCGCACCCGCCTCGGGCGGGGCTCCGCCGGACCAGGCCGGGCCCTCCCCGGGCGGGGCGCCGCCGGGCGCGGGGCCGGTCCCGGGGACGGCGGGCGGTCCGGGAAGGCCGGGCGGGGCGAGCGGTTCGGCGTCCCCGCCGGGGCCGTCGTCCGGGGCGCCCGGCTCCGCCCCGTGCCGGGCCGGTGCGCCGTGCGGCGCGGGCGGGGGTGGGCCCCCGGCGGCGTCCGGGGCGGTGCCGCTGCGCGCCGCCAGCCACACGGCGTCGGCGACCTCCCACCACAGGGGCCCCTCCGCGGTCTCCTGCGGGTACGCCTCATCAGGGGACGGCTCCCGCTCCGCCCCCTCGGCCCGCGGCTGGGGTCGCGGCTGGGGTCGCTCGCCTCGCGCGCTCAATCAGGGCCCGTTTCGGTCAGGCGTTGCCAGATCACGTCGAGGACGTGCTGCCAGGCGTTCGGATCCCAGGATGTGGCACGCGCGCGGACATCGGAACTAACGAGATGGACCGAGTTGAGTAGCTGGTCGATGGACAGGCCGCCCTTGCCCGCCGAGCGCTCCACGAACGCGCGGATCAACTCCCGGTCGGCGGCGGCCTCGTTGCCGGCGAAGTGCGCGGCGACGATCTCCGCGAGCTGCTCCTGCGTGGGCGGGGGCAGCTCCACCGGCAGGCAGCGGCGGCGGAAGGCGGCCGGGAAGGGGCGCTCGGAGTTGCTGGTGATGGCGATGAACGGGAACTCGCGGCAGACCACCTCGCCGCCGCGCACGGTCGCGGTGCGGCCGGGGTCGTCGGTGGGCACCGCCACCTCCGGCTGGGAGGAGCGCAGCCGGGCCAGCTCGGGGATGCGGAACCGGCCGTTCTCCAGCACGTCCAGCAGGTCGTCGGCCAGGTCGGCGTCGCCCTTGTCGAACTCGTCGATGACCAGCACCCGCGGCAGCTCGGCCGGGAGCAGCGCCGTGCCCAGCGGCCCGAGCCGCAGGTAGTCCCCGATCGGGCGGCGCACCTCGCGCTCGGCGGTGCCGGGCCCCAGCGCGGCGGTGTCGGCGCTGATGTCGTGGATGCGGGCCAGCGGGTCATAGGAGTACAGCCCGTCGGCCAGGGTGGTGCGGCTGGTGACCGACCAGCGCAGCACGCGGCCCAGGCCCAGTTCGCGGGAGACGCGGTAGGCCAGGCTGGACTTGCCCACCCCGGGGCGCCCGGTGACCAGAAGCGGGCGGCGCAGCAGCAGGGCGGCGTTGACCGCGTCGGCCACCGCGGTCTCGGCGTCGGTGAGGCGGCGCGCGCCCGCGCCGTGCCCCGGACCCAGCACCCGCTCCATTTCGGCCTCGTCGACCGGGGGATCCGACCCGTCCGGAACCCCGGGGAACCGGCGCCACGGCGGCGGCGGGGGAAGCCGTTCCCCCAGCGGCGGCGCGTACGGGCTCGGCGTTCCGGTGCCCCGGTAGATCCACCAGGAAGGGAACGCGGGGCCGCTCTCGGGCCGCCCGGGGCCGGGGTCCGGGGCGGACGTCATCGGCGTGGCCTCCCTACTCGCTGTCCGGGGTCTCCTCGGGGGCGGCGATGGCCCCGGGCCCGCGCTCCTCGGCGGCGGGGCCGGTGAGGTCGCTGAGAAGTGCGATGTCGAAGGGGTCGCCGGTATTCGTGGTCGTCGCGTCGGAAATGTCGGTATCGGTGGCGGCGATCCGCCATTCGAGCAGGCGTTTCGGGAGGGCGGCGATCTCCTCTCGCGTGAGCTGGTGGCGCTCCTGGGAAATCAAGGTATCGAAAGCGTACTCGTTGTCCAATGGAGGAAAGGCCGCCGTGTTCTCCCGCTCCTCTCCCGGGCGCCGCGCGGGCGCCGCCCGGCGGGCCGCGGAGGCGCGCCAGGCCACCACCGGGACCCCCGACTCCAAGGCCGCGGCCAGCGCCTCCCGGAGCCCGTACGCCCCCTCCTCGACCAGCAGGCACACCGCGACGGCGGGGTCGCTGAACCGGTCGTGCAGCGGCCCGGCGGCCCGGTGCCGGGCCCCGATCCGCCGCACCCGCCCCTGGCCGCTCCCGGTCACGTGTTCGACGCGGCGCCGCCGCTGCCGCCGTGCCCGGCTCCATTGCCGCGCCCGCTGCCGCTCGTAGCAGTGCAGCACGATTTCATACGCGCTGCCCAGGCGCTCCCCATAAGGACTCATCGGGGTCCGGATCCTCCAGTGCGGCACGTCTCCGGAAATGAGCAGATCGAAAGGGAGGACGAAATCCAGGGCCAGCTCCGGGGGCTGCGCGCGGGAGCGCTGTTCGAGCATCCGCTCGACGTCGGTGACCATGTCCAGAACGGCGGGGCGCAGGCCGCCCGCCTCCACCCGGAGCACGCCGCGCGGGGTCACCGTGCCCCCGGCGCGCACCCGGGCGCGCAGCTCGTAGCGGCGCGGCCGCCCGGGCGGACCGGGCAGCGGCTCGGCGGTGACCTCCAGGCGGGCCCCGGACCGCGGCACCGGCGCCGGGCCGCCGCGCAGCCGCAGCAGCGCCTCCCGCGGCACCTCGCCCGGCCCGCGCGAGTCGGCGTAGGCGCGCAGCACCGCCGGGTCGCCGACACCGAGCCGGGCCGCCTCCTCGGCGAAGACCACCTCGAGGGGGAGCCCGTCCCCGCGCGGCGCCAGGCCGCTCAGGTGGTCGAAGGCCTCCAGGGCGGTGCGGAACGGCGCCCCCTCCAAGGCGCGGGAGGCCGTCGCGGCCCGGTACGCGGGGGCCGCGTCGGCGAAGGGCAGGGACCCCAGAACGCCCTCCACCCCCTGTCGCCCGGGGTCGGCCGCCAGCGGGGACAGCGACGGCACGGTCTCGACCGGCACCACCGCCGCCAGGCGGCCGCCCTGGTCGCCCGGGCCGATCAGCGCCTGCCCGACGATGCCCATCACCGCGTTCTCCTCCACGTCCAGCACGCCGCACCCGCTGAAGCCGGGCATGATCCCCATCGGCCCGTGGGGGTCCAGGTCGAGCTGGGCGGCGCCCGCGCGCACCCCGTCGCCGACCACCCGGCCGAAGGCGTTCAGCCCGAGCGGGGCGTCGGCGGCGTACCGGGCGGGGTGGCCGCGCACGCACACTTCCCGGGGCCGCCGGGTGCGCCGGATCCGGGCCATGACGCCGCGCAGCACCGCGGGCTCGGGGTCGGCGGCGCCGGGGGCCGGGTCCAGGCACAGCACCGCGGTGTCCCCGGCCGGGTCCCAGGCGTCGGGGTCGACCCGGGCCGTGCGGGGGGTGAAGCCGCCCGCGCCGGGCACCTCGACGGGCACGGCGGCGGCCCGCGCCGGGGGCGCCTGCCCGCGGGGGCGCCCCAGCGCGGCGTCGACGACGTGGGCGCAGGTGAGGATCCGGCCGCCGGGCAGGACGACGCCGCCTCCGGCGACCGCACCATGGAGGGTGGGGATCCGTACCTGCCACGTGGGGAGGGAGAGGGGTGCGGGGGTGAAGGGGTGAGAAGGAGAAGCCACCGTGGCGCGGTCTCTTTCTGCGGTTGTCCGAGGTGTGCGATTCGGTTGGCTCCTTATTGTTCCCGCCGTGGTCGTGAATACGCTATGTAGGGATTCGGCTACTGAAAAATCGCAGGTGGGAGAGGTGAGGGCGGACGGAGGGCGCCGTCGGGCCGTTACAGAGCGGTTATCGACGGGAGGAGTGGGGGAGAGGGGAGGGCATTCGACCACCGCGACCAGAATGGCGGTTCACCTGGGCCCTTGCGGGCTGGTGGGCCCATCGCGGAACCGCGGCGGGGGAGCACGGGGGCGCCGTCGCGGGGAGGCGGCCGGAGCGGTGAGGCGGCCGCCGCCGGCGGCGGGGCGCCGGTGCGGGGCCCGGAACCGCGCTGATCTCGGGGAAAGCGACGCGACGACCGCCCCCCGGTCCAGAGGGTGTTCGCCCGGGGGCCTCGGGCTCAGGTGCGCCTCGCGGCGGTCGGCGGCGTGCGGCCGGTGTGGTGCCGTCGGCGCAATGCGGAACGAGCCCGGTAACGGCCGAGGGGGGAGGCCCCCTCGGCCGACGTGCGCTTTTCTGTCGTCGATTCGTATTCGCTCGGAATTCCGAGGAAGCGGAGTCCCTCCATGCCGTTCCCGGTACCGCCGTTCGGCGGCGGCAGTGCGGCAGTGGGGCGAGTGCGGCGTCGGTGCGGCGGAAGTGCGGCCGAACGCGTCACCCGAGGGTCGGGACCGACTTCCACCGCAGGTACTCGTCGAGCCCTTCCGGGCCGAACTCGCTTCCGACCCCGCTCGCCTTGCGGCCGCCGAACGGCGTGTTCACATCGATGTTGTAGGCGTTGACCCCGAACGTCCCCGCGCGCACCCTGCGGGCCACGGCCAGACCCCGCTCGGGGTCGGACGTCCACACCGACCCGGCCAGCCCGTACTCGCTGTCGTCGGCCAGGCGCACCGCCTCCTCGTCCCCCTCCGGCCCCTCGCCGTCGTAGGGGACGACCACGACGACCGGCCCGAAGATCTCCTCGCGCGCGATGCGCATGTCGTTCCGCGCGTCGGCGAAGACGGTCGGCTCGACGTAGAACCCGCGGTCCCGCCCCTCGCCCTTCGGGCGTCCCCCGCCCGTGGTGATGCGGGCGCCCTCCTTGAGGCCGAGCGCGATGTAGCCCTCGACGCGTTCGCGCTGGCGCTCCGAGACCAGCGGCCCCACCTCCGTCGCGGGGTCGGACGGGTCGCCGACGCGGAGCGCGGCCGCCTTCTCCGAGATCGCCTCCACCACCTCCTCGTAGCGTGAGCGGGGCGCCAGCACGCGCGCTTGGGCGATGCACGCCTCCCCGTTGTTGAGCAGTGCGGTGAGCGGCAGCATCGCCAGGTAGGCGTCGAGGTCGGCGTCGTCCAGGAGCACCGCGGCAGATTTGCCGCCCAGTTCCAGGCTGCAGCCCTTGAGGTGCTCGCCGCACAGCGCGCCGATGCGGCGTCCCGCGGCGGTCGATCCGGTGAAGGCGACGTGGTCCACGCCCGGGTGGGCCACCAGGTGCTCACCCGTCTCGCGCCCGCCCGCCACGATGCTGAGCACGCCCGGCGGAAGCCCCGCCTCCTCGGCGGCCTCGGCCAGGAGGTAGGGGTCCAGGGGCGTCTCCGGCGCGGGTTTGACCACCACCGCGCACCCGGCCAGCAGCGCCGGGGCGATCTTGGCGGCGATCAGGAACTGCGGTACGTTCCACGGCACGATCGCGGCGGCCACCCCTGCGGGCTCGCGCTCGACGTGGACCGGCCCGAGCAGGCCCGGCCGTATCTGGTGCCAGTCGACCTGGTCGGCCAGCCCCGCGTAGTACTCCAGCACCGAGTGGGCGAGCGGGGCCTGGGCGAGCTGGGAGAAGGACAGGGGGCTGCCCATCTCCGCGGTGATGAGCGCGGCGAGGTCGCCGGTGCGCCGGCCGAACGCCTCGGCCAGCCGCCCGAGCGCCGCGGCCCGCTCGGCGGGGGAGGTCCGCTGCCAGGGCCCGGAGTCGGCGGCCCGGCGGGCGGCGTCCACGGCCAGGACGATGTCGGCGGGGGTGCCTTCGGGGGCCGACCCGACGGCCGTGCCGTCATGCGGGCTGGCGACCTCCAGCACCCCGCCGCCGGCGGGCGCGGTCCACTCTCCCCCGATGTAGAGCCGGTCGTGCGTCCTCATCACGCCTCCCTGGGTATGCAGAACAGGTTTCAGTCTGCATTCCGGTTGAGGGGAAGGCTAGATGGGCTCTGGAGATCGATTGCTGAAACCTGTTATCGATGGGAGTCGACCCGGCCTGCCGCCCGGTCGGGGTCCGGAAGCGGGGCACCGGTCGGCCCGCTGCTGTGCCTTCCGGAGCGCGGGGGGCGCCCCGGTCCCGGCGTAACCTCGGGGGGAGCGCGAGGTCGAGGGGGACCGGAACGGGAGAACCGGTCCGACCGCCCGGCGATCCGCCCGGGCCGCCCCGCGGGCGCCCGCCCAGGTCGGGCCGGGGACACCGCCGCGCCCCCGGAAGGTGTGTCCCTCGGGACACCGCCGACGCGGCGCGGAGGCGCCCCGGCACCCGTGTGATGGCCGTAGGCTCAGGAGTCGTCCGCCGTCCCACCGACTCGCTTGAGGGGAACCCCGCGCCATGGCCGATCCCTTCGTCCACCTGCACGTCCACACCGAGTACTCGATGCTGGACGGTGCGGCGAAGCTGAAGAACCTCTTCGAGGTCGCCCAGCAGGAGAAGATGCCCGCGGTCGCCATGACCGACCACGGGAACATGCACGGCGCCTACGACTTCTACACACAGGCGCAGGCGGCGGGGATCACCCCGGTGATCGGCGTGGAGGCCTACGTCGCACCGGAGTCGCGGTACCACAAGAAGCCGGTCCGCTGGGGCGATCCCAGCCAGAAGAGCGACGACGTCTCCGGCGGCGGCGCCTTCAACCACATGACCATGTGGGCGCGGAACAAGGAAGGGCTGCACAACCTCTTCAAGCTCAACTCCCGCGCCTCCACCGAGGGCTTCTTCCGCAAGCCCCGCATGGACAAGGAGCTGATCTCCGAGCACGCCGGCGGCATCATCGCCACCACCGGCTGCCCCTCCGGCGCCGTGCAGACCCGCCTGCGGCTGGGCCAGTTCGACGAGGCGCTGCAGGCCGCCTCGGACTACCGGGACATCTTCGGGCCGGAGAACTTCTTCGTCGAGCTGATGGACCACGGCCTCGACATCGAGCGCCGCGTCCGCGAGGGCCTGCTGACCATCGCCAAGCAGCTCGACCTGCGGTTCGTCGTCACCAACGACTCGCACTACACCTACGAGAACGAGCGCGACGCCCACGACGCGCTGCTGTGCATCCAGACCGGCTCCAAGCTCTCCGACGAGAACCGGTTCCGGTTCGGCGGCTCCGGCTACTACCTGAAGACCGCCGAGCAGATGCGGGCGGTCGACACCTCCGAGGCCTGGCTGGAGGGGTGCAAGAACACCCTGGCCATCGCCGAGATGGTCGAAACCGACGGGATGTTCGACTACTACGACCTGATGCCCAAGCTCCCCTGGCCCGAGGGCGAGACCGAGGAGAGCTTCTTCCGCAAGGAGGTCATGCTGGGGCTGGAGCGGCGCTTCCCCAAGGGCATCCCCGACGGCTACGTCGAGCAGGCCGAGTACGAGATCGACGTCATCGTCCAGAAGCGCTACCCGTCCTACTTCCTCGTGGTCGCCGACTTCATCAACTGGGCCAAGGAGAACGGCATCGCCGTCGGCCCGGGCCGGGGGTCGGCCGCGGGGTCGCTGCTGGCCTACGCGCTCGGCATCACCGACCTCGACCCCATCCCGCACAGCCTGATCTTCGAGCGGTTCCTCAACCCCGAGCGCGAGTCCCCGCCCGACATCGACATCGACTTCGACGAGCGCCGGCGCGGCGACGTCATCCGGTACGTCACCGAGAAGTACGGCGAGGACAAGGTCGCCATGATCGCGACCTTCGGCACCATTAAGGCCAAGGCCGCCATCAAGGACGCCTCGCGCGTCCTGGGCTTCCCCTACGCGCTGGGCGACCGCGTCTCCAAGGCGTTCCCCCCGGCGGTCATGGGCAAGGACATCCCGCTGACCGGCATCTTCGACGAGAACCACGGCCGGTACAACGAGGCGGGCGAGCTGCGCAAGCTCTACGAGGAGGACGTCGAGGTCAAGCAGGTCATGGACCTGGCCCAAGGCCTCGAAGGGCTGATCCGGCAGACCGGTGTGCACGCCGCGGGCGTCATCATGAGCTCGGAGACCATCACCGACCACATCCCGGTCATGATGCGCGACTCCGACGGGGTCATCATCACGCAGTTCGACTACCCGACCTGCGAGACGCTCGGCCTGATGAAGATGGACTTCCTCGGGCTGCGCAACCTGACCATCATGGACGACTGCATCAAGAACATCGAGGCCAACCGGGGGGAGAAGGTCGAGCTGCTCGACCTGACCCTGGACGACGAACCCACGTTCGAGCTGCTCCAGCGCGGCGACACCCTGGCGGTCTTCCAGTTCGACGGCGGCCCCATGCGCGCGCTGCTGCGGCAGATGAAGCCCGACCACTTCGAGGACATCTCCGCCGTCGGCGCCCTGTACCGGCCCGGCCCCATGGGCGCCAACTCGCACATCAACTACGCCCTGCGCAAGAACGGCCAGCAGGAGATCACCCCGATCCACCCGGAGCTGGCCGACGCGCTCGAAGAGATCCTCGGCACGACCTACGGCCTGATCGTGTATCAGGAGCAGGTCATGCAGATCGCCCAGAAGCTCGCGGGGTACACGCTCGGCGAAGCGGACCTGCTCCGCCGCGCCATGGGCAAGAAGAAGAAGGAGGTCCTCGACCGCGAGTTCAAGCCGTTCAGCGAGGGGATGAAGAAGAACGGCTACTCCGACGAGGCGATCAAGACCCTCTGGGACATCCTCGTCCCCTTCTCCGACTACGCCTTCAACAAGGCGCACTCGGCCGCCTACGGCCTGGTGTCGTACTGGACCGCCTACCTCAAGGCGAACTACCCGGCCGAGTACATGGCGGCGGTGCTCACCTCGGTCGGCGACGACAAGGACAAGAGCGCGCTCTACCTGAACGAGTGCCGCCGCATGGGCATCAACGTGCTGCCGCCGGACGTCAACGAGTCCGACGCCACGTTCACCCCGCGCGGAGAGAGCGAGATCCGCTTCGGCCTGTCGGCGGTGCGCAACGTCGGCACCAACGTCGTCGAGGGCATCGTCAAGGCGCGCAAGGAGAAGGGGCGCTTCACCTCCTTCGCCGACTTCCTGGACAAGGTGCCCCAGCAGGTCTGCAACAAGCGCGTGGTGGAGTCGCTGATCAAGGCCGGCGGGTTCGACGAGTTCGGTGAGCCGCGCAAGGGCCTGGTGCTCGTGCACGAGCAGGCCATCGACGCCATCATCGGGCACAAGCGCGCGGAGGCGGCCGGGCAGGACTCGCTGTTCGGCGGCATCGCCGAGCCGGAGTCGGGCATCCAGGTGGTGCCGGACATCCCCGAGGGCGAGTGGGACAAGACCACGCTGCTGGCCTTCGAGCGGGAGATGCTGGGCCTGTACGTGTCCGACCACCCGCTGCTGGGGCTGGAGAACCTGCTGGCCTCCAACGCCGACTGCTCGGTGGCCGACCTGGCCGACCGGCCCGACGGCACCATGATGACGGTGGGCGGACTGCTGTCGGGCCTCACCCGCAAGATCACCAAGCAGGGCAACAGCTGGGCGATGGCCCAGCTGGAGGACCTGGGCGGCGCCGTCGACTGCATGATCTTCCCCAACACCTACCAGCTGTGCTCGCACGTGCTGGCCGAGGACGCGGTGCTGTTCATCAAGGGGCGGCTGGACCGGCGCGAGGACGTGCCCAAGCTGATCGCGATGGAGGTCATCCAGCCGGACCTGTCGCAGGTGGGCAAGGAGCAGCCGGTGGTCGTGTCGATGCCGATGTCCCGGGTGCAGAAGGGCACCATCTCCGAGTTCCGCGACATCCTGTCCCGCAACAAGGGCCAGACCCAGGTGCACCTGCAGGTGCACAACGGCCCCCGCACGACGGTGTTCGCGCTGGACGAGGGGCTGCGGGTGAGCCCGTCGCCGGAGCTGATGGGCGAGCTGAAGGCGCTGCTGGGCTCCAACTGCCTGGGCGGCGTCTAGGGGGTGTTTCTTGGATCATTCTCGGCTCGCGACCACGCCCCTACTGCGCCGGCTGCGCCACCATGGCGAAGCCGAAGCAGTAGGGGCGACGGCCGCTCGCTGATCGAAAAGCCTCCAATGGACACACCCTAGCCCCCGGCCCCGCCCGGGGCGCGCGCGATCGGGCCCCGCCCTCCCTTCGGGGAGGGCGGGGCCTTCGTCGTGTCCGGACCCCTCCGCCCCAAGGGGTGTGTCTTGCGTCACACCCATGATGGTTGCCAAGCGATCAGTACCGATATATCGTTATCTATCAAGATAGAAAATCACCTATCGGGACCGGTCGGGTGCGCTCTCCGGTCCCGGAACGAGGAGGACACCATGACCGCGATGGCGATGCCGTGGCCCTGGGGCGGCCGCGACGACGAGAACGCGCGTGATCCGCGGGCCGAGCGCCCGCGCGCCGACCGCTTCGACCAGGGCGGTGAACGCTCCGCGCCGTGGGGCGGGCGCGACCCCCGGCGGGCGCTCGAGCACTGGATGAAGATGGGCGAAGGGCGCCCCCACGGCCACGGGAGGGGAGGCCGGCGCCCGCCCGAAGGCCCCTTCGGCGGAGGCCACGGGCCGCACATGCCGTCGGTCCCCCCGGGGCCGCCCGCGCCGCCCGCGGGCCCGTGGGGCCCACCCTTCGGGTACGGCGGGCCGGGCGGGCCGGGCGGCCCGTTCGGCGGAGGGCGCGGCGGCCGCCGCGGCCAGCGGGCCCGCCGGGGCGACGTGCGCACGGGCATCCTGCTGCTGCTGGCCGAGGGGCCGCTGAGCGGCTACGAGATCATCCGCGAGGGCAAGGAGCGCAGCTCCGGCACCTGGCGGCCCAGCCCCGGGTCGGTGTACCCGATGCTCCAGCAGCTGGAGGACGAGGGGCTGGTCCGCCCGGTCGATACCGAGGGCGGCGGTCGGCGGCGCCCCTTCGAGCTGACCGAGGAGGGCCGCGCGTACGTGGACGAGCGCGGCGCGGACCTGACCCCGCCGTGGCAGGCGGCGGCCGAGGAGTTCGAGGACGCGCACTCCGGCCAGATGGAGGTGCAGTCGCTGGCGTACCAGCTGATGGCCGCGGCCGCCCAGGTGGCCCAGGTCGGCACCCCCGAACAGCAGGAGCGCGCGAAGCGGATGCTGTCGGAGACCCGGCGCGAGCTGTACCGGATCCTCGCCGAGGACGAGACCGCGCCCGCGGAGGAGTCGGACGAGGACGAGGAGGAGTAGTCCGCACGGGGGCGGGGGTCCCCGAGTCCGGATGAGCGGGGCGGGGCCGCACGGGTGCGCCCCCGCCCCGCGGCCGTGTCTCCGGAGGACACCTCTCCGGGGTCGGCCCAGGGCTGAAGTGAGGTGTCTTTTCCCTCGGCCCGTTTCAGCGCGGTCGGCACGACGCTTGGGGCGGGCCCGGCCCGCTCTGAGCGCCCTGACCGGCGGCCCGCCCGTCGGTGGACGGCCGAAGGCCGCAGGCGGGACGGCGGCCACGACCGGCGAAGGTGCCAGCGCTCCCGAGGGCGCGGCACCGCGTCACGAGGACGCGGCTCCGTGTCAGGGGAGGCGGCGAAGGGGGTCCGCCTCGACCAGCCCCCGCAGCATCTCCAATTGGCCGACATGGGCCGCGGTCTCCTCCACCATGTGGATCAGCACCCAGCGCAGGGTCACCGGCGGTTCGCCCACCCGGGACCGGCGCGCGCCCGACCGGGGCTCCAGACGGGCGGTGACCGTCCGGGAACGCTCGCACTGCGCCTCATAACCGGCGATGAGGTCCGCGAGCCCCGAACCGGGGGCGGGCCGCCGGACGGCGCCGGGCCCGGCCGCGGGCGCCCCCTCCGGCGGGTCGGCCACCCGCTCCGGGCGGCCGAGCAGGACCGCCTCGAACCAGTGGTGCTCCGACCACGTCAGGTGGGACACCACGCCGCGCACCGTCAGATGCGGCGAGCCCGGCACCGGGGCGGCGGCGGACGCGGCGGGTGACAGCCCGGCACAGGCACGGCGCACCGACGCGCGGTGCCGGTCCAGGAAGGCGCTGAGCATCGTGGTCTCGTCGGCCCACACCGGGGGAGGCGCCGGGCGGCAGGCCCCGGGGCCGGCGAGCGCGGGTCGTCCGTCGCAAGTGGTGTCCATGCGCTCATTGTCACCGGCGCCCCTGAGGCGGACCACTGGTTTTCCGGCCCGCGCAGCGGGATAGATTCGTGTGAGCGGAAACGGAAGGGGGCGCCCGGATGGTGCGAGGGCGGTTGGCCGCGGGCGGCACGGTGCTCGGGGCGGTCGCGCTCCTGGGGGTCCCCTTGGGCGTGCTGTGGTGGTGGCTGGCGCCGAGGCCGGAGGTCACCGTCGGCCTCGACGGGCAGCCCCTGCCCTACCCGGTCAGCGAGACCGCGTTCGCGGTGCAGGGCCACTACGCCCTCATCGCCGCCGGGGCGGGGATGGCCACCGGGTACGGCGCCTTCCTCGTCCAGTACCGGATGGCCCGCCGCCGGGCGGGCCAGGGCCGTCCGCCGCTGGACGTGCGCATGGTGTGCCTGCTCGGCCTGGTGGTGGGCGCGGCGCTGGGCGCCGTGCTGATGTGGCGCACGGGGGTGCTGCTGGAGGGGGACGCCTTCGCCCGGGCCCTCGCCGCCGCCGAGCCCCGAGACGTGATCACCGACCGCCTCCGTCTGGACGCCACCGCGGCCCTGGTCATCTGGCCTTTCGTGGCGGTGCTGCAGTACGGCCTGTTCGACGCGGTGAGCACGTGGCGCGGGGACGTCCCCGTCGAATCCGCGGCGGCCGAGCGGTCAGGAGAGGCCGACGCCGCCCCGGCCGCCGATCCGGAGGAGACCGAGAAGGCCTCACAGTAGGCCCGCCCGGGGGTGTGCCCCCGCGTCCCGTGGTCCGGGGGCCGATGCGCGGGGAGAAGACGCGGACTGAGGCGCCGCCGTACCCATGGGCCTCCACGGCAGGCGTTCCGCAGACGGCTACCAGCGGCGGTGCCGCTCGACCTTGAGGGCGTCTCCGTCGCCGCGCCACATGCCGCGGCCGCCGTCGCCCGCGAAGTCCCCGCCCAGGCCCGTGTCCACACGGCCCAGCCCGCGCCCGCAGGCGACGGCGAAGGAGCGGACGAGGGCCTCTTCCCGGGGCCGCGGTGGCGCACCGTTCCCCGGGCATCGCCGACGCAACTCGGGAAAGCCCTCCAGAGCGGTCGTGCGCAGCGCGCCGACGGGGCCCGGGGCCGCCCCCGCCGCCCGGGCCTCGGCCAGCAGAGCGTCCCCCGCGAGCGTGCGCGGGCCCAAGCGGCCCCCGGTCGCCCGGTACACCCAGTGGACCCCGAACCAGCACCCGCACAGCACCGGGGCGGCGACCGCCACGCGCGGCAGCGGGGCGGCGGCCAGCGCGAGCGCGGCCGCTCCCGCGCCGCACGCCACCGCGCCGGGCAGCCCGCCCAGCAGTCGCCGGGCCACGTGCAGCAAGAACGGGTAGGCCATCAGCAGCAGGGCGAAGGCCGCCGGGAACAGCGCGTGCACGGGGTCGGGCCCCGGCCGCATGCCCGCCAGGAGCAGTACGGCGCCGAGCACGGCCGCGCCCGCACCCACGCCCGCGTGGACGGCCCAGGCGGCGCGGCGCAGCCGCCGGACCCGCCGCAGCGATTCCGGTGCGGAGAACAGGCCGAGGCGGCGCAGGCGCCATAGGACCGCCGTGGTCGCGTCCCCGCGCGTCGCGGACTCGACCAGCCGTTCGGCCGGGATGCAGCGGCCGGGCTCCAGAGAGGCCCCCATGATCCGTCCGAAGGGGGACGGCGGGCGGGGGAGCGGGGCCGTGCCGGAAGGGGGCTGCTCGGGTGGTGACACCGCGCCGTTTCCGCGTGCGATCACCTTGGCGGACAGGTACAGCTCGGCGAGGGCCACCTCGCCCAGCCGGGTCCGGCCGCCCGCGAGCATGCCGAGGTCGGTGGGCTCGAGTTCGTCGGCGTCGACGGCGGGGAGCCGGGGCCCGGCGGAGCGGGCGCGGGCGTATCCCCAGCGTGAGAGCAGGAGGCAGAGCGCGGTCAGCACGTGGAGCATGACCGTGCCGAGCACGACCGCCGGGACCATCGTGCCTCCCTGACGCGTCCCGCCTTTTATGTGATGCAGACCACCGTAAGACGGCGACGGTCCGGTGAAAAGTACCCTGCGCTAGACACCCTGGGGGAGATGAGTCGCCCGGAGTACGAATCGGACGGCAGGGCGGCGAGGACAGGTCGGCGGCCGCTCGTCGCCGAACCGCGCCGACGGGTGCGAGGTACGGCGGACGATGAAGTCGGGCGGGCCTGCCTGCAGCGTTGTCGGCCACCCGGCGTGTGCGCGGTCACCGCTGAGGGCGGCGACGGTGGGAGGGGGTGGTGCCCCGGGGGCCGAGGGCGGTGGTTTCACCACATGATCTGCCCCGGGACGGTTCCCTCACCGGGCTGGACGAGCGAACGGGTGTGCTGTTCCCGATATGCCTGGAATGTGCCCCGCGAGCGGCCACACGCCTCCCGGCCGCGCCGTCCGCCTGGACGGCGAAGGGCCCGACGGGCGGCAGGCAGGGCCGGAGAACCGCTCCGCTCTCGCCGTCGCCCCATACCCCGGCAGCCCGCCGGACGGCCGGTTCCGTGAGCGGGGCACCTGCTGCGCCGCCGCAGCGGCTCGGGTTCAGGATGAACGGGCGGACGGTGGCTGCCCCCCCGGCAAGGCGGCGGACTCGCCCTCCTAGTACGCGGCGATGGGGCCGGTCGTCCCGCGGGTCAGGTCCAGCAAGTCCCTCGGGGACAATTCCATCTGCAGGCCCCGGCGGCCCGCCGAGACGTACACCGTCTCGTGGTCGCCCACCGACGCGTCCACCACCGTGCGCAGCCTCTTGCGCTGGCCCAGCGGGCTGATGCCCCCGCGCACGTACCCGGTGGCGCGCTCGGCGTCCTTCGGGTCGGCCATCACGGCCTTCTTCCCGCCCGCCGACGCGGCCAGCGCCTTCAGGTCCAGCGTGGCCGACACCGGCACCACGCCCACCGTCAGCACCCCGTCGACCTCGGCCACCAGCGTCTTGAACACGCGCTCGCGCGGGACGCCGAGCGCGTCGGCGGCCTCCTCGCCGTAGGAGGAGCCGCCGTCGCCCGAGGCCGTGTAGGTGTGCAGTGTCGTCTCGATCTTCGCCCGGCTCGCCGCGATCGTCGCCGGGGTCCCCTTGCCGCTCACGCGGCCAGCCTAGTGCCGCCGCGGCGCGCGCCCCCGTGGGCGCCGCGGCGGCGCCCGTCACACGGTCAGCGCCGGCCCCGCCGTCTCCGGGGCGTCGGCGTCGCCCCCCGTCTCGTCGGGCATCTCGCGCGCCAGCCAGGTCTCCACCTCGAACATCGACCCGCCCGCGGCGCGGTCCAGCACCGCCAGGATGGTCGACATCTTGTGCTCCTCCTCCACCTGCTCGGAGAGGAACCACTGGAGGAACTGCTCGCCGGTGTAGTCGTTCTCCTCGCGGGCGACCCGCTGGAGCACGTGGAACTGCTCGGTCACGCGCTGCTCCTGGGCCAGCGCCAGGGCCACCAGGTCGCGCGGGGCGTCGAAATCGTTCTGGATTTCGTCGACCCGGGGGATGGAGGTGGGGACGTCCCGGTCGAGCAGGTAGCGCACGATCATCATCGCGTGGTCGCGCTCCTCCAGCGACTGGCGGTAGAAGATCCGCGCGAGCTGGGGCAGGTGGCGGTCGTCGAACCAGGCCGCCAGCGCCACGTACTGGTGCGAGGCGGTGAATTCGTGCCGCACCTGGTCCAGCAGGAGGCGGTGGAACTTGGAAAGGCCGTGCTCGGTGCTCTGCGGTGTGGAAGCCATGCCTCCACGATAACGCTCGCCAAAAGCCGGGTCGAACAAATACGCGGCAATTTTCGCCACACAGGGAAGCCTTTCTTGCGAATCATTAGGTTAGCCCTCCCAAAGTTAGGCCAGGCTTATTGTGCGCTTTTATGGTGAGGCTTGCCTGAACGGTGTCGAACAGGGGGCGAACGGGTGCGGCGGACGAAAGGGGAAGGGGCTCGCGCGCCTGGACCCGGCGGGTCGGACCGGGCGGCCCGTGACCGCGGTCACCCCGCTCGACCAGGGCGCTCCCGGGGCGCGTGCGGCGCCCGGCCCCTAGAATGGGGCCGTGATCTCCCGAATCGACCTCCGAGGCACCACCGGCGACCCGCGCGACCTGCTGCCCCGCGCCGAGACCGACGTCGAGGCGGCCGTGGCCAAGGTCCGCCCCATCGTCGAGGACGTCCGTCATCGCGGCACCGACGCGCTGATCGAGCTCGCCGAGCGCTTCGACGGGGTCCGCCTCACCGGCGTCAAGGTGCCCGAGGAGGAGATCGCCGCCGCGCTGCGCACCCTCGACCCGTCGGTGCGCGCCGCCCTGGAGGAGTCCATCCGCCGCGCCCGCCTGGTCCACCGCGACCAGCGCCGCACCGACACCACCACCCGCGTCGCCCCCGGCGGCACCGTCACCGAGCGCTGGGTGCCGGTCGGCCGCGTCGGCCTGTACGTGCCGGGCGGCCGCGCGGTCTACCCCTCCAGCGTCGTGATGAACACCGTGCCCGCCCAGGAGGCCGGGGTGGCCTCGCTGGCCGTCGCCTCCCCGCCGCAGGCCGAGTTCGGCGGCCTGCCGCACCCCACCGTCCTGGCCGCCTGCGCCCTGCTCGGCGTCGACGAGGTCTACGCCGTCGGCGGCGCCCAGGCCGTGGCCATGTTCGCCTACGGCGCCGGCGAGTGCGCCCGCGCCGACATGGTCACCGGCCCCGGCAACATCTGGGTGGCCGCCGCCAAGCGCCTGCTCAAGGGCACCATCGGCATCGACGCCGAGGCCGGGCCCACCGAGATCGCCGTCCTGGCCGACGACACCGCCGACCCCGGGTACGTCGCCGCCGACCTGATCAGCCAGGCCGAGCACGACACCGTCGCCGCCTCGGTCCTGGTCACCCCCTCCACCGGGCTCGCCGACGCCGTCGACGCCGAGCTGGAGCGCCGGGTGGCCGCCACCAAGCACTCCGACCGCATCACCCAGGCGCTCACCGGCCCCCAGTCGGGCACCGTGCTCGTCGACGACATCGAGCACGGCCTGCGCGTGGTCGACGCCTACGCCGCCGAGCACCTGGAGATCATGGTCCGCGACCCGCGCGCCACCGCCGACCGGGTCCGCAACGCCGGCGCGGTCTTCGTCGGCCCCCACGCACCGGTGTCCCTGGGCGACTACCTCGCCGGGTCCAACCACGTGCTGCCCACCGGCGGGTGCGCCTGCCACTCCTCCGGCCTGAGCGTGCAGACCTTCCTGCGCGGCATCCACGTGGTCGACTACGACCGCGACGCCCTGGCCGAGGTCGCCGGGCACGTCGTCGCCCTCGCCGAGGCCGAGGACCTGCCCGCGCACGGCGAGGCCGTCACCGCGCGCGTCGGCCGCACCGGCGCCTGAGGGCCCACACCCCACCGCACCGCCGCACCGACTCCCCGGACGGGACACCTGACACCGTGAGCGACTTCGGCCCCGACGACCTGCCGATCCGCGACGACCTGCGCGGGCGCGCCCCCTACGGCGCCCCCCAGCTGGACGTGCCGGTCGCCCTGAACACCAACGAGAACCCCTTCCCGCCCTCGGAGCGCCTGGTCGAGGCCCTCGGCAGCGCCGTCTCCGACGCCGCCCGCGGCCTCAACCGCTACCCCGACCGCGACGCCGTCCGGCTGCGCGGGGCGCTCGCCCGCTACCTCGGCCACGGCCTGGACGCCGACCGGGTGTGGGCGGCCAACGGCTCCAACGAGGTCCTGCAGCAGATCCTGCAGGTCTTCGGCGGCCCCGGGCGCACCGCCATGGGCTTCGAGCCGTCCTACTCCATGCACCCGGTCATCACCGAGGTCACCGGCACCCGCTGGATCACCGCCGAGCGCGGCCCCGACTTCGGCATCGACCCCGACCGGGCCGAGGAGCTCATCGCCGAGCACCGCCCCGACGTGCTCTTCCTGACCTCGCCCAACAACCCCACCGGCACCGCCCTGCCGCTGGAGACCGTCGCCCGCCTGGCCGCCGCCGCGCCCGGCATGGTCGTCGTGGACGAGGCCTACGCCGAGTTCCGCCGCGAGGGCACCCCCAGCGCGCTGACGCTGCTGCCCGACCACCCGCGGCTGATCGTCTCGCGCACCATGTCCAAGGCGTTCGCCCTGGCCGGCGCCCGCCTGGGCTACCTGGCCGCGCACCCGGCCGTGGTGCAGGCGCTGCAGCTGGTGCGGCTGCCCTACCACCTGTCCGCGGTCACCCAGGCCGTCGCCCTCACCGCCCTGGAGTTCTCCGACGAGCTGCTGGCCGGGGTCAAACAGCTGCGCGAGGAGCGCGACGCCCTCGTCGGGTGGCTGCGCGCCCAGGGCTTCGCCGTCGCCGACTCCGACGCCAACTTCGTGCTGTTCGGGGAGTTCGAGGACCGCGGCGCGGTGTTCCGCGGAATGCTGGAGCGCGGCGTGCTCATCCGCGAGGTCGGCCCGCCGCGCTGGCTGCGCGCCACCATCGGCACCCCCGAGGAAATGTCCGCCTTCCGGGAGGCGTTGCTGCGGGTGACGGCCTGACCGCCGACGCCGGCCGCCCCGATACCAGGCCCGTGACCAGGCCCGAGACCAGGAGAGTCCCACCACCATGAGCCGCATCGGCCGCATCGAACGCGCCACCAAGGAGACCAAGGTCAGCGTCGAGATCGACCTCGACGGGACCGGCGTGTCCGACGTCTCCACCGGCGTCGGGTTCTACGACCACATGCTCGACCAGCTCGCCAAGCACGGCCTGTTCGACCTGACCGTGCGCACCGAGGGCGACCTGCACATCGACTCCCACCACACCATGGAGGACACCGCCCTGGCCCTGGGCGCCGCCTTCCGCGAGGCCCTCGGGGACAAGGCGGGCATCCGCCGCTTCGCCGACGCCAAGGTGCCGCTCGACGAGGCCCTGGCCGAGGTCACCGTCGACGTGTCCGGCCGCCCCTACCTGGTGCACAGCGAGCCCGAGGGCATGGCCCCGGTGATCGGCCGCGACTACGACACCACCATGACCCGGCACATCTTCGAGTCGTTCGTCGCCCAGGCGCGTGTGGCCATGCACGTCCACGTGCCCTACGGCCGCAACGCCCACCACATCGTGGAGTGCCAGTTCAAGGCCCTGGCCCGCGCCCTGCGCTTCGCCTGCGAGAAGGACCCGCGCGTCAGCGGCGTGCCCTCCACCAAGGGCGCCCTCTGATGCAGGACCTGTGGGGCGTGCTGCTCATCGGGCTCGGCGGGCTGCTCGCCGGGGGAGCGATCGCCACCTGGAAGCAGCAGCGCGCGCTGTCCGTGGCGCTGGGCGTCTGCACCGTGCTGGCCGTCGCCTCCGGGGTGCTCCGCCTGGGGTACTTCGGGGGCTGAGCCCCCTGAGCCCGTGAACCCCGCCCGCCCCGCCCACCCCTCCACCGCCGAACCAAGAAAGGCGCGGTCGACCGTGCAGCCTCGCGTCGTCATCCTCGACTACGGATCCGGCAACCTCCGGTCCGCCCAGCGCGCCGTCGAGCGCGCCGGCGCCGACGTGGAGGTCACCGCCGACCCCCATGCCGCGATGGAGGCCGACGGCCTGCTCGTCCCCGGCGTCGGCGCGTTCGCCGCCTGCATGGCGGGCCTGCGCTCGGTCCACGGCCACCAGGTCATCGGCAAGCGCCTGGCCGGGGGCCGCCCCGTGCTCGGCATCTGCGTGGGCATGCAGGTCCTCTTCGACCGCGGCGTGGAGCACGGGGTGGCCACCGAAGGCTGCGGCGAGTGGCCCGGAACCGTGGAGCGCCTGCAAGCCCCCGTCATCCCGCACATGGGCTGGAACACCGTCGACGCCCCCGGGGGCAGCCGCCTGTTCGCCGGGGTCGGCCCCGAGGAGCGCTTCTACTTCGTGCACTCCTACGGCGTGCTGGACTGGACGCTGGAGGCGACCTCGGAGCACATCGCCGCGCCCCGGGTGACCTGGTCGACCCACGGCCGCCCGTTCGTGGCCGCGGTGGAGAACGGCCCGCTGTGGGCCACCCAGTTCCACCCCGAGAAGTCCGGCGACGCCGGGGCCAAGGTGCTGGCCAACTGGGTGGCGTCGCTGTGAGCGGCGCCGCCGAACCCGTCCCCGATCCGCGCAGCGGACCGAAACCGGAAAGCAGGGTCTGCCAACCGATGTCCTCCACCCTCGAACTCCTCCCGGCCGTGGACGTGGCCGACGGGACCGCGGTCCAGCTCGTCCAGGGCAAGGCCGGGTCCGGCGGGCGGTACGGCGACCCGCTGGAGGCCGCCCGCGCCTGGCAGGAGGCCGGCGCCGAGTGGATCCACCTGGTCGACCTGGACGCCGCCTTCGGCCGCGGGCACAACCGCGAGCTGCTGTCCTCGATCGTGGGGCGCCTGGACGTGCAGGTCGAGCTGTCCGGCGGCATCCGCGACGACGCGTCGCTGGCCGCGGCCCTGGCCACCGGGTGCACGCGGGTCAACATCGGCACCGCCGCCCTGGAGAACCCGGACTGGTGCGCGCGCATCATCGCCGAGCACGGCGACCGCATCGCCATCGGCCTCGACGTGCGCGGCACCACCCTGGCCGCGCGCGGGTGGACCCGCGACGGCGGCGACCTGTACGCCACCCTGGACCGCCTGGAGGCCGAGGGGTGCGCCCGCTACGTCGTGACCGACGTCAACAAGGACGGCACCCTCAAGGGCCCCAACCTGGAGCTGCTCAGCGCGGTGTGCGCGCGCACCGACAAGCCGGTCGTGGCCAGCGGCGGCGTGTCCGCCCTGGCCGACCTCGAGGCCATCGCGTCCCTGGTGCCCGAAGGGGTGGAGGGCGCCATCATGGGGACCGCGCTGTACGAGGGGGCGTTCACCCTGCAGGAGGCCCTTGAGGCGGTGAAGCGGTCGTGACCCTCGCCGTGCGCGTCATCCCGTGCCTGGACGTGGACGCCGGGCGCGTGGTCAAGGGCGTGAACTTCCAGAACCTGCGCGACGCCGGGGACCCGGTGGAGCTGGCGGCCCGCTACGACGCGGCCGGGGCCGACGAGCTGACCTTCCTGGACGTCACCGCCTCCAGCGGCGACCGGGAGACCACCTACGACGTGGTGCGCCGCACCGCCGAGCAGGTCTTCATCCCGCTGACGGTGGGCGGGGGCGTGCGCACCCCCGACGACGTCGACCGGCTGCTGCGCGCCGGGGCCGACAAGGTGGGCGTGAACACGGCGGCGATCGCCCGGCCGGACCTGATCCGGGAGATCGCCGAGCGGTTCGGCAACCAGGTGCTGGTGCTGTCGGCGGACGTGCGCCGTGCCGAGGGCGCCCCGGAGGCGCCGCTGCCCAGCGGGTTCGAGGTCACCACGCACGGCGGGCGCCGGGGGACCGGCATCGACGCGGTGGAGTGGACCGAGCGCGCTGCGGAGCTGGGCGCCGGGGAGATCCTGCTGAACTCGATGGACGCCGACGGGACGAAGGCCGGGTTCGACCTGGACCTGATCCGCGCCGTGCGTGCGCGCGTGGACATCCCGGTCATCGCCAGCGGAGGGGCGGGCGAGGTGCCCCACTTCCCGCCGGCGGTCGACGCGGGCGCCGACGCGGTGCTGGCGGCGTCGGTGTTCCACTTCGGGGACTTCACCATCGGGGACGTGAAGGCCGAACTGGCCAGGCAGGGCCACCCGGTCCGCCCCGTCGGCTGAGGCGCGCCGCCGCCCGGCGATGATCTCGACAAGGGTGCTGTCAAAACCGCCGGAATGACAGCACTTCCGTCGAGATCATCGCCGAGGGGCGGGCCGGGCCGCCCGCCTGTTCGACCGCCCCACTCGCCCGCACCGTGAGAACCCGAAACGTCAGGGGGCCGGTTCCAGCCTTCCTCATCCAAGGTCAACGGCACAGGGGCCCTTACACCGCCCCCAGGCGCGCGTACAGCCCCCGGTACACCTCCGCCACGCGGGGCCACGTCCGGTTGGCGGTCACCTCTTCACGGCCCGCCGCGGAGAGCTCGGACCGCAGGCCGGGGTCACCGTGCAGCCGCTCCAGCGCGTCCGCCAGCGCCTCCGCGTCCCCCGGCTCCACCATCAGGCCCGCCCCACCGCCGCCCAGCAGCTCGCGCAGCGCCGGAAGGTCGCTCGCCACGACGGGGGTGCCCAGCGCCATCGCCTCCACCGGCTTGAGCGGCGTCACCAGGCGGCACACCCGGTCGTCCGCACGCGGGGCGGCGAAGGCGTCCAGCGCCGCGTGCGCCCGCAGCGCGTCGGCCGGGTCCACGCGGCCGGGCAGGACGCACGCCTCGCCGATGCCCAGGCGGCGGACCGCCGCCCGCACCCCGCCCAGCGCCTCGCCGTCGCCGACCAGCAGCATCCGCGCGGGCACCCCGCGCCCGCGCAACAGCGCCACCGCCTCGGCGAGCACGGTGAACCCCTCGTAGCCCACCACGCTGGAGACCGACCCCACCACGAAGTCGTCGTCCTCCAGGCCGTGCTCGCGCCGGAAGCCCGCCCCGTCGGGCCGGGCGTCCAGCAGCCACGGCTCCACCGCGTTCGGCGCCAGCACGATCCGCGCGGGGTCGGCCCCGCGCGCCACGATCTCCTCGCGCATGGTCTCCGAGAGCGTCACCACCGCGTCGGCGGTGCGCATGAGCGCCGACTCGCGCTCGACCACCGCCCGGTGCCGCTCACTGCCCTGCGCCTGCGGCACGGCCCCCGACAGCCAGCTCTCCTCCCGGAAGCCCCGCACCTCGTATACGAACGGCAGCCCCAGCCGGGCGGCCGCCGCCGCGGCGATGGAGCCGTTCCGGTGGTCGGTGGCGGCGTGCAGCACCGCCGGGCGCAGCCGCCGCGCCAGCGCCGCCACACCGTCGACCCCCGCCTCGATCTGCGCGGCGAGCCCGCCCGGCAGCTCCACGCCCGGGTGCAGCCGGTGGTGGCCCACCCCGTCCAGCTCCGCGCTCTCCTCCACCCCGGGCCGGTCCAGCGGCCACCCGGGGAAGGTGACCACGCTCGGCTCCAGCCCGGCGTCCTTCTGCGCGGTGACGATCCGGTGCGTGCGCACCGTGTACCCGGCGCCGGTGTAGGGCAGCGCGTTGGACACCACGTGCAGTACGCGCCCCGGGACCGGTTCGAACCCCGCGTCGTCCCGGGCGGGCGGCTCCGGCAGCGGCCCGAGGGCGCGGCGCTCGCCCAGCAGCCGGTCGTGCATCCGCGCGCACACCTCGTGCCCGCCGGTATAGGGCTCCACGGCGTCGATGGCGTCGGACAGGCGTCCCTGCTCGAACATCAGCCGGGCCTTGCGCGCCGCCACGGCCCCGCCCAGGGAGGCGGTGTAGTGCTCCGGCAGGTCGGGGAGGTGGCGCAGGGCGACCTCCGTCAGACGCGGGCGCTCGGCGGCCGCCAGGACCGACGCCAGGCGCCGCGCGGCCCGTCGGCCGCGCGCCGTCTCCTCCGCGGCGTTCGCGGCGATGCGCCCCATGTCGCCGCGGGCGTCGTCGACCCGCTCCGCGGCGGCCAGAAGGAGCAGGTGCGTGGCCGGGAACCGGGGCGGCGGGGCGTCGGCGCCGGACGCCTTGCCCGCCCCGGCGGGCGGCCCGTGCGGGTCGGTGGTGGACAGGGCGGACGCCCTCGCCTTCTCGGAGAGGGAGCGCGCCCACCGCAGCGCGGTCCGGGCGGCGGAATCGCGAAAGCCGTCGAGAAGCGACGCGCGCGGCGGAGAGGGCGCGGCCGCGGGAGGACCGAAAGTGGGGGAAGACGTGTCGGACACCCTTACGAGTCTGGTGCCGTTCCGGGGCGCCGTGCGCCGCTCGGCGGAGTCCGGGCGAGGAATTCCCTGGACCGAACGCCGCCGTTCACCGTGCGTTCGCGGCGAGGGGAGGGGCGACGCGCACCCCCGCGTTCCGGTTGACCTGCACGGAGCAAAGCATACGAACACTGGCGGTCGAGAGATGTTTACCGCCTGCACCCGAACCCGCGTCCCGCGGTTCCCATCTCCCCGGAGTGAACGGACGTGACCCGGAGAGAACAAGGGGGGCTCTCTCATGTCCATGGGGAACAGGATCGCCGCGGTGGCCGCCTCGGGGGCGCTGGTGCTCGGCACGGGCCTGGCCGCCGCACCGGCCGCGCTCGCCGACGGGCCGCATACGCCGCCCGAGGTCGAGCAGCGGGTGGAGGCGTGCGAGTGGACCGTCCTCAAGCCCGGTGACGGGCGCTGGGAGGTCGGGTACGCCAAGCACGTGCTCAACGGCCTCGGCGCCTACGACTCCGACGCGGTGGACGACGTCTACGGCGAGGACTTCACGGCGGCGGTCGAGGAGTACCAGTCGTCCGCGGACGTCCCGCGGAGCGGCGAGTTCGACACCGCCACGTGGGAGCACGCGCGCGCCGACTTCGGCGAGGTGGGCCCGGGGACGCAGTCCGAGCCCGGCGACCTCGTGCGGGCCGTGCAGTACGCACTGGCCGCGGGATACGGCTACGACCTGGCGGTCGACGGGTACTACGGCCCGGCCACCGAGGGGGCCGTGCGCGAATTCCAGGGGATCGTGGGGATCGACGCCGACGGGATCGTCGGCCCGATCACCTTCCGGGCCCTCGTCACCGGCGGAGCCTGCCAGGAGCTCGGCCTGACCGACTAGCAGGGCCGCCCCGGGAGGGGCGGGCGGGCCCGGGCGCGACAGCGGCGCCCGGGCCCGCCTCGGTGTGCGGAGGGGGAGTCGGACGCCCACGGGGCGGCCGGGCCCGCCGAGGGCCCCGCCCCTCGGATGGTGTCCGCGGAGCGGTGGAACCTTCGGCGGCCGTGCCCGCGCACCGGCCTCCGAGGAGCGGGGCCACGCATTGTCACCGCCATCGGGTGGAATAGGCCGCATCCGGGCGGTGCTGAACAGAATCGATACTCTCGGTGCCTCGCCGCACAGTAGGTTGGTCCGGCACATGCCGTCCCCTGATCGGATGGCATGTGCTTTTTGCGGGCGCCCACCGGCGCGACGCGACCGAGAGCCGACGGACACCGTGGACGAACAGGGGGCCGCATGGCGCAGTCAACCGCGAACGGCGACGGGGCGGGCGGAACCCGCGGCGCCCCCGGGAGCCGCGATCGGCGGATCTTCGTCCGCGGCCTGCGGGTGCTGTGGGTGGCCATGCGCACCGAACCCGCCGTCTTCCTCGTCGCGGTCTTCGGCGCCTCCCTGCACGCCGCCGTCACCGTCGCCTCCGCAGAAGTCCTCGGCCGCGTCACCGACCAGGTCATCCTGCCCGCCTTCCAGGACGGGCGCACCACCGCCGCCGCCCTGACCGCCGCCGCGGCCGCCCTGCTGGCCGTCGGCGTGCTCAAGGCCGTCGGCCTGGGCCTGCGCCGCCTGTACGCCGGGCTCATGCAGTTCCGCATGCAGGCCCGCTACCGGCGCCGGGTCGCCCGCAAGTACCTGCGCCTGCCCCTGGCCTGGCACCACCGCCACCCCGCCGGGCAGCTGCTGTCCAACGCCAACGCCGACGTCGAGGCCGCCTGGCAGCCGCTCGCCCCCCTGCCCATGGTCGTCGGCAGCCTGTTCATGCTGGTCATCGCCGCCGTCGCGATGGTCTTCACCGACCCCGTGCTCGCCCTGGTCGGGTTCGTCGTCTTCCCGCTGCTCTTCGCCGTCAACGTGGTCTTCCAGCGCAAGGCCGCCCCCGTGGCCACCCGCGCCCAGGCCCTGCGCGCCGAGGTCAGCGAGGTCGCCCACGAGTCCTTCGACGGCGCCCTGGTCGTCAAGACCCTGGGCCGGGAGGACACCGAGACCGAGCGCTTCACCGCCGCCGCCCACCGGCTGCGCGACGCCCAGATCCGGGTGGGCCGCATGCGCGGCCTGTTCGACCCCGTCATGGAGGCCCTGCCCAACCTCGGGGTCCTCGGCGTGCTGCTGGTCGGCGCCTGGCGGCTGTCCTCCGACGCCATCGCCGTCGGCGACCTGGTGCAGATGTCCTACCTGTTCACCCTGCTGGCGCTGCCCATCCGGTCCTTCGGGTGGCTGCTGGGCGACATGCCCCGCAGCGTCGTCGGCTGGGATCGCGTCTCCACCGTGCTCGGCGCCGACGGCGCCATGGAGCACGGCACGGCCCGCCTCGACGGCGAGGGCGGCATCGGGGTGAGCGTGCGCGGCCTGGACTTCTCCTACGAGGACGGCGGCGCCGACCGCGACCTGGCCGACGACGCGGCCCGCGCCGCCGCCCCCGCGGCCGCCACCGCCGCCGCGGACGGCGGCCGGGGCGGGCGCACCACCGTCCTGCACGGCGTCGACCTGGACATCGCCCCCGGCCGCACCGTCGCCGTCGTCGGCGCCACCGGCTCGGGCAAGTCCACCCTGACCACCCTGCTGCTGCGGCTGGTCGACCCCGACACCGGCACCGTCGCCTACGACGGCACCGACGTGCGCGACCTGGCCCCCGGCCAGATCCCCGCCGCGGCCGCCCTGGTACCCCAGTCCACCTTCGTCTTCGAGGACACCGTCCGCGACAACGTGGCGCTGGACACCGGCGCCACCGACGCCGACGTGTGGGCCGCCCTGCGCCTGGCCCGCGCCGACTCCTTCGTCGCCGCCCTGCCCGACGGCCTCGACACCCGCCTGGGCGAGCGCGGCGCCAGCCTCTCCGGAGGCCAGCGCCAGCGCCTGGCCCTGGCCCGCGCCGTCGTGCGCCGCCCCCGCCTGCTCGTCCTGGACGACGCCACCTCCGCCGTCGACCCGCAGGTGGAGGCGCAGATCCTCGCCGGGCTCCGGGAGACCGACCTGGCCGCCACCGTGGTCGTCGTCGCCTACCGCAGGGCCACCATCGAACTCGCCGACGAGGTCGTCTACATGGAGGACGGCACCGTCGCCGACCGGGGGCCGCACACCGAGCTGCTGCTCCGCTCGCCCGGCTACGAGCGCCTGGTCACCGCCTACGAACGCGCCGCCGAGGAGCGCGCGGCCGCCGAGGAGCGCGCGGCCGCCGAGGAGCGCGCGGCCGCCGAACGGGCCGCGGCCGCCGGCGCCGCCGACCCGTCCGCCGAGGGCGGCCCCGCCGCCGAAGAGGAGGCCCTGCGATGAGCGCGCCCGCCGCCACCCGCGACCGCCCGGCCGAGGAGGGGGCGCCGAGCGCCGATCCGGCCGCCCCGGCGCTGAGCCGCTCCAGCCTCGGCGCCATCGCCACCATCCGCCGCGGCCTGGCCCTGTCCCCGGAGTTCACCCGCGGCCTGGGCTGGACCGTGGCGTTCGCCCTCGTGGCCACCGCCGGGAAGGTCGTGGTGCCGCTGGCCGTCCAGCAGACCATCGACAACGGCATCGCCGTGGAGGGCGGCCCCGACCTGGACTTCACCGTCCTGGCCGTCGCCGTGAGCGCCGCCGTGCTGGCCCTCACCACCGCGTGCTCCTACGTGATGAACGTGCGCCTGTACCGGGCCACCGAGTCGGGCCTGGCCACGCTGCGCCGCAAGGCCTTCCGGCACGTGCACGACCTGTCGGTGCTCACCCAGAACAGCGAGCGCAAGGGCGCCCTGGTCTCCCGCGTCACCTCCGACGTCGACCAGATCAGCACCTTCATGCAGTGGGGCGGCATCCTGCTCATCGTCAGCTCGGGCCAGCTGCTGGTGGCCACCGTGCTGATGGCCGTCTACTCCTGGCAGCTCACCCTGGTGGTGTGGGTGTGCTTCCTGCCGCTGCTGTTCGGCGCCCGCTGGCTGCAGCGGCTGCTGTCCAAGGCCTACCTGACGGTGCGCGAGCGCACCGGCGACATGCTCGGCGTCATCGGCGAGACCGTGGTCGGCGCCGCCGTCATCCGCGCCCACGGCACCGAGGACCGCACCGCCCGCCGCATCGACGAGCGCGTGCTGGCCACCCGCAGGGCGCAGGTGAAGGCGCAGCGGCTGTCCATGTCGGTCTCGCCGTTCGCCGAGCTCGTCGCCGCCGTCGGCAACGCCGCCGTGGTCGTCACCGGCGTGCTGCTGGGCGTGGGCGGCCACATCACGCCCGGCCAGCTCGTCGCCTTCCTGTTCCTGGTCACCCTGTTCGTGCAGCCGATGATGATGGCCACGGAGATCTTCAACGAGGCGCAGAACGCCATCGCCGGGTGGCGCCGCGTACTGGGCGTGCTCGACACCGAGCCCGACGTCGCCGACCCGGGCGACGGCGGGCGGGAGCTGCCCCGTGGGCCGGTCGGGGTCCGCTTCGACCGGGTCTCCTACGCCTACCCGGGCGGGCCCACCGTGCTCGACGGCGTGGACCTGGAGATCGCCCCGGGCACCAGGGTCGCCGTGGTGGGCGAGACCGGGTCGGGCAAGACCACCTTCGTCAAGCTCCTCACCCGCCTGATGGACCCCTCCGGGGGGCGGGTCCGGCTGGACGGGGCCGACCTGCGGGAGGTCGCCTTCTCCTCGCTGCGCAGCCGGGTCGTGATGGTGCCCCAGGAGGGCTTCCTGTTCGACGGCACCCTGGCCGACAACATCCGCTTCGCCCGGCCCGGGGCCACCGACGCCGACCTGGAGCGGGCCGTGGCCGACCTGGGCCTGGGCGACTGGCTGGCGGGCCTGGCGCACGGCCTGGACACCCCGGTCGGGCAGCGCGGCGAGTCCCTGTCGGCGGGGGAGCGCCAGCTCGTGGCGCTGGTGCGGGCCTTCGTCGCCGACCCCGACCTGCTGGTGCTGGACGAGGCCACCTCGGCGGTCGACCCGCACACCGAGACCCGCATCCAGCGGGCCCTGGACCGGATCACCGCCGGGCGCACGTCGGTGGCCATCGCGCACCGGATGTCGACCGCGGAGGCCGCCGACGAGGTCCTGGTGTTCGACGCGGGCGAGGTCGTCCAGCGCGGCCCGCACAAGCACCTCGCCGAGCAGGAAGGGGTCTACGCCGACCTGTACGCCTCCTGGGTCCGCAGCTCGGCCTGAGGCGGCGGCCGGCCGGGGCCACCGGGCGCGCAGGGAGGGGAGGCGGAGCGGGGCGGCGGCCGGCCATGCCCGGCCGCGCCTGCCCGGAGGGCGCGACCGGTGCAGGCCCTGTCTGCCCGGCTCGGCGCCGTCCTGATGCTCCTGGGCCGCACCCGGTCCGCCCTCGGATCCGTGACCGGCCCCCGCCCGCCGACGGTGACCGACGGGGTCACGCCCCGGGGCGGACCACCGGTCGGGGCCGCCACCGGGGCGGCAGGGTCCCACCGTCGTCACACGCCCCGGGCCGCCCACCAGTGGGCCGCGAGGATCTCGGCGACCAGCGGCTCGGTCAGCAGCGCCACGTCCGGGTCGGTGTCGCCCAGGTACCGCACGGTCGCCGCCGCGCCCTCCACCCGGCCGCCCACCGCCACGAACCGGCCCCGCAGCTGCAGCAGGTGCTCGGAGAACCGCTCGTCGTAGTGCGACCCGGCGAACAGCAGCGCCCGGTAGTCGCTCACCGCCGCCAGGTACCGGCCGGTGTGCGACCACTCGGCCGTCTCGAACGCGAACGACGCCAGCACCGGCCCCTGGCGCAGGACCAGGCTCGCCTGCTCGGCCGAGGCCTCCCGCTCCGCCGGGGCCGCCGTGTGCACCGGCCCCCCGCCGTCCAGCACGGACGCCGCCTCCGGGACCCACGCGCGGGCCCGCTCCAGCAGGTCGGCCGAGGCGTTGGACGCCCGCCTCAGGGTCGGCACCAGGTCGGCCGATCCGCCCAGCGGCCGCGCCCCCAGCCGGTGCCCCAGGTGCAGCAGCTGCGCCAGTGCGAGCCGGTGGCCCCGGCAGTTCAGGCCGCTCTTGTCCGGCTCGCCGCTCAGCGGCACCAGGATGTCGGCGTAGCGGGCGGCCGGGGAGGTGGTGTCGTCGGTGATCACGATGATCGCCGAGTCCGCGACGTACCGGTCCAGCGCCGTGCACAGCTCCCGCAGGCCGCCCCCGACCGCGACCGCGACCACCAGAGTCGCCGGGCCCGCCGGAAGCGACCCCTCGGCCGAGGGGTGCTCGGCCGTCGCCCCGAGCCCGGCCCGCCGCAGCCGGTGCGCCGCCGCCTCGCACGCGTGCCGCGCCGACCCCGTGCCCAGCAGCAGTATCCCCGCGGGCTCGTCGTCCACCAGCGCGGGCAGCGCCTCATAGGGGTCCTTGCGGGCCAGGCGGTCGGCGAGCGCGTTGAGCGCCGCGGGCACGCCCGCGAGGTCGGCGGAGAGCAACTGCGCGGTCACACGGCTCCTTCTCGGGTCCTGCGGAACGCCACCGACGATACTCGCCGCACGCCCTCGGCCCGCCGCATGGCCATTCTCACTGCGCAGGCGTGGGTCCGCGGTGTGCGGGCCGTGCCGGTCGCCCGCGGTGGCGCCGCCCGTGTCGGGGCGGAGAGCGGGGGAGGGGCGGTGACGTGCTCCGCCGGAGTGGAGCGGCTCCTGTCCGGCTGCTCCGGCAAGGAACATGACGGCTCAGGGCAGGATCGCCTCCTTGGGCGTGGTGTGATCTCCGTCCGCCCGGTTCAGCGCCACCACCACGACGGTGGGCCCGGCCCGCCCTCTGTGACCTGAAGCGCCCCGACCGTCGGCGGCCGTGCTCGGCAGAGCATGATCAACACAACACGCCCTAAGGCCGCCCCGGCCGCGGGAGGCGCCGACCCGCACATAGGCTGTCACCATGACCGCCCGCCCATCCGAGGGCGGCCCGGCAGGCGCGCCCGCCAGCGGGCTCGCCCCCGAGGTCGCCGCCCGCCTCAAGCGCACCCCCGACGGCCTCCTCCCGGCCGTCGTGCAGCAGCACGACACCGGCGAGGTGCTCATGCTCGCGTGGATGGACGACGAGGCCCTGCACCGCACCCTGACCACCCGCAGCGCCACCTACTGGTCGCGCAGCCGCGGCGAGTACTGGGTCAAGGGCGCCACCTCCGGCAACGTGCAGCGGGTCGTCTCGGTCGCCCTCGACTGCGACGGGGACACGCTGCTGGTCCAGGTGGACCAGACCGGCGCCGCCTGCCACACCGGCGACCGCACCTGCTTCGACGCCGGTGCCCTGCCGGTGGAGGGCGGGCCGTGACCGGCACGGACCGGGCGCGCGCCAAGCGCGAGTACACCTCCGCCCTGGCCGCCACCGCGGTCGGCGCCGCCGCCCTGATCACCGCCGCCGGGCAGACCTGGGCCAGCGGCGACGTGGAGGTGTCCGGCCCGCTGGCCGCCGCCCCCGTCCAGGTGGACGGCGCCACCGCCGCCCCGGCCGTGGCGGCCATGGGCTGGGCCGGGCTCGCCGCGGTCGCCGCCCTGATCGCCACCCGCGGCCGGGCGCGCACCGCCGCGGGTGTCCTGATGGTCCTCTTCGGGGCCGGGGCCCTGGCGGGCGTGTGGACCGGGACCCGCGGGTCCGCCCTGGCCGCCGCCGCCCTCCAGGCCACCACCGCACAGGGGGAGCTGGGCGGCCTGCACGTGGAGTGGGGCTGGCCGGCCCTGGCCGCGTTCGGCGGGGCCGTCCTGCTGGCCGCCGGGGGCGCCGCCGCGTGGCGGGGGCCTGCCTGGCCCGCCATGGGCAGCAGGTACGATCGCCACGGCGCCTCCGCCGCGACCTCCCGGAACGGCCCGGCCGACCCCGCCGACCTGTGGCGGTCGCTGGACCACGGAGAGGACCCCACCGCCGACCCGGCCCAGGGCGGTGCGTCCGCCGGGGACGGCGCCCCCGACAACGACGATCCCGACCGCGACCGCGCCCGACCGGCGGGCGCACCGGCAGCACAGAAGGAGCCCTGATGGCCGACGCACACCACGAGGAGCACGAGGACCACGGCAACACCGTCGCCGCGTGGTTCCTCACCATCTCCTGGATCGCGGCGTGGACCGTGGCCGGCGCCGCCATCATCCTCGGCGGGGACATCATCGTCTGGACCGCGGTCGGCCTGGGCGCCAGCGTCGTGCTGGCGGTCGTCGCCGGGGTCATGAAGAAGGCCGGTCTGGGCCGCAAGGAGCCGCGCCCGGTGCCGCCGACGCGCGAGCAGTGGGAGTCCGAGCGCGCCGGGGACGCCAAGGCCGCCAAGGCCGCCAAGAAGGCGGACGAGGCCGGGAAGGCGGACGGCAAGGGCGACGACGACAAGGAGCCCGCCACCGCGGGCGCCAAGTAGCCGCGGCCCCTTCCGGTCCCCGAGCCCTTCCGAGGGACCCCGGACCGCCCGGGACCGTCCCGGCCGCACGGCAGGACGGGGCACGGGCAGTCCCCGGACACGACCGTCACGGCCCGCTCCCCGTGGTGCACCGCCACCACAAGGAGCGGGCCGCGGGCGTGTCCGGGGGCGGTGGTGACGGCAAGAGCGGGGTGGTTCCCCAGCGCTGCCAGCCGGGCGGCAGGCTTCTCACGGTCCGTGCGGGCGGCGGCTGAGCAGGTCCCCCGCTTACGGTCTCCGGCCCGGCGACTGGCCTCCAGGGCGCCAGGTGGAGAGCAGCGGCGACGACGAAGGTCAGCGGCACTTCCGGCAGCGCTGTCGGACGTGGGGCGTGTGCGTGGTCGGGTGGTTGGCGGCGACGGCGTGAGCGGGGCGGTTCCCCGGGCCTGCTTGCCGGG
>NZ_JAQFWP010000048.1 GCF_027706745.1 Nocardiopsis suaedae | reverse complement strand
TGAAGGTGAACCCCGGCAGGACCGGCCCCCGCAGCCACACCTGGTCGTGGCCGGGCTCACCATCCCAGGCTGGCCGCCAGAACCGGGCCCGGAAGTTTCCTCTCCGCATCCGGCCGCCCTGCGCCCCGGCGAACACCGGCACCCCGGGCTCGGTCCGCGTGAGCAGGTCGACATAGAGCGCGTTGAGGAAGCCGGGCAGCTGGATCCACCTTTTGCCCGCCGGGGTCTTGGGCCGCTTGGACTTGGACAGGCGACCTGAGGTCTCCTGCAGCGGGGTGCGCACCGGGACCGCGTGGTTGACCTCGTCGTACTCGTGGGCCTCCAGAGCGACCAGCTCCGACCACCGCGCCCCGGTGTACCCGTTGAGCAGGCACAGCACGAACCCGCCATAGCCCGCACTGCGGTGGAGCCGCATCGCCGCGCGCAGGATCTGAGCAGGGGTGGCCACGTGGCGCTCGGCGTCGTAGTCACCGGAGGTGATGCGGAGGCCGTTGCAGGGGTTGGCCGGGAGCCTGCGGGCGCGCACCGCGCTGTTGAGGACGGTGGAGAAGAGGGCGGCCACGGAGGCCACGCTGGGCTCGGACAGGTCCTCGTGGAGCTCGGTGACCCACTCCTGGATCTCGATGTGGCTGTTGAAGATGCCGATCAGCGGCCACTTGCCCCACCGCGGCAGGATGTGGGTCCTGAGGTAGGACCGGTACTTGGCCCTGGTGTTGACCGACAGCCGCGCGGCCGCCATCCACTGCTCGGCGAAGTCACCGAAGGCCATCTCGCGGTCCTCAGGGGCGATCCAGGTGCACGCCCGGACTTCGGCCTCCTGCTCCTGTCCCCAGTTCAGGGCCGAGTCCTTGGTTGCGAACCCGGACTTGGAGGCCCAGGTCCCGTCAGGCTTCTTGTGGCGAACGCGCCAGCTCTTCGGCGTTCGTTCGGCGTACGCCATGCACTTCCTCCCTTTACGCCATAGACCACTACAGGGATCATCGGCGCGGGCGGCGCCCGGTGACGGGCGCCTGCCCCGCCTCCCGCACGATCCGGTGCAGATCCTCAGCGCTGAAGCGCAGGTGCTTGCCGAGGAAGGTGCACGGCACGGCCCGCTGGGCAGCCTTCTTCCGCAGCCAGGACTCGGGCACCTTGAGAAGCTCGGCAGCCTCGGCCGGGGTATACACCTGGGGCGGCGCGGGATTCGCGCCGCGCTCAGCTCCGGAGGGTGCGGGAGCTGCAGGGTAGGCGTCACCGACAGCGTTGTCATCACGTTTCAGCTGGTCAGAGCGCTTTTCTTGCCTGCGCGCCACGGAGGCCTCACCTCCAGGCCAGGGCCACTTCGGCGCACGTCCGCAAGCCCGATAGAGAACGTTCCACGTCCCCGTCGGCGCCGCTCGTCGAAGCGGTACCGCCCATCCGGTCACGCCCCTCCGGCCAACGGCAACGACCGGCAACCCAGGACCGAATTCGGCAGCGAGGCGGTGGCTCAGGCGGCGTCCTCATGGCGCCTCCCACCGAACGCGCGCCGGACCGAGGCGCCCCGGTTGCCGGGGCGGATGCCAGTCCCCGCGCGGCGGCAGCTCCGCCGCCCGCCGCCACCCGGCAGCGCGCAGCGAGGTGCCGGGCTCGTCAGCTCGGGTGTAGGTGACCATGCGCCGGTACCCCAGCGCCTTTGCCGCCCGCCACGACGCTGCCAGGAGTCGGGAGCAGGCGTTCGGGGTGCCGTCGGATGCCAGGCGGGTGACTTCGAGCGTGCGCCCGTCGTCCAGCCCGCGGGCCACCGGCCGCCCCACGATCGCCACCGCCACCAGGACCCCGTCGGCATGCCGCAGCCCGAGGCTGAACTTGTGCCCGCGCGGCGGCCCCAGGTGCCGGTGCCACACCTCCACGAACGCCTTGGCCTCTGCCAACGGGACCGGCACCAGCTCCATGTCCTCGTGCCGGCGCCGGTTCGCAAGCACCGCGGCGGCCGAAAGCGCGAACCCGCCCCCGCTCACCACTCCTCCCCCTCGTCTTCACCGGGGCAGGCCCACGGCGAGCACCCCCGCTCCGCCGGTTCGGCCTCCTCCCCCAGATCCACCTCGCCGAGCGGGATACGTGCCGGATGCAGGTAGAACCTGCCCTCCAGCGGCATGCCGCGCGTTGCCGCGGCAGGGTGACCGTGCCGGATCGCGGCATCGAAGTCGACCGCGTCGGCGAACGCCTCCGGCTCCTGCGCCTTCAAGCGGATCCAGGAGGCGTTGGAGCGGTACGGGCAGCCGATGCACGCCGACTTCGGCGTGTCCCCCAGCCCGTGCAGGGCGAGGTAGGCGCGGCAGTCCTGCCGGGTCCACCCGATGTCCAGGAGCGGGAAGACGTTGCGCAGGTAGGCCACATCGGCGTCCTTGGCACGGTGGAACTCATCGGTGGAGATGCCGATGGCCTGCTCGGCATAGACGCCCTGCGCCACCCGTGCCGGGTGCGGGTAGCCTAGCAGGCCCCGTGCTTCGCGTTTGAGCGGGCGGACCTTGTACTCGGAGGTGCACTGCCGCCGGGACATGCCGCGCTGCCCGTCGGGCTTGGTGATGAACAGCGGCATGGAGGCGAACCGGTGCCGCTCGTCTAGGGCGTCGTGCCGGATGTTGCCGGCGGACACTCTCCGGATCGGGATCCCGGCAGCGGCGGCAACTCCTTCGAGGCGCTCCAGGTGCCGGTAGACGGCGGTCGGCTCCCAGCCGGTGTCGGCGAACAGGGCGTAGTCGAACCTGGGGATCGCCCCCTGGGCGGAGAGCAGGAGAAGGGCGCTGGACTGCACCCCGGCTCCCAGGGAGAGCAGGCGCAGCTTCGGCGGAGCGGAACGTTTCACGGCAACGGCGTCGGACCACAGCGAGCCTCACCAAAGACTCAGGCCCACCCGGCCCACCGCGCTCACCCACCCGGCGACGACGCGTTCGCGTACGCAGAGCGTGCGCATCCCTCTCGCCTCCACCTCTGCGTCCGGTGAGGCCCCGCATCCGCGCACGCCGGGCGAACGCGCCACATCAGCCCAGATCACACCCAACAAGTGTGCGTTGTTGCTGCTCAAGAGGCCGGTGCTTCATGAGGGCTCCTGACACCACAGGGAGGCTCGCAATGCCGACGACCCCGTTCTCCACCCTCCAGAACGCCCTCGCACTCCTCCTCGAAGACACCGGCCCGCCGGGAAGCGAGCTGGCCGAACTGATCGGCATGCCGCCCCACGACCTGTCCGCCGCCGCGGCAACCCAGCGGCTCCTGAAGGCCGACCGCCCGACCGCCGACAAGGTGTGGCGCGGCATCGTCACCCGCGCCCGCGAGGGCGATCCGGCATGGACGGTCATCGCCGTCGGGCTCGCACTGCCGGGTCTTGCCGCCGCCCGCCGGCGGCTCTGCCGCGACCTGCCGAATGAGGCCGCCGACATCGAGGCCGAGATGCTCACCGCGTTCCTGGCCGAGCTGAAGACCATCGACCCGGCAACACAGGCCCTGTGCCCGAAGCTGATCTACGCCGCCCGCAAAGCCGGCCAACGGCACCGCTACCGCGTTCTCAGCGCTCAGAGACACACCACCAGTTTCGAGGAGATGAACGCCATCCCTGTTCCCTCTCGATCGGAAGGCCCGCTTACCTTGCTCGCCTACTACGCCCGGAACGGCACGCTCACATCCATCGAGGCAGAACTAATAGCCCGCACTCGGATCGAGCAGTCGTCCCTCATCCACGCCGCCGATGAGCTCGGATTGTCCTACATCACTGCCCGCCGCCACCGTGAGCGCGCTCAGGTCCGCATAGTACAGGCTCTAGCCTTGCCTAATTGAGAATGTGGCCACCCGAACCAATTGCATTCAGCAATCAGGGGAACCAATGCCGTCATCCAAGGTCAGAATATGCGGAACTCAACCGCCGCAGCTAGGTCTTCGTAGGCATAGTAGTGTGGAGGCGGATTCTCCTCTTGGACCTTCCGAATAAATTCTTCCCAAACCGGTTGATCATCGGGGCGCAGGTGCGAAGTGGTTGCGTGCAGTGCCACCGCGTTGGCTGGCATCGCCGAAGCTTCCCGGCATTGCATGTTGTCGGCCCATGCGCTAAGTATGTCCGCAAGCTGGTCAGTGGCCAGGAACCGAGCACTTGGCAGCACAGCGTCAGTGGTGATCGCCTCGGCAGCTCGAAATCCCCGCGCTTCGCGGAGCATCCGGGCCAGGCGTCCAGTGAAGAAGGCGCTGGGCCGCCGACCGATCGCTTGAGCTCGAACGGCGTCGGAAGGAGTTTGCGCGAAGGACACCTCCAGAGTCGGAAACGCGGCGCGAACTTCCTCCAGAGAGGTCAACGAGAGCAACTCCTCGTCCGCCAACGACGGCTGTGTCTGAATCAGGTCGTTAATGCGAGTCCGCGTCTCCTCACCAATCGCTTCACGGAAGATGTCGAGATCTCCGAGGCGGCCGAGCGCGCGCACCATCTTCGCCCCCTCAATCCGAGCGAAGTCGTCCCGGAGGCCCTGCATACGCTCAGCGACCTGGCCGCGGTCGCGTTCAACGAAGGCATGAACACATGCGGCCATGCGGCGAGCCATCTCGATGGCGTTCACGGAGAGATCTCCGACGTCGAGTTCGAGCATGGCGTGCTTGACCGCCAGGGCAACCATCTGGCGTCGTGTCGCCTCCTTGGTGTGGTCGTAAAAAGTACGGGCAATGAAGCCCGGTGTGTCAGTGAAAGAGCTAGACGTTACATGCTGCTGGAATCGCTCCAGGGCCCGCTTGCCCTGACTGGGAGGTACAGTAAGAAGACAGTTCAGCGCTGAGGTAAGGTGAGCGCGCGCGTACTCCGTGGTCGGAGCGAAGAACTCGCCCAGGGGTGTCAGCGAGGGGTGGGCGCACAGATTACGGTCGTGCTTAAGCCGCTCCAGTTCCCTCAGATCGAGGGTGTCGATGATTTGCCGATCGAGAGCCTCCTTCAGAAGATCACTTTCGATCTTCTGCATCTGCGGGATTGCCACGCTGACATCCGTCAGGCTCCTCACATTCTCGATTTTTGAGGCGAATTCCTTCGCTTTCCCATCGCCGTCGTCAGCAAGACGCTCGAACTTCAGGATCAGATCGGCACACACAGCGGTCCAAGTCAGAATGATGGCCGACCGCGCCGAGCCGATGCTGTAGGCGCGCACGGCCTCGGCAACCAACGGCCGCACGTCGGGATTGTGGACCCTGCCCACCTGCTCTTGAAGATCGATCACGTTGCGCCCTTCTACCATCTTGTCGCCGTGTGGGGCGGATGTCGTACTGTCACCTGTCCGCGGCGGCAGCGAGTAACCAAGAACGGGGGACACACGCCTGATTCCATAGTAGCTCGGTAACGGACCATGCCCAGTCTTCGAGCCGCTGCAGCAGTCGAACTGCGACGATACGTGGCCCGGTTCAGAGAGCTCACTGGGTTGGGAGAGTTTTCCCTCTCTACTCTTCCTGATGAGCGCACTCGGCCTGCCTGTTCTGCATTAGAGATGAGGGCTCCTACGGGTGCCCCACTCCCCAGGGCGGGGAAGCAGCGAGCCTCCGGAGAACCCACCGTGCACAGGAAGGAGTAGTCGGCTTCCCCGCCTCCCCTGCTGGCCCCGCACCAGTGAGGAGAGCCGATGCCGAGCACACCGGGCGCCAGAGCCGTCTTCGTCCTGCTCCTCGCCGTCGCCGTGTTCATGCTGATCGCCGCCGCCCCCGCTCTGGCCGGAACCGCCGACACCGACCCCGGGGTCAGCGACCTGAACGAGGTCGTCACCAACATCCGGAACTGGCTGGTCGGGCTGCTCGTCGCGCTGGCGACGCTGTTCCTGACCATCGGCGGGCTGCGCTACCTGCTGGCCGGCGGCGACCCCGGGGAGGTGTCCAAGGCCAAGGACACCCTGAAGTTCGCAGCCCTTGGCTACGGGGTCGCGATCCTGGCCCCGCTCCTGGTGGAGATCCTGCGCGGCTTCCTGGGGCTGTCATGACCGGGCGGCGGTCGGTTCTCGTGCTGCTGGTGCTGACGGTCGCTGTCGCGTTTTCGGTCATGCCGAGCCAGGGGACCAATTCGGCCGCCGTGGTTGTGGCCGCTGAGGCGCCCGAGCCCTCTCCCGGTGCCCCGCCCGAGCCTCCGCCGGAGCAGCAGGAGCCCGAGCCCAGCCCGGAGCCCTCTCCCGAACCGGGACCCGAACCCTCACCGCCCGTGGAAGACCCCGACGCCCCTGCCGAAGAACCCTGCGGCCCCTTCGACTACGGGTGCATGGCCGAGGAGGCCTTCCACGGCTGGGTCCTCTCGCTGGTCACCAGCCTCATCGGGATGAAGCTGGTGGACACGGCTGTCGGCATGCTCTCCACCCCCATCCCGGCCGGCGGGATCGAGGAGGGCTGGCAGGTCTCCCTGGCGGTCACCAACACCGCCTACGTGCTGGTGGTGACCATCGCCGGGGTCCTGGTCATGACCAACCCGACCGTCCAGGCCTCCACCTCCCTCAAGGAGGTGCTGCCGCGGCTGGTGCTGGGCTTCGTCGGCGCGAACGCCTCGTGGTTCCTGTGCCGGATGATGGCCGAGTTCACCAACGCCGTGGTGGCCGCCCTCCTCGGGGATGCGGCGAGCCCGGAAGGAGTGGCCAACGCCTTCGCCCGGCTGGTGACCGACCCGGCCTCCGAGCTGCTCGTGGTGGTCCTGCTCTTCCTGGTCGCCGGCCTCCTGCAGCTGTTCTTCCTGCTGGCGGCGCTGATCCGCGTCATGCTGTGGATGCTGCTGTGCGCGGTGGCGCCGATCGCGCTGGCCTTCCACGCGCTACCGCAGACCGAGGCCATGGCCCGACTGTGGTGGCGGGCCGTGGCGGCGGTGCTGGTCATCCCCGTCGCCCAGGCCTTGGTCCTGCGCATCGCAGTGGCGGTGTTCCTGTCCCGGGAGCAGATGCTCGGCGCGGTCGACTTCAGGGAGGCCGCGGGGTCCGTGGTCGACGTCTTCCTGTTGATCTCGTGCCTGTACGTGTTGGTGCGCGTCCCGTTCTGGGCGTTCAAGCGGGTGTTCAACTACCAGGCCAGCCCGGTGGTGCGGGTGGCGAAGTTCGCGGTGAGCATGCTGGTCTTGCGCAGCATCGGAAAGGCGGTCGCCGCGGGCAGGGCCGCGAAGACGGCGAAGACCGCGGCTCCACAGGCGGCTCGGCACTCCGCCGCGGCCGCATCCCAGCAGAAACCGGCCACCGGCAAGCCGCGCTGGCACCAGCCCGAGCTCCCCCTCGACCTGCCCAAGCCGAAACCCACGCAGTCGCCGCTGCCCGGGATCGATCACGACATCGGCGCAGACCAGCAGCGCCGAAGCGGCAAACGCAGCCGCTGGTACCAGTCCCCTCTCCCCGATGACGGCCAGCAGACCGCGCGCAGAAGGTGGCGTCAGGATCCGGTCCCCGGGATGCCTCGAGCGCGGTGGCGCCAAGGCCCGATACCGGGCATGGCCCGCCCACGGCGCTCCAAGCAGGAGCCGCTGTTCGAGACCACTGCCGAGATGCGGCGTCCGCCCCGTCGGCCACCGCCTGCAGGGCCGTCCGGCTCGTCGTCGCAGACGTCATCGCAGGCGCCTCCCCCGCCACGCGAGCCGCCCAAGCCCTACAGTCGCGACCCCCGCAAGCGCCCCGTCCGGTCCAGGCCGCGTCGGGGGCGCCCTCGAAGGCCGAGGAGGGAGGAGGAGTAGATGCGTGTGCGCATGCCCGCCGACATCGAACGCGAGGACCGCATCCTGGCCGGGCTCACCGCCCGCCAGCTCGTGATCATCGGGGTCCCTGCCCTGGCGACGTGGGCGCTGCTGGCGCCGTTGCTGGACACGGCTCCGCTTCCCGTGCTGGTCGGCGTCGCCGTCCCGGTGTTGGGCGCTTCGACGGCCGCGGCGCTGGTCAAGCGGGACGGGTTGAGCCTGGACCAGCTCGCCTTGGCCGCCTGGCGGTTCCGGCGCTCTGCGCGCAGGCGCTCCACTCGTCACGGCGCTGAACAGGTCATGCCGAGCTGGGTCGCCGCCCAGGGCCCGCCCCTGCCTGCTCCTCTGGACCTGCCGGTCTCGGCCGTCGGTGAGGACGGGGTGATCGATCTGGCCGAGCACGGTTGCGCCGTTCTCCTTTCGTGCTCGACCGTCAACTTCCACCTGCGCACCGAGCAGGAGCAGGCCGCCCTCGTGGCCGGGTTCGGCGCCTTCTTGAACTCGCTGGCCTGCCCGGTGCAGTTCCTCGTCAGGGCCGAGGCGGTGCGGCTGGACCCGCTGGTCGCCGCGCTCGATGCGGCAGTGCCCTCGCTCCCGCATCCGGCGCTCCAGCGCGCCGCGCGCGACCACGCCGACTTCATCGACTCCCTGGCCGAGGGGCGGGACCTGCTCTACCGGCAAGTCCTGCTCGTCATCCGCGAGCCCGCCGGGAAGGGACGGCACGGCGCGGCGACGGTGAGGCGCCGGGCCGAGGACGCGGTCCGCGCCCTGGCGGCCGCCGGCAGCTCGGCGGCGATCCTCGACGGCGCCCAGGCGGCTGCCGTCCTGGCCGCGGCCGCCAACCCGACCGACCCGAATGCCGCACCGCCGGAGGGCCAGGCATCCCCGGAGGCTGTCATCACCGGGCCCGGCTGGAAGGAGGACTGATGCGCAGGAGGCGAGAGGCCCGCGGGGATGGGGGCGGAGTTCCGGAGGCCGATGTCGACATCGAGCCGCGCCGCATCCATCTCGGGGACGGGGTGGCGGCGTCGTTCGTCGTCACCGGGTACCCGCCCGAGGTGGGCTATGCCTGGTTGGAGCCTCTGCTGACCTACCCGGGCCGACTGGAGGTCTCGCTCCATGTAGAGCCCGTGCCACCCGCGGTCGCCTCCGTCCGCCTCAAGCGCCAGATGGCCAGGTTCGAGTCCTCAGCGCGGGCCGATGCCGAACAGGGTCGCCTGGAGGACTTCGAGACCGAAGCCGCGGCCGAGGACGCCCGACAGATGGCGGCCGCCCTGGCGCGCGGGGAGGGCAAGCTGTTCCGCGTCGGCGTCTACATCACCGTCCACGCCGCCACCGAGCAGCAGCTCGACGACGAGGTCGGGCACGTCCAGTCGCTGCTGGCCTCCCTCCTGCTCGATGCGCGTCCCACGACGTTCCGCCAGCTCCAGGGGTGGATCTCGGCACTGCCTCTCGGGGTGGACCTGCTCGATCAGCGCCGGAGCATGGACACCGCAGCCCTGTCGGCCTCCTTCCCCTTCGCCAGTCCGGACCTGGCCGTGGAGGCCTCGCCGACCGCGGTCCTGTACGGGCTGAACGCCGCCTCCTCCGGGGTGGTCGTCTGGGACCGGTGGGCCCTGGACTCCTACAACTCCGTGGTCCTGGCCCGCTCGGGGGCCGGGAAGAGCTACTTCTGCAAGCTGGACCTGTTGCGCAACCTGTATGCCGGGGTGAGCGCGGCCGTAGTGGACCCGGAGGACGAGTACTCCCGGCTGGCCGAGGCCGTGGGCGGCACGGTCATCCGGCTCGGCGCCCCCGGGGTCCACCTCAACCCCCTCGATCTGGCGCTGGACGAGACGGCCAAGCGCGACGCGCTGACCCGCCGGGCTCTGTTCTTGCACACGCTGCTCGCGGTGATGCTGGGCCGCCCCTTGGAGCCGCGCCGCCGCGCCGCATTGGACCGGGCGCTGGTGGCCGCCTACGCCAAGGCCGGGATCACCACCGACCGGCGCACCTGGAACCGGCCCGCCCCGCTGCTCAGCGACCTCTCCGAGGTGCTGCGCTCCGAGGGCGAGGACGGCCGGCAGGTCGCCGATGAGCTCGAGCCGTTCGTGACGGGCTCGCACCGGGAGCTGTTCGCCGCGCCGACCACCAGCCGCCCGGCCGGGCACCTGGTGTCCTGGTCGCTGCGCGAGCTGCCCGATGAGCTCAAGGCTGTCGGAACCCTGCTGGCGCTGGATTCGATCTGGCGCACCGTCGCCGAGGCCCGCGCTGACCATCCGCGCATGGTGCTGGTCGATGAAGGCTGGCAGCTCTTGCAGGCCGACGAAGGCGCCCGCTTCCTGTTCCGCTTGGCCAAGGCCGCACGCAAGAGGTGGGTCGGGCTGACGGTGGCCACGCAGGACGCCGGGGATGTGCTCGGTAGCGAGCTGGGGCGGGCCGTGGTGGCCAACGCCGCCACCCAGATCCTCATGCGCCAGGCGCCGCAGGCCATCGACCAGGTGGCCTCCGCCTTCGGCCTGTCCGAGGGCGAGCAGCAGCACCTGCTCACCGCCTCCCCCGGCCAGGCGCTGCTGTGCAGCGGGGACCGCCGAGTCGCCTTCCAGGTGGTGGCGAGCGAGGCCGAGCACCGATTGGTGACCACCGACCCCACCGAGCTGCTGGACACCGCGCACGGCGACGGCCCCCTTGCCGTGGATCTCGCTGCAGAGGAGGACGACCTGCTGTGATGGACATCTTCGTCGACTTGGGCCGCCTGCCGACGCTGCTCGCCGAGATCCTGCTCGGCGTCCTTGCTGCGGTCGGCTGGTGGCTGCTGGTGCTCGTCCCCGCCGTCATGGTCGCAGTGCATGCGGGGCGCATCGTGGTGGCCGTCGTGCGGATAGCGGCCTGGCAGCGCAACGCCCGGCTCGTGGAGATCCTGCCGCCCCCGACCACGGACCTGTCGGGGGCCGAGGCGCTGTGGACCCGGATGCTCGGGCTGCTGCGGCCCGCGTGGAAGCGCCTGCTGTTCGGCCAGCCCCACGTGGTCTGGGAGTACCTCACCGACTCCGACGGCTTACGCATCCGGCTGTGGGTGCCCGGGCCGATCCCACCCGGACTCGTCGAGCGCGCCGTCGAGGCGGCATGGCCGGGCGCGTCGGCCACCGCACGCCCGATCCCCGTCCCCGATCCCAAGCGCGCCTGTCACGGCGGCCTGCTGCGCCTCGCCCGCCCGGACCACTTCCCCTTGGCCACGCGGCACGAGGACGACCCGCTGCGCGCGGTGATCGGCGCGGCCGGCTCACCGGCCCCCGGTGAACAGGTGCTCGTGCAGGTCGCGGTACGCCCGGTCACCGGAGGCCGCCTGCGCCAGGCCAACACCGCCGCCTCCCGGCTCCGCCAGGCCCACGGCACCTCCGGGCTGCTCGACGCCATCACCCCGGGCAAGTCCTCCCGCGCCTCGCTGATGGCGCTGCGCCCCGAGGTCTCCGGCGAGGTCCACGCCATCCTCACCAAGGCGACCGCCCCACGGCTGGAAACACTGGTGCGCTACCTGGTCACCAGCCCCGGAACCACACCCGAGGAGACCGAGCGGCGGCGCGGCCGAGCGCACGCGGTCGCCGGGGCCTTCGCCGTGTTCACCCACTACAACCACTACGTGCGCGTGCGACTGCCCATCGTCGCCGGGCGCATGGCCGCCGCGCGCTGGTTCCACCGCGGTGACCTGCTCTCGGCCCGCGAGCTGGCCGCCGTGGCCCACCTCCCGGTCGACGACATGGTGCCCGGCCTGGAGCGCGCCCCTGCCCGGCCTGCATCCCCTCCGCCGGGCATCGCCGGAAACGCCCCCGACAGCCGCCTGCTCGGACGCGCCGAAGGGGCGCGCCCCCGGCCGATCGGCCTTCGCGTGGCGGACGCACGCCACCACATGCACGTCATCGGCGGCACCGGGACCGGCAAGACCACCACCCTGCTGAACATGATCCTCGACGACATCGGCAAGGGCCGCGGGTGCGTATTCATCGAGCCCAAGGGCGAGTCCGACCTCCTGCTCTCCCGGCTCCCCGAAGAGGCGATCGAGCGCGTGGTGCTGATCGACCCCGACGACAACGCCCCTCCCCCGCCCCTGTCCGTACTCTCCGGGCGGCGCGGGGAACGCGAGCGCTCGGCCGACATGGTCACCGGGATCTTCCGACGGATCTTCGCCGACTCCTGGGGGCCGCGCACCGAGGACATCCTGCGTTCGGCCTGCCTGACCCTGGCCGGGACCCCACACGCCGGCCTGGCCAACATCCCGCGCCTGCTGGAGAACGCGAGCTTCCGGCGCCGCGCCACCGCCCGCACCTCCGGCCCCGTCCTCAAAGGGTTCTGGTCCTGGTACGAAGACCTGTCCGAACAGGCCCGCGCGCACGCCACAGCCCCGCTGGCCAACAAGCTGCGCAGCGTGCTGCTGCGCGGATTCGCCCGCGACCTGCTGGCCAGCGGCAAAAACAGCCTCGACCTGCGCGGCCTGCTCGATGACGGTGCGGTGGTCATCGCCCGGCTGCCCAAGGGCGTTCTCGGAGCCGACACCTCCAGCCTCCTGGGCTCACTGCTGCTCGCCCAGACCTGGAACGCCGTCCTGGCACGCGCTCGCCAGGGCGAAGCTGAGCGCCGCGACATCGGCATCTACCTGGACGAGTGCCAGAACTTCCTGACCTTGCCCTACGGCATCGACGAGATGCTCGCCGAAGCGCGCGCCTACCGCGCCGGGCTCGTCCTGGCCCACCAGGACCTCTCCCAACTCCCCCGCGACCTTCGCGAAGCGGTCTCGGCCAACGCCCGCTCCAAGCTGTTCTTCGACGTCAGCCCCGAGGACGCCCACGTCCTGGCGCGCCACGTTCGCCCCAACCTCTCCGAGCACGACCTGTCGCATCTGGACGCCTTCCAGGCCGCCGCCCGCCTGGTCTCCCACGGGGCGCTGTCCCCGAGCTTCACCCTGCGGACCCGAGCGCTCCCGCCCCCGGTCAAGGGGCGGGCCACGCAGGTGCGCAAGGCCGCCCGCCGCCACAGCCCCGCCCCGTGAAGGAGGTACCGCCGTGCGCCTTTCCCCTCGCCCCGACCACCGCGACGTCGTCCGCCCCCGCACCACGCCCGAGGCGATCCACCGGCTCATCAGCCGCCTGACCCCGCGCGACCTGCGCATCATGCGCCTGGTTCACCGCCATCGCGTCCTGACCACCGACCAGATCGCCCGCCTGGAGTTCGCCTCTTACTCCTCGGCCAAGACCCGGCTGCTCACGCTGTACCGGCTGCGCGCCCTGGAGCGCTTCCGCCCCTGGACCCCGGTGGGAAGCGCCCCGTGGCACTACCTCCTCGACGCCCCAGGGGCGGAGATCCTCGCCGCCGAGCACGGCACCACGGCCCGAGAGTGGGGATACCGACGCGACCGCGTCCTCGCGGTGGCCTACCGCAGCTCGCTCGACCACACCATCGGCACCAACGACTTCTTCGTCGACCTGACCAACCTCGCCCGCGTGCGCCGCGCGCGCTTGGCGTGGCGGACCGCCCGCGAGTGCGAGCAGCAGTTCGGCGACGTCGTCCGACCCGACGCCGCCGGGCACTGGAGCGAAGGCGAGCACGCCGTGCTCTTCTTCCTCGAGTACGACCGTGGGACCGAACCGCTGCGCCGCCTGGCGGCCAAGCTCGACGCCTACCACGAGCTGTCCCGGCTGACCGGCCACCAGGGCACCGTGCTGTTCTGGCTCCCCTCGGCCAAGCGAGCCGAGAACCTCCACCGCTACGTCGGCGAACCCCCGGTCCCCGCGGCGACCGGGGTGCACGGCGCCCACCCCGCCGACCGCGTCTGGACGCCCTTCGGACAGACGTGGCAGCGCACACTCGCCGAACTGGGAGCGCCGGCCCCGCACCAGCCGTTCCTGCCCGGCTGGGAGGAGGGTGGGGAGGAGCCCGATGGGTAGCCCCGGCTGCCTGCTGGCGCTCCTGCTCGTCCCCGTGCTGCTGGTCGGCATCGCGATCTCAACGTTCACCGCAGCGCTCAGCGGCAGTGCCCCTTCCGCTTCCGCCCCACAGGGCGTGGAAGGAGTTCCGGACACGCTTCTGGACGCCTACGTGCGCGCCCCTGCCGCTCTGGAGCAGGAGTTCCCCGGATGCACCGGGATGCGGTGGCAGGTCCTCGCCGGAATCGGCAAGGTCGAATCCGACCTGCTCGCCGGGCACGACATCTCACCCGAAGGCGACGTCTCCCCGCCGATGATCGGCCCCCGCCTCGACGGCTCGGGCAACGGCGGCAACCTCACCCCGCACTACGACACCGACGGCGGCCGCTGGGACGGCGACACCGAATACGACCGGGCCGTCGGCCCGAACCAGCACCTGCCCAGCGGCTGGTCCACCTACGGCGCCGATGGCAACGCAGACGGCACCACCGACCCGCACAACGCCTACGACAGCGCCCTGGCCAGCGCCCGCGAGCTGTGCATGAGCGGCGGCGGGAACGTCGACTTCAACGACCGCGACCAGCTCTCCCGGGCCCTGTTCCGCTACAACAACGCCGACTGGTACGTGGACCAGGTGCTCACCGAGATCGACCGCTTCGACGCGGTTCCCGCCGCACCTGCTGCGGGCGACGCGCCCGGCCCGGCGGGCCAAGGCGAGCGCGCCGCGGTCGAGTGGGCACTTCAGCAGCTTGGAAAGCCCTACGTCTACGGCGCCAACGGCCCTGACGCCTACGACTGCTCCAGCCTGGTCCAAGGGGCATGGGCCGCCGCCGGGGTCGACATCCCGCGGGTGACCACCGACCAGTACCAGGCAGGCGAACGGGTCTCCCTCGACGCGCTCCAGCCCGGCGATCTCCTGTTCTACGACACCACCGACGCCGGCGCCCCCGGTCCGGCCCCATCCCACGTGACGATGTACATCGGCGAGGGCCAGATGGTGAACGCACCGTCCTCCGGCAAAACCGTCCGCACCGAGCCCGTACAGGGCGAGTTCTACAGCCCGCGCTTCATGGGAGCGGTCAGTCCACCCCCATAGCCGTAGGCCGCCGTGCTCGCTAGGCTCATAGACGGCCGAGGCGCTTGCTTTGCTTGGTCGCTTGGCGCACCTCACGGCCAGAGAGCCGACGGGTTCCCCGTCGGCTCTCCTTCCGCACTCATGGCCCGGGCGCCTATCCGCATCAAACCCAAGCAGCGGCATGGGCGGAACGCCGACCGCTCGGGGCGGGTGCTGGGGTGTGTGAGGCTGTGGGTCGGCCGGTTGTCACTTCCGGTCCGGGGCCTCCTTTGGGTCGGGCGTGCGGTAGGAGGGCAGCAGCCACTGCGGGTAGCGTCCCAGCGCGTTGGCGGCCAGCCACACCAGCTCGACGGCCAGCGCGGCCCCCGCCAGCCCGGCGGCGGTGATGCGCGGCCAGTCCAGGCTGTCGGGAATGCAGATCAGCATGATCCCGGCCAGGAAGGCCACCAATGCGACCCGGTAGGTCAAGCGGGCCCGGTGGATGTAGCGGTTCTCCAGGTCGGCGTCCATGGCCTGCACGCGCTCCAGGCGCGCCATCAGCTCCGCATCGGTTGCGGCGGCCGGGAACCAGGCCAGGCGCTCCTCAGGGGTTGCCGCATACCCCAGCCCGGCGGCGGTGAACTGCACGCAGAACACGAACCCGACCGCGGCGGCCACGAGCGCTACCAGCGCCCACCCTGTCAGCGGCGGCGGTTGTTCGGCGGTGACCAGCGTCGCGGTCGCGGCGAGGCTGAAGCCGCCCAGCAGCGGGGCGGCGATGGTGCCCATGGCCCGGATGGACTCGGTGCGCCCGTGCGGCAGCGGCACCTGCCACCTCGGCACCGCCCGGGCGGGCGGTTGCTCCGGGGTGGCTGGTTGGCGCTTCCGTTTGCGTAGGAGCCGCATCAGCGGGGCCGGGTGGGGCAGTCGGGCCGGTGGGTCGGCGGCGTTTCCCAGCAATAGGGGCAACGGGGCGGGTGCGGGGGGTCGCCGCGGTTGGGCGGCCCGGGCTGCGGCGGGGTGGTCACAGCGGTCTCACTTCTCCACTTCTTCTCCGGCGGGGATGTGCTGGACGGCCTCCCGGGCATCGGCGAGCAGGCGGCGCAGGACCTCCTCGGCCTGCTCGGGTGTGGTGAACGTAGCGGTCAGGGCCGCGAACCCCACCCCGTCCACCCGCTCGACCACCTCGCGCACCGCCGCAAAGGTGTCGGGTGCCGGTGCCCCACCCAGCCTGTGCAGGGAGAGTGCGGTGTTAACCAGAATCTGCGGGTGGGGTTTTCCGGTGGTCAGGGTTGAGAGCAGTAGGGCGGCCAGCTGGTGGGCCAACCCCCCAGCGACATCCCCTCCCCGGGCCAGGTAGCTGCCGAGGTTGTTGTGGCCGACCTTGACACTTTCGGGGTCGACCGGGCGTCGGCGGTAGAGGTAGCGCAGCGCGTCCTTCCCCCGGGCGGCTGCCTGCTCCACCCGGCCCCGCCTATGCTCCAGGTCCGCCCAGGCGCTGAATACCTTCCCCAAGCTGTCCCAGGCCTGGTGGGTCTCGTAGACGGTGCGGCATTCCTCCAGAAGAGTATGGGCCTCGGCCAGGCGGCCTAGGCCCAGAAGAGGGCTGTAGTCGTTGAACCGGGTGCGTGTGGCCTCCAGTTCACTTGCGCCGCGCCGTTGCTGGGAGGTGCGGATGCGGGCGGTCAGCTCCAGGCATTCCCGCCACCGCTCCAGCCTTACAGCGGCCGAGCGGGCGGTGTCGAGGAGCCCTTCGTGGACGTCCCACGTGTCGACGGTTTCGGTGGCGGGATCGGGGACGGGCAGGTGCCCGGCCTCCTCCAGCAGCGTCTGGACCTCCTGGAGCACCTGGGCATGTTCGCCCCGGGCGATGAGAATCTGCAGTCGCCTCCCCTGGTCTGCCAGCCGGGTCCAGGGGCCCTGTCCGGTCTTCTCACTGTGGGCGATGTCCTGCTCGGCCGTCTCCAACGCCTCACCCAGGCGCCCCTGGGCCCGGTAGTGGTCGGCCAGTCGGGTGGCGACCACTCGGGCCTGCTTGTGGTCACCTTCGGCCGCGTACCGGTCCCGCAGGGCTGCCAACCTCCGCTCGCCCTCCTGGGGGGAGGTGCGCAGCAGCAGCACCCCAATCAGGTACTCGGCACCGTTCTGGTGGTCAGTGCCCCGGGTGTCGCGGGCTAGACGCTCCAGCCAACCCAGCATCGCACCACGCACCGCGGCCGAGCCATCCCGGTTCAGGGCCTGCCCGATCAGCACCAGCGCGGTTCCGGTATCGCCGGTGCGGTGTAGGTAGGGCAGCGCGTGCCGCGCCGCCGCCACCACCCCCCGCCCCAACTGGCCACTGGTCTCGTTGTCCAACATGTATCTGGCGAGCGTGGCCCAGTAGGCGGCGAGTTCGTGGTCGACCGCCTCGGGCACCCCGTCGGGGGCGTGGTCGGCCAGGGCGGCGGCCACCTCCGGATGCACCCCCACCCGCACCACCTCTTCATCGAGGGGTTGGGTGGAGCACAGGGCCCGGGCCTCAAGCCCCTCCAGCAGGACGCGCCAGTTGGGCGCCGGGCCCTCCTTGCCCAGGCGCTCCCAGATGTCACCCCAGTTGGCGTCCAGCACCGCCGAGTTGCAGTCGTCGTCTTCCAAGCAGGCCAGCACCGCGGCCAGCAGATGCTCCGCTTCACGGGCCCCGTCCAGGGCCCGGCGGGTCCAGGTGTGCAGCACCCGAGTGAAGTCCTCCACTCCTGCGGTGGGCTCACCCCCGGCCAGGTAGGCTCCGGCGTCGACCCCGCCGCCCCACACCCGCTGCGGGTCCTCCAGGAACACCGCCAGCTCGTCGGGTGTGGCGGCGCGGGCCGCGGCCAGCTCGATCAGCTTAGGGTGTCCCTGGGTGGCCACCAGCAGGCGGCGCAGCAGCTCGCCGTCATCGGTGGTCGGATCGGCGGCGTAGGCGTCGAACAGGGAGCGCAGGCGGGGGTGCTGGCGGGCCAGCAGCACCGCCTCGTCCAACGGCAAAGGGTCCACCCGCTCCACCCGCACATGGTCGGGCAGGCCAGGGGGCCGGTAGCGGCTGGTCAGCACCACCCGCCCATAGCCTTGGTGCTCCATGGCGGCAGCCAGGAGGCTGCCCCACCGGGGGTCCTTCCAGTTGTTCTGCCCGGTCAGCAGGGGTTCGAGGTTGTCGATGACCAGCAGGATGGACTCGTCGCGGAACCAGCTGGTGAGATCAGGCAGGAACGCTTCCAGCTTGCCCGTGTCGCCGAGAAGGCGGGACATGTTCAGGCCGGGGATCTTGCGCTCCATCTCCCCGGCCAGGTTCGCCAGCGCCCCGTACACATCCCCTCTGCCCTCCTCCGGCACCTGGAACCACACCACATGGTCGAAGTCGTCGCAGCGCAGCCACACCAGTTCGGTGGCGATCGCGGTCTTGCCCGCCCCGGCCATCCCCAGGAACACCGCCCCGGGAACGCCGCTTTCATGGTGCAGCAGCCGGTGGGCGCGGGCCATCAGCGCGCCCCGCCCCACGAAGTGCTCTCCTGGATCAGGGAGGTTGGACCGTTTGCGGTGCTGTGCCTGCCTGCGCTCGCTCTCCTCCTGCGTGGAGGCCGTGCGGGCCGCGGGCGCGTCCAGTTCCACTTCCGCGGCGCCGGCCCCCACCAGCACCGGGGTCACCGCGCTGATCGCCGGGCAGCCGGGGGTCGGCGGGTCGGCGGCCGCCCGGGGCACCGCGTGGCCCATCGCCCGGCCCAGCGGGTTGGCCTTGCCCACCACCAGCTCGTACAGCGCGGCCGAGAAGTCGATGGCGAAGTCGTCGACGACCGGGTAGCGCATCCCCACCACCGCACACCCCAACTCCCGGGCGAGCGCGAGCGCCAGCGCCGACACCTTCTCCCCGTCCCCGCCGTCAGGGGTGTCCTGCTGCGGAGGATCGGAGGCGCGGCTCGGGGCGGCCAGGTCCAGCAGCCGCATCTGCTCGGCAACCTCGCCGTCGGCCGAGGAGCAAGAGGAGGCCACCACCAGCCGGGTCCGCCGCGCCAGCGGCACCAGGTGCTCGCACAGCTCGCCCGTCGAGACACGGCGGGCGGCCCCGTGCTCGTCCTCCAGCACGAACACGCCGCGCGCGCCGTGGCCGGACAGGTGCAGCACATCCCATCCCTGCCCGTCCTCCACCACCTCTTGGAGGCTCTCCAGGGTGGCGCCGTACTGGACCACGCGCAGCTCGACGGCCTTGCCCCGGGTCCTGGCGATGCCCTCCAGCAGCCGTTCCAGGCCGCGGCGCTCCTTGCGCAGGTTCAACGCCGTCTCGCCTTCGGGCAAGCTGAACAGCGCCAGCACCCGCAACCTCTCCCCCACCGGATCCTTGTCCACCTCCACCGGCTCCCCGACGGCCAGGTCCCAGACCAGCACGAGGCGGTGGGCGATCAGCGGCCGCCCGTCGAGCACGGCCGCCTCCAGCGGCCGGTAGGCCAGCACGCGGGCCTCGGGCGGGACCTCGACGCGCACCACGGCCCCGCCGCGCCGCCGCCCCAGGCGCTCCATGATCTGCGGCCCGTAGACTTCTTCGGCAATCCACTCCCCCAGCTCACGCAGGGTTTTCGCTTCCTGGTCCAGGCGGGTGTCGGGGGCGGTGGTGCGCGCCAGGTAGCCCGGCAGGTTGGTGAACGCCTCGAACTGCCACGGCCCGTACTCCAGGCGCACATCATGGCCCGCCAGCGGCTCACCGGTGGGGGTGGACAGGGTCCAGCGCCACCGCATCCGCCCGGCGGCGTGGGTGAACTCCGAGACCGACAGGACCAGGTCTTCCACAGGCCGAGACCTTCCTCAAAAAAAGGGGGCGGCGGCTCCCGCGACACACGAGGGAGGTACCAGCCTAGACACCCGCCACCCACCCCTACACGGATTCCCGAAAATCAACGCACTCACGGAGCAACACACCTGAGCCTCCCCATCTGCGCACACACCGGACGCGACCGAGGCACCCACAGGGCACGCCCAGCGACACCACGACACTGACCCGGCCGCCAGGGCCCCGAAGTCAGGGGCGCCACCGCGTCGACGCCGCCCCGACGGTGTGGCGGGCGCCGCCGGGTGTCACCCCACGGGGGTGGCGTGAACGGGTCGCGACATAGGTAAGGGCTCCACGCCGGTTCCCGCTGGCATGGAGCCCCTTGCTGGTTGGCGGGCAGGTTAAAGCTCACCGCGCTTCACGCCGGCGAGGAAGCGTCCAATAGTGTCCGGCATCGAGGGCCTGAAGAGCCGCCTGGCGGTAGGCGCGCGAGACCGCGCGCCTCCTGGCCGACTGGGCCCTCTCGCTCGAGGCCGCGCTGCGCCGATGCCCTTCCACATCGCCGGGTGGATCGCGACCATGGTCCTGTCCGGCCTGGGCGACACGGGGTATGTCAGCCTGTCACCGATTGTGCTCTGGCCCTTGCAAGGACGCGGCAAGCCGTACTGGAAGAAGAGGGCGAGCTACTCCGGGCGCGCTCGGTTGCGCGGGCCCAGCGAGCATGCGATCTCCCAGTTCAGGAACTGGGACATTCTGAAGCCACTTCGTTGCTGCCCCTACAACGGAGAGATCGCCCGGGCGGTGCTGGTCCTGCAGAATCGCGAATCACGGTGATCAGAGGTCAGTGTTCCGATTGAGCAGGTCCTGAGCTGCCCGGAAGGCTTCGACCACCGCTCTGTACTCCCGGAAGCGCTCCGCGATCGCCAAGGTCTCGTTCCGCTGGCCGATTGCCCACTCCAGAGCCGTATCCAGGTCTTCGGCGAGCGAATCGGAGACGGTGAGCAGCACCTTGGGCCCGAGCTCCCACAGGACGCTGTTCACGGCCGCGCACGCCACCGCGAGCGGATCGATGTCGGTCGCCAGCCACACGGCCGAAGCCGGGTCTCTGCCGCGGATGCGCATGGTCTGGGCGGCGGCCCGCAGCATGCCGCCCGTGCCCGCGGTGGGTTCGTAGACCCACGGCGCCTTGTCCAGGTCCTCCATGAGCAGGCTCGCCGCAGCGTCCGCGACGGGCGCAGGAGTGTAGTACTGGCCCCGTGCCGCGGCGCTCTTGGTTCCCCGCATCGTGGTGAGCAGGACGCCGAACAGGTCCACCTCCCAGCGGGTCTCCCGGACCCCGGTGAGTTCGAACGGGCCGGCCGCGATCGCCGCGCGGCCGGCGGCCCGTGCGGCTTCGCGCACGGCGTCCGTGGCCTGGTGGTGGCCGTGCCAGACCTCCAGCAGCGGCCACGCGGGGGTGGTCAGGTCAGGGCGGGTGCGGACGAAGTCCTCCCACTGCTGTCGGATGAACTCGGTGAACTGTTCGGTGTCCAGCGCCGTGATGCGGTCGGCCACCTCGGCGCGACGGTCAGGCGGCGGGGCGAGGAACGAGAGCGCGGCGACCACCGAGGCGGGGACTTCGAGTCGGCCGTGGCCATGGGCGCTATGCCATGTGGTCTCCACCGCGTCGGCGATCGCCTTCGCGCGACGCTCAGGTGCGTGTCGTGAATCGGACATGATCCTGCTCCTTCCGAACAGGCGTCCTCCAGAAGTGCGTAGAGCCCGGGGCCCTTGCCGCGCCCCCGGGCTCCGGCGTGCTCAGTCCGTGCGAACCGGCATGAGCAGGTGCTGGTAGGCCAGGTGCTCACCGGGGGCGCCGTCTTCGTCGGTGAACAGCACGGGCTTGACCGGTGAGGTGATGTGGAGTGCGACGTGCTCACCGTGGAAGCTGGACAGGGCGTCCCGGAGGAAGTCCGCGCGGAACTGCAGCTCGAAGGGGGTGGCGAGCTTGCCCGCCATCCGCACCGGGACCGGCGGGGCGGTGACGCGCACTGCGCCGTCGAGGACGGGGGTCACCGCGCATGAGCTCGGTTCGATGCTCAAGGCGAGGTGGCGGTACCGCTCCTTCTTCGCCGCGCAGATCGCGGCGGCTCGTTCCACAGCGGCGATCAGGCCCTTTCGAGGGACGACGACCGCCTGTGCTCCTGGAAGGTGAAGGAGGCGGTGGTAGTTGGGCAAGTCGAGCCCCGAGAGCCCGACCAAGGCGGTGACATCCCCGCTGGTGATGGAGGCGATGTTCGCTTCCAGGCCGATGGTGACGGTGGGCCCGGTCAGGTGCTTGATGAGGTGCTCCAGGAACGGGCCGGGAAGCAGCGCTTCGATGTTCGGCCCTTCCGTATCGACCACGGGGATGCGGGCGACGGCGAGTCGGTACCGGTCGGTGGCCGCCAGCTCGACACCGTCAGGCGTTCCGGCGAGGTGGAATCCCATCGTGGCCGGTACTTCCGTGTCCGTGCCGCGGGCGCACTTCACGCGGCACAGCTCGGAGGCGATCAGCTCCCGGTCGACCGTGACCCGGCTCCCGCGAGGGGTGTCCGGCAGCGGCGGGTATTCGTCGACGTCGTAGGTGGTCAGCGGAACGGTGCAGCCGTCGGCCCGCATGACCGCGGTCGACGATTCGACCGCGAGCATGATCGGCGTTGCGTCGGCCACGCACCCCTTTCCCTTGACCAGCGCCTTGAGCACACGAACGGCTTCGGAGTGGTCGACGACCATCCGGCCCGGAGCCTGCGCGGCGCCGGGCAGTGCGACCGTCACGGCGCACTCGTACTGGCAGCCCGTCAGGTGCACGTCGCCGTGCGCGTCGGCTTCCACCAGGACACCGCCCATCACGGGCAGGCTCGGACGCGAGTGGACGCCAAGGCCGGCGGCGGACAGGGCGGCGGCCAGCTCACCACGGGTGGTGGCGGCCGCCGGCCCGCCCATGAGGGCGGGCGCAGCGGTCGGGTTCATCGGATTCCCCTTTCTGGTCACGCGTTGCTGTGGGCGAGGTGTCGAGGAAGCGGCGACGGCGCGGAGCCGACGAGGTAGGTCCCCGGGCGGACCTCCTGTAAGGGGGCGTGCTCGAAGGGCTGCTTCGGGTACGGCATGTGCAGAAGCAGGCACCCGGCCAGCTCGGAATCGGCGTCTTCGGGGACGCGGGTCATGGTGAAGGTGAAGGCGCCGCGCGGGTCCCCGACAGAGATCGAGACGGTGACAGCGTCCTGTTCCTCTTCGAGCTGGATTGCGGCGGAGTTGCACCAGCTCAGCGGGAGCGGCTGGGCCTGGTGACCGGTCGGGGGCGAGTCGGCCGACGCGGGGCACTCCTCTTCGCCGTCGTCGTCGATCCATCCTGTGGTCGTCTGTGCGATCGGGTTACCGCAGGCAGCGCAGGCGTGGGAGTTGCCGCTCTCGTGGTCGAACTCGATCGCGATCGACTCGACGTCGAAGACGTCATCGTCCGTGCTGACCGCGGCTCCGTTGACGGTGAGAAGGGGGAACATCAATCCTCCCGGGCGGTCGCTTGGGGCGCCGTCGGCGCCCCGGTTCAGTTGTCGGCGCAGTGCCAGTTGGTCTGGCCTGCGTGCAGGTGCCACCCCTCTACGCAGGCGAAGTCGATGAGGACGGCCTCAAGCCGGGCCGCTAGCGTGTCCATCGCCTCGACACCGTCCGCGGCTAGGCAGGTGGCCCGGATCTGTGCGCCGTCGCCGTCGGGGAAGGCGTCGACGATCGCGCCGATGACTGGCATTGCTGATCCGGGGGCGGTCAGTGGGGTGATGGCTTCGGCGAGTGTCCGGGTGAGCCAATCGGGTGTGGGGTGGGACGCGGGGTCGGTGGTCTCAGGGGCGCGAAGAAAGATCTCGATGCTGAGCACAGCCATCCGAGCTCCTTGAAGGAACCGGGGTCGGAGGCGTGGGAGGTTCCGCCGTCCCACGCGCCGGCGCCCCTCACAGGGAGGTGGCGGGGCCGGTCCTTGCCTGAACCGGCCCCGGCGCGGGTCAGTCGGTGCGGCGGTAGAACTCGATCCAGGCGCGGGACGTGACGTCCCACAGTTCGGCGCGAACCACGCCGGGGTGGCGCGCGGCGCATTCGGTGGCGAGTGCGCGCACCATCTCCGGACGGTCGGGATCCGCTGTGGACTCCCAGAAGCCCGGGATGTCGAAGTCGTCGTAGTGCCGGATGAGGGTCCGGCCGCGGCGCTGTGCCGCGGCGATGGACTTGGACGTCTCGTGTTCGTCCGTGAGCGCCTCACCTACGGCCTCTTCGTCGGCCTGGTCACCATCGGCGGTGCGGCAGGCCGCGATGAACTCGCGCATGCGCCGCGCGCCGGCGGCATCGGCCTCTTGGAACTTCGTAGGGCCACCGCGGCCACCGTTGGTGAAGGCTCCCAGCAGGGTCCGGCCATCGCGCACCGTTCCGGACCAGGCGATTCCGGTTCCGATGTCCGTGCTGGACACCTGCGTTACGCGTACTTTCTCGGTAGGGACCATCAGGCCGCTGTGCGGCAACCTGATTGCGGCCATCTCTCCTCCCTTGTCGCTTTCAGCGGTGATCGCGCAGTGGACGCACGTTCCTTCGCCGCCGCAGTGGCATTCGGCTTCGCACGCGCGGCAGTCGTACAGGGTTCCGGGTTCGTGCGGGTAGTCCGCGTGGTTGAGCGTGGGATGCTGTCTGCACATCGGCATTCACCGCCTTGAATCGGTGTCCGATCAGGGGCCGCGATACTCGCGGACTCTGAACCGATACCGGGAAGGCGGATTCGGGGTGCCACCCGTGGCGGGCGGCACCCCGTTCACTCATCCGGCGCGATAGCCGGACAGGTCGTCAACTTCGGTGCCGCCTTCACCGATCAGGCACAGCCCGATCATGTCCGCGTTCTCCTCGCACCACGCGAACTGGTCTTGGCTGTAATCGGCGAAGTAGTCGTCTTCCGTGTCCCCCGGGCGCAGAGTGAGGAAGCCGAGTGCACGCGCGGCGACCTGGTCTTCCGAAACCCCCACGGGGGTCCGCATGTCCTTCCCCTCGAAGATGAGGGAGTCACCGCAGTAGAGGCGGTAGGACCAGCATTCCCGGGCTCCCACGCCGCAGGTTTCGAAGCCGGCGGGTTCGATGATCAGCGTGTGAGGGAGGATAGTGAAACCGTCGATGATGAATTCCGACATGGCACACCTCACCTAGGGGGCGAACTACTGGGGTTCAGCAGGGTTCGACTCGGGTTCCGCCGCGCGGACCGAAGCAGATGCGACGCTCGATCAAGGACAGATCGGCATCAGGCGACCGGTAGAGGTCGATGTAGCTTTCTTCGGTGACCGCGGGCGTCAGAACGCGTTCCGGCTCACGGAAGACGAAGTCGAAGTGCTGGCGCCACGCGTAACCTTCGTAGGTTCGGCTCCACAGCGCTTCCTTAGCCGCCTGCAGGGAGGGGAAGCGTTCCATGTCCTCTTGGAACGACGGAGAGTACCCGGGTCCGCCGTACCACAGCCCGTACCAGGCCATAGCATTCTCCGAGGGGTGATCTTACTTTGCTTGGTCACCCCTATTAATACCCGCGCGAAAGATCAATTAACAAGGCAGGAGAAAATATTCCGGCCGGCACTGTGGATCCAATGCGACGGTTTCGACGCACACTCTCGCTCACCGGCCCATGACTCGGAGAGCACATGAAGGTCACAGCAGGATGCGAGAAGACATTCAAAGAAAGCAATCATAGACAAGAGCAAGGAATGCGACACTCGATTCTTGCCCGTAAATCCGCACGCGCCGAGAACGAATTCGACCGCGCCACCGAACCACCCCGACAGAGTTTGCAGACCATGCTCCGCACCTGTCGGGCGGCACACGGACGACCCCCACACGCCGTCTGACCAGCGATTTCTTGACAGCGACGCCTTGGCCGCCATACCGCCTCAGGGAGAGCCGCACCCGCGGGCGTCCCGTTCGACACCTCAGTGGACACCCATTAGCAAAGGCATTCGCCCAGCAATTACCCCTGAGTGGAAACTCTGACAAAACGATCTACCAGGGCAACACGCACCGCACAAGCCAAGAAAAAAAGAAAGGAGGTTACCCCTGCCGCACCTCACACCTCCACCTTTCTATGATAGCTGTGCGCGCAATTCAGGTGCGACCTCCGCCCCGACTTCTCGCATGGCCAGTTCGTAGGCGGCGAAGGCCGTAGCAGCTGCCCCGGTGTCCCCTTGTTCGAGCAGGCATGTGACGAGCTTGCGGTGAGGTTGCTCAGTGAGCGGAGCGACCTGCACCGCCCGCCGCAGAAGCCGAACAGCCGTGTTCGGCTCGGAGTCGTCCGCCGCTGCGAGGAGGGCCTCGATCAGCCGTTGCCGCAGCCGCTCGCGGTGGAGCTCTGCCCAGCGGAAGTCGGAGTCAGCAGCGAAGTCCTCATAGTCAACCGTCGCCTGGAGCAAGTCGTCCGCCGTCCCGTCCGGCCCCATGGCCTTGTGCAGGTCCCACAGGTCCGTGCTTACCGCTTCGGGGTCGAGGCGGTAGTGGTCGTCGTGCAGGACGACCGTGGCCGTGCCTCTTGCGGAGGCGGTCTGGCGCACGGCTCCGCGCAGCGCGCTGACGGCGTCGTGGAAGCGCCGAGTGGAGCGCGTCGCGATGTCCTCGGGCCACATGTCCTCTACCGCGCGTTCGAGACGGACGCCGTCGGGATGCAGCGCGAGGTAGGCCGCGACCTCGTAGGCGGAGCGCCGCCGCGGAACGGCCGCCTTGCCGCCTACGGTCAGGCCGACCCGCCCAAGAACACGAAGGCGGACGGGGCGTTCAGGTGCTTCGGCTTCTGGCCCCTCGTCCTGTGTGCCTGCGGCCACCTGGCCGTCGTCAGAACCGTTCTCGCTGCCCGAGTCCATGGAGCGGTTTCGCTGCGCGTCGATGAGCGCGTCGATGACCTGTCCCCGTGTGGTGAGCGGCCAGGCCGTACCCGCCAGACCTCCGATGTCTCCATCGCCCTTGTGGACGTGGCCTGCGTGGTCGATTACAGCGACGCGCCCTGACCAGCGACTGAGGACGAGGGCCGCCACAGGTGCGCCCCCGGCGTCCAGCAGGTCGTCGACCTGTTGGGCCTCCTCCCGGTCTGCAGCGGCGATGAGCACGCTCACCTCGCCCTCGTCGTCGGCCTCACGGTTCGGCGGCTCGACGGGCTCTTGGTCGTCGTCTTCGTCCTCCTCCAGGTTGGTGAGCATCTCCGCGTGCAGGTGGGCGATGGCCTCGCTCAAGGTCGTCGTGATACGGATCCCTGGAGGTGCGCCGTCCCGGACGCGCTCAGCGGCGACATCTCCCAGAAGCGTGACGAGGCAGTCCTCCCGGAGCACGACTCGCAGCCCTTCGCGCTGCAGGGCCATGGCCAGGACCGTTCGTACGGCACCGTGTGCTCCGACTCCTGTGATCCCCAAGGCGCCGCGGAGTCGTCGAAGGGGGAACGTCTCCCCCTGCTGCTGTGGTGTGGGCGAATCGGCCTCGACCGGAGGGGGTGGTGACCACAGGGAGGTCGACGCGTGGGCGGGATCCTGGGCTGCGCCTGCAAGAGCCTCATCCTCGCTCTCGTCCCAGTCGTCCTCATCGCCCTCCCCTGGGCCTCGATCCCGGTCAGGGCGTGGGCGGCGGCCGAGGAGGTACCCGGTCGCGCCGGCGACGACGCCCGAGGCAGCAGCGGCCCCTGCTGCGGTCGCGGCCGAGGGGATCTCGACCACGACGACGGGGCGCTCGTCCGGTGCTTGTTCGGGAGGCTGCTCCGGCGCGGGTGATTCAGGGGTCCGTGCGGCCGGTGGAGGGCCGGAGGCGACGGTGTAGGTGATCTCGACCCGGCGCTGACCGGAGTCGGTGGCGTCCTCAAGGAGCTCGTCCGCTCCGACGCCCTGGACCACGACCTCGGGAGCGTCCGGCCCCAGCTCGGCGGTGAGGTGCTCGGCGACGGATTCGGCCCGTCGTTGGGAGAGCTGCTGGTTGTACTCGGGATCGCCGCTGGCATCGGTGTGTCCGGTGACGACGATGGGGACTCCGGCGGCGCCGTGGTCGCGGATCATTGCGATGACCGGGGCGAGGTCGGCTTCCATCTCGGGCGTCAGTTCGGCGGAGTCCAGGGCGATGCCGCTGAGGACTCTGCTCCGCTCGATATGGACCCGGCCCTCGGGGCCCGCTTCCTCGTGGGCGCCGCCTTCCGGGGCGGGCGGCGGTGCCCCTTCCTCGACCGGAACCTCCCCCTCATCGGCGTCGGCTGTCGCTGCGGGCTCAACGACGGCGTGGGCGACCGGTGTGGTGGCCGTAGCACCGACGGCGGTGGCCGCCAAGAGTTGAAGGGGGCCGAACAGGCGCCGCGCCGGGCGGTCGCGCATGCGCTGCCAGAGTTCGGTGGCGGCCGCGGCGAGGTACAGCCCCCAGAGCACCCACAACAGGCCGACGCCGAACGCCGTGGCCACACCTGGAGGAAGCGAGCCTCCGCGAAGGTAGGCCATCGCGCTGTCGGCGTCCCAGTCAAGGCGGGGCCAGCCGAGCACGGTGGTCGCCACGTAGGGAACTCCTGCGAGGACGGCAATGCTGAAGAGGAGTGCGCCGGTCTGCAGGACGATGCGTCGGGCCATGGAGGTTCCTCGGTTCAGGGGCCGGTGTGCGGTGCGGCGCTCGCGCTGGCCGCGAGGGTGCGGCTCCCCAGGGGCAGCAGCGTGAAGTCGTAGTCGAGTTGGGCGGTCACCGTGACGGCGTCCTCACCAGCGGAGACGGTGCCCGCGGCTCCGGCCTGGTCGAGGAAGTTCCGGGCCGCGCGCTCGGCAGCTCCGGGGTCGAGAAGGATCTCCTCGTCGGCCCGGTAGGCGGCCAGGTCGATCTGCTGTGCCCCGGCTCGGGCCGCCTCCTGCGCCAAGGAGAGGGCCCGGCTCCGCTCGGCCAGGGCCGATCCGCCTTCCCACACCAGGGCGAAGACGAAGACGAGGGTGAGGGCGGTGGTGGTGACGAAGGCGGTCACCTGCCCGGCGTCGGATCTGGAGCGTCCGCTCATGGGCGCCCCCGGTACACGTCGACCACGGCGTCGGCCTCGCCCTCGACGTCTCGGTGGAGGGGCACCCCGAGGCCGGTGAGGCCACTGAGGTCGGCCCGGCAGGTCAGCTCGGCTCTCACGGTGCCGCCGGGTTCCAGGGCGCCCGCCTCCAGGGTCAGGGTGTGGCTGCTGCAGCTCAGCTCGTGCGTACGCAGAGCGTCCGCAACGGCCCCTTCGGCGGCGACGCGAGCCTGCTCGGGGGTGCGTTCCAATGTGGCGGCGCGCGCTCCCGCGTGAGCGGCGGCGTCGACCGCCTGTGTCGCCGTCGTAAGGCGGTGGGCCAGCACGATCAGCAGGACGAGCAGGATCAGCAGCGGAGTGAGCACCGCCAGCTCCAAGGCCGCGCTCCCCCGCTGTTCTCCCTGGAGTCGGAGTTCTCGGCCGGTCATGGCGGGCTGGTGAACCTCTCCACGGGGCCCGAGCTCTCGTGTCGGATCGGCCAAGTTAGTCCGGGTAGGACGGACGGGACCTGCGCGGTGACGACGACGCGGGCCGCCTCGTCGTCGCGGTGCACCTCAACGTTGAGCCCGCGCAGGAGGCGCCCGCCGAGCTGTTCTCCTGCGTGTTCTCCGGCGGCCCGGCCGTCGGCGTCGGTGGCGTCGACGGCTCGGGCCTCGGCCAGGGCCGTGGTCGCGATGGACTGGGCCACCTGTGAGGCGTGGGCGACCAGTCCGGCCTGGATCACCAGGAGCAGCAGAAGCAGAAGGAGGGGCGTGGCGACCGCGAGTTCCGCACTGCCCCGGTCGCTGCGGGTGCGTGCGGCCCTCATTCGGAGAGCATGCTGACGATCTCGTCAGCCTTGTCGGTGACGGCGGGGGTGAGTACGGCGAAGACCGCGATGGCCAGGCCGACCAGCAGGGCGATGACGACGACGGATTCGGTGGAGTAACCCGAGTCGGGGCGGCGGGGCCGTAGCGGGAACACGGTGTGGGAGCGGTGCATGGGGATATCTCCGTCAGAGGCTGGTGAGGATGAGGCTGAGCGCCGGGTAGCCGACGAGGACGAGGAACCCGGCGAACAGGAGGACGACCGGCAGGCTCATGCGTTCGGTGGCGGCTTGGGCCTGGGCGTCGAGGGCCGCCAGGTGGCGGGTGCGCAGGGAGCGCGCTTTGGCGGCCAGGGAGGCTCGGACGCGGGCGCCGTCGGTTCCGGCGAGTTGGAGGCTGGCGGCGAGCTCGTTGAACTCGTCCAGGTCGTAGCGGTCTCCGAGGTCTCGGAGGGCGGACCATGGCGGGTCGCGGCGCAGGGCGGCGGCGCGCAGGGCGATCCGGATGCGCGCCATGGCCGTGCCCCCGGTGCGGGACGCCTCGTCCAGGGCCCCGCTGACTCCGGCGCCGCCGGCGAGGGCGACGACGACCAGGTCGGCGAATGCGGCGACGGTCTGGCGCATCTCCGTACGCCGCTTGGCGGCTTCGTCGCGCAGGGACAGGTCCGGGGCCAGCCAGAGTACGCCTGCGGCCAGGGCCCACAGCAGGAAGCCGGGCAGCGGCGCGATGGGCACGCCGGCCACCGTTGCAACTGCCCCGACCAAGGGCGGGAGCGCCACTCCGACCAGGGCGGTGGTGGTCTTCTCCGCCAGGTAGGAGGGAACGTCGCGCTCGCAGAGGACAAGTCGGGCGCGCGTCCGCATGGTGGGTAGCCCCATGGCCGCGAGTACAGGGATCCCTCGGCTTCCGAGGCGGGCCGCCCAACCGCCCGCCGACACCGCGGAGGGCGCGGGGCGCGGCGGTGGGGGCTCGGTCAGGAGGTCGGCCAGGCTCGGGCGCGCCCACCGCACGGCGATGAGCACCCAGGCTCCGGCGCCGATGAGCATGCCGCCGATCCCGGCGAGGAGGAGAGGGCTCATGTGCTCACCTGCGCATGGGGCTCGGCGCGCAGCACGCGTGGTCCGAGGTCGGTTCTCGACAGCCGGGCGAGCCAGGTCAGGGCGAGTGCCCAGAGCGCGCCGATGCCGGCCAGCACGAGCTGTCCGAGTGCGCCGTCGTAGGGGGCCAGGTAGGTCGGGTTGAAGACCAGGAGGAGGACCGCCAGGGCCAGGGTGGTGGCGGTGATGATGCGCATCGCGGTGTGCACCCGGGCCCGGGTGGCGGCCACGCGTACGAGCATCGCGGCTTGTTCCCGGGTCGCCTCGGCCAGCCCGGACAGCAGCGCCCCGAGGTCGGCCGCGTGCCGGGTGGCCGCGTTGCTCAGGGCGGCGGCCACCAGGTCCGCGGTCGGGGTGTCGACGGCTTCGGCGAACTCCGTCAGCGTCTTGTGCGGGTGGTCGGTGCGGATCCGCTCGGCCAGGCGCACCACGTGCTCCCGGATGGAAGCCGGAGCGATGGGAGCGGTGGCGGTGATGGCGCTCTGCAGGCCCGATGCCGCCGACATCAGGTCGCGCACCTGTTCGGTCCAGGCCGCCACGGCCTCGATGCGCTCCAGCCGCTCGTGGTGCTCGCGGTCAGGGCCCAGCAGGTCGGGCAGCCACCAGGCCGCCGCGGCCGCGAGCAGAGCGGCCACGGGCCAGCCGGTCACCGCCCAGGCCGCCGCTGCGGCACCGAGGACGCCGACGGCGCGCAGGGCGCGGCGGCGGTCGGTGAGCAAGCTCCTGACGTCCAGGGCCTTGCGCTCACGAGCGTTGCCTTCGACGGCGGCAAAGGCGCCGTTGAGCGTGAGCCATAGGCCGCCGCCGACGGCCGCTCCTCCGGCAATGCCGATCAGGGCTGCGGCGGTCACCCGGACCACCCCTGCATGTCGGGTTCGACCAGGCGGGCGATGTCGAAGCCCGCAGCGGTGAGCACGTCGATGGTGGGCGGGCTCGGCGGGGCGGCCGGTAGCCGTCCCGCCTCCCGGGAGCGGCGGTAGATCTCGTTGGAGGCCACGCGCGGGCCTTCGGCGCCGACGACCTCGCGGATGCTGGTGACCACGCGTTCCCCGGTAGGGGTGGCAGAGATGTGTACGACCAGGTGCACGGCGGTGGCGATGAGCAGGCAGGTGGCGTCGAGCGGGAGGCGCTCGGCGGACTGGGCCGCATAGGCGCCGAGCTTGGCGAACGCGCCGTCCGATGAGGCGGCGTGCAGGGTGGTCAGGCTGCCGTCGTTGCCCTGGCTCATCGCGTTGAGCAGCGGGACCGTCTCGTGGCCGCGGGTCTCGCCCACGATCACCCGGTCCGGGCTCATGCGCAGGGCCGCCCGGACGAGTTCGGCGACGGTGACCTCGCCGGCGCCTTCGACGTTGGGCGGGCGGGCGTGCAGGGCGACGGCGTCCGGGTGGGCATGGGGGTCGCGCTCCAGCCCGAGCTCGGGGACGTCTTCGATGGTCACGATGCGCTCGTCCGGCGGGATGTGGGATGCCAGGGCCCGCAGCAGGGTGGTCTTTCCGGCTCCGGTTCCGCCGGTGATGACGATGTTGCGGCGGGAGCGCACCGCAGCACCGAGCAGTCCGGCGGCCGCGTCGTCGAGGGTGCCCAGCTTGCGGAGTTCGCGAAGGGTGGTGGTCCGGTGGCGGTGGCGGCGGATCGACACCGAGGGGGTGTGGACCACGTCCATCACGGCGTTCATCCGGGAGCCGTCGCGCAGGGGCATGTCGAGGATCGGGGCGGCCGGGTCGAAGCGGCGCTCCCCGGCGGGGGATTCGGAGGCGATCCGGCGCACCAGGGCGACCAGCTCGTCGGGTGTGGCCACGATCGGCGGCCGCCTCTCGCGGCGCCCGTCGGCGTAGCGGACCCAGACCTGCGTGCCGGTCAGGTTGATGTTCTCGATGTCGGGGTCGTCCAGGAGGTCCTGGAGGGGGCCGGTGCCGCATACCTGGGCCAGGGTCGCTTGCAGGACCTGTTGCTCGACCTCGCGGCTGAGCACGCGGTCACCGCGGGCCAGCGCCCGTTGGGCGGCCTGGTCGAGGACCTCGCGGATGACGCGCTCGGCCCGGGCCGCGAAGTCCTCGGGGATTTCCGCGTCGTCGAGGTGAACGGTCGCGCTGAGGCGGCGCAGGGCTTCACCGCTGGTGTAGCGGACCCACCGGGCCACCAGCTCCTCGGTGCTCATGGGGCGCTCACCGCCCTGGAGTTCATCTGCAGGTCGAGCTCCGCTGCGAGTCGCCGGGCCGCAGCGAGCAGGGGCCGCCGACTCCACCGTCGCGGGGGTACCGAGTCGCCGCGCAGCAGGCTCGCGGACGGGCGATCGGCGGGGATGCGCGCTCGTACTGGCGCGCCTATGGCTTCTTGCAGGACCGCGTCGTCGTGCGGGCCGGTCGTGACCGCCAACTCGAGATTCGAGATCCCGGCCCTCAGAGCGGGAAGAGCGTCTCGGACCCGTTTGAGGTGTGCGACGTCGTCGTTGGCAACCAGGAGAGTTGCGTGAGCAGCGGCGGCCAGGCGCACGGCCGGCGACCTCGGGGCCATCCGCCCCAGGTCCACGACCACGATCCCGTTCCCCGAGTTCAACACCTCTGTGTTCTCGGCCAGCAGGGCGACGGCGTTGGCGGCGCGGTCGGCGGACGACGGTGCGGTGCAGGCACGCAGACCGCCAGGAAGTACCTGGGTGAAGTTCTCGGGGCGAGCACGGCGTTGAGAACCGTCAAGGCGGGAGGCAGCGGCTAGCTCGACCAGTCCGGGGGAGGCGGGAAGGTGGCGCCAGGCCGCGATGTCTCCTCCGGAGGCGTCGGCCTCGATCACCGTCGCGGTTTCTGGTTCCGGCCAGGCGGCGGCCAGTGCCAGGGCCAGAGTGGTGGCCCCGGGCGCGCCGCTGAGCGAGCAGACCGCAGCCACCCGGGTCATGGGACGCCTCCGCCGACTTCAACGACCGACAGGGCCTCGGCTGCGGCGGCCTGGGCGACGCGAGCGGCATCCGCGGCGTCGACGACAAGCTCGACGCGGGTGGGTTCCGAGGCGTCGCCGGACGGAGCGTGGATAGCCTGGACTCTCGCCGGGACGCCGACGGTCTCAGCGTCGCCTTCACCGTCGCCCTGTTCGGAGATGATCGCCGAGACCTGTGCGCCTTCCTGGAGGGAGGCGGGGAACTGCGCGGGCGACAGGACCGCCCCGATGGCGGCCTCCCCGTCCTCCAGGTGCGCGGGTTCGGCGGTGACGGATTCGGAGGGGATCAGCGACCGTTCGGGGACCGCGGTGGACAGGCGTTGGCCGACAAGGCCGTCGCGCTCTTCGACAGGGACGGCGGACAGCGCGTCGGCACCGGCGATGTGAACCACCTGCAGGTCGCCGGATTCCAGGAAGCGTCCGGCGGGAAGGTCGCGTGCGGCGGCCACGTATCCGCTTCGGTCGTCGCTCCGGTCGAGTGCGGCGCCGGCTGCGACGGCGCCGAGTGCCATCAGCACCAGCCCTGCGGCCAGTCGGCGCCATCGGCGCGCCCCGGCCTTGAGCCGGAGCTTTGAGCCGCGGCCGTCTGGTTGCGTCATTGCCGTACTCCTTCGACAGCTCTCGTGGGCGCGGGGTCTCAGGGGGCCGCGGCTCGCGTCTGCACCAGCCCTTGGGATTCCACGACGTCCACCTCGGTGTCGGCTTCGGTGAACAGCGGGGCGAGTTCACCGCCGGTACCGTCGGTCGCCTCCCAGCTCACCGACCAGGTCACCTCCACCTCGACCGTGTAGCCGCCGGTGGAGGCGCGGGTGTAGGTGTGGCCGCAGTCGGGAGAGGCGGAGGCGGGATCGTCGCGCCCGGGGTCGTAGGGGCGGCCGGGCCCGGAGCAGGTGACGACCTCGCCGTCACCCATGGACCAGTCCGCCGACGTCGGGGTCGCGGTCACCGAGACGGCTCCGCCGGCGACTTCGGCTTCGGCCGTCACGGGTTCCCATGCCGCTTCGTCGACCCACAGCCAGACCGGGACCTGCACCAGTACCGGGGCGTCCGCCCTGGGCGAGGTGTTCAGGCCGGGGCGAGGGAGGTGCATCGCGTCGCGGGCTTGGTCGGCGAGGGCGACGGGGTCGAAGGCCGGTTCGCCCCCATCGCCTCCGCCACCTGCTTCTCCACCAGGCACCGCGAGGGTGGTGGTGCAGTCCTGGACGGCAGCGCCTGGTTCCGTGCACACCGTTCCGGCGTAGACGCCACCGCCGCCGGGGACGGGCGCCCCACCCCGCTCGGCGGCACCGCTCGAGCCACTGCCTCGGCTGCCACCGCCGCCCCCGCGCCCAGGCGACCCTTCACCGGACTCGGCCCCGACGTCGCATCCAGGGCCTTTTCCATCGCTCCCGCATTCGACCTGGCCTGAAAAGTAGTCAGGTGGATCAGCCCAGGCGACACCTGCGGGGATAAGGACGACCGCGGCGCAGAGAGCTATCGGGCCGCCGACTCGCCTCAGCATGATCCCTGCTCGTAGATACGCATCTCCGAGATGCGCCACACGAGCCCGTCGAATCCAGCCGTGGCCTCTACCTTCCGGAGCAGCGGTTCACTCGGCGACTCCTCGATCAGTTCACCAGTCTCGGCATCCTCCCGGAGCCATTCGCTGGAGTCCATGCAGTCTTCGATCTCTGCGGAGGTCTCTTCCAGCGACGTGACCTCAGGGTCGTGAGTAGGCGCCCCGCGCGCGACGACGCCTTCCTCCGCCTCGGCTCCCAGACCGTGCTGGGCAAGCTCAGCGGCCTGCCCTTCGGCATAATTGTCCAGTTCCGAGAAGTCCGGGTCGGTAGTCCTCGAGGCGTTGACGATGACGCCCCACAGACCTTCGTAGGCGTCCAAGACCGCTTCACCCGGATCCGGCGACGCGGTGGGCGAGGGAGACGTCGATGAGGGCTCGTCCTGCGGTGCCTCCTCGGGAGACGCAGTGCAGGCTGCAGCGCTGATGGCGACCAGCAGTCCCGCTATGGCACGGCTCAGGCTCATCGGCTCCCCCACCAGCAATTGCACCATCACTCAGGGAAGCCTGACAGTAACGCAGCCACCATCCGACATCAAAGGCATAACTCCATTTACAGGGGACCCATAAGACCGATCTTACCGAAACGTAAGCCAATTATGCGAGGGGATTGAACCTTCATCTCGCGTCTCGCAACCTCTCTACAGAGAAGATCACACTCCGCCCTCAGAACGACACTCCGAAGCCACCAACGCAAGAAAATAACAGAAATGAAGTCAAGCACACACACAGCCCAATCAAGAAGCAGTCCATGCCACCCACACCAACGATCTCGCAGGTAAAAATTGAGGCGACTGCATTTACGTAGAGGGCACCCGGTGCGGCTCGCCCTCCATACACTCACCTGCTCAGGTCAGCCGACACCTACTCTGCTGCCACGGAGAACACCCCACCCTCCTACCTCGCTCCAAGGAGGACGACCGGCAACCATGCCAGCAGGTGACCGCCTATGCAGGTCCCACCCACTGGAATGCTGACTCCGTCGCCCCTCCCCCCTCGGCAAGCGCGGATCTCTGCCTATCCTGGGGGTGCCACGCGCCAGAAAGGCAGGCCCTGCATGTCCCTCGACCCCAGCCCGGACGTGCCCGAAGACATCACGTTCGGCCAACGCCTGAAGATCCTGCGCACCCGCCGCGGCATGAGCCGCGAAGTCTTCGGCGGGCTCATGGGCCGAACCGCATCCTGGGTGCGCGCACTCGAGACGGGGCGCCTGTCCGAGCCGAAGCTGTCAGTCGTGCTGCGCATGGCCGAGGTGCTACGTCTGCGCAATCTTTCCGACCTCGCAGGGGGCCAACCGCTCAAGCGCGAACTCATCACAGGCCCCGGCCACCCTCGCCTGGGTGCAGTACGCGATGCCGTCAACTCCCTGCCTGCTCTGACTTCGGCACCCGCACCGCCGGTGGCCCACCTGCGTGCCCGACTCGACCAGGCGTGGAGCGCCCGCCACCGGTCGCCCTTCCACCGCGAGGTTCTCGGGCGCCTGCTGCCGGACTTGATCACAGACGCCCAACTAGCAGCCCATCAGGAAGAAGATCCGGCCACGCGACGCCGGGCCCAAGCCATCCTGGCCGAGGTCTACGCCTTGTCCCAGTTCTTTCTCGCTTACCAACCCGCACAGGACCTGCTCTGGAGAGTGGCCGAACGGGGGATGGTCGCCGCCCAAGACTCGGGCGACGTGCACGCCCTTGGGATTGCGGCGTGGCTGATGGCACAGGCCCACAGAGACGCCGGCGACTGGGACGCCGCCGACACCGTCACGGCCCAGACCCTTCCCGTCCTGGAACAGCACGCCGTCGAAGCCGAGACGCCAGAGCGGGCCATGTGGGGTGCGCTGGTGTTCGAAGCCGGATACACAGCCGCACGACGTGGTGAGGCCGGGGTGGCCCGAGGCCGCTTGGACCACGCCGAACAGCTTGCCGAGACGCTTCCCGCTTCCTACTACCACCCGGTGACCAGCTTCTCTAGGTCGATCATGGGAGCGCACGCGACCACGATCGCCGTCGAACTACGCGCCGGCGGCGAATCGGTGCGCCAAGCCCGCGCCGCCGACCCGGCCTCGATCCCCTCCCGTCCCCGCAGGGCACGCCACGAGATCGAACAAGCCAGAGCCTACTATTTGGACGCCCAGCCCGAGGCGGCCGTGCGGGTGCTGGACGCGGCCCACGAAGCGGCCCCGGAGACGATCCGCTACAACGGCTACGCACGCAAGATCCTGATGGAGGAGATGGATTCGCGCGACCCGCGCAGACGAGAGCGCGCGAGCCTCTTGGCCGAGAAGGTGGGGATTCTGCAGGCGTGAAGCGAAGGCGCACATTCTGTGCGCTCCAGTCACGCCTGGGCGTCTTAGCGTCCGTACATGGACTCGGTATCCCCTGCGACCTGGTGTAGCGAGGATCTGGACAGGATCCGGGATGACTTCCCGGACTGGCGGATCTGGCGCTCGCGCAGTGGTAAAACCCTGGTCGCCACTCGGCTCGTCGATGATGACGTGGAGCCGACCATCGTCGCCAATTCATCCGCTGAGCTCCGCAGGAAGCTCCGCAGCCCGGGGAAGCGCGCCGGACGTGTGCTGACCGCCGAACAGGTGGCGGTGATCGTGGCGGCGCTGTCGCGATGAACGGGTGGGACGTCGCGAGGGTGAAGTCCAGCAGCGACCGGCACAAGGTGCTACACGTGGCGCACCGCCCCCATCCTGAACTTCCGGGGCGGATCGAGACGGTGGTCGCTCCCACCGAGTCGATGCTGCGTGACGCCCTGAGGGTCCACGGCGAGCTCGATGAACTCCGCAGGGTCTACGGCGCCGATTGGGTGTTCGGCGCGGACACGGTGATGCCCAACGGGGTGATCCGCTGGGTCTGGGCCGCACCACGAGCCCCCGGACATCCGGGCCTGCGCCCGGTCCCCTCCGCTCCCCACCTCAAGGCGCTGCTCGCCGAAGCGGCAAGGCAGCCCGCTCTGACCGGAAGGGAGGTGAGCCCGACGTGAGCCCCGCATTCCAGACCGGTCTCCTATGGACCGGCGCAGGAACTCCCGATCCCTGACCGCAGCTCGGTTCAGGGGCGCATCGTCCCCCGGCACGATGTCCCCCCTGCTGACCCGCCGGTCATCGCCACAGGTACGGCCACCTCCCTGCCGCTCCGACGAAGTCTCGAACTTCACCATCGTCCGCGCGCCGTTTCAAGGGGAGGGCGCGCGGGCCATGCCGCCCGTCCGACCTTCTGAGAGCCCGGTCGGGCGGGCGGCCCTCTGGAGGTTTCCTCATGCACGAGCTGATCGCCGCCCCCTTCCTCGACTCCCACCTGGTTCTTCGCCCCGGCAGCGGCAACGGGATGAAGATCCCCCGCCACCGCTACCTCGAGCTCACTGACGCCCCGGCCGACTCGCCGGTCCCCGGGTGGCTCGCCGCAGCAGCCGACCGCGCCTTCGGGCTCGACCTGAACGGCCGCCCTCTGTCGCCGAACGTGCTCGTCCGCCGCCCCTCCCCCTATGGCTATGTCCGCGCCTCCTACGAGCTGAACCTGGGGTGCAACTACGACTGCGAACACTGCTACCTGGGGCTGAAGCGCTTCGAGGGCCTCTCCTGGCCGGACCGGGAGAAGCTCTTGCACACCATGCGCGATGCGGGGGTGCTCTGGGTGCAGCTCACCGGGGGCGAGCCGCTCATCGACCGCCTGTTCCCCGACGTCTACCGGCTCGCCTACGAGCTGGGCATGATGATCAGCGTCTCCTCCAACGGCTCGCGGCTGTCCGACCCGCGCATCCTCGACCTGCTGACCACGCTGCGCCCCTACCGATTGACCGTGAGCGTGTACGGGGCCAGCGAGGCCTCCTACGACGGCATGACGCGCCGCCGCGGCTCGTACCGCAAGTTCCTCAAAGGGTTGGACGCCGCACATGAGGCCGGCCTTCCGGTCCAGCTGAGCGTCGTGGTCAGCGAACGCAACGCCGACGAGGTCGAGGCGATGGTGGCCATGGCGACCGAGCGCGGGTTCAGCCACCACGTCTACGTCAACATGTCGCCCACGATCCAGGGCGACGGTTCGGTCCTGGTCACCCAGTCCCAGGAGCACCTGCGTGAGCGCAAGCCCTTCTCCGGCTGCAATGCCGGGCACACGTTCTTCCACGCCGACCCGTTCGGCCGTGCCTCGATCTGCAAGATCGGCCGCGACGATGCCATCGACCTGATCACCGAAGGGACCGAGGGCCTTGCCCGGCTGGGTGAGGTCGCCGACCGGCTGATGCTGCGCACCGGCGGGTGTTCGGGGTGCGCCCTGTCGGGTTCGTGCACGGTGTGCCGGCCGCTGGCCAAGCAGTACCAGCAGGCCAAGGCCCCGTTGAAGATGTACTGCCAGCACGGGAGGCGAGAGGAGGTAGCCCCATGAGCGCGGTGTTCGTCGAACTCCAGAGGCCTGCGGAACCGGTCGAGGAGATCGAGTTCGTCCAGGACCTGGACCAGGTCCTGGAATCGGAGAAGTGCTCGTGCAATGCGGGTGACGACAACCCCTACTGATCAGCGCTGACACCCTGATGCGGGTCCTGGCCGTTCCTCGGCCGGGACCCGTTCGGTGTGAGTAGCATGTCGCCATGCGCGACCAGAGCGCCCCAGTGGGGCCGGTGTTCCCGGTCCCATACCTGCCCACGCTCGGGCCGGTCCACCCCGCGGCGGTCACTGCGGGGCTATGGGAGCAGGTCTTGGCCAACAACGGCACCGGCCGCTTCCTTGCGCACGATCCCGCCTCGCGCTGGGGCGGCACCAAGAACGAGCTCGTCCTCCACGAGGACGCAGCCCCGGACGGGCGCTCGGCGGGCGTGGCCGTGCTGTGCAGACGCCGCCGCGCGGTGACCGTCTACCACTACGCCGCAGAGATCGACTCCGAGCGAGAACGCGAAGCGGCGGCCAAGCTCGCCGCCGACCACGGAGCCGAAAGCGCCCGCCTGCTGTGGCTCACCCCGAAGGCGCCCCCGGTGCAGGGGCAGTGCCGCCGGATCTGGATGAAGACGCTCTCCGGCTCCGAGCCGCCCCCTGCAGAGCAGGTGCAACCCCTGAACACCCTTCCGCCGGCCCTTCGCGCCACCTGGCCCGACTTTGCCGACGCCACGGCCGGTGAGGGGTTCGCGGCGCTGGAGGCGCGCAGGCGCAACGGCCCTCTGGACGGCCCGCTCCTCGTGGTCACCGTCAGCGGGCGGATCGCGGGAGCGATCGGGCCGATGGCCGTACTTCCGGATCCGGTCGGCCGGCGGCGGCTGCTCCCGCAGTACTTCGCCGTCCTCCCCGGGCACCGCGGCCAGGGCCTCGGACGGGCGCTGTGGCGGGCGGCCATGGCCTGGGGCGCCCAAGCCGGCGCCGACTACCAGCTCCTGCAGACCGAGCTGGGCGGAGCATCCGACCGGCTGTGCGAGGACGAAGCGCTCCAAGTGATCGGCTTCGCCACCGCGATCTGAGGAAGGACCCCCATGGGAGTGGATCGACGCGGCTGGACGGCCCTGCCCCCGCAGGTCCGGCGCGCCGTCGAAGCCCACACGGGCTCGCCGGTCGTGGTCGAACCGGTCGGCAGCGGGGCCAACTCGGCGATCGCCGCCGTCGTGCACGGCCCCGACGGCCCGGTGTTCGTCAAGGGCCTCCCGGTGGACCACCGGCAGGCCTGGACGCAGGACCGCGAGGCCGCGATCGCCCCGCACCTGGCCGGAGTGGCGCCACAGATGCTGTGGCGCGTCCGCCTGGAGGGGTGGGACCTGATCGGCTGGGAGCACATCAGCGGCCGCAGGGCCGACTTCTCCCCCGGCTCGCCCGACCTGCCCCTGGTGGCCGAACTTCTCCGGCTGCTGGCCGAGAGGCCCTGCCCCGATGTCCCGCTCAAGCCGGTGGCCCGGTGGCGAGAACACGTCGAGGATCCCGGCGAGTTGGACCTGCTCGACGGGACGGCGCTGGCCCACACCGACCTGAACCCCGGCAACGTACTGGTCGCCGACGACGGCAGGGCGGTGCTGGTGGACTGGGCCTGGCCGACCCGCGCGGCCGCCTGGATCGATGCAGCCTGCTGGGTGGTGTGGCTCATCGCCTCCGGTCACACACCGGCCTCGGCCGAACGGTGGGCCGCGACGATCCCGGCCTGGAAGCGCGCCGACGAGCAGGCCCTCGGGGTGTTCGCGACGGTGCAGGCCCGGCTGTGGGCGGGCATCGCGACAGAGGCCGCCCCATGGACCGGACGCGTGGCTTCGGCGGCCGCGCGCTGGCAGGAGCACCGGCTGTGAACAGGAGGCCGGGCCCCTCCGCCTGACAGGGGCGGAGGGGCCCGGTGGGCGCGCCGTGCTCGCGTTCGGCACGCCCGGGGATGGCGCCGGGCCCCCTCTTGCCCGGCGCGCTGGTGGCCTGGTGGCGGTGGCCTGCCCGCAGGCGCTCCTCGGCACGGGGGTACAGGGGAGTTCAGCGCCCGCGGGTGCGCTTCCGCAAGGGGTGTTCAGTGGTCGCCGGGGCGGGCGGCGTTCTTCCACGGGGTGGGAAGGACCCCGCCGGAGCGCAGGTGCTCATCCAGAGCGGTGAGGGCGGCGTCGGCGATCTGCAGGGCCTCGTCGCGCTCATCGCCTCGGCCGGTCCCGTCTTCGCGCCCGTTCAGCGCTTCGGACAGGGCGTCGTAGAGGTCGTCGGCGTGCTCGGTGACCGGGTCGGGCTCGGCTGCCCGCGCACGCGGGAAGTAGAGGATTCTGGCTGAGGATTCGAATGCCATGACGGGCCTTCTCTCTGCTGTGCCGCCCACCCGGCGCGGTGCGTCCCCGGCAGGCGGCCTTGTTCACATCACACGAACCTTCCTCCACCAGCCGCTCTGCAGGCCCAGGCTCTCCAGCTCATCGCGCAGGGCTGCCGCCAGCACAGGGCGGAGCGGATCGGCTGCGCCGATGCCGTGTTCGGCGCGGAAGTCCTGTTCGTCTTCGACATCGAGGTGCACGGTGAAGCGGTGCTCGGTGCCGGTGGGCCGGTGCGGCCCGGCCGCGCTCAGGTGGGCGCGGGCGATGGGCAGCGCCGCGGCCAGCCGGGTCAGGTAGGCGGCCACGTGCGGGCCGGTCAACACGATCTCCACACCGGCTCCGAGAAGGAGCGTGGCGCCTGTGGGCCCGGTGTCGACGTGGATCATCGCCGGATGAGGCTCGCTGATTGCCAGGCCGGGGTCGGGAAGGTTCATCGCCGCTGTTCCTTTGATTGGTGAGATCGACCGTGATACCGCCGGACCCAGGCTCGTTTCGCATCGCCTCGAGGCTGACCGCAGCCTGGAGGTGCCCTTCGGCTAGAAGGTCCACTGCCGCTCAGTTCCCGGGTCCCCGAGCAGGGCTCGGACCTCGGCTTCGCGGTAGCGCCGGTGGCCACCGAGAGTCCGGACGCTGGTCAGCTTGCCTGCCTTGGCCCAGCGGGTCACGGTCTTGGGATCCACGCGGAACATGGCCGCCACCTCCGCAGGGGTCAGCAACGGGCTGTCGACTGTGCGGCGATCGTTCACGCTGCGGGCCTTCCATTCGAGTGGTGGCATCTGCCGGAACGGACTGAATCGCTTCGCCGTCGGCATGGTTGGTCACGTAGGGGCGGATACGGGAAGGACGGTGCCGCCGCCGACTGGTCGCTGCCCCTGCTCTCCTGATCCGGGTTCCTCGGCCGCTTCTGCGCTCACCAGCACCGCCGCGGCGCTCGTGATGGAAGCGGTCAACGGGGGCGCAGATCAGTGCCGTTGCGGGCATTGCTGGTGTCGCCATCGTCAATCACCTCGATCGGGCGAACCGGGTGTGGGCCCGGTCATGTCCAGCTAGCCTCGAGTGTGTCACTGAGATCACACGAAAGGCAACACCCATACTGAGATTTTCAGTTCGGGCGTTGCAATAAGTTGCCCCTCTCGGTGATCGCGCGGGACACTGAAGGCGCCCATCCCGCCCTGCGGAGGAGTCGCTCAGTGTCCGTCGGCAGCCCCATGGTCGCCCGCTTGGGCCTGGCCAACTTCCTTCGGCAGTCCCGAGGAGGACGCACCGCAGCGCAGGCCGCGGCGGTCGCCGGCTTCAGCAAGGCGACGCTCTCCCGCGTCGAGCGCGGCGAGACCTCCATATCCCCTGGGGACACCCAGCGGCTGCTCCAGTACTACGGCGTCCCCGACGATGTGGCCGAGACGTTCATCGAACTCGCCTACGCCGCCAAGAAGCCGGGCTGGTGGCAGCGGTACAAGGCCGCGATGCCGGACTGGTTCAACCTCTTCGTCGGTGTCGAGACTGCAGCCCACCGCATCCGCACCTACGAGGCGGACCTCATCCCTGGACTGCTGCAGATCCCGGAGTACACCCGCGCCATCGCCGAACAAGACATCCCGGCACCGGGCTCCACAGCAGAGATCGAGGAAGCGGTCAGCCTCCGACAGCGCCGCCAGGAGATCCTCACACGCGAGGACGCCCCCGCCCAGCTGTCCGCCGTCATCAACGAGGGAACGCTGCGGCGCCGCGTCGGCGGACCCGACGTGCTCCGCGCCCAACTCGAGCACCTGCTTGCGACGTGCGAACAGGACAACATCGACCTCAGGGTGCTGCCCTTCGCAGTCGGAGCGCACCCGGCCAGCTACGGCTCGTTCGTGCTGCTGGACTACACCGTGGTCGACACCGACTACGCCCTGGCCTACGTCGAGTACTGCGGCGGCGCCATCTACCTCGAAGCCGAAGAAGAGATCGCCCTGCACTCGGCCACCTTCGACGGCCAGCAGCAGCGCGCCGCCTCCCCGGAAGACACGAAGGAGCTGATCAAGGATGCGCTCGAACAGACCGGCTGACCCGCGAAGAGAAGGTTCGAACACCCCCATGAAGAACCGGGTCGCGACAGAGCAGCTCCGTTGGTACGTCTCCAGCTACACCGGAGGCAAGGGCAACTGCGTGCAGGTGACGGACCTCCCCGCCGGCGGCAGGGCGCTCCGCGACAGCAAGCACCCCGCGGGAGCGCAGCTCCCCCTGCCCCCCGCCGCCTGGACCGCCTTCATCAACGCGATTCGGCGAGAATCGCTCTAAGCATCGTCACGGCGCAGCGCCAGCCTTGTCGCACATACCGCCCGCAAGCCATCGACCTCGATGACTGGGGCCGCCACGACGTAGAACGCGGTGGCCTCGGACGTGGCCTGGTTCAACCACTGCTGGCAGCATGGAGCGATCGGTCTGGTCCCGCCTCTGGAGTTCGAAGCAGACTTCTACCAGCACAAGGAACCCCATTCTGAACCAGACCCTGGTGGACGAGCTGGCCGAGGCCGATGCGCGGCCTTGGCACGCGGAGCACTCCGGCGTGGCGGGCGCGACCGCCTACCGCCACCACGGCCTACAGAATTGGGCCGTTGCCCTGATAGGGGCCGGGGCCCTGCTCGTGCAGGTCGCGTCGACGCTCCCGGGAAAACGCTAACGCCTACTTCAAGGTGTGGAGAATGAACCAGCGCCAGATTTCGATCCGACCGAGCCTCGCTGACGCCATGACCTAAGTACACGGAGCGGAATAGTGCTACCTGGGGCCACTATTGAGCGCTACCCAAAAGCCGACCGAAGAACTCGGCGACCGTGCCCTCCGCCCGGCCTGACATCAGCTCGTGGCCGCTGAATCGATAGACCTCATAACCCTGGAGGCGCAGATCGCGATCACCGCGGACGGTCTCAGCGTAGACGGCAGGGCTGGGACGACCGTGCTTGGAGTAGTGCCGGTCACCGTCGACCTCGAGCACGATGCGGCGGTGGGCGGAGGGAAGCATGAGGAAGTCCAGCCGCTGGGTCAACATCACCTCGTCGCCCCGGGCTGACTTGGCGACAGGGTCCCAATGCAGCCACACCTCAGGCAGCAGCGCCGGTAACTTCTTCCCATGCTCATGTTGACGTTGTCCGCAAATCCGGTGGTACTCCTCGAACAGCGCCTGCTGCGGCGGAGAATTCACGGGTAGGGCACATCGAAGCCGTTGCCAGAGGCTGCCCTTGGCCTCCTCAAGGGAGAGCTGCTCTCGTTCTGCCCACCACGCTTGGAGGTCGTCCCACATCAAGCCTTCTTCTGGGATCGGGCGGTCGTAGCGGAGTACGTCGCTGGTCGATTCGACGATCTCGATTTCCTGGTCAAGGACCTCGCGTAGGCGCAGGTCGGGCTTGGTGGCCCTCGAAGCGAAAAGGATTAACTGTGGCGGACGGGCCCGTAAGCCCCTGGGAACAATGGAGAAGTCCGGGTAGCCGCCAGTGCTTCCGGTCTCGATGACCTTGAGTCCGTCGCGGGCCAGCGGCGGGGTGATCGCCTCGGCTAAGGCACGCTGGCGGCGCTCATTAGGATTGACGGCTCCGGAGAGGACACCTTCGATGAACAACATGAACCGGCGGTCCGAGCTGGTCAGCGCACCGAGCTGCTTGAAGAGGTCGAGCACCGTCCAGTCATCATTCCGGACCATGTGTCGCTCGATCTCACTGGCCAGGCTACTGCCGGTCCACAGGGCGAGCTCCGACTCCAGAACCCACAACTGCCTGAGCATGGCCATGAACCCCTCAAAGTCCTCCCAAATCGGGGTATTGCGCTCCAATGCGTCAGCGATCTCGCGCCGCACCCGCTCAGTGATTTCCGGCCCCGGCCGGCGTTCCCACAGCAGGTCCTGCGCCTGGTTGCGCTGCTCTGGTGCAAGTCCGCGGTCGAGGAAGCGCTCAAGCACAGCAGGGTACTGGTCCGGCTCGATTTGCGCGATCGCTTGTACCAGACGCTCTCGCTTCGTCGGGCCGGAGGTCTGCTCCCCAGCACCGGGAGCCACGACCGGTGGAACGGACAGCCCCAGGTCGGCACACACAGGACCGAGATCCTTGTGCCTGCAGGTATCCGCAAGGTCCATAACTAGTTTCCGCACAAGGCTGCTCAGTTTCTGGTCATGGCTGGGGTGTTTCACCATCGAGACCTCCGCCTCGGCTCTCCGATAGCGCCATAGAGGATTCATCCAGTGTCCAGGATGTGGGTCACAACAAGGGTTCAGAGATTCCCCAATTCAGGCGCATACAGATGGAGCAAGAGTCATCAGCCCGCACCCATAGGCTTTCGCGCGACCCAAGCCAATGGTAAGTGTGCGCCGTAGAGCATCGGGGTCGGTTACGCGGAGTTCTCCTTCGAAAGTGGCGGTGTACAAGGTAATGCGCCGCTGCACACCAATGGAGCACCCCGTCTTTTCGAAATGGAGTTTCTGTCGGTTACGGATTCTGAGGCTCAGATGGTCCGTAGCCGTGGCGGTGTCGGGAGTGGTTGGTGCGGCCAGCACTTCGAACCCTGCGCCTGTCTGTCGTTGAAGCAGCCATAGTTTCTGATGGTGGGGTGTGAGGTGCGCGGTCGGTTTGGTGGGTTCGGTGGGTGTGCGGCGGGTGTTGTGGACAGGGTTGGCGGTGAGCCGGAAGGACCAAATGTCGTTAAGGGCGAGCTGGTCGAGGAAGGGTTGGTAGTCGTAGGTTTGCCATCCGCTTGTGGTGGGCCAGCCTGCCTGCTCGACAAGGTGGGTGAGGTCGGGACGGGCTGGGCTGGTGATATAGAGAGTCACGCGGGTCGGGGAGTTTCGGTCCAGGCGCCATAGGACGCGCGGGCTGTTGTCACCTGAGCGTGGCGGGTCGGGAAAAGATGCCAGAATCGCGGCGTGGAGTACCTGGGGTGAGGACAGCAGGCGGCTTGCCTGGGGGCGTGCGGGGTTGAACTGGAACTCGGTCAGGTACATCACGCATCGTCCACTGGTTGGAGCAAGGAGGTGGGGTCGTGCTCTGGCGCGGCTTGCCTCGGCGGCTCGGCGTAGGGGTTGCGGACGTCGACTGTCGCTGAACGACTTCTGCGAGGGGTATATCGCCGGTGGCGGGGATCGAAGCTTATTGGCTGATCGTTGAAGTCTTGCCCCGAGTACTCACCAGGAAGGGCTTCGGTGTGCAGTGTCAAGGTAACCAGTGGTTGGTCTGTGTACTGCCGCTGATACCACTCGGCGGCGCGCCAGGGTTCGTCCTCCAGGGCTCCCAGCAGGGATGTTTCGCCTCGGGTGCCGAGGTTCAAGGGCCGCGTGGGGGGGCAGGAGCGCCGTCCGAGGTAGGGCAGGAATTCGGGGGCGTCCAGGGCGGTGTGCAGTGCGGTGATGAGGTCGCCGTCGCCTTGAAGCGCGGCGAGGAATACGGCGTCGGCGAGATAGTAGCGCTCAGAGACGGGCATTGCTGTTCCCGTGTGCGGGTGGTGGGCTGTTTGAAAGTCGCGGATCGGGGTTCCGGGCTGGTCGATGCGCACACCAAAGCGTAGGGCGGCGAGATCGGAGAGGTCTGTGTCGCGAGGTCGACCCTGGGCGGCGGCGAGGAGTCCGATGACGCCGCTCTTGGTGGGGGCGGATTCGGTGGTTCGCCGACTGAAACGGGCCGCAGAGCCCCAGGCTTGCAGCGGACCAGCCAATTGCAGCATGAGAACGGTCATCGATGCTCCACTAGCCGTTCGGTCGCGGCGGCACCGACTTCCTGGGTGAGCTGGGCCAAGGGCAGTTCAGTCCCTAGGCCAGCGAGGGGTTCGGTGTTGCGGTCAACGCGCAGGACCCAAGTATGCAGCATGTCATTGACACCGTAGGCGCGTTCGAGGGCGGGAATGTAGTCGGCCAGCGCCTGGCAGGCTGCGTGGAGGTGACCGTCACCTGTGGCGTGGACTGGTCGTTCGAACGCCCCAGCGAAGCTGACGGCGCGCGCCGTACGCAGAGTGATGATGACGGCATCCGGCAGGGTGTTGTGCCCAAAAGCGGTGATCTTGCCGGTGGGCAGTGAGGTGACGAAGCTGTGGACGAATGCATCTACGGCGCGGCACAGAAGAGTGGCGCTGAGATCGGCGGTGGGAGCACCTGCAGAAAGGTTGCGGGCGAGCTGGTCCACGTCTAGGGCGGCGTAGCGATAGAAGGTGGCCGAGTTGAACTCGACGGTGCCGATCATTGCCGCACTCGGTTCTGCGGGGGTGGTCTGGTCGTCGACGGCGGTATAGAAATCGGACTCGATTTCGACGGGGTGCACGCTGATGGCGTGGGCGACCTGGGTGGCCGCCTCAACATTGAGGTCGGCGGTTTCGGCGACCATCCGCCCGAAGAGCGCGATATCGACTGATGCCCCGGTTTGGGCGAGTTCGCGGGTTCGTTCCTTGATGTGCTTGTCCTGAAAATACTTGGCGATTCCGCCAGGGGTATTAACTCCGTCTGCGGCGAGGCGGGCGAGGCCATCAAGCTGCTGGGTGCTGAAGAAGAGAAGGGCCGCCGACTCTGGGACGGTGTCCTCCTCGCCGGCAGCATCGTCGCTTCGCCGGCGCGAGACCTCCACTTTGGAACCGGTGGCCGCCTTGATCGCCTCCCGGGCTGCCCTGGCGGCCTGGGCATGGGTCAGGGAAGAGTTCATGGCTGTGATGCGTGCCGCGAGGAGTGCTGCAGCCTGCTTGGTACGCACCCCGAGTTCGCCGGGTTCCAGGATCTGCGCCAGAGAGTGGCGTATGGCGCGCTTCCACGCCTGGCTAGATACCCGGGCACGCAGGGCCCCGCCGTAGATGCCGGTCTTGGGCGCTCCGACGTCGTCGCGGTTAGGGTTGCTCGGCGGGAGGGTCTGCAGGGCGTGTAGATCAACGATCGTGCGGTTCACATGAGGTCCTTCGCATGACTGGTGTTGGAACGCGTTGAGGGCTGGAAGGGGCTTCGCCTCTGACGGGCGTGGAAACCGCGCACCCATTCGTGTTGGACCTGGGACTGGCCGCCGGGTTGTTGCCAGCGATAGACCTGGGCAGCGAGCAGCCCATAGTCCAAAGGAATGAGCTCTTGGCGCAGCCACAGCACCAAGTCGAGCAACCTTCGGCGAAGGACAGTGAGCGATGATGCCCTCGTGGTGAGTGAGAACCGCCGGAACGCAGGTTCATCGGCTGCGCTGTTCCTCATCAACCGGGCGGTGGCGCCACCCAGCGTCGGTCCATTCACCACGTGCATATTGGCCTGTTGCCGTGCCTGTTGGTGAACAGCCCACAAGGTCATCACGAGGTGGACTGCGTTATCGACCCACGCCTTCTGGTCCTCGGTGAAAGCGGGCACATCGACCCAACCGAGATCCATACCCTCCCGGAGATCAGGAAGAAGGCTATCCAGGGGTGTGCCCGTAGCTTTCCGCAGCCGGGCAACGACAGTCTGGGCCTCGGGACGGGAGCGGCGATAACCGCGCTGGAGGAGGTCGATTCGCATGCTCGTGGTGTCACGCACCGTCGCTTGCATCGCATCCTCGTGAGTAGTGGAGGCCCACGCTGAGGAAGGGCGAGCGGCCGCGGCCCCCTGGCCCCTTGCGGCATGACCATCGGCAGTCTCCCCTTCACTGCTGCTGTCGATCGCGAAGCGACCAGACAATGCCTGGTTCACGCGAGCGCGGAACCGCTGTTCGGCTGTGGCGGCATCCACCAGGTGTACGGAGTCGGAGACGCGGTCGATTGTGCCCTGCCAGGCTGCCGAGCCTGCATGAGCGACCCACCTTTGCGCCAGGTCGGTGATGGTGCGATGCGCTTGCTGCTGCCAGGCTCGGCGCTCCTGCGCGGGGTCGCGGCTGCTTGCCAGGTCATGGAGCCAGTTACGAAACTCAGCGTCCAAGGCATGGAAGCCCTGCCATCGGGCATCTTCACGGGAGCGCCCGGGCGGCCGACCGGCCACGGTAGCAAGATCGGCGGCGAGATCACCCAGAGCAGTGACCACCGATTCGTTGTCGCTGACCGCGCCGAGCGCGGCTTCGGCATAGCGCAGGTCCTGCTCGTGCAGCAGGAGTCCAGGCAGAGGCACGCTGTCATCGATCAGCTCACTGATGACCGACTGCTGGGTGCCGTAGCGGACGCCGATCGTCCGAAGCCGCAGGAGATGACGGGGAGCGATCACGCCTTCGGTGATCACCTGGGCCACCCAATCCACCACTGCCGGCCGCAGGCTCTGCGGCTTGTCGCCGTCGGCCGCGCTGTTGCTGGGCGGGGTTGCGTCCCGGAGCAGCGTGGACAGGGATCGCCACGCAAAGGGGTCGGAATCGTGGGCACGGGGCATGTACACCGGCGATGTGTGGAGTCTGCGTTCTTGGGCCGGGCTGCGTGTCCAGGCGGTCATGGGCTCATGCTGGTGCTGGTTGACTGGGCTGAGGGGATCGCCGTAGCACAGCACCACACCGTGCACTCCCTCATGGTCGAAGTGCAGCCGCACCCGCCGAGACTGCCAGGTGTACATGTCCTGGGGGCCGCGAGGTCGGAAGGCACGCTCTTCCTCGCTCAACGGTGCCGGCCCAGTGGGGCTGTGGCACCACGCTGGCTGGCTGTCGCAAGCGGTGACTGGCCGGGCGGCGTCGCCGGGAATGAGGTTGAGCAGGAGCGTCTCGCGGAGTGTGGCGCCTTCAACGAAGACCCCCCCGAGGTGCCCCGCCCAGGCAACGCCTTGGGGATATCCCTTGTTGTTCTTCACGCGAGGGTCGCCTACTGCGCCTGACTTGATTCCGGAGGGATCAAAGGCATGAGCATGCACCAGCCATCGGGCGGCCTCGGCGAAGGTGAGGCGCTGAGCTCCGAAGGCCCGCGTTGTGAACAGGGACCTGCCGACCGGGACATCTGCCACGATCCGGTTCAGCGACGCCACCTCGTCCTTGGCTGTGCGCAGGTCGGCTGTCTGGAAAAAGGGAGTGCGGGGATGCAGGAGATCAAAACGCTCGCGGTGCCGATCCAGGTATTCGGCCACCACAGCGAATGGATCGTTGTCCGTCCACAGGTCTTCCCACTCATCCAGGTTGGCGGGCCGGACTGCGTCGTGTGCGATGGCCAGCAATAGCCGCACCAGCGCGAACTCCTGGGTAGCGACGTCACCGACCACACGCCGCACCGCCCCGGCTTCGGCGAAGATCTGCCGCAATGACAGGTCGGCTATCGAACCGTCCGACCGCTGAACGGGAATCCAGGGGCGTGAGGTGAGATCGAAAGACGCACTCTCCCCGACCAGACGGAGATCGGGAGAGGCCGCCGGTACGACCATCAGACCATCACCGGGGGTGTACTGCAGATCGTACCCCGCGAGTCGAGCCCGCCCCTCAGAATCCAAAACCAGGACCAGTTTCCCGGCCAGCCACAGGGAATGATCCACCTGCCATGCCGGGGGTGTCATCCCTGCCAGCTCCTGGATCGCCTGCTCTCGGATCCCCTCCTGGGAAAAAAAGTGGGGCAGTCTTAACCGGCTGGCCGCGACCACTCGCGCAACCGGCGGCTCGGGCAGACCCCCGCGCGGAACCGCTAGTCCGCCTCGTCCTTTCCCGAGCCAAGGCAAAGTTGTCAGAGTCCCGCCGTGAGACTGCTGAACAACAAGGACTTCCACAGGAGCCGGTTCGCCGCGAACCAAGGCCCGGCCTGCGGGGGTATCGGCGATATCCCCCACATCCGGCTCCGTCCAGCCGACCAGTGAGCGGCCAGGACGGCCAATATCCTTCATCAGCCACCTTTCGGCTGTGGCCCGCTCCTCAGCACTGCGTGACTGATATTCCTCCTGGGCGTGGGCGAGGGCCGGCGCCCAAGCAGCCGGGCACTCATGAGGGTCTTTATGGGCATTCCGGACAAGGTTGAAGGTGAACTCGGTCACGTCCACTGCACTGGCGTCCAGATACGGCTCAAGTGCCGCCAGCGAGCGCAGCAGCACATACCGATCATAGACATGGCATGCCTGCTGAACGGGTTCCGGTGGCAGTGCCTGCCAGTGGACCCCCGTGATCACGCAACGCCGGGGAGGCGCGGAATTCCGTCTGGATTCGGTGCTGTGGCGACGCAGTCTACCTATCCGCTCCAGTAGTGGCTTGGCAGGGGCGAGGTCGGTGACTAGTACATCGACGTCGAAATCGTCGAAGTGCTCGATGACCGGACTCGCCACAATAATATGCCCTGTGCCGCGCCGGTCTCTGAGGAGGTCGCCTATTTCGGACCTCTTGCGTTCCCAGTCGTCTGCGACAAGGCGGGAATGCGCGACCGTGACATGCGCGGTTCCAAAGCGCTCGCGGAGATGCTCCGCTGTGTGCAGAACACGGTCCACGCTGTTGCGCACCACCAGCACGAGGCGCCCCTCAGCGACCTCACCGGCGAGCCGATCAGCGAGTTGGCCTTCGTCCTCGTCAAGCTGCTCCAAGCGAATCGGTGCGGCCGGACTCGCCGACTGGACCGGGAGTCTAGTGGTGAGCCGGTTCCCGGGAGCGATCGAAGTCAGCAACGGATATCCCTCTACTCTCCCGAGCTGCTCGGTATCGGGCGAAGCTCCGGCATAGGCTTCGGCCAAAGCGCGACGACGCGGGGCCGAGAGGGCAGTACTCGATATGATCACGGGGACCCGATAGCCGGCCAGCCATGTCAACGTCCGTTCCAGGAATGCATCAGTGGGAGCACCGCATGAACCCGGATCCTCGATCAACACCACCTTAGAGGCCAGCGCCAAGTGGCGCAGAGCAGCATGGCGACTCTCCACTGCTGCACCGAGAAGCTGATCGATCGTCCCTACGACAAAGGGCGCCAGAAGTTCGCGCTTAGGACCCCGGAGCCAGCGGTGAGCGGCCAGCTCTTCCGAGAGGGACGGCGCACCAATCACAGACGAGGAAGCCCCTGGATCACCATCCGCATCCAGCCCCACGATGGTGGGAATCCAATCGACTGGGAACTCTTCACCCTCCTGGCCGACCCCTGATTCCGTGTGAAACTGCCGAGAGGTCTTGTGATCTCTGCGAGGCAGGCGGGAAAGCCACGCGCGAAGTCGAGATTCCATTCCCAGGGCAGCCGAAAGTGTAGGCATCGCGATGAATAGCCCACCAGCACCGCTTCGTGCGGCAGCAATCTCGGTCGCTACTAGAGCAGCATTGGTCTTCCCTTCGCCCACTGGCGCTTCGAGTATTACCAGTCCTGGCTGCGAGGATTCCCGGGCCAGGCATATCGCCTCCTCCCACAGAGGATCCATGTTCTCGTCAGCGGAAGGGGCGACGCGGGTCGCGAAAACTTCGGCAGCTGTCCCGCGGGGCTCGACAGGAACCCAGGGCTCGGGGAGATCCAGCGCGCGCCATGCAGCGGTGACCCGGTCAGCTGTGGATACGGTCAGCTCCAAACCATTGTCATAGGGAAAGCAGTCTTGAGTGCTAACAATCCAGTCCACAAGCGTCACTAGGGCAGCCAGGACGACCTGAACAGGCTGGGCAAGTCTCACCGACCGCCACTCTGAAAGCCGATCACTTACACCGCAGACATCTGCGAATTTTACCAGAAATTCGCTTTGGACTTGTCGCCATCGCTCTCCACTCGCACCGTGAGCGCGAATCGAAAAAGAATCAGAATCGAGATCATTGATCTGGGCAAATGAAGGAAAAGCTCCATGATGCCCGCCAATGATAGCACCAAGCTGCATGGCCGAGCGATTCGACCATCCATATTTTTCCGTCACCCACTCCTGGACGAGAAATTGCCCAGCCAGCGCATGAGGAGTGCTCCCATGACGATCCATTTCCTCGCGGCGAGCCACCTCAAGCCCAAAACCCTGCATCCGACCAGCAAGCCAGTCAACCTGGCAGGCAAACGATGGAGTCGCCTTCCCGATGTCGTGAATAGAAGAAAGCCAGGAAAGCAGGCGCCGGGCATCGCTTTCACCACCAGGCAATGAATCAGAAACGAGGCGACGAACCCCCCGAGGAAGCCATGATTTCCAAATCATGTCCGCCATGGCCGCACTATCTGCCATGTGCCGCCATAATGACATCCATTCATTTGAATTAGGATCGTATTTCGCCCAGATGACACGAGCGGCATCAGAGAATTGGTTGCCGAAGTCATTGTCAGAAGTAATAGAACAACTCAAGGGTTCACTGACCACTAAGCCCCCTCGGCTACTTTAGAGAAGACCGTCGCAGGCCCAGGGCCACCACAGCAACGGCAACCTCGAACGCGTGTCGAGGGTGGCGGACCGGACTCCGTGGCCCGCCACCCCATAGCTAGACCGGTCTACGACTCCCTCTTCGGCGCCCAGCAGCAGCCCTGCAGCTTCCATCCCAGCCACCCGAGGACCGTGACCACAAGCACCAGCACCACCACGGCGACGCGGATCCCGGCATCCGCAGGCAGCTGCGAGCCGGTGCCCGCGACCAGAACCGCGCCCAGCAGCCCGGCCACGGTCCAAGAGCCTTCGCTGCCGTGACCTGCAGAATCACCATGTACCATCTTGGGTATACCTCGTTCCATAGAGGTCAGGCCGGGCTCTCGTCGCACTCTCCAGGCGGCAACGAGAGCCCGGTTTTTCTTGTGGGACACCGTGTGGTGGGGCGCGTCGCGCCGCACCACACGGTGTGACGAGTTTAGCAGTGAGGCAGGACCTCCGTGTTGTGATGACGAGACGAGCACTTATTAGCTTCGACGTGCCTTGCTCAGTTGATAGATAGAAGCCCCGCCTACGCGGGGAGCAACGCTAGATCCGCTTCGGCCTGCATAGCTCAGGGATCACCCCAGCAGACGCCGGGAGCAGGCGGCCCCGGACGGGCCGCGACTTACGTCCAAGTCTATCGGGCATGGACCTGAGGGGCGCTGGGTGGGTCTGGTGGCAGCGTACGGGAACACTAGTGTCCTGAGTCGTTAGTTCGTTGGCGGCTGTAGGGTGGGGTGATGCCTG
>NZ_JAQFWP010000047.1 GCF_027706745.1 Nocardiopsis suaedae | reverse complement strand
GGGGCGGTGTCGGGGGGACGGGGTGGGGAGGTGGGGGTCTGCACGCTTTCGTCGAGCCGGTGGTCAGGCAGCTTACAAGTCGTGAACGCAGTCTCGGAGCCCGGCACCGGCGGAGAAGGGGTCCGGAAGCGGCCACCCGCCTTTCGGCTCGGCCGACCGCCGCGCCCCGCTCCCGGCCGATCACCCAGATCAGCGGTAGGCTGCCGCGCGTGCCCGAGCCCGAGTTCCCCACGCGTTCCATTTCCACACGGTCGGCCGCTTGGCGCGACCGCACCACCGACCTCCTGCAGCGCTCACCCGCACGGGCCGGGAGGTGCCGGGTGCTCGCGCTGGAGGGGCGATCGGGTGCGGGCAAGACGGCGTTGGCGGAGGCGTTGGCGGCGCGGCTGCGGTGCCCGGTGGTGCACATGGACGACCTGTATCCCGGGTGGGAGGGGTTGGAGGCGGTCGCCCCGCTGGTGCGGGAGTGGGTGCTGGAGCCGCTGGTGGAGGGGCGCGACCCGCGGTGGCGCCGCTGGGATTGGGAGAACGGCGACTGGGCTCCCGACGACGCGGGCGGCTGGGACGGCGCCGAAGTGGCCGACACGCTGGTCATCGAGGGCTGCGGCTGCGGAGCCGAGGAGCTGCGCGAGTTCCTGTCACTGCTGGTGTGGGTGGAGGCGCCGGAAGAGGTACGCCACCAGAGGTTGAACGCGCGGTGGGACGCGGAGCTCTACGCACCGTGGCGCCCGGTGTGGGCGGCCCAGGAAGAGGCCTTCGCCACCCGTCACCAGCCCAGAAAGCACGCGGATCTGGTGCTGGACAACTCGGCCGAGTCCTGGGGTTAGACGCCGGGGCGGCTCCAGGACCGTCTCCGCCTATGCGGAGCGCACGCTTTCCCGAGCTGGGCTAATGCTGGACGTTATCGGAAAGCGACCGGATTCGCATCTCCTGCGGTCCTGAAGTGTCCTCAATCAACGACCACTGGTCGCCCTGGCCCCGAGTACCCCCATGAACACAACGGTGCTCCTGAGAGCCACGAACCGCAGCGCTCAGGAGCCGCCAGGAGTCACACGCCTCCGAGAGGGCGCGAAGGAACCCAGGCCGTCAGCCCTCGTCCTCCTGCATTTCCTCGTCGCCCATCTCCTCGTCCTGCATGCCGCCCTCTTCGCCCTCCATCTCCTCGTCCATGGAGCCGCCGCTCTCCTCGCCGTCCTCCATCCCTTCGCCTTCCATGCCCTCGTCCTCCATGGAGTCGCCTTCCTCCATGTCCTCGGACATCTCGTCGCCTTCCTGCGACTCTTCCTGGCCCGTGTTCTCCGCTCCATCGCCCGAGTTGTCACAGGCGGCGGCACCGGACAGCAGCACCACCGACGCGATGCCACCGGCGGCGACCAGGCGGCGCAGAAGGCTCAGGGGACGCTCGCTCATCGTTCTCTCCTTCTCTCGATTTCTCTCGATCACTCGGTATTCCGAAGCCGATCGGTCTGATCGCTCCATCGCACGGCGCCCCGCTTCCCAGGGCGCCCGGTCTCGTGCGGGCCGGTTCCGCTCTCCCCGCTACCCCACCGAGACCGAGATCGTGTGGTGCCCGGTCGCACCGTCGGGCGCCGGGGGCGCCTCGTCGGCGGTCTGCACCTCGCCGTCCCGGCCCATCGCGCGCACGCTCACCGTGTGCTCGCCGGGTTCGGCGTCCTCCCAGTCGAAGACCCACTGGCGCCAGGTGTCCTCGGTCGCCTCCTCCGCCAAGCGCGCGTCGCGCCACTCGCCGCCGTCGATGCGCACCTGCACCCCGTCGACGCCCACGTGCTGCGCCCAGGCCACCCCGGCGATGGTCACCCCCGCACCGCCCTCGCCGACGGACGCGCCGTCGCGCGGGGTGTCGATGCGCGACTGGAGTTTGATCGGCGCCTTGGCGGCCCACCCGCGCGGCACCCAGTAGGCGTCGAACGCGTCGAACGTGGTCAGCTCGATCTCGGTGATCCACTTGCACGCCGACACGTACCCGTACAGGCCGGGCACCACCATCCGCACCGGGAAGCCGTGCTCGGGCGCCAGCGGGCGCCCGTTCATGCCCAGGGCGAGCATGGCGTCGCGCCCGTCCATGACCGTCTCGACCGGGGTGCCGATGGTCATGCCGTCGTCGGACCGGGACACGAGCTGGTCGGCCGGCCCGCCCTCGGAGGGCGGCCGCACCCCGGCCTCGCGCAGGAGCTCGGCCAGCGGCACGCCGATCCAGCGCGCGTTGCCGATGTAGCCGCCGCCGACCTGGTTGGACACGCACGCCAGGGTGACGTCGCGCTCGACGATGTCGCCCCGCTCCAGCAACTGGGGGAACGTGTACTCGCGCTCCTCCACCCCGGCGCCGTGCACGCGCAGGCGCCAGGTCGTGGCGTCGACGCGCGGGACCGACAGGGCGGTGTCGATCCGGTAGAACTCCCCGGGCGGAGTGAAGAAGGACTCCAGGCCCTCGATCTCCAGGTCGGCCCCGTCGGGGACGGGCGGCGCCGGGGATGCGGGCTTGGGCAGGGCGAAGTCCCTGCTCTGCGCCGCGCTGCCCGCGCTCGTCCTGCTGTAGACCCCGGCCCCCGTGCCGACCGCCGCCGACGCGGCTGCGGCCGCGCCCGCGATGAGGACGAAGCGCCGACGGTCGAAGCCCCGGCGTTCCGCGGTCTCCTCGGGGGCCGGTGCCTGAGGGGCGTCCGGGGCGTCGCCGGCGGCGTTCATCAGCATCACCAGCGCCACATAGGCCACCACCCCGCCGACGAGCGCGGGCAGGATGTCCAGGGGTCCGGCGTCGGGCCGGGTGAAGGCGGCCACCGCACCGACCAGCGCCAGTACCCCGGCCCCCGCGCCCGCCGCCCACCGGCGGCCGCGCGCCGCGATGCCCAGCGCCGCCGCGAACACGGCCAGCACCACACCGATGCCCACCAGCAGCACGGCCTTGTCGGCGGTGCCGAAGGCCGCCACCGCGAACTCCTTCAGCGGCCGCGGGGCCAGGTCGATCGTCGCGGCGCCCACCGCCTGCACGGGCGAGGCCCTCGGGCCGAAGGGCACCGCGGCCGCCTCCGCCGCCGCCAGTCCCGCGCCGCCGGCCACCAGGCCGCACGCCGCCGCCGCCCACCGGGGAATCTGTTTCATCGCTTCCGACACACCCCTCCTTCGGAGCGGGGCCGCCGCGGGCGACCGCCCCGTCCGAAGTTCTCCGAAGTTTTTTCCCGCACCGGTCGGCGCGGCTTTCCACAGGTGCGGCGTCGCCTCCCCGCCGCCCGCTCCGAATGGCAGGATGACGGAGCCGAAGACGTGAGGGACGGGAGAGGTCGGGTGGACGAAGCGCTGCCGTCGCGGGCATCGGGCCGCACGGGCGCCGACGGGCTCGGCGAGCTGCTGGCCAGGGCCTCGCTGGGCGATATGGAGGCGTTCGAGGGGGTGTACCGGGAGCTGGCCGGTCCCGTGTTCGGGACCGCGGCACGGGTGCTGCTCGACCACGCCCAGGCCGAGGAGGTCGCGCAGGAGGTGTTCGTGGAGGTGTGGCGCCAGGCCGCGCGGTACGACGCCGCGGCCGGGGGCGTGCGGTCGTGGGTGCTGACCATCGCCCACCGGCGGGCGGTCGACCGGGTCCGCTCGGAGCAGGCGTCGGCCGACCGGACCTCGCGCGTGGGCCGGGCCGAGCCGCAGCAGACGCCGGCCGACGAGGTGCCCGAGGCGGTCGAGCACCGCTTGGAGCGCGAGCGGGTCCGGCGGTGCCTGGGGCGGCTGACCGGCCTGCAGCGCGAGGCGGTGCGGCTGACCTACTACGCCGGGTACACCCAGCGCCAGGCGGCCGCCGCGCTGAAGGTCCCGCTGACCACGGTCAAGGGCAGGCTCCGGGACGGGCTGATCCGGCTGCGCGACTGCTTGGGGGTGGAGGCGTGAGCCCGCGGGGGTACGACGTGCACGGCCTGACGGCGGCGTACGCGCTGGACGCGCTGGAGGGCGACGAGCGGGCCGAGGTCGAGGCGCACCTGGAGGAGTGCGAGGACTGCCGCCGCGACCTGCGGGACTTCCGGGAGACGGCGGCACGGCTGGGCACCGCGGAGGCGGTCGGCCCGCCGGAGGGCCTGTGGGGGAAGGTGAAGGCGGAGGCCGCGCGCACCCGCCAGCTCCCGCCGAAGGCCGCCGAGGCCGGTTCCGAAGCCGGGACCGGCGCCCGGTCCGGCGGCAGCGCCTCCGACGGCGACGGCCGCCCCTCCGACGGAGACGGCGACGGCGGTGGCCCCGGCGCGACCGTGATCCCGTTCCGGTCCCGGGTGGTGCGCGGCCTGCCGTGGGCCGTGGCGGCCGCCGCGGTCGCGGTCGCCGTCGCGCTGGGCGCGGTCACGGTCGACCAGGCGCGGCGCATGGACGACCTTCAGGCGCACACGGCCGAGGTGGAGGCGCTGCTGGCGGCGCCGGGCACCGAGAGGATGGACCGGCCCGTCTCCGAGAGCGAGGCCAACGCCACCGTGTTCGCCTCCGGGGACCACGACACGATGATGATCATGGTCAAGGGGCTGCCGCCCGCCCCCGAAGGCAAGGCCTACCAGCTCTGGTACGTCGATGGGGACGGCATGCGCTCGGCCGGGATGCTGGAGGAGGACGGCCAGGGCATGCTGACCGGCATGGTCAAGGGGATGTCCGGCGCGACCCAGCTCGGCATCACCATGGAGCCGGACACGGGCATGCCCGAGCCCAGCAAGGAGCCGATGAAGGTCGACGTATAGGCGAGGCGGGGCCCATCGGCCCCGGGCATGCGTCGGCGAGGGCGGCCCCATGGCCGCCCTCGCCGAAGCCGTTCGACGGGAACGAAGGGGTGTCCAGGCGCGTGTGCGCCGACGGGCGCCCCTCCCTCACTTCTGGCCGCTGAACGCCTTCTTCACCGCCATCGCGCCCAGGACCACCAGGCCGACGAAGAGCACCCACTTGAACAGGCCGAGCAGTATCCCGAAGAGCCAGCTCGCCGCGAAGAAGGCCAAGAAGATCACGAGCGCGATGAGAAAGATCCGTCCCATGCCTTCACGGTATGCGCCGGAACGGCCGCCGGTAACCCGTCCCAGGGGTCGTTGGGGGAACGTTCAGGGTCGCCCCTGAGGGCGACCGCCCGGCCTCGGGGCCCGCCTGAGGGGGCGTTCCGGGCCCAGCGAGCACGAGATCGGCGGATCGAGCATCCGGCGTGGCGAAGGACCCCGAGGCCGCCAAAGGTGAGACACGGGCGGGCCGCCCGGCCTGAAGTCACACCGCTCCAGGAGGCATGCCCCGCTCCCCTGAGAGCGGGCTCCCTCTCACAGGTGGCGCTTCCACCAGTCCAGGATCGCCTCGAACCTCGCCACGCGGTGGCTGGGCAGGCCGCTTCTCGACATCTCGTGGCCCTCGCCCGGGAAGAGCAGCATCTCCACCTCGGCCCGGCGCGCCCGCAGGGCCACGAACAGGCGCTGGGCCTGCTCGACCGGGCACCGCCAGTCCTCCTCCGAGTGGATGATCAGCATCGGGATACCGATCTTGTGCGCCCGCTCCAGGGGGCTCTGCTCGGCCCAGGTCGACGGGTCGCCGTACAGCTGCTCGGCGAACACCCACCCGATGTCGCTGCTGCCGTAGTGGCTGTCGATCGCGTTGACCGCGCGCTCGCTGATCGCCGCGCGGAACCGGTCGCCGTGCTCGGCCGCCATCCAGGTGGTCATGAACCCGCCGTGGGAGCCGCCCAGCACCCCCACCCGCCCGGGGTCCAGCCCGTCGCGCTTGAGCGCCTCGTCCAGCAGGGCCAGGAGGTCGGCGGCGCTCACCCGGCCCACGTCCCCGCGGATCGCCCTGCCGTGCGCCTCACCGTATCCGGAGGACCCGCGCGGGTTGCCCATGACGACCGCGTACCCCGCCTCGGCGTACACCTGCGCCTCGTCGAAGACCTGCCACCCGTACTGGGCGAACGGCCCTCCGTGGATCATCAGCAGCACGGGGTGCGGGCCGGGCCCCTCCGGGCGCAGCAGCCAGCCGTGCACGGGGTACCCGTCCGGGGCGGTGCCGTCGACCTCCTCCATCGGGATCCACTCGCGCGTGGTGGCGAACGAGGTGAGCCGCCGCTCCCCCTCCGCGCCGAGGGCCACCAGCTCCCCCGGGCTCGCCCCGTCGCCGACCGGCAGGACGGTCACCCCGCCCGCGCGCGCCGCGGTGCCCGCCTGACGGGGCCCGTCCATGAGGACGCGGGGCTCGCCCCCGTCGTAGGGCACGAGGAGCAGGTCCACGGCGCCGCGGTTCTCGTTGCAGAACAGGACGCCGTCCTCGACGGGGGTGACCTCGGTGCCGCGCGCCATGGTGAAGCGCTCCGCGTCCGTGAGGCGCACCGGGCCCGCCGAGGCGTCGGCGGGGACCGCCCACACCCCGGTGTTCTCGGTGGTGCACCCCCGCCGATCGGGGCCCGTGTCGGAGCCCGCGTAGACCACGGTGGCCCCGTCCGGCGAGAAGCGGGCATGGACGATGCCCTCGCTGGTGCGGGTCAGCTTGCGCACGCCCGACCCGTCGGGCGCGCACACCCACACGTCCTCGGCGTAGATGCGGTCGCGGTCGGCGTGCCGCGCGGTCACGAAGCACAGCAGGTCGCCGCGCGGGCTCCAGTCCAGGCCCCAGTGGTCGAACCCGCCGTCGGTCACCTGCACCGGTTCGGGCAGCGACCCGTCGTCACCGGGCTCGGCGGCCTCGACGGTGAAGACGTGGGCGGGCCGGTCCGCGGTGAACCCGTCGCCGTCGAAGCGGTACTCGAAGGTGGTGATGCGGCGCGGCGCCTCCTTGGCGGGCTCGCCCTCGTACCGCCCCTCGTCGGGGACGCGGGAGACGAAGGCGAGCCGCCGCGAGTCGGGGCTCCAGACCGGTGCGCCCGCCCCCTGCGGGAGGTCGGTGAGCCGCCAGGGCTCCCCGCCGTCGGCGGGCATGAGGTGCAGCTGCGGGCGCCCGCCGTCGGCGGCGCGCAGGAAGGCGATGTGGCGCCCGTCCGGGGAGTAGGCGGGGGCGCTGTCGCGCCCGCCGCGGGTGAGCCGCCGCTCGGGGGCCGAACCGTCGGTGGGGACGGCCCACAGCTCGCCCCGGTAGGAGTCGGTGTCGAGGTGGGGGCGGCTGGTGGCCGCCACGGCCGTGCGCCCGTCGGGGGACGGCGCGGGGGCTCCGAGGGTGTGGAAGCGCTCAAGGTCGACTGAACTCATCCGATGACCCTAGCGCCGCGCATGTGGCCCGCACCACGGGAATCCCGCGCGCCCCCGGCGGCCGGAAGCGGCCGCCGGGAACATCGGCCGACGCTAGTTCCAGCACAGGCAGAACGGGTGGCCCGCCGGGTCGGTGAAGACCCGGAAGCCGCCGCGTCCCACCGGGCGCAGCCCTTTCGCCTCCTCTTGCGCCGAGTCCCAGTCCAGCCGGGTCGCGCCCAGGGACAGGGCCAGCGCCTCGGACGCTTCGATGTCCTCCACCTCGATGTCCAGGTGCATCTGCATCGGCGAGGCCCCGTCGGGCCAGTCGGGCGGCCGGTGCCCCGGGGCGTGCTGGAAGCTCAGGCGCGTCGTGGAGGCGTCGCCGATGTCGACCCAGTCGCCGTCCGCTCTCGTGATCTCCAGTCCCAGCAGTTCGGAGTAGAAGCGCGCCAGCGCGTGCGGTTCGCGGGCCTCCAGCACGACCGTTTGCAAGCGGTTGCCCATGCTCTCCTCCTCACCGGATCTCCTCCATGGAGCATGCGGCACCGATGATGCCGCACGGGTACGACACGATCGATTGAATCCTCCCCCAGCTGAAGCAGGGGGATTCCTGGCTCAGGAAGCCCCGCAGGTCAGCGACCTGAAAGGTCTTACTCCCTCAACACCAGCCGGGTTGAAACCAGCCCGGGGTCCTGAAGCAGGATCGTTGGTGCGCTGTCCTGGTTCTCGACCAGCGCGTGTGCGGAGCTTGGTTCTCGCACCGCACGCCGGGCAGCCTACCCGGTTACCCGATCGTGTGGGCGCCCTTTCGCCCTGGGGGCGAAACCCCGTTCCTGCCCTGCTCCGCAGCGGTTCGATCCCTCCCCCGGCTGAAGCCGGGGCATCCTCGAAGGAGACCCGGTGACACCGCCGTCGCCGTCGGCTCCGCTTCTGCCATCACCGTCCGAGGCCCGCGACGGCGCTCAGCCGCCCCTCGTGTGCTCACCCCGCTGGACCCTCGCGACCAGGTCGCCGGTCAGCGTCCCGAAGCCGGTCGCGGCCCAGACGCTCTCCTCGGCGGGGACGTCGTAGTACGGCACGGTCCGGCCCTCGTGCTCCACCAGCAGGGGGTCCGGCCGCATCCGGGTGCGCACCGACTTGGCGCACGCCTTGCACAGGGGCACGCGCACCGTCCGGTCGGCGCCCATCGCCCGCCAGTCGGTGTCGGCGGTCGCCGTGCCGTGCAGCGGATTGGCGTAGCAGTGGCGGCGCTCCCGGCCCCGGCCCCCGGCTCCGGCGCGCGCCATCGCGTCCTCGGCCTTGTCCAGCAGGACGAGGACCCCTGCCAGGTCGGCGAGGCCCGCGTCGCCCTCGGGCGCCGAGTCCAGCACCGACCGGGCCGCCGCGTGCGCGTCCAGGGCCGTCGCCATCGCCGTGGCCGAGTCCTCCCCCGGGCCGGCCTCCTGGCCGCTGATCCGCTCGCCGACCTCGACGAGCTCGCGCTCGGCGCGCTCCTGCAGGACTTCGCGGCGGGCCCGGTCCACGTTGTCGAAGGCGGCGTGCCGCGGGGGCTCGGGCAGGCGCCGGGGGCGGTACAGCAGGTAGGCGCCGCCGCCCGCGGCCAGAAGCAGGACCGCGGCCCCCGCCGCCCACGGCCACACCCCGGGCCCACCGCCGCCGGACGGCGCCTCTGCGGAGCCCCCGTCGGCGGAGCCGTCCGACGTGTCCGCTCCCCCGCCGCCGGAGCCGGGAACGTCCGCGGCCTCCTTCTGCTCGTTGAAGACGGCCTCGGGGTCGTCCGCCAAGGCGAACTCCACCGCCTTCTCCGCCTGCTCGGCCATGGGCGCCGAGAAGTCGGTGGCGTAGGACGCCGCCAGCGCGGCGTGGAAGGCACGGCTCCCCTCGCCCTCGCCGGAGCCCGGCGGCGGGTAGTCGACGCCGTCGGGCCCGTCGTCGTCGATGACGAGGAAGTGCCCCGGCTCCCCCATGCGGTCGTGGACCGCGGCCGCCAGGGCCTGGGAGTCGCCGCCCCACTGGTCCCCTTCCACCAGCGGCACCACGACGACCTTCAGGGGGATGCCGCTCTCCTCGATGTCCGCCTCCAGCCCGCTGCGCACCTCCTGGGGCAGCGCGCTGTCGAAGGCCGGGTCCACGTAGACCGGGGACTCCTCCAGTCCGGCGGCGATGGTCTGGGCCGGGCTGGACTCCTGCACGGCGGCACCGGCGGCAGGGGCCGGTCCCAGCGCGGCCGCGCAGGCGGCGAGCAGGGCGGTCAGGGCGGCCCCGGTCTCAACGCGCACGGGCTTCCTCCTCCAGAGGATCGTCGGGAATGGGCTGGGCGCCGTATTCGCGGCGGACCCAGATGCGGTCGAGGGCCAGGTGCGGCACGCGCGCTCCGCCCGTGCCGGTGCGCACCCGCAGGGGGTACAGCCGGGAGCCGCTCCGGTCCAGGCAGTCCTGGCACATGGGGAGCGCGGCCTTCACCCCCTTGGGCTTCTTCTCGTCCCCCTGGCCCGTGCTCCGCCCCAGCGTGGAGCGGCCGAGTCCGGCCGAGGGCCCGTGGAGGGGGTTGACCATGCACACCTTCCGGTCCGCGGTGTCCGCGGTGGCCGGATCGAGCCTGAGGGCCGCGCGCCGGGCGAGGACGACCGCGGCGGCCAGGTCGAGTTCGTCGGCGCGCCCGTCGCGCAGCACCCGCAGGGCGATGTCGGCCTCGCGTGTGGCGTCGGCGACCTCGGGGCCGTCCGACGCGGCCTCCTCCAGGGCCTTCAGCGCGCGCTGGACTTCGCGGTGGGCCATCGGGCGCAGGCGCCTCCCGGGGGCAGCGGCCATGACCTGCACCCAGAACCGTCCGACGCGTCCGAGGTAGACGACGGCGAAGTACAGCAGGGCGCCGAGGACGGGCCCGACCACCAGCAGACCGGGGAAGAACCCCTCGGCGAAGAAGGCGGCGGTGCGGGACTCCTCGCTCTCCGCCTCCTCGTCCATCTGCAGCGACCGGAAGGCCCACGGCACGCTGTCCTCTGCCTCGGGGGCGAGTGCGGCCTCCTGCGCCGCATCGACGGCGGGCGCCAGGAGCTCGGCCACGGACGCCTCCGTCTGGGCCTCGTCCCCCGCCGCCTCTTGCACGCCCTCCGTCAAGTCCGACCGTGCGCTCGTCGGCAGCTCAACGCCGCGTGTGGCGAACCCGGGCCTGGACAGCCGGGGGTCGACGACCACGTACAGGCCGTCCTCGCCCACGGTGTGCGCCAAGGCGTGCGCGAGCACCTCAGTGTCGCCCCCGGACTCGTCGTGGCTGTCGGTGAGGACCGACGCCATGTACACCGGCACCGGGGCCCGGGCGGCCCGCTCCTGGAGACCGGCGAGGTCGCCGCGCTCACCGGGCCAGAGCGGGTCGACGGGGATGCTCCCGTCCTCCATCTCGGCGGCGACCCGGTCCACCCGGTCGGTCTCGGCGACGTACGGCGGCGCCGCCAGGGCCTCCTCCGGCGGTACCTCCTCGCGGGCCTGGGCCGGGTCCCCGGATCCGGTGCCGGACGCCTCCGGCGGCGTTTCCGAGGGCGGCTCCGGGTTCGTCGCGGCGTAGCCCGCCCCCGCTCCCAGCACGAGGACGGCCCCGGTCAGGTAGGCGACCGCGGTCAGGACGGGCCGTCCCTTGCCGCGGCGCCGAAAGGCCGCGACGCCGCCCGCGCCGAGGAGCGCCCCGGCCGCGGTCGCCGATACGAATCCCAGGTTGCCCAGGCCGACCGTGTCGTCCGGCCGCATCTCGTCCAGGAATTCCGAGAAAGCGGACTCCTCGTCGGAGTCCGAACCGTCCTCGACCGGATCCCCGGACTCTCCGTAGTCCTCCCGGACGTCCTCGGCCTTGCGCTCGATCTCCGGGTCGAGCAGGGCGTCGACGTAGTGCTCCGCGATCAGCGCCGGCGAGGAGTCGTAATCCAGGCCCGTGTCACCGAGCATGGCGGTGTCGGCATCGTCCATCGGCAGGCGCACGCCGGGGGTGGCCGCAGTGGAGGGTGTGGTCCTTCCGGCCTCCAGGTGGACGTACAGCCCTTCCTCACCGATGCGGTCCCGCAGGGCGGCGACGAGGTCGTCGCCGTCGAGCGCCCCCGGCACCGGCGGGGTGACGACGGCGTAGAAGGGGGTGTCGGTGCGGGAGAACTCCGCGCGCACCTGCTCGGCGAGCGCATCGGTGTCGTAGGCGCCCGCGAGCAGGTCGCTGACCACGACCGCCTCCCCTGCGGGTTCTTCCTCCAGTAGCCCGGCCAGGTAGGCCGCGGGGCTGGGCGGGTCGGCGGGCTCGGCCGCGGCCGCGGCGGGCGCCGCGAGGGCGGCGGCCGCGGCGAGGAGGCACGCCGCCAGGGATCTCAGCGGCCCGGAACGGCGTCGGGGGAGGTCACGCATGGGGAAGAGGGTATCGGTGGTGCGGATCGCCCGGTTCACGAGGTCTCGGCCCCGCACACCGCCGAAAAGGCCGCCGCCGTCCAGGAGACGGCGGCGGCCTTCACCTCTGGTGCGGTGCGGACTACTTCGCGATGAGCTGGCGCAGCACGAACTGCAGGATGCCGCCGTTGCGGTAGTAGTCGGCCTCCCCGGGGGTGTCGATGCGCACCACGGCGTCGAACTCGACACCGGTGTCGGTGGTCACCTTCACCGTGGCCGGGATGCGGCCCTCGTTGAGCTCGGTGACGCCGGAGATGGAGAAGCTCTCCTCACCGGTCAGGCCCAGCGAGTCGGCGGACTGGCCCTCGGGGAACTGCAGCGGCAGCACGCCCATGCCGATCAGGTTGGAGCGGTGGATGCGCTCGAACGACTCGGCGATGACCGACTGCACGCCCAGCAGGCGGGTGCCCTTGGCGGCCCAGTCCCGGGACGACCCCGAGCCGTACTCCTTGCCGCCCAGCACCACCAGCGGGGTGCCCTGCGCCGCGTAGTTCTGCGCGGCGTCGTAGATGAACGTCACCGGCGCGTCGGCGGCGTTCTCGGCCTGGGTGAAGTCGCGGGTGTAGCCGCCCTCGGTGCCCGGCGCGATCTGGTTGCGCAGGCGGATGTTGGCGAACGTGCCGCGGATCATCACCTCGTGGTTGCCGCGGCGCGACCCGTAGGAGTTGAAGTCCTTGCGCTCGACCCCGTTGGCCTCCAGGTACTGCGCGGCCGGGGTGCCCGGCTTGATGGCGCCGGCCGGGGAGATGTGGTCGGTGGTGACCGAGTCGCCCAGCTTGGCCAGCACGCGCGCGCCGGAGATGTCGCCGACCGGCTCCGGCACGGTGCCCATGCCCTCGAAGTACGGGGGCTTGCGCACGTAGGTGGAGGCGTCCTCCCACTCGAAGGTGCTGCCGGTCGGGGTGGGCAGGGAGCGCCACCGGTCGTCGCCGGCGAACACGTCGGAGTAGGCCGAGGTGTACATGTCCGAGGCGATCGCCGAGTCGATGACCTCCTGGATCTCCTCGGGCGAGGGCCAGATCTCGCTGAGGTACACCGGCTTGCCCCCGCTGTCGGTGCCCAGCGGCTCGGTGGTGATGTCCACGTCCATGGACCCGGCCAGGGCGTAGGCCACCACCAGCGGCGGGGAGGCCAGGTAGTTCATCTTGACGTCGGGGTTGATGCGGCCCTCGAAGTTGCGGTTGCCCGAGAGCACCGAGGTGACCGCCAGGTCCCCGTCCTGCACCGCCTTGGAGATCTCCTCCGGCAGCGGGCCGGAGTTGCCGATGCAGGTGGTGCAGCCGTAGCCGACCAGGTTGAACCCGAGCTTGTCGAGGTAGGGCGTCAGGCCCGAGCGCTCGAAGTAGTCGGTGACGACCTTGGAGCCGGGCGCCAGCGACGTCTTGACCCAGGGCTTGCGGTTCAGGCCGCGCTCCACCGCCTTCTTGGCCAGCAGGGCGGCGCCCAGCATGACCGAGGGGTTGGAGGTGTTGGTGCAGGAGGTGATCGCGGCGATCACCACGGCGCCGTGGTCGACCTCGGTCTCGGTGCCGTCGGCCATGGTGACCTTGACCGGGCGGTGCGGGCGGCCGTTGGCGGCCTGCGCCGGGGCGTCGGAGGCCGGGAAGGACTCCTCGCCCGCCTCGTCGGTGGCGTCCTGGACGAAGTTCTGCACGTCGCGGCGCCAGGTGGGCTTGGCCTTCGACAGCGAGATGCGGTCCTGCGGGCGCTTGGGGCCGGCGATGGACGGCACGACGTCGCCCAGGTCCAGCTCCAGGTACTCGGAGAACTCCGGCTCGTGCGCCGGGTCCAGCCACAGCCCCTGCTCCTTGGCGTAGGCCTCGACCAGCGCGGTCTGGGCCTCGGGGCGGCCGGTGAGCCGCATGTAGCGGATGGTCTCGGCGTCGATGGGGAAGATCGCCGCGGTGGAGCCGAACTCCGGGCTCATGTTGCCGATGGTGGCGCGGTTGGCCAGCGGCACCGAGGCCACGCCCTCGCCGTAGAACTCGACGAACTTGCCGACCACCCCGTGCTCGCGGAGCATCTCGGTGATGGTGAGCACCAGGTCGGTGGCGGTGGTGCCGGGGTTGAGGCGCCCGGTGAGCTTGAAGCCGACCACGCGCGGGATGAGCATGGAGATCGGCTGGCCGAGCATGGCGGCCTCGGCCTCGATGCCGCCGACGCCCCACCCCAGGATGCCCAGGCCGTTCTGCATCGTGGTGTGGGAGTCGGTGCCCACGCAGGTGTCCGGGTAGGCCTGGCCGTTGCGGTTCATCGTGACGCGGGCCAGGTGCTCGATGTTGGCCTGGTGCACGATGCCGGTGCCGGGCGGGACGACCTTGAACTCGTCGAAGGCGGTCTGGCCCCAGCGCAGGAACTTGTAGCGCTCGCCGTTGCGCTGGTACTCGATCTCGACGTTGCGCTCGAAGGCGTCGGGACGCCCGAACAGGTCGACGACGACGGAGTGGTCGATCACCAGCTCGGCCGGGGCCAGCGGGTTGATCTTGTCGGTGTCGCCGCCCATCTCCTTGACGGCCTCGCGCATGGTGGCCAGGTCGACGACGCAGGGCACGCCGGTGAAGTCCTGCATGATCACCCGCGCGGGGGTGAACTGGATCTCCTGGCTCGGCTTGGCCTTGGGGTCCCACTCGCCGAGCGCGCGGATGTGCTCGGCCGTGACGTTGGCCCCGTCCTCGGTGCGCAGGAGGTTCTCCAGGAGAACCTTCAGGCTGTAGGGGAGCCGCCCGGAGCCCTTGACGGCGTCCAGACGGAAGATCTCGTACGACTCGCCGCCGACACTGAGCGTGTCACGGCTGCCGAAGCTGTTCGCGGACACGGATTCTGCCTCCTGATCTCGCCACTTTCTCCCGCCCATCCTCCCGCACGGGAGGGCCGGGAGATCACTGAGGCCGCCCCCGGCTCCGCGCCCCTGGTGCGGAGGCGTATTCGCCGTGGGCCCCTCCGAGACACACCGTCCCACCGGCGCCGACACCCCGGCCCGCTCCCCCGCCGGCGGGCGCGGCCCCCGCGCGCCGCCGCGGCTCGGATGCGACGGTTATCTCGACGTCAAGGTATCGAACGGTTATCTCGATATCAAGTTACCTGGGCGGGGCGCCGCCCTCGCGGACCGCCCCGCCCCCCGCTCAGGCCACCTGCGGGGCGACCTTCGCGGCCACCAGCTCCAGGTGGTCCAGGTCGGACAGGTCCAGGACCTGAAGGTACATCCGCTCGGCGCCGATCCCGGCGAACCGGCCGAGCTTCTCGACGACCTCCTCCGGGGTCCCGGCCAGCCCGTTGGCCTTCAGCTCGTCCACGTCCCGCCCGATCGCCCCGGCGCGCCGCGCCACCTCGGCGTCGTCCCGGCCGCAGCACAGCACCTGCGCCGCGGAGTAGACCATCGGCGCGGTGCGCCCGGAGGCCGCGACCGCGTCCCGGGTGCGCCCGAACGCCGCCGCCGTGTCCTCCACCGAGTTGAACGGCACGTTGTACTCGTCGGCGTGCGCCGCCGCCAGGCGCGGCGTGCGCTTGGGGCCGGTGCCGCCGATCAGCACCGGCGGGCGCGGCGCCTGCATCGGCTTGGGCAGCGCCGGGCCCTCGGTGAGCCGGTAGTGGCGCCCCTCATAGCGGAAGGACTCCCCCGGAGGGGTGGCCCACAGCCCGGTGATGACGTCGAGCTGCTCCTCGTACCGGTCGAAGCGCTCGCGCGCCGAGGCCGGGAACGGGATGCCGTAGGCGGAGTGCTCGGCCTCGTACCACCCGGCGCCGAAACCGAACTCCACCCGGCCGCCGCTCATCCGGTCGACCTGCGCCACGCTGATCGCCAGCGGGCCGGGGTGGCGGAACGTCGCCGCCGTCATCAGCGTGCCCAAGCGGATCCGGGAGGTCTCCCGGGCCAGTCCGGCCAGGGTGATCCAGGCGTCCGTGGGGCCGGGCAGGCCGTCCACGTCGCCCATCTTCAGGTAATGGTCGGAGCGGAAAAAAGCGTCGAACCGAAGCTCCTCGGCCGCCTTGGCGACCGTGAGCAGGGTGTCGTAGGAGGCCCCCTGCTGCGGCTCGGTGAAGATCCTCAAGCGCATACGCCCTATTGTTCCCCCCTTGTGGTCCCCCGAGTAACGCGCCGCGCGCCGCACCGGGTTCTCATCTGCCGTTCTCCTGGCCGTACCCGGCCACCCGCGGGCCCCCCGGAAACCCCCCGGCGCGCGAAGGGCGATAGCGGCGGAGAACACACCCCTACCCCTGACCGGGAGGACCACTGATGACTCTCACCCGACGACTCGTCTCCGCCGCCTCGGTGGCGGCGGCCTCGGCGGCCGTCCTGCTGTCCGCGGGCGGCGCCGCGGGCGGCGCCGCCCCGTCGCAGGCCCCGGAGGCCTGCGACGGCTTCCTCCGCATCGCGGAGGCCCCGGGGCCGGACGGGACCGCGGCCCCCGACGAGGACGCCCTCCGGCTCGTCGCCTGCGAGACCGAAGCGGCGCTCTCCGTGGACGGGGCCGACGGCACCGCCGAGTACGACTGCGTCGTGTTCACGGAGCCGACGGCGGAGCGCGCACCGGACGAGGGCGCCCTGGAAGCCCTCGAGGACCGCTGCGCGGAGCTCCAGCCCGCCGGGTAGCGCCCGGTCCGGTGCCGGGCGGTAGCCTCTCCCCGCCGAGGCCGAACCACCCGGCGCCCCGGCCGCGATAGGACCACCGTGAAGCTGTTCAGACGCGCGAAACACCCGCCCTCCTTCGACCCCGACGGCAGCGACGCCGCCCTCCTCGCGGCCGTCGCCGACGGGGCCACCGGAGCCCTGGAGGCCCTGCACCGCAGGCACGCCCCCTGGCTGCGGGCGCGGCTGCGCTACCGGTCCGCCGACCCGGACCTGGTCGACGCCGCGCTGCAGGAGACCTTCCTCGCGGTCTGGAAGAACGCCGGGGCCTTCACCCCCCGCAACGACGACGGGGACGCGGCCGCCTGGCTCTGGACCATCGCCATCCGCCAGCTCATCTCCCAGCTCCGGCGGCGCGCCAACCAGTGGATCGCCGACACCGACCCCGCCCCCTACGAGACCATCGGCGACGCTTCGGCGGAGGACCTGGTGCTCACCCGGGTCGAGCACGGCCCCCTCGGCCAGGCGCTCGACTCCCTCTCCCCCGAGCTGCGCACGGCCATACAGGCCACCGTGCTGGACGGGCTCACCGTGCGCGAGGCCGCCCAGCTCCTCGGCGTGCCCGAGGGCACCGTCAAGACCCGCGTCATGCGGGCCAAGGCCCGACTCCGGGAGCAGCTCGTATGACCTGGCACCTGACCCCGAGCCAACTGGACGCCTACGCACGCGGGCGCGCCGACGACATCGCCGTCATGTCGGCCGAGGCGCACCTGGTGCACTGCCCCGCCTGCCGGTCCGCGCTGCCCGCCGACGAGGCCTGGCTCCAGGCGAGCTGGGCCGAGCTGCTCGACGTCGTCGACCGGCCCCGCCGCGGCCCGCTGGAACAGGTGCTGACCGCCGCGGGCGTGGCCGAGGACAAGGCGCGCCTGCTGGCCGCCACCCCGCGGCTGTACCGGGCCTGGCTGGCGGCCACCGTCGCCGTCCTGGTCTGTGCCCTGTTCGCGGCGCACACCGTGCGCGGCGGCGCCCTGCTCTTCCTGTACCTGGCGCCGGTGCTGCCGCTGGCCGGGGTCGCCCTGGCCTACGGGCGCCGCGTGGACCCGGCGCACGCCTTCACCTCCACCACCCCCATGGGCGGCCAGCGGCTGCTGTTCCTGCGCTCGCTGGCGGTCCTGGTCCCGGCGGTGGCCCTGTGCGCGGGCGCGGCGCTGCTGCTCCCCTCCTTCGGCCCGGCCTGGGCGCCCGCCTCCTGGCTGCTGCCCTCGCTCACCCTGGTGGCCGCGTCGCTGGCGCTGACCCGGTGGATCCCGCTGGGCGCGTCCAGCGCCCTGCTCACCGGGGGCTGGATGGCCGCGCTCGCCGGGGCCGAGCTGGTGCGGACCTGGAACACGGTGCACCTGTTCGGGCCCACGGCCCAACTGCTGTGGGCGGTGGCCCTGGCCGCCCTGCTGGCCGCCCGCCCCTTGCTGCGGGGGGTGCGGGCATGACCGCGGCGGCGGACCGTCCGGACACGGCGGCGCGGACCGGCGACGGCACCGGCGGCCTGGTGAGCGCGCGCGGCCTGACCAAACGCTACGGGCTGCGCAGCGCGCTGGCCGGGATCGACCTGGACATCGGTCCGGGCGTGACCGGGCTGCTGGGCCGCAACGGCGCGGGCAAGACCACCCTGCTGCGCTGCCTGGCCACCGACCTGGACCCGGGCGGCGGGGAACTGGAGGTGCTGGGGTCCACCCCGCTGACCTCCGCCGGGCGCACCCGCATCCGGCGCGGCATCGGGCACCTGCCGCAGAACCCCGTGCTGTACCCGCACTTCACCGCCTTCTCCCTGGTCGACTACATCGCGGTGCTCAAGGAGCTGGGCGGGCGCCGGGCACGGCACGACGAGGTGCGCCGGGTGCTGGACGCGGTGGGCCTGTACGCCCGGCGGCACAGCCGGGTGCGGCGCCTGTCCGGGGGCATGCGCCAGCGCCTGGCGCTGGCCTGCGCCCTGTTGGGCGAGCCCCGGCTGCTGCTGCTCGACGAGCCCACCATCGGGCTCGACCCCGAGCAGCGCATCCGGTTCCGCGACCTGGTCTCGGAGTTCACCCGGGACCGCGGCGCCGTGCTGTCCACCCACCAGATCGAGGACGTGGGCGCGCTGTGCTCCCGGGTCCTGGTGCTGGACGCCGGGCGGCTGGTCTTCGACGGCTCCCCCGACGAGCTGACCGGGCACGCCCGCGGCCGCGTCTGGTCCGCGGCCAAGCGGCCCCGCGACGCCGCCACCGCCTGGCGCGGACCCGACGGGCGGTACCGGGTGCTCACCCCCGAGGCGGCCGACCCGCCCGCGGACGCGGGCGAGGCCCACCCGGTCGAGCCCACCCTGGAGGACGGCTACCTGCTGTTCACCGCGGAGCGCGCGTGAGGGCCCGGGCCGTCGCCGCGCTCACGCGGCTGGAGTTCTGGCGGATGCTGCGCAACCCGGTGCTGCTGGTCGCCGTGGGCTACGGCGCCTGGGAGCAGTGGTCGAGCCAGACCACCGCGGTCATGATGGACTGGGGCGCGGTCGTCGACAGCATGATCGACAACGCCCCCTACGCGGCGGCGGGCGCGTTCCTGGCCGCCTTCTTCCCCGGGTCGCGGGAGCGGCGCTACGGGGCCGACTCGGCCCTGCCCCTCTCCCCCCGGCTGCGGCTGGCCGCGCTGCTGGCGGCGGCGGTGGCCGTGGGCGCGCTCGCCCTGGTGCCGACCGGGGTGCTGGCGGCGCGCCCGTGGTCGGAGGCGGAGATCGCCGGGGTGCTCGACCCCGCGGCGCTGGCCATCCCGCCCGGGGTGGGGGCGGCGGCCGCGGCGGGCGGTGTGGCCGTGGGGATGTGGTTCCCCTCGTGGGCACTTCCGGCGCTGCTCATCGCCGTCGTGCCGGTGTACCGGCTGACCTGGGCGCTGGCGATCGAGCTGCCCGCGGTCCCGGGCCGGACCATGGTCGAGGGGGTGTTCCTGGTCGGCTGGGAGATGCTGATGCCCACCGGCTCCTACTCCCCGGGCCTGTGGAGCATGGTCCCCGGGCACCTGGGCTTCCTGGCGCTGCTGGCCTCCGTCGGGTGCGGGCTGGCCCTGATCCGCGCCGAGCGGCGCCGCAGCCGCGCGCGCCTGGCCGCCGTGGCGGCGACCGCGCTGTTCACCACCGGGGCGCTGGGCACCTACACCCTCATCGAGCGGATGGAGACCCGCGTCCGCGACACCCTGCTGGGCGGCGAGTGGACGGCCGCGGTCGGGCCGGTGCCCGACCGGGTGTGCGAGGAGCTCATCCTGGAGTACTGCGGGTACGCCACCTACGAGTCGTGGTTCCCCGTCTGGCAGCGGGCCGCCGAACCGGTAGCCGCGGCACTGCCCGAACGGGTGCGCGCGGACCTGCCGACCGTCCAGCAGAGCACCTACGCCGGTGAGACCACGGTCGGGCACGACGCGCAGATGCTGGAGAACGGCGTCGCCTACACGCCCGCGGCCTGGGAGACGGACGCGGAATGGGCCCGCACCGGGCTGGCCGAGGCCATCGCCCTGGCCGCGGTCGGCGCCCCCGAGCGCCTCCAGCGGGAGGAGTGCACCCTGGACGGGCAGGCGCGCCACCCGGTGGCGCTGTGGCTGATCGTGCAGGGCGCCGACGACGAGAAGGCGTCACTGGAGGAGTACCTGTCGCTGAGCCTCACCCGCCCTTCGGCCCGGGACGTGGCGACCGCCCTGGCCCTGCTGGAGCGCCCGGACGGCGCGGTCTCCGAGGCGCTCGCCCGGAACTGGGAGGAGCTGGTGGACCCGGCCACCCCGGTGGAGCGGGCGGGCGCCCTGCTGGGCGTCGAGGTGGCGCCGCGGCACATGGCCGAGGCGTCGGACATGGCGGGCAGGTCGTGGTTCGCGTTCGAGGAGGGCGGGGAGGCCGACGCGTGGGTCATGACCGAAGCGGTGCCGGAGTCCGGATCGGAGTTGGAGGTCGAGCTCATCCGGCCCGCCTCCTGCACGTGACCGTGGGCCCGCACCGGTGACCCGGCGCCGCGGATCCGCGGTCATCCGGTCACCGGTGACGGGCCGCCTGCCGTCCGCGTCGGCCCCCTCGCCGGACGTCACAAGGACCACCGCCCGGTTGGGGCCCCATTAGGAGGCCGCGCGTCTTCGGGAGGGCCGGGCCCACCGGACAAGGGTCGAGCGCACGCCCACCGGGGCGGGGATGGAACTCCGGACCGCGCGGGGTCAGGCCCCTCAGCCCGGGGCCAGCAGCTCGTCCAGTGCCGCCACCGTCGGGGCGCTGCTCAGGAAGACCAGCTCGTCCCCCGCGCGCAGCTCCGTCTCCGGGGACGGCGGGACCACCGCCCCCGCGCGCACCACCGCCACCAGGACGATGCCCTCGGGCAGGCGCGGCATCAGCGCGCCCGCCTGCCCGCCGACGAACGCCGACCCCTCCTCCAGGGTGAGCTCCAGCAGGTCCGTCTCCCCCGACGCCTGGGAGAACGCCTCCGCCCCGTCCGCGTCGCCGCCGTCCGCGCCGGGGCCGCCCGCGCCGTCCGCGGGCCCTTCGAGGAGCGACACCATCAGCCGCGGCGTGGACACCGCGGCGTCCACGCCCCAGGCGCCGGTGAACAGCCACTCGTCCCGCGGGTCGTTCACCCGGGCGATCACCCGCGGGACCCCGAACTCGGTCTTGGCCAGCAGCGAGAACACCAGGTTCACCTTGTCGTCGCCGCTGGCGGCGACCGCGGCGTCGAACTCGTCCAGCCGCGCGCTGTCCAGCGACGCCAGCTCGCACGCGTCGGCCAGCAGCCATTCGGCCCCCGGCAGGGCGTCCACGTCGATGGCCCGGGCGCTGCGGTCGATGAGCAGCACCTCGTGGCCCCCCGCGCACATCTCGGCGGCGATGGAGCGCCCCACCGCGCCCGCGCCCGCGATCGCGATCCGCATCCTCAGGACTCCTCTCCCGACAGGCGCTCCTGCACCGATTCGAGGTCGCCCACCCGCGCCAGCACGTGCAGCACGTCCCCGGCGTCCAGCGTCTCGTCCCCGCGGGGCAGCACCAGCTCCCCGCCGCGCACCAGGTAGGCCACGCGCAGCGGCAGGGCCGACTCCAGCTGCTCCACCCGTTTGCCGTACCAGCCGTGGGGCAGCGGCGCCTCGGTCATGGCCAGCGTGCCCGACGGGTCGCGCCACAGCGGCCCCAGGTCCAGGCCGTCGGAGCCGGGGACCAGCCGCCGCAGCACCGTCTCGGCCGTCCAGTGCACGGTTCCCACCGTGGGGATGCCCAACCGCTGGTAGACCTGCGCGCGCCGGGGGTCGTAGATGCGGGCCACCACGTGCCGCACGCCGAAGGTCTCCAGGGCCACGCGCGCGGCGATGATGTTGGAGTTGTCACCGCTGCTGACCGCGGCGAACGCCGAGGCGTCCTCGATGCCGGCCTTCACCAGCACGTCGCGGTCGTGCCCCAGGCCCTCCACGGCCGCGCCCGCCGTCCCGGGGCGCAGCCGCCGGAAGGCCTCGGGGTCGCGGTCGATCACGGCGACCGTGTGGCCCATGTCCTCCAGTGTGTGGGCGAGGGTGGACCCCACCCGCCCGCATCCCAGAATCACGATGTGCATGCCGGTGCCCTCTCCTGGCCTCGGTCCGGACGGGACTCAGGCGACGCTACACCCGCGCGGCCCGCGGTCTCGCGCGGCGCGCTCCCCGCGCCCGGTCGGCTAGAGTTGCCGCAGATGGGCGGTGGCTCCGATCCGGTCACCCGCGCGATGCCCGTACGATCCCCGCTCCCCGGAGGTGCCCTTACCGTGCCCGTTTCCGAAACCCGCAGCCGCGTCGGCTCCCGCATCCGCGTGCGCCTGGACGGCGGCGTCGCCCACGGCGGGTGGTGCGTGGGCCGCCACGACGAGCTGGTGGTCTTCGTGCGGCACGCGCTTCCCGGCGAGCTCGTGGTCGCCCGGGTCACCGAGGAGACCAAGCGGTTCCTGCGCGCCGAGGCGGTCGAGGTGCTGGAGGCCTCGCCGGACCGGGTGCAGGCGCCCTGCCCGTACGCCGGGCCGGGGCTGTGCGGCGGGTGCGACTGGCAGCACGCCTCGCTGGAGGCCCAGCGCCGGCTCAAGGGGCAGGTGGTCTCCGACCAGCTGCGCCGCATCGCCGGGATCGAGCGCGAGGTCACCGTGGAGGAGCTGCCCGGCGCGCCGGACGGCCTGGGCTGGCGCACCCGCGTGCGCTACGCGGTCGACGCGCAGGGCCGCGCGGGGCTGCGCCGCCACCGCTCCCACGAGATCGAGCCGATCGACTCCTGCCGCATCGCCCACCCCGAGGTGGAGGCGCTGGGCGTGACCCGGCTGCCCTGGCCCGGGGTGTCCGAGGTGGAGGCGGTGGCCTCCACGGGCGGCAACCGCGCCGTGATCGCGGCCCCGAGCGCCTCCCGCCTGCCCGAGCCGCCCCGCCCCGAGGCGTCGGCGGCGGTGCTGCGCCGTCTCAAGGGCGGCCGCACCCAGGCGATCCGCGGCAAGAAGGGCCTGCGCGAGGAGGCGGCCGGGCGCCAGTGGCGGGTGTCGGCGGGCGGCTTCTGGCAGGTGCACCCCGCGGCCGCCGACGCGCTGGTGGAGGCCGTGCTCGGGGCGCTGGAGCCCCAGGAGGGGCAGACCGCGCTGGACCTGTACTGCGGCGCGGGGCTGTTCGCCGGGGCGCTGGGCGAGGCGGTCGGCCTGGAGGGCCGCGTTCTCGGCGTCGAGGGCGGCCGCGAGGCGGTCCGGGACGCCCAGTACAACCTGCAGGACCTGCCGCACGTGCGCATCGAGGGCGGCGACGTCGAGGGCCGCCTGCGCGAGTGGGCCGACCTGCGCGCCGACATCGCCGTCCTGGACCCGCCGCGCGCGGGGGCCGGGCGCGACGTGGTGGAGGCGCTGGCGTCGATGCGCCTGGAGCGCGTGGCGTACGTGTCCTGCGACCCGGCCACCCTGGCGCGGGACCTGGCGACCTTCGAGCAGAACGGCTTCGAGTTGAAGGACCTGCGGGCCTTCGACGCCTTCCCCATGACCCACCACGTGGAGTGCATGGCGGTGCTGACCCGCAAGAGCAAGAAGTAGGCCCCGAAAAACGGATCGACGGGCGGGTGCCGCCCTGCAAGGGTGGGGCACCATGGCGCCCTCCACTCCGATTCCCCCGGCGGACCTGAGCCTGATGCAGCGGCTCGCCCAGCGGGTCACCGCCGTCCGGCCCGACCTCGTCAACAGCGACGCGTCCTACGGTGAGCTGGCCTGGAACCAGGCGGCACCGAACCCCGACGGCGCCCACCGGCACCGCGTCTGGTCCTCGGGAGGCGAACCGGTGGCCTGGGGCTGGGCCCGCCTGCCGCGCCGGGTCCGGTTGAGCGACGGGTCGGTGCGGGACGTCACCGGCGCCTCGCTCGCCTACCAGGTCCATCCCGACCACCCCGAACTGGTCGACGAGGTGGCCGAGTGGTTCGAGGGAACCGCGGCGGGCCTGGAGCGCTCGGTGGTGCCCGGCGCCGCCGACGGGTTCGCCCTGGAGCGGTGGGCCGCGCACGGCTACGGGACCGACCCGGCCGCGCTGGGCGACGCCGGGTCCTGGACGCAGCTCAACGAACGGGACCTCACCGGCGGCGTCGAACGGCCGCGCCTGCCGGACGGCCACCGGTTCCGCACCGCCGACGAGGCCGGCCCCGAGGCGGCCGTCCGGGCCCACGTGGACGCGTGGGCGCCCTCGGCGTACACGCTGGAGGCCTACGAGCGCGTCCGGAGCACCCCGGCCTACCGGGGCGACCTGCACGTCCTGGTGGAGGCGCCGGACGGGACGATGGCGGCCTCGGCGGTCATGTGGCTCGACGAGGCCAACGCCACCGCCGAGTTCGAGCCGGTCGGAACGCACCCGGCCTACCGGCGCAGAGGGCTGGGGCGGGCGGTGCTCCTGCACGGGATGCACCTGGCGCGGGCGGCGGGGGCCGAGCACATGACGGTCGCCTGCCTGGGCGCCCCCGGCCACCCGGCGGCGCGCGAACTGTACTACGGCGTCGGCTTCCGGCCCCTGTCCCGGGACGCACCGCTGCTCAAGCCCGCGGCCGGCTGAGCGGGACACCGGTAGGAAGACCACCGGGGTGCGGGGGTAGGCGACATCACATCCCTCCGCCGGAGACCGCCCCCGGCAGGTCCCGGGCGTCCCCGTCTCCACGGGCGCCGCCGCCGGGTCCGCCGCGGGCCCGGGGACCGTTGACGCCCTGTTGAGTTACCGGTAACAATCTCCGGGGTCCGGGCAGTGCCCCCGCTTCTCCTCTCCGTGCCCCCAGGGCTGCGCAGTGCCGCGCACCGACGCCACCGATCCACCGCGCCCTCACGCGAAAGGCCAGCCGTGCCGCGGGACATGCGTTCTCCCCACGACCGCCGCCCCCTCATCAGCGCCGTCCTCCCCTGCTACAACGAGGCCGACGTCCTGGACCGCACCCACGTGCGGCTCACCTCCGTCCTCTCCCGGCTCCTCTCCTACGACCACGAGATCGTCTACGTGGACGACGGCAGCACGGACGGCACGTGGGAGACCATGAGCCGCCTCGCCGAGCGGTCCCCCTCGGTCCGCGCCGTCAAGCTCAGCCGCAACTTCGGCCACCAGGCCGCCTGCCTGGCCGGGCTGCGCACGGCGGCGGGCGACGCGGTCGTGCTCATCGACGCCGACCTGCAGGACCCGCCCGAACTCATCCCGGAGATGGCCGCGCTGTGGCGGGAGGGCTGGTCCGTCGTCTCGGCCCGGCGCCGCAGCCGCGACGGCGAGACCGCCTTCAAGAAGGCGTCCGCCTACGCCTTCTACCGCCTGCTCAGCGCCGTGTCCGAGCACGACCCCGCCCTGGACACCGGCGACTTCCGCCTGCTCGACCGCCGGGTCGTCGCGCTGCTCACCGCCTCCCCCGACAAGAACCTCTACCTGCGCGGCCGCATCAGCGCCTACGGTCTGCCCGAGGCCCACCTGTCCTACGACCGGGACGCCCGCCAGGCCGGATCCACCAAGTACACCCTCCGCAAGATGGTCGCGCTGGCCCGGAGCGGCCTGCTCACCGGCTCCGCCGCCCCGCTGCGGCTGACCACCTGGCTGGGGGCGGCGGCGCTGGCCGGGGGCCTGGCCGCGGCGGCGGTCCGGCGCGACCCGCGGGTGCTGGCGCGCTCCGGCGCCTTCGGCGCCCAGGCCCTGGCCCTCGGGCTCGTCGGCGAGTACCTGCACGCGGTGCTCCGTCAGGTCCAGGACCGGCCCGACTACGTGGTCGAGCGGACGCTCGGCGGGAGCGCTCCCCCGGCCGCCGTCCTCCCCGGACACCCCCTCGGCGACCCCGGTACCGCCAAGCGGGCGGCGAACGGGGGTGCGGCGCTGTGACCGAGCTGGAGACCGCGTTCCGGCCCGCAGGGGAGCGCGCCGCCGACCCCGTGGACACCGTCATCGTCGGCGGCGGCTTCACCGGCCTGTCCGCCGCGCTCGAACTCGCCCTGCGCGGCCGCTCCGTGCGCGTCCTGGAGCGCGAGGAGCAGGTCGGCGGGCTCGCCGCGAGCTTCGACGTCGGGGACGGCCGGCGCCTGGAGCGCTTCTACCACCACTGGTTCTCCTCCGACACCGAGATGATCCGCCTGTGCGAGGGCCTGGGCATCGCCGGCCGCCTCGAAGCCCACGAGACGCGGACGGGCATGTACTACGCCAACTCCGTGTACCGGCTGTCCGCCCCGCTGGACGTGCTGCGCTTCGCCCCGCTGCCCCTGGCCGACCGCTTCCGGCTGGGGCTGCTCGCCCTGCGCGCCCGGCGCGTGCGCGACTGGCGCGAGCTGGAGTCGCGCACCGCCGAGGAGTGGCTGGTGGCGCTGGGCGGGCGGCGCGTCTACGAGGTCGTGTGGCGCCCGCTGCTGGAGGGCAAGTTCGGCGCCTACGCCGACCGGGTGGGCGCGACCTGGATGTGGACGAAGCTGAACCTGCGCGGCGGCAGCCGCACCCGCTCCGGCAAGGAGACCCTCTACTACATCCGGGGCGGCAGCGACGCGGTCCTCACCGCCCTGCGGCGGCGCCTGGAGAACCTCGGCGCCGACGTGCGCACCGGCACGACCGCCGACGCGGTCCGCATCCGGGAGGGGCGGGTCCGCGGGGTGAGCGCGGGCGGGGTGTTCCACCCGGCCCAGCATGTCCTGGCCACCACCGCGCCCGCACTGGCCGCGCGGCTGCTGGACCACCCCGGCGCCGACCACCCGGCCGTGCCCGAGCTGCTGCGGCGCTGGTCGGCCGTGGACTACCTGGGCAACATCTGCCTGGTCCTGGAGAACAACCGCCGCCTGTCCGAGACCTACTGGCTGAACGTCAACGACCCGGGCTTCCCCTACGTGGGGGTCATCGAGCACACCAACCTCGACCGGCCCGAGCGCTACGGCGGACGGCACGTCGTCTACCTGTCCAAGTACCTGCCGACCGACGCCGACCTGTACCGCATGGACGACGCGGAGGTCTTCGAGTACAGCCTCCCGCACATCCGGCGCATGTTCCCCGCCTTCGACCGGGACTGGGTGGACCGGTTCCACGTGTGGCGGGCCGACCACGCCCAGCCGGTGATCACCCCCGGCTACGGCCGCACCGCGCCCGCCGTGGAGTCGGCCGTGCCGGGGCTGTACCTGTGCGGCATGGCCCAGGTCTTCCCCGAGGACCGCGGCACCAACTACGCCGTCCGCGACGGCCGCCGGGCCGGACGCCTGATCGCCGACCGCCTCGCCACATCCGGGAGCGACGATGACTGAACCGACGACGTCCGCCCCGCCCCTGCCCTCCGCCTCGGAGCTGATCACCGTGGAACAGGCCGAGGCGATGGACACCGCGCGGGTGCACGAGCTGTACCGGGCCCACGTCAGCCGCAGCCAGGTCTCCCTCATCGGCACCTTCGGCTTCGGCCGCGACCTGGTCGACCACGCCGAGGGCGCCTGGATCCACCTGCGCGACGGCCGCCGCGTCCTCGACTTCACCGGCGGCGTGGGCGTGCTCAACCACGGCCACAACCACCCGCGCATCCTCGCGGCGCGCCGCCGGTTCCAGGAGCGGCGCCGCATGGAGGTGCACAAGAACTACCTGTCCCCCTACGTGGCCGCGCTCGGCCACAACCTCGCCGCGCTGCTCCCGGGCGACCTCAATGTCTGCTACTTCCCGAACTCCGGCGCCGAGGCCGTGGAGGGGGCCGTCAAGCTCGCCTACAAGTACCACGGCGGCCGCCGGGGGACGGTCCTGCACAGCGACATCGCCTTCCACGGCAAGCTCTTGGGCGCCGGAAGCCTGACCGCCTCGCCGGAGGTGCACTTCCCCTACCCGAGGATCCCCGGCACCGACGCCTTCGCCTACGGCGACACCGCCTCCTTCCTCACCGCCCTGGAGCGGCACACCGGCCCCCGCGGCGAGAGCGACGTCTACGCCGTCGTCTTGGAGCCGTTCAGCGCCTCCTCCCTGCGCGAGTGCTCCCCGGAGTTCCTGCACGAGGTGCGCAGCGCCTGCACCGAGCGCGGCATCGTGCTGGTCTTCGACGAGGTGTACACCGGCTGGGGCAAGACCGGGGCCCTCTTCCACTTCATGCACCACCCCGGGCTGGTGCCCGACGTCGTGGCGACCTCCAAGTCCTTCGGCGGCGGCAAGTCGTCGATCTCCGGGTACATCGCCCGTGAGCCGGTGTTCCGGGCCGCCTACGACAACCTCGCCGACGCCACCCTGCACAGCACCACCTACTACGGGTTCGGCGAGGAGACCGCCACCGCGATGGAGGCCGTCGCCGTCGCCGTGGAGGAGGACTTCCCCGGCCGGGCCCGCGAGCTCGGCGCGCGCCTGGAGTCCGGGCTCGCCCGGATCGCCCGGCGCCACCCCCGCCTCGTCCGCCGCGTCGCCGGGCGCGGCGCGCTGCACGGCGTGTTCCTCACGCCCGGTCCGCGCGTCCCCGACGCCTGGAGGCAGGTGCTGCCGTCGGCCGCCGGGGACCCCCAGGCGGTGTCGAAGCTGCTGACCGGCGCCGTGGTCGCGGCCCTGTACCGGGACCACGGCGTGCTCACCTTCTTCGGGTCCAACCGGCGCATCGCGCTGATCGTGTCCCCGCCCCTGGTGGCCGAGCCCGACGAGGCGGACCTGTTCCTCGGCGCCCTGGACGAGGTCCTGGCCCGGGGCCCCGCCCGCCTGCTGGCCGGGCTCGTCCGGGAGAAGGCCTCCTCGTGAGGGCCGCCCGGACCCTGGCCGCCTCCGGCCTCCCGGCCTGCTGGGGGCGCGTGTACGCGGCGATGCGGGACCGCCCGGCGCTGCGCAGGGCGGTCGTCCACACCGGCGGCAGCCTCGACCGCATGCCCCGCGCCTACCGGTGGGGGACCGCGGCGGCGCTGGCGGCGTTCCCCGCCGCGTTCTTCGCCGCGACCGGCCGCGGCCCGCGCCGGGCCACGCCCGAACAGACCCGTTCGGGCCTGCGCCGGCTGCGGTCGGTGCCCGGGTACGGGCAGGTGCTTCGGGCGACCACGGCGCTGGCGCTCTACGGGGCCTTGGACGGGGGCGCCCCGTGACGCGGCTCGGACGGGCCCCCCGCCCCGCGGCCGAGGTCGACTGCGACGCGCTGGTCGTGGGGTCGGGCGCGGGCGGCAGCGTGGCGGCGCTGGAACTCGCGCGGGCCGGCCGGTCGGTGACCGTCCTGGAGGAGGGGCCGCGGGTGGGCACGCGGGAGCTGGCCGAGGCGGACCCCGCCGCGTCGATGCGCCGCCTCTACCGGAACGCGGGCGCCACCGCCGTGTTCGGCACCCCCACCATCGCCTTCGGCGAGGCCTGCGCGGTCGGCGGGACCACCGTGGTGAACGGCGGCCTGCTGTGGGCGCCGCCGGACGCGGTCCTGCACCGGTGGGCCGCCCGGTCCGGCTACGGCGGCAACGGCCCCGCCGCCGTCGCCGCCCGGTTCGACGAGGTCCGCACCCGCTTGGGCATGACCGTCCAGGGGCACGGCGACGGAAACCGGGACTCGCGCCTGCTCGCCGAGGCCGCCGAGTCCCTGGGGTGGCGGTGGCAGCACCCCCAGAGGGCGGTCCGCGGGTGCCTGCACCGCAACCAGTGCGCCACCGGCTGCCCCACCGGGGCCAAGCAGAGCACCGCGCTGACCTACCTGCCGCAGGCCGAGGCCGAGGGGGCGCGGATCGTCCCGGGGACCCGCGCGGTGCGCATCGGGCACAGGGGGAGACGGGTGCGCTCCGTCGAGGCCGTCGAGGCCGCCACCGGCCGCCGTGTCCGCTACCGCCCCCGCACCGTGTTCCTCGCGGCGGGCCCCATCGGCACCCCCGTGCTGCTGCGGCGCAGCGGCATCCACACGCGCACCGCGGGCCGCCGCATCGAACTGCACCTCAACCTGCGCACCATCGCCCGGTTCCCCGACACCGTGGACGCCGCGCGCGGCACCATGTTCACCGCGCAGGTCCACGAGCACAGCGGTCTGGGCGTCCTGGTCATGCCGTCCAACCTGACGCCCGGAGGCCTGGGCGCGGCCCTGGCCTCCCGCGACCCGCGCCAGGTCGACGCCCTGCTCGCGGCGCAGGACCGGCTGGCCGTGTTCACCACGCAGGTCCGCATGCAGGGGCCCGCGGGCATCGTCTCGGCGGTCGGCGGGAGCCCGCTGCTCCGCCACGGGATGACCCGGGCCGACCACCACATGCTGCGGCTGGCCTTCCGCCGCACCGCGCGCCTGCTGTTCGCCGCGGGCGCCGTCGAACTGCTGCCGCCCACCGGCTCGGCGGGGCCGCTGAGGTCGGCGGCGGACGCCGAGGCGTACTGCGCGCGCGTGCGCCCGGGCGACTGGGAGCTGGTGTCCGTCCACGCCACGTCCGGGTGCCCGATGGCCCGGCCGGAGCGCGGCGGGGTGTGCGACGAGGCGGGCCGCGTCCACGGATGGAGCGGTCTGCACCTGTGCGACGCGAGCGTCCTGCCGGGAGCCCCGGGCGTCAGCCCGCAGGGCACGATCATGTCCTTCGCCCACGGGATCGTGGGCCGTCACCTGGAGGCGCGATGAGCGAACCCGCCACCCGCCCGCCGCGGCCGTCCGCCGCGGCGCGGCCCCTGTTCAGCCCGGCGGCCGTGGTCGCCTCCTGTGCCGGGTTCGTCCTCATCGGGGCCCTCCAGGCCCTGTACGGGCCGGCGATCCCGGGCCTCCGCCGCGAGTTCGACCTGGGGCCCGCGGCGGCCGGTCTGGGGCTGAGCGCGCACTTCGTCGGAGGCGTCGCCGGGGTGCTGCTGTTCGACGCGCTGCACCTGCGCCAGGGCAACCGGCGGGTGCTGGCGGTGTCCTACCTGCTGATGGCGGTGGGCGCCGCCGGGTTCGCCTGGGCGCCGACCTGGCCCGCCGCGCTGGCCATGGCGCTGCTGGCCGGGCTCGGCTTCGGCGGCGTCGACTACGGGCTGAACCGGCTGTTCACCGTCGGGTTCGGCGAGCGGTCCACGGCGATGCTCAACGTCCTCAACGCCCACTTCGGCATCGGCGCCATCCTCGGCCCGGCGGTGATCGGCGCGGTCGGCGCCGACCGCTACCCGGTCGTCTTCCTGGCGTTCGCGGCGGCCAACCTGCCGCTGCTGCTGTTCCTGCGCGGGGTCGGCGACCACGCGCCCGCACCCCCGGAGGCGGAGGCCGACGACGCGCGCGCCCGGGCCCGGCGGCGCAGCCTGGCGTCGGTGGTCGCGGTCTTCGTCGCGCTGTACGTGCTGCACGTGGGCATCGAGGCCGGGGTCGGCGGGTGGGAGCCCACGCATCTGGAGGCGGTCGGCTACACCGCCACCGCGGCGGCCACCGCCACCTCGGTGTACTGGCTGACGATGACGGTGGGCCGGTTCCTGGTGGCGCCGCTGGCCCTGCGCTTCACCCCGCAGGCCATCATCGGCTGGTCGTGCGCGGGGATGACGGTGTGCCTGCTGGCCGCGGCGGTGCCCGCGCTGGCCCCGTTCGCCTACGCCGGGGTGGGGCTGTTCATCGCGCCGATCTTCCCGACCGGCCTGACCTGGCTGTACAAGGCGGCGCCGCAGGCGCGGCGGGCCGGCGCCCTGGTGATCGCGGCGTCCATGGCCGGCGGCGTCGCCGCCGGGCCGACCCTGGGCCGGGCCATCGAGTGGTCCGGAGTGCAGGCCGTCCCGCTGATCCTCGGCGCGGTGTCCGGCCTGTGCCTGGCCGCCACGTTCTGGCTCCTGCGCGCCACCCGGCCCACGTGAGACGAGAGGACCCCCTCATGCCCGCGCTGACCACGACGGCCGACGGATTCCTCCTCCGCGGGGACCCGTTCCGGATCATCTCCGGTGCGCTCCACTACTTCCGCGTCCACCCGGACCAGTGGGCCGACCGCCTGCACAAGGCGCGGCTCATGGGTCTGAACACGGTCGAGACCTACATCCCCTGGAACCTCCACCAGCCCCGGTCCGGCGCGCCGCTCGGCCTCGACGGCATCCTCGACCTGCCGCGCTTCCTGCGGCTGGCCGCCGCCGAGGGCCTGCACGTGCTGCTCCGCCCCGGCCCCTACATCTGCGCCGAGTGGGACGGCGGCGGCCTGCCCGCCTGGCTGACCGCGGACGACGGCATCCGGCCGCGCAGCACCGACCCGCGCTTCACCGCCGCCGTCGACGCCTACCTCGACCTCCTCCTTCCCCCGCTGCTGCCGCACATGGCCGAGGCGGGCGGCCCCGTGATCGCGGTCCAGGTGGAGAACGAGTACGGCGCCTACGGCGAAGACACGGCCTATCTGGAGCACCTGGAGAAGGCGCTGCGCGGCCGCGGCGTCCGGGAACTGCTGTTCACCTGCGACCAGGCCGACCCCCGGCACCTGGCCGCCGGGGCCCTGCCCGGAGCCCTCGCCACCGGCACCTTCGGCGGCGGGGTCGAACGGGCCCTGGCCCGGATGCGCGACCACCGCGCCGAGGGCCCGCTGATGTGCGCCGAATTCTGGATCGGGTGGTTCGACCACTGGGGCGGCCCCCACCACGTACGGGACGCGGCCGACGCGGCGGCCGACCTCGACCGCCTGCTGTCGGCCGGGGCGTCGGTGAACATCTACATGTTCCACGGCGGAACCAACTTCGGCCTCACCAACGGGGCCAACCACGACCACGCCTATGCGGCCACCGTCACCTCCTACGACTACGACGCCCCGCTGACCGAGCACGGGGACCCCGGGCCCAAGTACCACGCCTTCCGCGAGGTGATCGCCCGCCACGCCCCTGTCCCGGACGGGCCCGCACCGGGACCCGCCGCCAAGCTCGCCCCCCGCGACGTCGTCCTGGACCGGTGCGCCCCGCTGTTCTCCGGGACCGCGTCGGCGGCGCCCTCCACCACCGTCGCGGCCGACCGCGCCCCCCTGCCGATGGACCGGCTGGACCCTCCTTCCGGGTTCGCGCTCTACCGGTCCGCGCTCCCGGCGGCGGGCGACGGGGTGCTCCGCTTCTCCGGAGGCGTCGGCGACCGCGCCCAGGTGTTCGTGGACGGCGCCCCTGCGGGGGTGCTGGAGCGCGAACGCGGCGAGGAGGCGCTGACCGTGTGGGTCCCCCGTGCCGGGGCCGCCCTGGACGTGCTGGTGGAGGACTTGGGCGGGACCAACTACGGGCCGCGCATCGGGGACCGCAAGGGCCTGCTCGGCCCCGTCGCGTTCGAGGGCGCACCCGTGGGGCCCTGGACCTGCCGCGCCCTGCCGCCGGACGTCCCGGAGCCGTCGGCCTTCGCGCCGACGGGGCGCACCACGGGCGTCGGCCCCGCCTTCCACCGCGGGACCTTCGAGGTGGAGGCCCCCGCCGACGCCTTCCTCGCCCTCCCGTCATGGACCAAGGGGCTGGCGTGGGTCAACGGGTTCGCGCTGGGCCGGTACTGGCGGCGTGGGCCCCAGCGGACCCTGTACGTCCCGGGCCCGGTGCTGCGGACCGGCGCGAACGACCTCGTCCTCTTCGAACTGCACGGCTCTGCCGGCCTGACGGCCCGCCTCACCGACGCCCCGGATCTCGGGCCGGAGGCGCACTGACGCACCGGCGGGCCCCGTGACCTCCCCTATCCTGTGGACTCGTGCCCCGGCGACCGCCGCCGGGGCCCTGAGGAGGAGGACGCACCCGCGATGACCGGAAGCGCGGCCGCCGGAACCCCCGCGCCCAAGGGGCGCAGCAGGCGCAGTTTCGCCGGGGCCCGGCCCCTCATGGACGACGTCGCGCGCATGGCCGGTGTGTCGAAGCAGACGGTCTCCCGCGTCCTCAACGGGAACCCCGCCGTGCGCCCGTCGACGCGCGAGGCCGTCACCGACGCCATCCGCACCCTCGGGTACCGGCCCAGCCGCAGCGCCCGCTCCCTGGCCAGCGGCAGGACCCGGATGCTCGGCGTGATCTCCTTCGACGCCGCGCGCTTCGGCCCGGCGTCGATCCTGGCCGCCGTCAACGCCGGCGCCCAAGAGGAGGGCTACCTCGTCAGCTCCATCGCCCTGGACTCCTCCGACACCGGCACCGTGGCCCGTACCGCCGGCCGGCTGGCGTCCGAGGGGGCCGAAGGGGTGATCGTGATCGCTCCCCAGGAGGAGGTCGGCGGCGCCCTCGGCCGGGCCGGTCTGGACGGGCCGGTCGTCGCCGTCGACAGCGACCCGGGGGACGGCGGTCCGTGGGTGATGGCGGATTCGGTGAGCGGCGCGCGCCTGGCGACCGAGCACCTGCTCGGGCTGGGGCACCGGACCGTCCACCACATCGCGGGGCCGACCGGGTGGGCCGCGGCCGAGCGGAGGGCCGCCGGATGGCGGGCGGCCCTGGAGGAGGCGGGGGCGCCGGTCCCCCCGCCGACGGCCGGGGACTGGAGCGCGGACTCCGGCTACGCGCTGGGGCGCCGCATCGCCGAGGACCCGGAGGCCACCGCCGTCTTCGCCTCCAACGACCAGATGGCGCTGGGGCTGCTGCGCGCCCTGTACGAGGCCGGCCGCCGGGTCCCGGAGGACGTCAGCGTGGTGGGCTGCGACGACATCCCCGAGGCCGCCCACTTCCTGCCGCCGTTGACGACGGTGCGCACGGACTTCGACGCCCTCGGCGCACGGGCTCTGCGCCTGCTCACGGAGCGCATCGACGGTGCCGACGGTGCCGACGGCTCAGACGGGCGGGCCGTGGGCCCCGTGGTGCTCCCGGTCGAGCTCGTCGTCCGCAGCAGCTCGGGGCGGCCCCGGACACGCTAGGCCCGCCCGGAGTTCCCACTCACCTGGCCACTCCCGTTGTTGATCTCGGGGAACTCGGGGTTAAAACGGACACCATAAGCCCGACTCTCCCGAGATCAACGGGAATCCGCGGTGCGCGGGGGGTCAGTCCCGCGTTGTTCGGCCGTCGGCGGGGCCCAGGCCCATGCCGTCCTCCATCGGGGTGCGGCCCCGGGCCAGGAGCCACACCATGGCGGCGAGCGCCGCGACCTGCAGCGGCCACCCCATGGCCACCTTCGCGATCCCCAGGAACGCGAACGTGTTCGCCACCTCGTACTTCTCGGCCGCCCACAGCGGCAGCTGCACCGCCACCCGGACCACGCACGGCAGCACCAGCAGCCACGTCAGGCGGGAGCTGAGGCGCACCACCGCGGCGTTGGCCCGCCACCCGGTCGGGTCACCGGTGACCGCGCCGATCAGCAGGCCCACCGCGGGCCAGCGGATCACGATGGTCAGCATCAGCACCGCCGCGTAGACCGCGTTGTAGATGATCCCCGGCAGCGCGAAGTCCTCGGCGTCCCCGCTGCGCAGGGCGAACACGGCGGCGATGGCGATGCCGAAGACGCTGTTGAAGACGAACTGGACCGACGAGCGCTGCGCCAGCCGCACCGCCCCCAGCACCAGGGCGGCGCCGATGCCCAGCCCCAGGGCGAGCTTCAGCTCCTGGGAGGCCAGGTAGGCGACGGTGAAGGTGAGGGTGGGGACCGCCGCCTCCACCATCCCGCGCTTGCCTCCGAGCGCCTTGGACAGCTGGGCGCGGACGACGGCCTCGACGGTGCCCTCGGAGACCGCGCCCTCGGAGACCGCGCCCTCGGAGCCCCCGGAGGCCTTCGGGGCGCCGGGCGGCCCCTCGCCGTCCCGGTCCTGCCCGGTGTCGTCAACCGCCCGGTGCTGCTCGGTCATACGGCTCCCGCCCGTCCAGCGAAACTCCTGCTCGTCGCCACCCCACCCTAGGGCAACGCGCGGCGCGAACGCCCGGGTTCCCGAACCCGATTCCCCCGGATCCCGCGTTCCCGGCCCCGCCCGCCGCACCCGCCGTCCCGGTGACAGCGGGCCGCCCGCCGCCTACTGTGGGCCGCAGACCACGTCCCGGCCGCCCTCCTGGAGGCAGCGCATGGCCCGCCGCGCCCCGCTCCACCCCGACCACCTCTCCTTCGCCCTCGCCCTCGACGCCCGCCTGCGCGGCACCTCGCGCGTCTGGTCCCCCTTCTCCGTCGGCGAGGCGCTGGGGACGGTGGCCACCGGGGCGCGCGGCCGCACCCGCTCGGAGCTGGAGGCGCTGCTGGGCAAGGGGCTCACCGCGCACCTGGACGCGCTGGTCGAGGCGCTGGAACCCGGCGCCGCCGGCACACCGGAGCTGGAGTCGGCCACCTCGCTGTGGGTGCGCGAGGAGCTCCGGGTCGACCCCGCCTTCGCCGAGCGCCTGGCCGGGCGCCGCTCGTCCTCGGTGCGCACCGCCGACTTCTCCGGGGACCCCGAGGGCGTGCGCAAGGCCGCCAACACCGAGGTCGCCGACCTCACCCGCGGCCTGATCCCCGAGCTGCTCCAGCCGGGCGACGTGCAGGCCTCGACCCAGGCCATGCTGCTCAACGCCCTGTGGACCCGCGTGGTCTGGGCGGAGCCGTTCGACCCCGGGAAGACCGCGCCCGCCCCCTTCCACGCACCGCGGGGCGCCTTCGACACCGCCATGATGCACCGCAGCGCCGACATGCCCTTCGCCCGCTCGGACGGTTGGGCCATGGCCACCCTGGCCGGCGGCGAGGAGCTGTTCCTGGACCTGCTGCTGCCCCCCGAGGACGCCGACGACGCCGACCAGGCGCCACTGCCCCCGATCCGCATCCTGGAACGCCTCTACGGCACGGCCAAGGACGCCCGGGTCCGGCTCGCCCTGCCGCGCTTCGAGATCACCGGGCGGGCCCTGCTGTCCTCGCCGCTGTCGGCGGCGGGCGCGCCGACCGTCTTCACCCCGGACAGCGACCTGTCGGGCATCGTCGACCGCCGCCTGCTCATCGACGAGGTGGTGCACCAGGCGCGCCTGCGCGTGGACGAGAAGGGCGCCGAGGGCGCCGCCGCGACGGCGGTCGTGATGCGGGTGGCCTCGTTGGCGCCGCCGCCCCGGCCCGAGGAGTTCACCGCCGACCGGCCCTTCTCCTTCGTCCTGCGCCGCCGCGGCGCGGCCCTGTTCATGGGCGGCATCACCAGCCCCGAGGACCCCGGCCCCGCCGAGGGCTGAGCCGGGCCTCGGCGGGAACGGAAGAGGCGCCCCGAGGGGCGCCTCTCCACGTCCGACGGAGCCTAGGCCTTGCGGGCCGCCCCGTCGGGCGCCGCCTTCTCGGCGCGCTTGGCCTGCTGGGCCTTGATCTGCTCCTGGATCTCCTTGGGCACGGTGATCCTCAGCATCTCCCGCGGCGGCACCGGGTCGTCGCCGCGCACCACCACGATCTTCTGGAAGACCTCTTCCACCTGGGCCATGACCTCGGGCTTGACCGCGCCCTCGCCGCGGATCACCCCGCGCAGCACCCACCGGGGACCGTCCACCCCGATGAACCGCATGGGCTGGCCGAGCTGGCGGCCCTCCTCGTCCTTCTTGCCCTGCACCGGCACGACCGCGCGCAGCTCCGGGCCGAACGCGCCGTCGAACGGCTCGACCTTGCCGCCCTGCTTGGTGATCTGCTCGACGAGCTCCTCGCGCATCTCGTCCCACAGGCCGCTGGTCTTGGGCGCGGCGAACGCCTGCACCTGCACCATGGAGGGGCCGTCGATCAGGCTCACCCCGATGATCCGGTTCTCCGGCGTCATGTCGAAGCGGATCTGGGTGCGCTCGCCCACCGGCACCCGCAGGCACCCCAGGTCGACCCTGGGGTACTCGGGCACGTCCTCAGAGGGGTCCCAGGGCCCGAGCACGCGGTGCCGGTCGGCCTCCTTCTCCGGCTCGTCGGCGGGAGCCGCACCCGCGGGGGACTCCTCCACCGCGTCGGCGCCGGTCTTCTCGCTCTTCTTGCGGCGTCCGAACACGCCTCACACCTCTCCCGTCATCTGTCCCCGGCCGCGAAACCGCCGGTGGACCCGAACCCGCCCCGGCCGCGCCGGGAGTCGGGAAGCTCGTCCGCCTCGGCGAACACCGCACGCTCGACCCGCTGCACCACCAGCTGCGCGATCCGGTCGCCGCGGGACAGCTTGACCGGTTCGCCCAGGTCGGTGTTGATCAGCGTCACCTTGATCTCGCCGCGGTACCCGGCGTCCACCGTGCCGGGGGCGTTGACCAGGGTGACACCGCACCGGGCGGCCAGCCCCGAGCGGGGGTGCACGAACGCGGCGTAGCCGTCCGGCAGCGCCAGGGCGATCCCGGTGCGCACGGTGGCGCGCTCACCGGGGCCGAGCCGCACGTCCTCGGCGCTGACCAGGTCGGCGCCGGCGTCGCCCGGATGGGCGTAGGAGGGCAGCGGGAGGTCGGGGTCGAGGCGGCGGACGGACACCGTCAGGGGTGCCCGTCCGCCGCGGCCGTCGGTCGTGGGGTCCTCGTTGCTCACATCCGCCGAGCCTACTCCGCGGCCGGGGGGAGGGTCACCTCCACGGAGAGCTCCTCGGCGTCGCTCTCCTCGAAGTCCAGGGCGGCGGCCCGACCCGCGGCGCGGATGTCGCCCTCGGCGACCCGGGCGCGGGCGACGTGCTTGCCGCGCACGGCCACCCGCTCCACCTCGGCGCGCATCGACAGCTTCGCCTCGGACTTGGACTTGCGCACCGCGCGCAGCACGGCGGAGGCGGCCTCCAGCACGGCCGGGTCGCCGTCGGCCGCGGCGGCGCGCACCCCGGCGGCCTGCGGCCACTCGGCGGCGTGCACCGAGCCCTCGCGCCACCAGGACCACACCTCTTCGGCGGTGAACGGCAGGAACGGCGCGAACAGGCGCTGGATCACCGACAGGGCCTGGAGCAGGGCGGCGCGGGCCGAGGCGCTCTCGGCGGTGCCCTCCTCGTAGGCGCGGGCCTTGACCAGCTCCAGGTAGTCGTCGCAGAACTCCCAGAAGAACCGCTCGGCCCGCTCCAGGGCCCGGGTGTGGTCGTAGGCCTCGAACGCGGCGGTGGCGTCCTCGACGACCTCGGCCAGCGCCGCCAGCATGGCCCGGTCCAGCGGCTGCGTGACCGCCTCGGGCCGGTCGGCGGCGTCCTCCCCGGCGACCGACAGCGCGAACTTGGTCGCGTTGAGGATCTTGATGCTCAGCCGGCGCCCGACCTTCATCTGCCCCTCGTCCAGGGCGGTGTCGGTGCCCAGGCGGCCGCTGGCCGCCCAGTACCGGATGGCGTCGGAGCTGTAGCGCTCCAGCAGGTCGAGCGGGGTGACGACGTTGCCCTTGGACTTGGACATCTTCTTGCGGTCCGGGTCGAGGATCCACCCGGAGATCGCCGCGGTGCGCCAGGGCAGGCACCCGTTCTCGAAGTCGGCCCGCACCACCGTGGAGAACAGCCAGGTGCGGATGATGTCCTGCCCCTGCGGGCGCAGGTCCATCGGGAAGACGCGGGAGAACAGGTCCTCGTCGCGCTCCCAGCCCCCGGCGATCTGCGGCGACAGCGACGAGGTGGCCCAGGTGTCCATGATGTCGGGGTCGCCGGTGAACCCGCCGGGCGCGTCGCGCTGCTCCTCGGTGTACCCGGCCGGGGCCTCGGAGCTGGGGTCGACCGGCAGGGCCGCCTCGTCCGGGACGAGGGGCGCGTCGTAGCGCGGGTTGCCGTCGCCGTCGAGCGGATACCAGACGGGGAAGGGCACGCCGAAGAACCGCTGGCGGCTGATGAGCCAGTCGCCGTTGAGGCCCTCGACCCAGTGCTCGTAGCGCGAGCGCATGTGGTCGGGGTGCCACTGCAGCTCCCGGCCGCGCGCCAGCAGGCGGTCGCGCACGTCGGCGTCGCGCCCGCCGTTGCGGATGTACCACTGGCGGGTGGTGACGACCTCGAGGGGCTTGTCGCCCTTCTCGTAGAACTTCACCGGCCGGGTGGTGGGGGTCGGCTCGCCGACCAGGTCGCCGGAGGCGCGCAGCATCTCCACCATGCGCTCGCGGGCGGTGTGCACCGTGGCCCCGGCCAGGCGGGCGTAGGCCTCGCGGGCGGCCGCGGAGTCGAGGCCCGGGGGCGGGTCGGAGATGATGCGCCCGTCCCATCCGACGATCGGCCGGGTCGCGAGCTGCAGCTCGCGCCACCAGGTGACGTCGGTGGTGTCGCCGAAGGTACAGATCATGGCGATGCCGGAGCCCTTGTCGGGCTCGGCCAGCCAGTGCGACTCCACCGGCACCTCCACCCCGAACACCGGGGAGGTGACGGTGCCGCCGAACAGGTCCTGGTAGCGCTCGTCGTCGGGGTGGGCGACCAGGGCGACGCAGGCCGCGATCAGCTCGGGGCGGGTGGTCTCGATGTGCACCGGGGTGCCGTCGGGGCGGTGGAAGGCCACCTTGTGGTAGGCGCCGGTGCGCTCCCGGTCCTCCAGCTCGGCCTGGGCGACGGCGGTGCGGAAGGTGACGTCCCACAGCGTGGGCGCCTCGGCCATGTAGGCCTCGCCGCGGGCGAGGTTGCGCAGGAACGCCCGCTGCGCGGCGGCGCGGGAGCCGTCGTCGATGGTGGCGTAGGTGTGGCTCCAGTCGACGCTCAGGCCCATGCGGCGCCACACGCCTTCGAAGACCTTCTCGTCCTCGGCGGTGAGCCGCTCGCACAGCTCGATGAAGTTGCGGCGGGAGACGGGGACCTGGCGCTTGGGGTCGGGCTTGGCCGGCGGGGTGAAGTCCGGGTCGTACGGGATCGACGGGTCGCAGCGCACGCCGTAGTAGTTCTGCACCCGGCGCTCGGTGGGCAGGCCGTTGTCGTCCCAGCCCATCGGGTAGAAGACCGACTTGCCGCGCATCCGCTGGTAGCGGGCGACCAGGTCGGTGTGGGTGTAGGAGAAGGCGTGGCCGATGTGCAGGGAACCCGAGACCGTCGGCGGAGGGGTGTCGATCGAGAAGATCTCGTCGCGGCTCTTGGTGCGGTCGAAGCGGTAGACGCCGGACTCGTCCCAGGCGTCTACCCACTTCGCCTCGATACCGTCGAGCGAGGGCTTGTCAGGCACGCGGAAGGAACGAGAGCGGTTGGTCATGGGGCAATGGTATTGGTTCTGCGGCCCTGCTCGCTCCCGGTTTCCGGTGCCCCGGAGGCGATGTGGGGCGACCCGCCCCCGCCCGGCGGCGGCGGCCGGGCGGCGCGTGGAAGGATGGGCCCCGAGGACGGTGTCCAGCCGCACCGAAACGACCGATGGAGAGCGACCGGTACCCATATGGCTAAGAAAGACGGTGACATCCCGGCGCAGATCGTCGGCGGCGTCGCGGCGCTCGCGGCCGGCTTCGCCGCCCGCAAGGCGCTGACCTTCGCCTGGACCCAGGCGACCGGCAAGGAGCCGCCGACCGACCCCGAGTCCCTCGACGTCGGCCTGGGCGAGGCCCTGGGCTGGGCGGTGCTGACCGGCGTCGGCATGGAGGTGGCCCGCGTCCTGGCGGTGCGCGCCACCCACAAGCGGATGATGCCCCGCGAGGCCCGTGAGGCCCTCGAGGGGGCGTGACCGGCAGGGATCAGAGAGGCGCTCCCGCCTGCTCCGGCGGCGGGGCCCTCTACTCCGCTACTCCCCTCGGCCCAGGGCCCGCTCGTCCCCCGCGACGGCCCCGGACCCGCGCCCCGTCCCCACGGCGGTCCGCGCCAGGTCCTTGCGGACCGCCCTGCCCAGGGCCCGGGTCGCCGCACGGTTGAGGGTCCCGCCCGCGACGGCGCCGGTCAGGTACGGGCCGAGCGTGGTCAGGTGCCGCCCCAGCACCCGCATGAGCCGCTTGCGCAGCGCCACCTTGGCCGCCGCGCCCAGGGCCGCGGTGACGGACTCCCCGGCCGACATCGGGTCGATGCCCCGGCGGTAGGCCCAGGCCTGCACGTACCCGGCGTGGCGCCGCACCGCTCCCCCGTCGGCGCGCGCCCCGTACACCTCGTGCAGTTCACCGATCAGCTTCACCTCGACCGCGGCGACCACCACCGTCTCGGCCACCAGTTGGGCGGGGGCGGTCAGCAGCAGCGGCGGGGCGGTGAACTGGGCGGCGGCCAGCGCCCCGCCGGCCGCACCGACCGCGGTGGTGGTGTTGGCGGCGTTGCGCACCAGCGCGTCGGCCAGCTCCTCGCCGGTCAGGCCCTTGTGGTGGCGGGCCAGGGTCTCCAGGTCGCGCACGGGGATGCGGGGGGCGATCTCGTCGGCGAAGACGTCGGCCAGCCAGCGACCGCCCGCCGCGCCGCGCACCCCGGCCGCGCGCGCCCCCTGCCCCAGGGTGCGGGCCAGGCGGGCGATCAGCCCGGCCCGGCGGCGCGGATCGGCGCCGTCGTCGGCGATGATGGCGCCGACGAGCTCACCCGCGTCCTCGCGTCCCGCGGGCACCAGGTCGGTGCCGGGGCCCTGCTCCGGCTCCGGGGTCGGACCGGCGGCCATGGGCGTCCTCCTCGGCCTCGCAGCGTTCCTCAGAGGGGGCCAACGATCCGGCGGCGGCCGGAATTCCCCCGCGGCGCCCCAGACAAGGCGATGCGCCCCCTGGGCGGGGACGCATCGGCGGTATCGCTGCCCTTCGGCCGGCGAGGCGCCGAGGAGGGGGAGTGGCCGTTTCAGACGCACTCCTTGCAGACGAGCTGCCCCTTCCGCTCCTCGGCGAGCTGGCTGCGGTGGTGCACCAGGAAGCAGCGCGAGCAGGTGAACTCGTCGGCCTGGCGCGGGAGCACGCGGACCGCGAGCTCCTCACCGGACAGGTCGGCGCCGGGCAGTTCCATGCCCTCGGCGACCTCGTCGGGGTCGACGTCGATGGTGCTGGTGCCCTTGTCGACCCGCCGGGCCTGCAGCTCCTGCAGGCTGTCCTCGCTCATGTCCTCTTCGGTCTTGCGCGGGCTGTCGTAGTCGGTGGCCATTCTGGTTGCTCCATCCCCCTCAGTTCTCTGCCTCGTCGCGCGGGTGTAACGCTTGAGACCCGAATCTTGTGCCCGGTTCAGCCGGAAAATTCCGGCGGCGTAAGAGGACTGTGACCCCTCCCGGGTGCCCTCACACCGGATGGCGACAGAGGTTGGCCGGACCCGGCCGCGCGCGGCGCGCCCCGGTACGGCCTCCTGACTGTGCTACCCAACGCCCGAACGTTTCCGACCCATTCCCGCGGCCGCTTCCGGCGCGTGCACGGCAGCGGGTCGAACCGCGCATCGCACGAGGTAGCGGCGGCAATCCCACGCGGGGCGGAGTTCCCCGCGTGTTCACGCCCGGGGAAGCTTACCCACCGCTGCAAGCCGCTCGGACCCGGGGTGGTCGTGTCGTCGGACACGTATAGATATCACGCCGCCGGGAGGGGTCGCAGCCGGTTACACACCCGGCTGTTCGCGGCCCGCGGCGGGGAAGGAGACGGTGACGACCAGGCCGCCGCCGGCGCGGGGCCACACGCTGACGCTGCCGCCGTGGGCGCGCACCACCGAGCGGACGATGGACAGCCCCAGCCCGGCGCTCTTGCCGGAGGCCACCCGGTTGCCGGTGGAGCGGCGGAAGGGCTCGAACAGGCCCTCGATCTCGTAGGCGGGCACCACCGGGCCGGAGTTCTCCACCTGGATGGCGGGGAAGCCCTCGTACATGCCGCTGCGGACGGTGATCTCGCCGTCCTCGGTGTTGTACCGCAGGGCGTTCTCCACGAGGTTGCCCGCCAGGCGCTCCAGCAGCACCGGGTCGCCGGTGACGCGCGCCTGGCGCAGGTCGGTGCGCACCTGCAGGCCGGAGTCGTCCAGGTCGCCGGAGAGCTGGCTGAGCACCGACTCGGTCAGCTCGCCCATGTCGACCAGGGTGCGCACCTCCAGCTCCCGGTCGCTCTTGGCGAGGAAGAGCAGCCCGTCGATGAGGCGCTCGTGCCGGGAGTTGGTCTCCAGCAGGGTGCGCCCGACGGTCTTGAGGTCGGCGGAGGCCTCGGGGTCGCTGAGGGCGACCTCCAGCAGGGTGCGGTTGATCGCCAGCGGGGTGCGCAGCTCGTGGGAGGCGTTGGCGACGAAGCGGCGCTGCCCGTCGAAGGCGCGGTCCAGCCGCTCCAGCATCGCGTCGAAGGTGTCGGCGAGCTCGCGGATCTCGTCGTCGGGCCCGCCCAGGGCGATGCGCTCGTGCAGGGACCGCTCGGACAGGCGGCGCGCGGTGCGGGTGATCTTCTGCAGCGGCGACAGGGCCCGCCCGGCCACCGCGTACCCCAGGCCCACCGCGAGCAGGCCGACCACCACCAGCGCCAGCACCGACCAGCGGGTGAGCGAGGCCAGCACCGCCTCGATGAAGCTGTTCTTCATCGCCTCGGCCTGGGCGAGGCTGATGTCGTCGGCCGGCGTGAAGGTGAGCCCGCCCAGCACCCCGGCGACGATGATGTAGTTCAGCAGCACCAGCAGCGACCCGGCGGCGAAGAACAGCATCCCGTAGATGAGGGTGAGCCGGGCCCGCAGGCTCATGTTGTCGGTGAAGCGGTGCAGCCCCTCGGTGACCTGCCCGCCCAGGTTGTTCCCGGCGGGCGGGGTCGGCGGGGACGCGGGCTGGGGGTTGAGCCGCCGCCAGGTGCCGGTCTCGCCGGGCGGGGTGGCCGGGACCTCGCCCTCGGGGACCGCGGTCACCGGGTCGGTCGCGGGCCCGTGCCGTCCGGCGTCGCCGCCGCTGCTCACAGCCGGTACCCCGCGCCGGGGACGGTGTGCACGATGGCGGGCTCGCCGAGCTTCTTGCGCAGGGTCATCACGGTGACCCGCACGACGTTGGTGAAGGGGTCGGCGTTCTCGTCCCAGGCCTTCTCCAACAGGCCCTCGGCGCTGACCACGGTGCCGTTGGCGCGCATGAGCACCTCCAGCACGGCGAACTCCTTGGGGGTGAGCGGGATGTCCCGGCCGTCGCGCTCGACGGTGTGGTTGGCCGGGTCCAGGACGATGCCGTTGCGCTTGAGGACCGGGGGCAGCGGAGGGGCGGCGCGGCGGCCCAGCGCCCGCACGCGCGCCACCAGTTCGGCGAAGGCGAAGGGCTTGGCCATGTAGTCGTCGGCGCCCAGGCTGAGCCCCTCGACCTTGTCCTCCAGCTGGCCGGAGGCGGTGAGCATGAGGATGCGGCCGTTGTAGCTCTTGTCCACCAGGGCGCGGGCGACGTCGTCGCCGTGCACGCCGGGCAGGTCGCGGTCGAGGATGACCACGTCGTAGTCGTTGACTCCGGCGTGCTCCAATGCGCTGTCGCCGTCGTAGGCGACGTCCACCGCCATGGACTCGCGGCGCAGGCCCACGGCGATGGTGTCAGCGAGGACCTGCTCGTCCTCGACCACAAGTACGCGCACAGCCGTCCTTCTCCTCGCGGCACCGATAAAAAGGGCCGCTGCCGGCGCATCCCCCAACACACCGGCAGCGGCGTCTGTGGTCCCCGGCCGCGCTCTGCCGTTATCGCACGGCCCGGATAAGGGCGGGGTAAGCCCCGCCCGCCGCCAACGTAGGGGCGGCTCGGCCGTGCGGCAACCTGCGGCTGCCGCCGGGGAACGGAGTACGGGGCCCGGCCCCGTCCCCCAACGGGACCGGACCACCGATTTTCCCCCTGTACGGGAGCCCTTGCCGGCGCATCCCCCAACCGCCGGCAAGGGCTGTTCACCCCGCACATCTCGAATCTGACACATACAGAATAAGAAACAAGTAAGCGGTGGCGCGAACGGGCCGATGTGCTATAGGACACCCGCCGCGCCCGAATCCCCTGGTGGCGGGCGTTCGCGCCGCCGGGCGCGGCCGCGGGGCCGTCCGGCGGCCCACACGGGGGTGACGCGAAAGGGGTACCCGGGTGCGGGGCCTCACACACCCCTGGGATGATCGATCAGGAGGCGGGGCCCCGGGGTCCGACGGCCGCCGGCACCTTCCATCACGGATCGATCACGCCCCACAGTGGGGGTTTCACCGGACCGGAGGGGCGGGTATGGCCTGAAGCCGCAGGCGCCCGCCATCCCCGAGAGGCGGGACGCCGTTCCGCCACCGCGTTCCGACCCGCGCCGCGGGCCGGGGCGCATCCGCCGTGTCACAGCGCAGTGACCCGGAGCAACACCGGACGTGCTTTTAGAGTGAGGTGAACATGGGCGAGTTCCTCGCGGAGATCAACGGCCGTATTACGGAGACCTACACGTCTCTTCAAGCGGCCCGCGCGGCCGGCGACGAGTTCCTGGCCGAGATGCACTCCTCCGAGCTCGAAGACCTCAAGCGCATCGCCGCCCGGAACGGTGTCAACGCCGACTGCGCCTGACCCGATCCCCCAGGTCCGCACGGCCGGCCGCGGAATCCCCGCGGCCGGCCGCCGCGCGTCCGGGGCCGGGTCCCGGCTAATCCGGGCCGTCGGTGTCGGCGCCCAGGGGCTCCAGCATCGCGTGCAGGCTCTCGAACAGGCCGGGGCCCGCGACGATGGTCATGGCGTCGCCGGGCGGCGCCCCGCGCAGGCCCTCCACCCGCAGTCCCGCCTCCCGGGCCACCAGCCCGGCCGCCGCCCAGTCCCACCAGTTGAGGCCGCGCTCGTAGTAGGCGTCGGCGCGGCCGCGCGCCAGCGAGCAGATGTCGATCGCCGCCGACCCGCCGCGGCGGATGTCGCGCACCCGGGGCAGCACCGACCGCAGCACCTCGGCCTGGTGGGCGCGGCGCCGCGGGTCGTAGCCGAACCCGGTCGCCACCAGCGCCAGCGCCGGTTCGGGCGCGGGGCCCACACGCAGCGGCGCGCCGTTGCAGAACGACCCGGCGCCCAGGACGGCGGTGTAGGTGTCGCCCAGGCGGGGGGCGACCACCGCGCCGGCGACGATCCGCCCCTCCGCCTCGGCGGCGATGCTCACCGCCCACTCCTCGCGCCCGTACAGATAGTTGACCGTGCCGTCGATGGGGTCGACGATCCAGCGCACCCCGCCGTCCGCCCCGGCCTCCTCGCCGCCCTCCTCGCCGAGCACCGCGTCCCCGGGACGGGCCTCCAGCAGGCGCTTGCGGACCAGCTCCTCGACCCGCCGGTCCATCTCGGTGACCACGTCGGTCGGGGTGCTCTTGGTGTCGAGCACCCCGATGCCCTCCTGCCCGCCGGCGGCGACCCGGCCCGCCTCGGCGGCGGTGCGCTCGGCCAGCGCGGCCAGCGCGTGCGGGTCGGCCGCGGACGCGGCGCCCTCCTCGGCTGCCATGCACGTCCCCCCAGTTCCGTCGTACTCCGCCCGGCCCCTACAGGTGCTCGGGCCGCTTCCACTCCTTGCCCAGCACGTGGTGGTCGAGGAACGCGAACACCGTCTCGTACCAGACCGCGATGTTGCCGGGCGTGAGGATCCAGTGGTTCTCCGTCGGGAAGTAGAGGAACTTGGCGTCCACCTCCCGGCGCATCAGGTCCCACCAGAGCTGTAGGCCCTGGCCGATGGGCACCCGGTAGTCCTTGTCGCCGTGGATGACGAGCACGGGCGTGCGCACGCCGTCGGCCGAGCGGTGCGGGGAGGCGGCCCGGTAGCGCTCCGGCGAGGTGTCGGGGTCGCCGAACTCGGCGGTCCAGGCGGGCGGCATGTCGGTGGAGGAGCTGAAGGACTCCAGGTCCCACAGCGAGGCGTGGGTGACGACCGCCCGGAAACGGTCGGTGTGCCCGGCCACCCAGTTGGCCATGTAGCCGCCGAAGGAGCCGCCCATCGCGGCGGTGCGCTCGCCGTCCACGTCGTCGCGGGCCGCCGCGGCGTCCACGGCCGCCATCAGGTCGGCGAAGGTGCGCGGCCCCCAGGTCCCCCAGGCGCGGCGGAGCATGTCCTGGCCGTAGCCGGTGGACAGGGCGGGGTCGGGCAGCAGGACGGCGTAGCCGCGGGCGGCCGCCAGCCACGGGTTCCACCGCCAGGACCAGCCGTTGAAGCTCATGTAGGGGCCGCCGTGGATCCACAGCAGCAGCGGCGCCGGGGAGGCGGCGGAGGCCTCCTCGGGCAGCACCAGCCAGGACCGCACGCGGGTGCCGTCGTCGGCCCGGGCCTCCACCTCGGTGAGCCGCCCGGGCACCTCCAGCGGCAGGTCGGGGGCGGGCAGGCGGACGGGGCGCCCGTCCTCGGCGGCCGGGTCCAGGCGCACCGGTGTGGGCGGCTCGTCCCAGGAGTCGCGCAGGGCGTAGAGCGCGGCGCCGTCGCGGGCGGGCTGCAGGGAGCTGTAGGCGCCGTCGTCGCCGGTCACCCGGGTCAGGCGGGAGGTGTCCAGGTCGAGGCGGAAGACGGGGCGGCGGCCGTTCTCGTCGGCGATGAAGAACAGCGACCGCGCGTCCGCCGACCAGGCCGCCTCGCGCGGCCACAGCTCCGCGTCGGCCAGCACGTCGCGGCCCTCGCCGGTCGCGGCGTCGACGACCCACAGGGTGGCGTCGCGGGGCTCGCCCCCGGGCGCGCCGTCGTAGGAGCGGATCGCGGCGACGGAGCGGCCGTCCGGGGAGAAGGAGGGCGAGGAGAAGTCGCGGTCGGGGTCCTCGGCCAGGACGCGGGCGGCGCCGGTCGCGGTGTCCAGGACCGCCAGGCGGGTGCGCGGCTGGGCGGCCGGGCCGACGACCGTCCAGGCGGCGACCGCGGTGGCGCCGTCGGGGGCGACGTCGAAGTCGGTGTCCAGCAGCGCCTTGCCGGGGGCCGGGGTCAGGTCGGCGGGCTCGCCCAGCCCGCCGGAGGCGTCCCCGGGCGGCGCGGCGGCGAACAGGCGGGGCTCGCCGGGGCCCAGATCATGGTCCCAGTGCCGGACCGGGAAGGACTCGTGCAGGAGCGCGGTGACCCCGGCGTCCTTGCGGGCCTTGCGGGCCTCCTCGTCCTCTTCGGCGCCGGTGGTGCCGGGCAGGGTGTCGGAGGCGAAGACCACGGTCCCGGCGTCGCGGGCCACGGCCGCCGCGCCGATGCCGCCGGGGCGCGCGGCGACGCGGCGGGCCTCGCCGCCGTCGGCGGGCAGCAGCCACAGGGCGGGCTTGTCGCCGTCCTCCTTGGACTCGGCGTCGGGGCGCTTGGAGGAGAAGAGCAGGGACCCGTCGGGCAGGAAGGCGGGCGCGGCCTCGCCTTCGACCGACCGGGTGATGCGGCGCGGCTCGGCGCGCCCCTCGGGGTCGATCTCCCACAGGGAGGTGCCGAAGGAGGTGCCGTCGGACTTGAGGCCGCTCACCGGTGCCACCAGCCTGCGCCCGTCCGGCGAGAGGCGCAGGCCGCCCACCCGCTTGAGAGTGACGTAGTCGGACAGCTCGTACCAGGAGCGGACCATGCGCTTCCTCCCTCAACACCGGGGTCGGACGCCACGACCCTATCCGGTATGCGGAATCGCCGACGAGACCGGGGTTCCGCACCGATTTCGGGCGGCCGGAGAGCCGTGGTCCTCCGGAGGGCGGGCGGTTCCGGTGCCGGGGCCGGCACCGGTGCGCACCGGGCCGATCAGCGCTTCTGCGGGCAGCAGTCGGCCACGCACTCATGACAGAGGGGAAGACCGCTGAGGCCCATCGGCTCGGCGCCCTCGGCGCGCTCCTGCACCAGCTCGCGCACCATCTGCACGAAGCGCGGGTGGGTTCCGGGGCTGAGCGCGCGCTCGAAGGCGATGCCGAGCCCGGCCGCGGTCTCGCGTGCCTCGTGGTCGAGGTCGAACTTGACCTCCATGTGGTCGGAGACGAACCCGTGCGGCACCACGACGACGGCCTCGGCGCCCTCCTTGGAGAGCTCCTCCAGGCGGTCGTTGACGTCCGGCTCCAGCCACGGCTGGCTCGGCGGGCCGCTGCGGCTCTGGTAGACGACCTCGTAGGGGTGGCCGCCGCCGACCCGCTCGGCCACCATGCGGGCCACCTCCTCCAGCTGGGCGGCGTAGGCGCCGCCAGAGCCGTACCCCTGGCCCGGGGCGCCGCTGGCGTCGGCCATGGCGGTGGGGATGGAGTGGGCGGAGAAGAGCAGGCGGGCACCGGTGCGCTTGTCGTCGGGCAGCCGGTCCAGGGCCTGGCGGGTGTGCTCGACCAGCGGCTCGATGAACCCGGGGTGGTCGAAGAAGGGGCGGATCAGCTCGATCTCGGGGGCCTCCGGCCCGACGGCCTCGCGCGCGGCGGCGATGTCGTTCAGGTAGGCGCGGTGGCTGGAGTAGTTGCTGTAGGCCGACGTGGCCATGGCCACCACCCGGCGCACGCCGTCCCGGGCCATCTGCCGGACGGTGTCGGTGAGCATCGGCGCCCAGAACCGGTTGCCCCAGTAGACCGGCAGGTCCACACCGTTGGCCGAGAAGTCGGCGCGGACCTCGGCGATCAGGTCGCGGCACTGCTGGTTGATCGGACTGACCCCGTCGAAGAGGAAGTAGTGCTCGCCGACCTCGGCGAGCCGCTCCCGGGGGATGCCGCGGCCGCGGGTGACGTTCTCCAGGAACGGGATCACCTCGTCCTCGGCCTCGGGACCTCCGAAGGAGACGAGAAGGAACGCGTCGTAGGGCCTCATGACTCCATGAAACCAGCACTTCGGCGGGGTTTCGGCCACCCCCCGCGTAACGGGCGTCACCCTCGCCGGTAGCCTCCCGGACCATGACGAACGTGATGTGGCGCACATGGTCCGGCACGCACGAGGCCCTCCCGACCACCACGGCCACCCCCAACGGGGCCGCCGACGTCGCCGGCGCGGTGCGCTCGGCCGCCGGGCGGGGCCTGCCGGTGCGGATGGTCGGCGCCGGGCACTCCTTCACCGACGCCGCCGTCACCGACGGGGTGATGCTCTCCCCCACCGCGCTGAACCGGCTGCGCGCGGTCGACCTGGAGGCGGGCACCGGCGAGGCGGACGCGGGCATGGTGCTCAGCGACCTGAACACCGCGCTGGCGGGGCACGGGGCGGCGCTGGCCAACATGGGCGACATCGCGGTGCAGACCCTGGCCGGGGCGATCCAGACCGGGACGCACGGCACCGGGCGCACCACCGGCGGGCTCGCCTCACAGGTGGTCGGCATGGAGCTGGTGCGCGCCGACGGGGAGGCGGTGCGCTGCTCGGCGGCCGACGACCCGGACCTGTTCGGCGCGGCGCGGGTCGGCCTGGGGGCGTTCGGCGTCGTCACCGCGATGACCATGGCGGTGCGCCCCTCGTTCCTGCTGCACGCGCGCGAGGAGCCGATGCGCGTGGACGAGGTGCTCGACCGGCTGCCGGAGCTGCGGGCCGGGAACGAGCACTTCGAGTTCTTCTGGTTCCCGCACACCGGGATGGCCAACACCAAACGCAACAACCCGGTGGAGGGGCCGGCCCGGCCGCTGGCGCCGTTCAAGGCGTGGCTGGACGACGAGTTCCTGTCCAACACGCTGTTCGAGCGGGTCAACCGGGCGGGCCGGGCGCTGCCGTCGGCGATCCCGGCCATCAACCAGGTGAGCGCGCGGGCGCTTTCGGCGCGGGAGTACACGGACACCTCGTACAAGGTGTTCGCGTCGCCGCGGCGGGTGAAGTTCGTGGAGATGGAGTACGCGGTCCCGGCGCAGGAGCTGCCGGGGGTGCTGCGGGAGCTGCGGTCGCTGGTGGACCGGGGCGGCCACCGGATCAGCTTCCCCGTGGAGGTGCGCTTCGCGCCCGCCGATGACGTGTGGCTGTCGACGGCGTACGGGCGGGAGACCGCGTACGTGGCGGTGCACGTGTACAAGGGGGCGCCGTACCAGCGCTACTTCGCCGACGCCGAGGCGGTGTTCACGGCCGCGGAGGGGCGGCCGCACTGGGGGAAGATGCACACGAAGGACCGGTCGTACCTGGAGCGGGTGTACCCGAGGTTCGGGGACGCGATGGAGGTCCGCGAGCGGATGGACCCCGAGCGCCGGTTCGCCAACGCCTATACGGAGCGCGTGTTCGGGCCCTGAGGGGCGGTCGTCGGGCGCGGGTGAGGCCCCGCCCGGACCTCTCGGTCCGGGCGGGGCCTCATGCGTGCTCGGGTCGGCGATGAGGGGCTCGCCTGTGGGTGCGGCGCGTCAGGGCGAGGCGCCGCTCTCGGGCACCGACCGCTGCGGGTCCTGCTGCTGGTCGCCGGTGCCGCTCTGGCCCGAGCCTCCGGATCCGCCGACGGAGCCGCCGTCTTCCGAGCCGGTGCCGTCTCCGGTGCCGCCGCCGGTGTCCGACCCGTCCTCGGTACCGCTGCCGGTGTCGCCGCCGGTGTCGCCACCGGTGCCGGTGTCACCGCCGGTCCCTTCATCGGTGCCGTTCTCGGTGCCGTCGCCGCCGGTCTGGCCGTCGGACCCGTCGGACCCGTCGGTGCCCTCGGTGCCGGGCGTGGGCTCGACCCCGTCGGTCCCGTCCGGGCCGCCGGTCTCCTGCTGCCCGCCCTCGCCGGTGCCGGGCGTCGGCTGCACGGTCCCGTCGGGCTCCTGCTGGGACTGGGAGGCGCCGCCGAGGAGGGTCGGCGACGAGTGGTCGGTGCGGCCGTGCACGGTGTCGCTCAGGCTCCGGCCGGTCAGCAGTTCGAAGACCAGGATCACCAGCATGACGCCGACGAACACGACGGCGGCCGGGATGATCAGCATCTTGTACCGCTGCCACCAGCCGCGCTCGTCCTCGGCCCCGCCGCCGTCCTCACCGTCGAGCGTGTCGCCGGAAAGGCTGGGAAGGGCGCGGGTGGCGTCGGGGTCTCCGACACCGCCGAACGCCTGTGTGGGCGCGTCGGGACCATCGGTCGCGTCGGGCGCGCCCTCGGGGCCGTCCGCCGGTCGGTGGCCGGATCCGGCCGCGGCCGTCCGGGAGGCGCCCCCGCGGCCCCCGGCGGCCGCGCGGGCCGCGCCCTGCATGCGTGCGCCGTGCAGGGTCATCCCGGCGCGGGCCGCCGCCTCCTTGGCCTTGTCCTGGCTGCGCTCCAGCCAGTGCTGGGCGATGGCGGTGCCCGCGGTGCTGAGCACACTCATGACGGCGGCGCCGAAGATCGTGCCGTAGACGCCGATGAACGACGCGGCGGTGGCGGCCGTCAGGGTGGCCACACCGCCCGCGACCACCTGCGGCATGCTCAGGTTGAGGCGGCGGCCGCCGTCGGCCCCGCCCTCGGGGTCCGTGGTGCCGTTCGTGTCACTGTCGCCGCCGCCCCCATCGGCGGCGGCACGCATGCGCGCGCCATGGCGCGCGCCCTCATCGGGCTCGGCCATCCTCCCCCCTCTGTACGCCGCGCACGGCGGCGCTCCCCCGTCGGATCGCTGGGTCCGGGCCGGTCGGCGCCGCCCCCTGCGGCGCCCGACTCCCGACCCATATCCGGACAACCTACGCGAATCCCATCTAAGCTCTTGTTAAGGCGCGGCATTGAATACATCACCCTGCGGTCACGGTGCGCGTGTCGGTTTGGCGTGCGCACCGCCCGGCCGTGCCGACACCCGGCGCCGGTCGCATGGTCCGCAGAGGGCGCGCGGGTTAGCATCACCCGCAGGAGGACGCCGACCGACGACCGGAGCGCACCCGCCGCACGCCCCCTCCCACATGCCAAGATTGGCTCTGGGCACGCCCGGGCGCCGGTGGCCGGCGCACGGAGGCCCACGGTTCGGACATGCCGGGCGGGGTACTGGCCGAACACCCGGATGCCGAACAGACTGGGAACGCGGGGGATGGCCGAGGACCCACCCTCGACGGGAAGCGCGAAAGGGAGGGCGATGCAGGAGCTTCGCCTCGTGGCCGTGAGCGAGGACGGCACCTACCTGGTGCTGGCGAGCGCCGGCCGCGGTACCCGCTTCACGCTGCCCGTCGACGACCGTCTCCGCGCCGCCGTCCGCGGCCAGTTCTCCCGGCTCGGCCAGTACGAGATCGAAGTGGAGAATCCGTTGCGCCCCAAGGAAATCCAGGCCCGGATCCGCTCCGGAGAGACGGCGGAGGCGATCGCCGAGCTCGCTGGCATCCCCATCGAGCGCGTCCGCTGGTTCGAAGGCCCGGTCCTGCAGGAGCGCGAGTTCATGGCGCAGCAGGCGCAGCGGGCCTCCGTACGCGGTCCCGGGGACACCGCGCCCGGCCCCGCGCTGGGCGACCTGGTCTCCGAACGGGTGGGGCCGCACCAGCTGGAGACCGGCGAGGCGGTCTGGGACGCCTGGAAGCGCGAGGACGGAAGCTGGCACGTGAAGCTGGCCTTCCTGCTGGACGGGCAGGAGCGCCTGGCGCACTGGGTGTTCGAGCCGCGGCGGCGCACGGTCGTCCCGGTCGACGACGAGGCGGCGCGCTTCTCCGACCCGTCCGCGGGCGGGGTGTCCGGGGACGGCGGGGCGACGGTCACCCCGTTCGTGCCGCGCCGCCAGGGGGCGCCCGAGCCCGCCGCCCGGGCCGACGGGCCGCTGGCCAGACCCGGGGCCGAGGAGCCCGCCCCGCAGCGTTCCGCGCAGGCCCCGGCCGACCCCCCGCAGCACCCGGCCCCGCCCCCGGCGGAGGCGCCCCCGGCCGCCGACCGGGAGGACGCGGCCCCGGCCGGACCCGCCGAGCGGCCTGCGGCCCGGGCCCACACGGCACCGGCCGAGCGCGCACTGACCGAGACCGAGCGGGCCTTCAGCCGGACCGGCCGCGACCGCGCGGCCCCGGAGGCCGATCCGGCCTTCCCCGGCGCCCCGTCCCCGCGCCCGGGACGTGAGCGCCCGGCCCAGGAGCCCGAACGGGTGCCCCAGGAAGCCGAGCGCGCCTACCCCGGCGCCGACCCGGGCGCTCCGGGTACCGACCGGGCGGTCCCGCGGGGAGAGCCCGCGGCCGAGCACATGCATGAGCGAGCAGCCGAGCGCATGCATGACCGCACGGCGGAACGCATGCCCGAGCGCACAGCCGAGCGCACGGAGCGGGGTGGCCCAGAGGACGACGTCCTCCCCTCCACCCCCGCCCGCCGGGGCGCCCCCGCAGCGGAGGCACCCCGGCACGAGCGGCCCGAACGGGCTGACCTGGACGACCGGCCCGAGCGGGGCGAGCGCCCCGACCGGGGAGACCGGCTTGAGCGGGGCGAGCGCCCCGACCGGCCCGAACGCGGCGAGCGGACGGCGCGCCCGCGCCCGTCGATGGGGCCCGCCGTCCCGGACGCAGGGCCGCGCAGACCCGCCGAACGGCCCCAGGAGCCGCGCGGCCGCACCCCGGTGACGGCACGGGCGACCGACCAGGACGACCAGAAGGGCCGCGGGGCCGAGGACTCGGTCTCGGCTGCCGCGGCCGCCGGAGGCGGGGCAGCCCAGCCAGCCCGGAAGAAGGGGCGAGGCCGCCGCGCATCGGTCCCGTCGTGGGACGAGATCATGTTCGGATCCAAGAAGCCGGAGTAGGGGTAGTGAATCCCTGAAGGGGAGTCACCGCCCACCCAGGTGCGGGGCCGCCGATGGCGGTCCCACATTCGTATATCGGGGGCAAAGGCGCAAGCGGGGACGTTTTCCCAGGGCCGCCCGCCACCAGTCCACCCCCTCCCGAGCCGGGTTCGGCAGGCCCCCACTCACGGACATCAGCCGAGCGGCGGGCGTGTAGGTGGTGACGGTGTGGTCGGCAAGGACATAAGGCTGACGCTCCTCCTGCAGCGCTGTCGGCCGCCCGGCGCGTGCGTGGTCACCGTGAATGGCGGCGACGGAGTGAGCGGGGTGGTTCCCCGGGCCTGCCTGCCGTCCGGCGGGCCCCTCGCGGTCCGGGCGGGTAGG
>NZ_JAQFWP010000046.1 GCF_027706745.1 Nocardiopsis suaedae | reverse complement strand
CGGGGCACCAGCTCCGCCGTCGCCGCCGACCCCGGTGACCACGCACACACCCGGCAGCCGACAGGGCTGCAGGTAGAGCAGCTGCCCGTTGTCGTCGCTGCCATCCACCTTTCACTGCGGTGGCCCACCGCTCGGCCGGGGCCCGGGAGTGGGGTACCTGCCGAGCCGCCTACCCGCCCGGACCGCGAGGGGCCCGCCGGACGGCAGGCAGGCCCGGGGAACCGCACCGCTCACTCCGTCGCCGCCCTCTTCCTCGCACCCCGGTGGCCCGCCACCCGGCTGGAGCCCGGGAGTGGGGGACCAGCTGATCCGTCGTTGCCCATCACGGCGACCACGCACACGCCGGGCGGCCGACAGCGTCGCAGGCGGTGCCGCCTACCTCCGTCGTCGCCGCCATTCCCATTGCACCCCGCAGGTCAGCCGACCGGCTAGGACCCGGAGCACGAGGAAGGACCCCCGTCGCCGATGGCGTCCGCTGGATTGGGGGAACTCTCAGCAGCCACGGCCACCGCTCGCACCCCACCGCTCGCACCCCACCGCAACAGCCCCGAAGCGGCCCTGCAGGGACGTGATCGCGCGCAGAGGCACAGCAGAGGCACAAGAGCATCATCCGGGAATCGCCCCCTAACCCCCCGGCCTCGCTCGCAGCCCCTCCACGACCTCGCCCACCAGGCGCTCGACCTCCAAGCGCGCCCCGCGTTCCTTGGCCTCCAGGTGGCCCGACAGCGCGAAGGCCATCAGCCCGTGCACGGTCGACCAGGTCAGCAGCGCCAGGTCCGCCGGGTCGCCCTGCCGGATCACGCCTTCGCGCTGCCCCTGCTCCAGCATCCCGGCGCACAGCTCGAACAGCGACACCGCCGCCGCGTGCAGCGGTCCGCCCTCCTCGCCTTCGGCCCGCTTCTGGGCGAGCACCCACTCGCCGAACATCAGCCGGTAGTGCTCGGCGTACTCGGACGCGAAGTCGATGTAGGCCATCAGCACGGCCCGCAGCACCGACGGCGTGTCGTCGGCCCCCCGGGCCGCGGTGCGCATACGGTCGCCCAAGTCCCGGAAGGCCCGCTCGGCGACGGCGCGCAGCAGGGCGTCCTTGTCGGCGAAGTGGCGGTAGGGCGCGGTCCGCGACAGCCCGACCCGTGCGCCCACTCCGCGCAGCGTGACCGCGCCGGGGCCGCCCTCGCCGAGCAGGTCCCAAGCCGCGCGGATGAGCCGCTCTCGGGTATCGGGCGACTGACCAGGAATCACGCGAAAACCGTAGGAGACGGCGTTGACAGCGTCAACTCACCCTCCTAGGTTGACGGCGTCAACTCAATCTCTCCGGGGAGCGACGCCTTGGACACCACAGTCAACGGCGAGCACACCACCGTCCACCCTGCCCCCGAGGACGCCGCGGCCGAAACCCTCCGCGAGGAGCTCGGTCTGACGGGGGCCAAGATCGCCTGCGGCCAAGGGGTATGCGGGGCCTGCACCGTCCTCGTCGACGGTGCGCCCACCGCCTCCTGCCTGCTGCCCTCCACCGCGCTGGAGGGCCGCTCGGTCACCACCGTCGAGGGCCTGGAGGGGCGCCACCCCGTGCAGCGCGCCTTCGCCGCCCACGACGCCCTGCAGTGCGGCTACTGCACGCCCGGCTTCGTCGTCGAGGCCGCCGCCTTCCACGACCGGTGGCGGGCCGAGCACGGGACCGGCGCGCCGGACCGCGCCGACATCGCCGACGCCCTCTCCGGCCACCTGTGCCGGTGCGGGGCCTACGAGGGGATCTATGCGGCCGTCGCATCCGCGTGCGCCGGGCGCTTCGACGAGGACGCCTCCTCCGGGGCCGACGGCGGCGCCCGCACCGACGCCGAGGACAAGATCACCGGACGCGCCCGCTACACCACCGACGTGCACCCCGAGGGGTGCTGGGAGGCGGTGGTGGTGCGCTCGGACCGGGCCCACGCCCGGGTGGAGCGCATCGACGCGGCCGGAGCGGTCCACGTCGACCTGCTGCCCGAGGACCGGACCGTGCGCTATGCGGGCCAGCCGGTGGCCGCGGTCGCCGCCCCCACCCGCGCCGGGGCGCGGCAGGCCGCCGCGCGGGTGCGCGTCGACTACCGGGACCTCCCGGCGGTCCTCGACACCGGGACCGCCGCCACCCCCGGTGCGCCCCTGGTCTACGCCGACAAGGAGGAGCGGTCGGCCGCGCCCTCCAGCAACGAGGGCGGTACGGCGCCCGCCCCGTGGCGGGGCAACCGGCGCGGGCCGCTGAACCTCGGGTTCCGCCGCGGCACCGCCGTCAAACGCCTGAACGACGCCCACGCGCGCGGCGACCGGCTGCTGTTCTCGGCCGAGTTCAGCACCGCGGTGCAGGTGCACACGCCCCTGGAGCCGCACGCCTGCGTCGCCCGGTGGGAAGGCGGCGACCTGTACCTGAACGTGTCCACCCAGTACGTGCGTGGCGTGGCGCGAGAGGCGGCCGAGCACTGGGACCTGGACCCCGAGCGGGTGCACGTCCGCGCCGAGCACGTCGGAGGCGGGTTCGGCGCGAAGTCGGCGCTGAGCACCGAGTCCATCGCCGCGGTGGAGCTGTCCCGGCTGGCCGGCGCACCGGTCCGCCTGGTGTTCGACCGCTCTGAGGAGCTGACCGACACCGGGAACCGGCCGGGCACCCGGACCCGGCTGGCGATGCTCGCCGACGAGAAGGGGGACCTGTCGGCGCTGTCCATCGACACCTGGGGCGACGGCGGGGTGTCCATCGGGTCGGCCGTGGCCGTGCACGGCATGCTCATCTATGGCCGTGCCCCGCGCCGCCTGCGCGACTTCGACGTGGTCACCCACCGCCCGCCGGGCCTGCCGTTCCGCGGCCCCGGCGGTCCGCCGCTGGCCTGGGCGCTGGAACAGGCCGTCGACGAGATGGCGCTGCGCCTGGGCGAGGACCCGATCGCGCTGCGGCAGCGCTGGGACGGCAACCCCAAGAGGGCCGCCCTGTACGAGCGCGCCGCCGCTCTACCGATGTGGCGCGACCGCGAGCGCGGGGCGCGCACGGGACGGTTCCGCCGGGGCGTGGGCGTGGCCGTCTCCAACTGGCCCTACCTGCTCGACCCCAGCGCCCAGGTGGAGCTGGTGGTGGAGGACGGATGCGTGGTGGTGCGCACCTCCACCCAGGACATCGGCACCGGTGTGCGCACCGTCCTGGCCCGGGTCGTGCGCGAGGAGCTGGACCTGGACGCCGACCAGGTGCGGGTGGAGACCGGGGACAGCGGCCCGGTGCCCGGACCCGGCTCGTTCGGCAGCCGGACGACGACGTCGGTGGCGCCCGCCGCGGCCGACGCCGCCCGCCGCCTGGGCGAGCGGCTGCGCGCGTCGGCCGACGGCGGCCCGGCCGCGTCCCGGGAGAACCTGAAGGCGGCCGAGGGCCTGCGCACCACGGGCACGCGCGCCCGGGACCGGCGGGGGTTCCTGTCCCCGCCCTTCAACAACGCGGAGATGGCCCTCGGCCGGGGGCTGGCCGGGGCGGTGCACGTGATGGAGGTGGAGGTGGACACCCGGCTGGGCCGGGTGCGGCCGCTGCACTGCTGGGCGGGGATCGCCGCCGGGCGGATCTACGCCGACCGCCAGGCCCGCAACCAGGCGCACGGCGGGGTGGTCCAGGGCATCGGCTACGCGCTGTACGAGCAGCGGGTGACCGACCCGGTGACGGGCCGGACGCTCAGCGACAACCTGGAGGACTACCGGCTGCCGGGGATCGGCGACGCCCCGGAGATCGAGGTGTACTTCCACGAGGAGGGCTGGGAGCACGTGCCCGGCGGCGGTGTGGGCCTGGGCGAGGTCTCCACCGTCGGGGTGGCCGCCTCGGTGGCCAACGCGGTGCGCGACGCCGTCGGCCGCCGCCCCCTCGACCTGCCCGTGCGCCCGGACCGACTGCTGGAGGGACTGCGCTGATGAGCATCGTGAGCACCGACGAGTTCGCCCGCCTCACCGAGGAGCTGCGCTCGGGCGCCGAGGCGCGGGCCGGGGGGACCGACACCATGGCGCGGCTGCGGGCCGGGCTGGACGCGGGGCCGTTCGCCGACCTTGGCGGCCTGGAAGAGCTGCGGGGGGTGGCCTGGGGGCCGAACGGGGGCGCCCGCATCGGGGCGCTGACCACGGTCGCCGACGTCGCGGCCGACCCGGTGCTGGGGGCGGCGTACCCGGCGCTGACCGCCACGGCGCGGGCGCTGGCCACGCCGCAGATCCGCAACGCGGCCACGCTGGGCGGGAACCTGCTGCAGCGGAACCGGTGCTGGTACTTCCGCAACCCGGAGTTCTCCTGCCACCAGGACGGGGGCGACTCGTGCCCGGCGCGGGCGGGCGACCACAGGGGCGGCGTCGCGTTCGACACTTCGCCGTGCGCGGCACCCCACGCGTCGTCCCTGGCGGTGGCGCTGCTGGCGTACGACGCCCGTGCGGAGACGGCCGACGGGCGCTCCGATCCGGTGCAGCGGCCGCTGCGGGAGCTGTACGACGCCGCCGACGGCACGCGGGACCACGTGCTGGAGCCGGGCGAGGTGCTCGGGGTGATCGAGCTGCCGGCGCCGGAGCCCGGGGAGACGGCCGCCTATGTCAGGGCGACGGCGCGCTCGCGCGCGGAGTGGCCGCTGGTGGAGGCGGTGGCCCGGGTGGTGCGCGAGGACGGCGGCAGCGGCCGGGTGGCCCGGGTGGCGGTCGCGGCGGGGGCGGTGGCCCGCACCCCGCTCCGTCTGGGCGAGGTGGAGTCGGCCCTTGAGGGGGCGCCCGCCGACCCGTCCGAGGCGGCGAAGGCGGTGGAGGGGTTGCCGGGCCAGTGCTCGCCGCTGCCGGGCACCCGGTACAAGACGACGCTGCTGAGGGACACGGTGCGCGACGCGCTGGAGCGCGCGCTGGCGTGAGGTGGAGGTGCGCGGTCCTCACGCCCGGGGGCCGCGCACCTCCGCCGCCCGGCTCCCCCGGGGGCTCAGCCCCGCAGCGCCGCCCGGTGCGCCAGTTCCCGGCACACGATGGCGAAGTCCATCCCCGCGGCCTCCACGGCCATCGGGAACAGCGACGTCTCCATCATCCCCGGGGCGACGTTGGCCTCCAGGAACACCACCCGGCCCGAGTCCTCCACGATCATGTCCGTGCGGGACAGGTCGCGCAGGCCCAGCGCGCTGTGCGCGGTCAGGGCCGCCTCCTTGGCGGCCTCCGCCACCGCCCCTTCCAGGCGCGCCGGGGCGAAGAACTCGGTGCGCCCGGCGGTGTAGCGGGCGGCGTAGTCGTAGACGCCGCCGTCGGGGACGATCTCCACCGGCGGCAGCGCCGTGGGGCCGTCCCCCGTGTCGACCACCGAAACGGCCACCTCGGTGCCCGCGATGCGCTCCTCCACCAGGGCCGTGTCGCCGTAGGCGAAGCAGTTCACCAGCGCCGAGGACAGCGCGTCGGCGCTGTCGACCGTGGCGGCGCCGAACGCCGACCCGCCCTGGTCGGGCTTGACGAACAGCGGCAGGCCGAGGGCGGCGGCGATGCGGTCGACCAGCTCGCGCGCGCCCAGGTCCCGGAAGGCGGCCTTGGGCAGCGCCACCCCGCGCGGCACCGCGACCCCGCGGGCCTCGACCAGCGCCTTGGCGACGGGCTTGGCGTAGGCGCGGCGGCAGGCGTCGGGCCGGGCGCCCACGTAGGGCACGCCGCTGACCTCCAGGACCTCGCGCACGACCCCGTCCTCGCCGGGGGCGCCGTGCAGCACCGGGAACACCGCCTGGGGCGGGTCGGAGGACAGCCGCCCCAGCAGGGCGGAGTCCACGTCGGCGGTCTGCACCTCGATGTCCAGGCGGCGCAGGGACTCGGCGACGCGGCGCCCGGAGCGGACGCTCACTTCGTGCTCGGGGGAGAGCCCTCCGGCCAGCACCAGCACCCGGTCCAGATCGGCCACGGTCGCGTCCTCTTTCCGCTTCTGCTCGTGCACTAGGGAAGGTCGGGGGTCGGGGCCTCGCCGCCGCCGTGCGGGGCCGACGGTGCGGCGCCGAAGGTGTCGCGCAGCGACATCTCGTTCTCGATGACGCCCACCAGCCGCCGCACGCCTTCGCGGATCTCGGCCGGGGTCGGGTAGCAGAACGACAGCCGCATGTTGCGGTGGCCCTCGTCGGAGGCGAAGAAGCCGGTGCCGGGCACGTAGGCGACCCGCTCGGAGACGGCGCGCGGCAGCATCGCCTTGGAGTCCAGCCCCTCGGGCAGGGTCAGCCAGACGAAGAAGCCGCCCTCGGGGCGGGTCCACGCGGCCCCGGGCGGCATGAGCGCCTCCAGCGCCGCGAGCATGGCGTCGCGGCGCTCCCGGTACATCTCGTTGAACTCCTTGATCTGCTCCCGCCAGGGGTGCTCGGACAGGTAGCGGCCGACCACCATCTGGTTGAAGGTGGAGTGGCTGAGCATCGCCGACTCGGCGGCCAGCACCAGCTTGGCGCGCACGGCCGAGGGCGCCAGCGCCCAGCCGATGCGGAACCCCGGGGACAGGGTCTTGGAGAAGGAGCCCAGGTAGATGACGTTGTCGGGGGCGTCGGCGCGCAGGGCGCGCTCGGCCTCGCCCTCGTAGCGCAGCAGGCCGTAGGGGTTGTCCTCCAGCACGAGGAGCCCGTGCCGGTGGCAGATGTCCAGGACGCGGCGGCGGCGCTCGGCGGTCAGCGTCACCCCGGCCGGGTTCTGGAAGTTGGGGACCGTGTAGAAGAACTTGGCGCGGCGCCCCTCGGCCGCCAGCGCCTCCAGGTGCTCCTCCAGGGCCTCGGGGACCACCCCGAGGTCGTCCATGGCCACGTGGCGGATGTCGGCCTGGAAGGCGGCGAAGGTGTTGATGGCGGTGACGTAGGTGGGCGCCTCGGCCAGAACCACGTCGCCGGGGTCGACGAAGACCCGGGTGACCAGGTCCAGGGCCTGCTGGGAGCCGACGGTGACGATGACGTCGTCGGGGGCGGCGTCGATGCCCTCCAGGGCCATGACCTCGCAGATGCGCTCGCGCAGGTCGGGGTCGCCCTGCGCGGAGCCGTACTGCAGGGCGGTGGCGCCCTGCTCGGTGGCGACGCGGCGGACGATGTCGCCGACCTGGTCCAGCGGCAGCGCGCTCACGTTGGGCATGCCCCCGGCGAGGGAGACCACCTCGGGGCGGGAGGCGACGGCGAACAGGGCGCGCACCTCGGAGGCGACCATCCCCTGGGCCCGTGCGGCGTAGGAGCCGACGTAGGGGTCGATGCGCGAGCCCCGCCGGGGGGCCGCCTGCCGTTGGGGATCATCCGAGGACACGATCCACCTCCGCGTGTACGAGCGTCGATCGGCCCAGTGTACGTGCGGTGCGCGGGTGGACGGCCCGCGGGGCCGGGGGCCGGGCCGGGCGCCGCCGGGGCCCAGAAGAACGTGAATGCGCCCGATGTCCCGACGAAATACCCGCACCCCCGACGCGAACTCCTTTCACATAACGCCTTCAACCCATTTCCAACCCGAAATCAAAAATGATCAGGTAATGTCGTGACCAGCGACCGGGGGGAATCGCGGCGAACGACTGGAGGACCGGGGCGTGGGGCGACCCGACGCGGACCAGGTCAAGCTGTACGGACGTCGGGAGGCGGTCGATATCGTCGCCGACCTCCGCAGAGCACCGCGCGCGGATGCGCCGTCCCTGGTGCACGGAATCGAGCTGGACCGGGGACCCATTCTGGTCGTCACCGGAATGCACGCGTCCGGAAAAAGCGCCCTGCTGTCCCGGATCGAACGGGAGTGCCGTTCCCGGGGCGAGCCCGCCGACGCCGTCCCCTGCGTCCTGCTCGACATGGACGCGGCCCGGCTGCGCGACGTCCCCGACGCGGTGTTCGCGCTGTCGCGCGGGCTGAGCGCGCACACCGGCACCTACCACGGCCGCCTCCGCTTCCCCCGGCTCGCCGCCGCCCGCCTGTTCCTGGGGCCCCGGCCCGACGGAGAGGACGGGGCCGCGGACGCCGGGTCCGAACAGGAGATGCGCGTGCGGGCCCGTGAGCGGCTGCAGTCCTCGTCGCGCGACGCGGCGCGGCTCGCCGACCGCCTCACCGACATCGCCGACAAGGTCGTGGCCGGCGGCTTCAGCGCCGGGATGTCCGAGGCCTCGGGCGCCTCGGTGCCCGTGGCGGTCGCCGCCGAGCTGCTGGGGTACACCGCCGGTTCGGCCGTCGCGCTGGTCACACGGCGCCTGCCGGTGCTCCTCTCCTTCCGGCGGCGCCTGGAGGAGGTCCGCGACTGGTTCGGCAGGAGCCGGCTCCTCCTGCCCGGCTTCGACGAGGGCGCGCCCCCGGACGGGTACCTGGCCCTGGCCACGCTGGAGCGGATGGCCACGGTCCGCAGGCGCACCGGCGACGGCGACGGCACGCTCGACACGGTCCTGTGCCAGGCGTTCCTCGCCGACCTGCGGGACTCCTACACCCGCATGAGCAGGCACAGCGCCCTGCTGGACCACCGTGTCGCGCTGATCGACGACGCCGAGGCCGACCCGGGCCGGGACTTGCTCCACCACCTGCTGGAGGCACGCCGCCAGGACCGCAGGGAAGGCGCTGGGCCCGATCGGCTCACGGTGGTCGCGACCGTGCGCTTCGACCTGTTCCCCGGCTCTCTGGACGACCGGCACCGGGTCCTGGTCCGCGACCGGCACGGGACGCGCGTCCGCGCGTCGGAGGACGCGCTGTGGGGGCCCACGGCCCCGCGTGAGCGCGGCACGCCCGACGTGCTCGGCTACAGGCTGCCCCTGCTCACCCGGGTGGACTGCGCCGAGCTGGCCGGGGCGATGGGCCACCGCTGGCCCGACGCGAAACGGACGGGGCGGCTCCTGCACCGGTCGGTCGGCGGCCACGCGGGGGCGGCCGCGGTGGTGGCGCGGCACTCCGCCGGGAAGGGGCCGCACTGGCCCCCGGGGCACGCCGGGCCCGACCTGCACATGCTGCTGCCGCCGTTCGACCCCGACGGCGCGCCGCTCCCGCGGACGGCACCGGAGGAGGAGCTGTGCCGCACGCTGCTCGGCGGGCGGGTCGATACATGGGACCACACGCTGTGGGTGCACAGCGCCGCCCGCGACGGCGACGCGGCCCAGGCCGTGCTGCACCCCGGGACCCGCGGCCTCGAGACGAAGGCGTCACGGCTGACGGCCGACCGCAAGGACCTGCTGTGGGGGCCCGATCCCGGTTTCGCGCTTCTGCGGCGCCTGCTGCAGCGGCGGCTCGCGCACAACAACGGGGCGCCGCACCTGTTCCGCCTGGTCCACGAGAGGCTCGCCGAGCACTACGAGGAGGCGGTCTCCGACGGCATGGTCCACGGGGCGGAGGCGGGGCTGCTCTATCACCGGCTCGCCGCCGAAGGGATCGGCGCGGCGGCCGTCGAGGCCGCCGGGATGCTGGGCAAGACCGCGGGCGACCAGGAGCGGACCCGGGCGTGGGTCGCGTGGGTCGAGGACGCGGCGTCGGCCCCGATGCTCGCCGCCGCCCGGGAGGAGGGCGGCCCCGGCGAGGCACCGATCGACCGCGTGAACCGGCTGGCCTCCGAGGCGCGCGCGCAGGCGAAGGCCCTGGACGCAGGGGCGGGGAAGGCCGTCACGACGGTCGCCTCGCTTCTCGCGGGGCTGGTCGTCGCCCGGGACCCGTTCGGCTGTCCCTGCCTGGGCGCGGTCCACCGGCGCGTCGCCGACAAGTACGAGGTGCTGGCGGACGGCGGACCGGGCGATGGCGGCGCCCTGCTGGCGGCCTCCCACAGGCACGGTTCAGAGGCCCTGCAGGACTGATCCTGAGAGGAAGGGGAGGCTCCGTGCCCTCATCGCGGAGGACCGACCGCTCGAACGACTCCGGACCCACGCTCAAGCGCGACAAGCAGGTTCCCGCCTGGTGGCGGCGGTGGTGGTTCCGCCTGTCGGTCGCCGGGCTGGCCCTCGTCCTGGTCGTGTCGGCCGCCTGGTGGGCGGTTCCGCGCCTGCTGTGCGGCGGCGAGGCCGGCCTGGTGCGGGTCAGCGGCGAGTGCGTGGGGGTGACCGACGGCTCCTACCTCTTCCCCGCCGACCGCGCGGCGCTCACGCACGCCTTCCCCGCCGGGGACGACGGGGCCGACGCCGAATTCGACCGGTTCGCCGAGGACTTCCGCGAGGTGCAGGAGGGGATCGCCGAGCAGAACGCGCAGGTCGCCGCCTCCGGCGACGACTACGTCACGGTGGCCTTCCTCGCCCCGCTCTCCCCGCGGGACGACCGCTCCTTCGACCACACCCGGCTGCTGAGCTCGCTGTGGGGGGTGCTGGCCGCCCAGCAGCGGATCAACGGCTCCCAGGACTTCTACGACCCCGCCTACCCGGCCTTCCAGGTGCTGCTGGCCAACGAGGGGGACCGCCAGGAGCACTGGCGGCACACCGCGGACGAGCTGGTCGCCCTGAGCCGGGACGCCGACCACCCGCTGGTGACGGCCTTCGGGATGCCCCTGAGCTCGCAGGCCACCCAGGACTCCGTGGCCCTGTTGTCGGACGCGGGCGTGCCCATGGTGGGCGGGGCGGCGGCCACCGACGAACTGAACCGGGAGGGGGTCCCCGGCTTCGTCCGCGCCTCGCCCGGCGTCAGCGACTTCACGGCGGCGCTGTCCCGGCACCTGGCCGCGGAGGACCTGGACCGGGCGATGACCGTGTACGACGACGCCGGGCTCAAGGAGGGGCCGGACCGCTTCGTCGACTCCCTCCGGAACGCCTATGCCCGTGACATCCGCGGTGTCGAACGGTTGAGCCAGCACTCCTTCACGGGCCACTCCCTGGAGGCGCTGCCCACCCCGCGGCTGTTCTCCGGGATCGCGCGCAAGATCTGCAGCGCCGCCCCCGACCTGGTGCTGTTCGCCGGACGCACCAACGACCTGGAGGGCTTCATCGGGTCCTGGGCCGCCCAGGAGCGCGACTGCCGCGCCGACATCGACCTGACCATCGCCTTCATGACCACCGGGCTGACGGTGTCGATGGACGGGGAGCTGATGCGCGCCCTGGAGGAGGCCGACGCGCGGCTGGTCCTGGCCACCACCGTCGACCCGGCCTGGGTGCGGGGCGCGGACTCGGCGCCCGAGGGGTACGCCCTGTTCGAGGAGGCGTTCATCGGGGCCGCAGGGGAGGACGCGGTGCCGACCCTGGTCGACGGGTACGCGGCCATGGCCCACGACGCGCTGGCCGTCACGGCCAAAGCGGTGCGCACGACCGCCCTGGAGATCCGCGAGAGCGGCGCGGAGGGGGAGGGGCTCCCGCTCTCGGCCATCATCGCCGGGCAGGAGAAGCTCAACACCTCCAAGGAGGACATGGTGGTGGGGGCCGGGGGCACCCTCTCCTTCTCCGACGGGGGCGACGGCAGTCCGGAGGGCAAGCCGGTCCCGGTGGTGGAGCTGCCCGCCGACAAGGACGGGGCGGCCTCGGAGGACTACTACACGACCGGCGGGGACTAGGGGCTCTGCCAGGATTGCCGCGTGCACGACGACGCGACCCCCATCCCCGTGACCGAGCTCGACGCGCCGGTGCGCCGCCCCGAGGGGCCGGTGCGCGGGGGTGTGCCCGAGCACGGGCGGGTGCCCCGGTACTACGCGGTGCGGACCTCGATCGAGGGGCTGCTGGAGCACTTGCCCGAGGGCGGGCCGCTGCCGACCGAGCGGGAGCTGGCCGAGCGGTTCGGCGCCGCCCGGGAGACGGTGCGCCAGGCGGTCCGGGACCTGCTGCTGCAGGGGCGGCTGCGGCGGCGCGGGCGCGGCACGGTGGCCGCGGGGCCCAAGCTCGCCCAGCCGCTGGCGCTGCGCAGCTACACCGAGGGGGTGCGGCGCGGCGGGCAGGTGCCGGGGCGGACCCTGGTGGCGCTGGAGCGGCGCCCGGCCGGGCCCGAGCTGGGGGCGGCGCTGGCGGTCGGCGCGGACGCGGCGGTGTGGCACCTGGAGCGGGTGCTGCTGGCCGACGGGGAGCGGGTGGGCCTGGAGAGCGTCTACGTACCGGTGGCGCGCTTCCCGGGGCTGGACCGCGGCTTCGACCCGGGGGCGTCGTTCTCCGCCTACGCCCGGCGGGAGGCGGGGGTGCGGTTCGGCGCGGCCGAGGAGCGGCTGGAGACGCTGTTGGCGACCCCGCGCGAGGCGCTCCTGGTCGGTACTCCCCCGGCGCTGCCGATGCTGCTGGTCAACCGGGTGTCGCGGGACACCGCCGGGGTGCCGGTGGAGCACGTGCGCGCGCTGTACCGGGGCGACCGGTTCCGTTTCACCGCTGAACTGCACGCCACCCCTGAGGTCACGGACGAATAACGGGTCTAGTCCAAGATTGCCCTCCGGTTCATGCTGCGGTGGGGGCGGTGTCACGGGCGCACCACCCGGTGCCCGGATCGTCGGGGGCATGAGCATGAGAGTGATCGTCGTCGGGGCGGGTGTCCTCGGGACCATGCACGCCTGGGAGGCGGTGCGGCGCGGCCACGAGGTGGTGCACCTGGAGCGCGAGGCCGAGGCGCGGGGCGCCTCGGTGCGCAACTTCGGGCTGGTGTGGGTCGGCGGGCGCGCACCGGGCGCCGAGGCGCGCACCGCGCTGCGCGCCCGCGAGCTGTGGGAGGGCATCGGCGGACGGGTGCCCGGCGTGGGCTTCCGGGCCGGGGGCTCACTGACCGTGGTTCGCAACGAGGAGGAGCGCGCCGTCGCCGAGCAGGCGCTGGAGCTGCCCGACGCCGCCGAGCGCGGGCTGGAGTGGCTGGAGCCCGACCGGGTGCGCGCGGCGAACCCGGCGCTGCGCGGGCAGATGCTCGGCGCGCTGCGGTGCGGGCGGGACGCGGCCGTGGAGTCCCGGGCGGCGCTCCCGGCCCTCCGCGCCGAGCTGGAGCGCAGCGGCCGCTACACCTGCCTGCCCGGACGCCAGGCGCGTTCGGCCGACCGGGGGCGGGTGCGCGACGACCACGGGGGCGAGCACACCGGGGACGCGGTGGTGCTGGCCACGGGGGCGGCGCTGTCCGGGCTGGTGCGCGAGCTGGTGCCGGACCTGCCGGTGCGCAGGGTGCGGCTGCAGATGATGCAGACGGGGCCGCTCGGCGAGGCGCTGACCACCGCGGTCGCCGACGCCGACAGCTTCCGCTACTACCCGGCCTACGCCGGGTCGGCGCTGGAGGCGCTGCGGACGGAGCGGCCGCAGCCGCCGGCGGCCGAGGCCGAGCGGATGCAGCTGCTCATGGTGCAGCGCCTGGACGGCGGGCTGACCATCGGCGACACCCACGAGTACGAGGAGCCGTTCGCCTTCGACGTGCGCGAGGCCCCCTACGACCACCTGGCGCGCACCGCCGAGGAGCTGCTGGGCCGGCCGCTGCCGCGGGTGGAGCGCCGGTGGGCGGGGGTGTACGCGCAGTGCACGGAGCCGGGGCGGGTGGTGCACCGCTCGCAGGCGGCCGAAGGGGTGTGGCTGGTGACCGGGCCCGGCGGGCGCGGCATGACCTGCGCCCCGGCGATCGCCGAGGACACGGCCGACGAACTGGGATGGTGAGCCGGATGCGAGCCGATGGGAACGCGCCCCCGCCCGCGGTCCGCCTCGTCGTGTGCGACATGGCCGGGACGGCGGTGGCCGACGAGGGGCTCGTCGAGCACGCCTTCGACGCCGCGGCGCGGGAGGCGGGGGTCGCCCCGGGCGGGGCGGAGCACACGCGGATGCGCCGGTACGTGCAGGCGACCATGGGCGCCTCGAAGATCGCGGTGTTCCGCGACCTGTTCGGCGACGAGGAGCGGGCTCGGACGGCGAACGCGGCGTTCGAGCGGGCCTACGCCGAGGCGGTCGGCCAGGGGCACTGCGCCCCCGTGCCGGGGGCCGAGGAGGCGATGGACCGGCTGCGTTCGCAGGGCCGGGCGGTGGTGCTGACCACGGGGTTCGCACCGGCCACCCGGGACGCGGTCGTGGACGCGCTGGGCTGGCGCGGCCGGGTGGACGGCGCCTTGAGCCCGGCCGACGCCGGGCGCGGGCGCCCGTACCCGGACCTGGTGCTGGCGGCGCTGCTGCGCACCGGCGCCGCCGACGCGGTCCGGGAGGTGGCGGTGGTGGGCGACACCCGTTCCGACGTCACGGCCGGCCGGAGGGCCGGGGCGGGCCTGGTGGCCGGGGTGCTGACCGGGGCCCACGGCGAAGACGACCTCAGAGGGGCCGGAGCCGACGCCGTTCTCGGTTCGGTGGCGGAGCTGCCGGACCTGCTCCGGGACCGGGGCCTCTGACAGGAGGCCGCCGACAGCGGGCCTACAAGGGGCCCCGGAACGTGGGACGGCGACGGCCCGGGGGCTCCCCCAAGCCCCGGACCGCCGCCGTTCTGGGAGGTCCACCCACGTGCACACTCCCGAAACCCCCCTCAAGGCACGGGCGCGGGCGGACAGGGTCCTCGGTCGGCGGGCGGAAGCCGCATTCCCGGAACTCGCCGGTACTCCCCCTCTGCGCGCTCCGCGCGCCGACGGATGACAGTCCATCAACCGACCTGCCCACCTCGCAAACGTTGCAGCGGGTTGCACCGACGTGACTCATTGTCGTGACGGGGCGGCGCCGCGTTCCGCCGCCTCCGCTCGGGCGGCGCGGATCTCCGGCGCCTGCGAGGCGGGGAGCGCGCACGGATCGTCCGCCCCCCGCACGCGCACGTCCACGTGCTCGCTGAACCGGTACGGGCGGCTCTCCAGCAGCCCTCCGAGGCGGCGGCGCAGCCGGGACACCTCCGCCCGCACCGTCACCAGCCGGTCCGGCGCCCCGAACAGCGCCTGCGACAGCTCCGCCGCGCTGCACCCCTCCCGGCGCCGCGCCAGGACGAACAGCACCTCCGCATGGCGCGCGGTCAACCGGTGCGCCCAACTCCCGCTGGGACCGCTCACCGACAGCTCCGGCCCCCGCAGGTCGAGCACGACCTGTGAGGCCGGGGCCGCCTCGCCCCTGCCGGGGCGCACCAGCCATCCGCCCGGCAGCGGCTCCATCCTGCACTCGCCCAGGCTCGGGATCCACGCGGTGCTCGCGCCCACCCGCCGGGGCAGCAGGACCCGGCGCACCGGCTCGGTCCCGGCGGCGGCCGCCGTCCACCCGTTCTCGTCGACCACCAGCGCCGGACCGGCCATGCCCGCCAGCAGCGGCGCCGCCACCGCGCGCAGCCGCTCCAGGTTGGCGTCGTGGCGGCCGCGCAGGTGCGACTCGGCCAGCTGGGCCACCGCGTTGACCAGTGCCAGGGTGGAGGCGTGTGCGGTCGCGGCGGGCCCGGTCACGTCGATCGCCCCGATCACCCGCCCGTCGCGCGGGTCCCGCACCGGCGCGCACGCGCAGGTGAGCCGGTGCAGGCCGCGCACGTAGTGCTCGGCCGAGTACACCTGCACCGGCCGCTCCACCACCAGCGCGGTGCCGATGGCGTTGGTGCCGGTGGACCCCTCGTCCCAGGCGGCGCCCTCCACCAGCCCGGCGCTGTCGGCCAGGCGGCGCATGTCCCGGGCCCCGTCCCGCCACAGGATGTAGCCCCGCGGGTCGGTGACGAGCATGACGTGCCCGGCCTCCTCCCGGGCGCCCAGCAGCGCCGAGCCGACCAGCGGGAGCACCTCCTCCAGCGGGTTGTCGCCGCGCTCCTGGTCGACCTGCTCGCCGCGCAGGCTGGGCCCGGGCCGACCGCTGTCGGGGTCGATCCCGTACCGGCGCACCCGTTCCCAGGAGTCCTCGATGACCGGGCGCGGCGGCACCGGCGGCCGCCCCCCGGTCAGCGCCGCCTCGTGCACGCGCCGCAGCAGGCGCGCATGGCGCTGCGGGTCCGCGCCGGCGGGCAGTGCGATATCGAGCCGTTCCTCCCCCACGGTGGTGTCCCTCCCCGTCCTCGCGGCCGCCTCCCCTGCGCCCGCTCCGGAGGACACATCCTTATCAGCCGGACGGCGCGCGGCAACCCTGGGACCAGGCCGGAATGCGGGTCGGTGGGCGGGACGGCCCGGCGCCTCCGTTCCCGCAGCCCGCCGCGCCCGCCCGGCACGGGAACGGCGGTACCGTTTCGGCGGGGCGCGGGACGACCCGGCGAACCCCCGCGATTCCCCCTATGACCAGGGACTTTGCCGGACCGTTCCGTACTTGTTGCCCTCTCTTGCGGCGGACCGTCCGTGGCGGACGGTGAGCACGCGTGCCGTGTGCGTGATAGTGGCTGCACGCCCCAGACGCCGGAGGTAGGGAGTGGACCCTGTGCACATGCGGCCCCGCCGACCCCGTCCCCTCGCCGCCCTCTTCGCCGCCGCCGTCGCCGTTCTCGGGGCGGCGGCCGGGTGCGGCGCCGACGAGGAGCTCGCCACCGCCCGCGCGGCCGCGGGCGACCTCTCGGCGTCGATGCTGCGCCCGCAGGCCGAGGACGCGTTCTCCCGCAAGGGCCACCCCATCGCCGGGCGGCTGGAGTGCTCCGCCGACACCGGTTCGGACGACACCGGCACGGTGCGCCTGGTCTGCACCGGGATGACCCGCGACGAGCAGCAGGCCGAGGTCTCCGGCCGGATCGGGTACGCGGCGGTGACGGGCAGGGAGGACGGCGACGACGGCCTGCCCGGGCGCTTCGTGGGACGGGTCGGCGGCGACGAGGTCTTCGTGGTGACCTGCTTCGACTGCAAGCCCGCCCCGGTCGTCGACGGGGACGGCGGCGAGGGGGCCGAGGCGGGCGCCGACAAGGACACGGACACCGACACGGCCAAGGACAGCGACGGGGACGGGTAGGCACCCGGGGAAGGCCGCGCCGGGCGGTGCGGCCGACGACCGACCCCCTGAGGTGCGCCATGCCCGTCCTGCGGCCGTCCGCGTTCGTCTTCGACCTCTTCGACACCCTGGTCCCCCTGGAACCGCTGGAATGGCGCCTGCGCGAGGCGGGCGTGCCGCGCGTGCTGATGCGGCGCTGGTGGGACCACCTCCTCCGGGACGGCTTCGCCCTCGCGGCGGCGGGCGGCTCCGCGCCGTTCCGGCAGGTGGCCCGGAACGCGCTCGCCGACATCACCGGCCACCAAGTGGCCGGGGCGGCGGCCGAGGCGGTGGTCGGCGCCCTGGCCGAGCTGGAGCCGCGCGCGGATGCGGCCGAGGCCCTCCGCGCGGCGCGCTCGGCCGGGGAGGCGCGGGTGGCGGTGCTGGACAACGCCGACGCCGCGACGGTGCGGGCGCTGTTGGAACACGGCGGATGCGCCGGACTCGTGGACGTGGTCGTGGAGGCCGGTTCGGCCGGCGCCTGGAAACCGGCACCGGCGCCCTACCTGGCGGCGGCCGAGGCGTGCGGGGCCGCCCCCTCCCGGACGGCGCTGGTGACGTCCCATGGCTGGGACGTGCACGGCGCCCACGCGGCGGGGCTGGTGACGGCCTGGTCCTCGCACGCGGAGTGGCGCTTTCCGGCGGTGTACACGGCCCCCGACGCGTCGGGGCCGTCCCCCGTGGCGGTGGTGGAGGCCCTGCTGTCCGGGGAGGGGCGCGTCCCCGCCGAGTGAGGGCGCAGGGGCGGCGGGGCGATACTTTCCTCTCCGACAAGTACTTGCCAACTTGGAAAGTAGTTGCCATGGTGGAAACCTCACCCCCGGAGAGACGATGAGGAGGCTCCGCCATGGAAGGAGCGATGGACGGGACACCGGGCGGCGCGGGCCGCGCGCACATCGGCCGGGAGCAGGCCGCCGCCTCGCTCGCCGCGGCCGAGGACGCCGCCGCGAAGATGCGCCGGAAGGCGTCCACGTACGCGGTCTACTGCGCGGTCTTCGGCACGGTCATCCCCGCGTGCACGGCCGTGATCGGACTGGCGCCCTCCCTGCTCGGCAGGGAGGCCACGGTCCCGATCGTGATGACGACCTCGGCCGTGATGGGCGTGGCGATCCTGTCGCTCATCATCTACCTGCTCACACGGCCGGTCACCGGGACGTGGTTCACCCGCGCGCACATGGCCACCATGCTGTCCTGGGGCATCCTGTACAGCGTGACGATGCTCGTCGGCATGTACGCGTTCCGCGCCGAGCCCGCCTGGTGGATCCCGATGTCGATCGCGACCGCGCTCCCCTTCGCCGCCGCCATCGCCTGGATCCTGCGCATGAACCGGAGGGAACGGTGACCCGCCACCCGCGCGCACGGCTGGACGACGTGATCCACGCCCCGGTGCGCTTCTCCATCGTCGCCGCCCTGGCCGCCGTGCAGCAGGCCGACTTCAAGGCGGTGCGCGACGCGGTGGAGATCACCGACTCGGCCCTGTCCAAGCAGGTCGCCACCCTGGAGAAGGCGGGGTACGTGGACGTCGGCAAGACGTGGGCCGGGCGGCGGCCCAGGACCGTGCTCCGCCTGACCTCGGGCGGGCGGGCCGCCTTCGGGCAGCACGTCGCCGCGCTCCGCGAGATCGCCGAGGGCGCCGTCCCCGCGGTGGGCGACGGCGGGGACCGCTGACCTACCCCTGCCGCTCCGCCTTCTCCAGGCGGGAGATCGCCGCGTCCGGCGACCGCGCGTGCTCCCGGAAGCCCTTCCACGGGTCCACGCCGTCCCGCTCGGCGAAGCCGCGCACCGTCCACCGCGCCGCCGACCGCAGACCGTCCAGCTCGTCCCAGGCCACCGGAGCGGCGACCGGCGCCCCGGGGCGGGCCCGGACCGAGTAGGGCGCCACCGCGAGCTGCGCGTACCCGTTGCGCAGGTAGTCGATGAACACCCGCCCGCGCCGCTTCTCCTTGCGCACCGCCGTGGTCAGCTCCTTCGGCCTGCGGGCGGCCACCCTCTCGGCCACCGTGCGCGCGAACGCCTTGACCCGGTCGGTGTCGGCCCTCCTGTCGATCGGGCACACCACGTGCAGCCCCCGCGACCCCGTCGTCATCACGAACGCCGCCAGCCCGAGCGCCTCCACCTCCTCGCGCACGTCGCGCGCGGCCGCGCACACCCCGGCGAAGTCCCCGGCCCGCGACGGGTCCAGGTCGAAGACGATCCGGTCGGGCGTGCGCGGCAGGTCGGCCCGGCTCATCCAGATGTGCAGCGGGAACGCGTCCTGCCCGCACAGCCAGACCAGGGTGGCCCGGTCCTGGCACAGGACCATCTCGGCCTCGCCGCCGCTCTCCCGGGGCACCTGCGCCGACGGCACCCAGTCCGGGGTGCCCGCCCACCGGTTCTTGACGAAGAACCCGCCGTCGCCCTCGATGCCCTCCGGCCACCGCTGCACCGCCAGCGGCCGGTCGCGCAGGTGCGGGAGCATCCGCGCGGCGACCCGCAGGCAGTGGTCGACCAGTTCTCCCTTGGTGGGCCCACCAGGCTCGAACAGCTCCTTGTCGGCGTGGTGGACCTCCGGCAGCGTTCGTGCGCCCATGCCCCCACCCTTCCCGCGCGGGGGCGCGGTCAGTCGCCCCCGGGGCGGCCGCGTCCCGACCACGGCCGCACCAGGCGTTCGGCCAGGTCGGGGCGGTCGAACCGGCGCATCAGCGCGGCCAGGTCCTCCAGCACGGCCGAGCGCTGCGCGGGCGCCAGGCCGTGCAGGAACTCCTCGACCGCCCCGCCGCCCTCGCGGCACGGCGCCTCCCCGTCGGCCCCCACCAGGCGCACCTCGGCGGTGAAGTCGCGCACCCGCGGGTGGTCGAACAGGTCGTGGTCGAGCAGCAGGCAGGTCAGCTCCGCCTCGGCCACGCCGCGCTCGGCGAGGGTGAAGGCGCGGCCGGCCGCCGCGGTGGCGCGCAGCACGTCCCGGCGGACGCGGGCGCCGATGCGGACCCGTTCGGGCGCGTCGACGCCGACGATGTCCAGCACCACCCGGAAGTAGGCGTGGAAGCACAGGTCCGCGTCGGCGCTGGGGATGCGCGCCTGGAACTCGTCGGCGACGGGACCACCGCGGCCCAGGAACCGTCTTCGGCGCATGCGGCCCCCTTCCGGTGCGGGCGCGGGGGCCGTCACGGCCGCTCCCAGACGTTCACTCCGCCCTGCACGTCGCCCATCTGGTAGACGCTGCCCGAGTTGCCCTCGGCGTTGTTGTTGACCACGGTGCCGCCGGAGGGGGGCGCGGCCGGGGGCGCCCCGGCCTTCTCTTCGGCCCCGGTCTCCTCCTCGGCACCGCCGCCCCACCGGGAGACGGCACCGGCCGCGGAGGGGACGGGCACGTACAGGTAGCCCTCGGCCCGGTAGCCCTTCCCGGCGACCTCGGCGTCGACGGGCGCCCAGCGGCTCGCGTCGACGCCGGTGAACCCGCCCAGCACCACGTCCTCGTAGACCCGGCGGCCGATGATGGCGGCCACCAGCGTGGTGTCGGGGTGGGAGCGGGACAGGGCCCGGCGCACCGCGCCCGAGTCCAGCAGCCGGTGGGTGTCGATCATCGCGTCGCCCATCGCGTCGATGCCCGACCCGTCCCCGGTGTCGGGCAGTGGGCCCACGCCGAGGCTGACCCGCATGCGCAGGCGCAGGTCCCGGTCGACCGCGGCCAGCCAGGGCCGCTTCTCCTCCAGCACCTCCTGCAGGGTGTCCAGGAACGGGTCGATGAGCCGGGGCAGGTGGGCGGGGTCGGTGCCCAGCACGTACCCGTCGCCGTCGTGGCGGGGGAAGCTGGGGGCCTTCCAGACCTCGACCAGGCCCGACCGGGTCAGGGCCAGTTCGAGGACCTCGGGGATGAGCCGCCCCACGAGCTGCTGGTGGACGGCGGCGGTGCGGCTGAACCGCTCCATGTCCACCGCCAGCACCGCGCGGTAGGCAGGCAGGGGGACGCTGGGCCGGGGTCGGGGGGTGTCGGGTTCCATGTGCGCTCCGATCCGCTCGGCGGCGGCCGGACGCTCCGGCCGCCTGTGTCCCAGCCTGGCCCAACCGGGCGGCGTGCTGTGTCCGATCATGAACACAGCGGGAGAACGCCCCGTTCCGTCAGCCGCCCTCGGCGAGCGCCTCCAGTGCGGCCATGTCCAGGACGGCCACGTAGCTGCGCCCGGTGCGGATCAGGCCGCGCTGGCGCATGCGGGTGTAGGCGGCGGCCACCGAGGTGCGCGAGAGCCCGGCGAACTCGGCGATCTCCCGCTGGGGCAGCGGGATGCGCACCAGCACGGCGCGGCGCCCGGGGCCGGGCCCGTCGGTGATGGGCGCGGCGGTGGGCACCCCCAGGGCGCGGGCCAGGTACAGCAGGGCGACGGGGAGCCGCTGCTCGGCCGGGAGGGCGGCCTGCTCGGCCCGCAGGGCGTCGCTCTCCATCTGCCGGGCCAGGGTGCTCTCCCACAGGGCGGCCTCCAGGCCGCGCTCGCCGACGATGCGGCGGAACCGCTCGGCCGGGAAGACGGCGGTGGCGCAGGGGCCCACGGCGGTCACCGTGGCCGAGCGCTCGCCCCCGCCGGGCAGCAGCATCGGCTCGCCGAGGACGTCGCCTGCGGCGCGGAAGGCCAGGGGGACAAGGGTGCCGTCGGCGCGCAGCCGCACCACCCGGGCCTGTCCTTCGGCGAGCAGGTGCACGGTGCTGCCCGGGTCGCCCTGGCGCATGAGGGCCTCGCCGGGGGAGAAGCGGGCCCGGCTCCCCTCGGCCAGCAGCCGCGCCCACTGCCGGTCGTCGAGCAGCCCGCCCAATCCGCGTCTGGGCAATCACGCCCCCTCGTTCTTCAGCGCCGTGTTCGGTAGGGAGATCCCTACCGTCTTCGGCGCCGATTTCGGTGTCACTGCGGCGCCAGATCCGTGTAACCCATTGTGCGCTGCACAAAGACCGCCGGGGGCGGGTTTTCGGCGGGCCGTGCAGACCGGTGGGCGGGCCCGGGGGCGAACGGGCCGTTCACCGCCGCCGCCCCGCACGGGGGTACGGGATACCGGTTCCGCATTCCCCGCCGACGGGGGCGCCGACCACCGCGACCGCCCGCTCACTGACCGTTTCTCACCCTCTTGACCTGCGATACCCCCCTTCTTACGGTCTAGACCACTCGGCGCGTTCGCCCCCACCGGACACGAATCGACCCGCACGCGCGGCGGGATTCCCCTCCGCCGCATTTCCCGCACGAAAGGCCGAGCATGAATCTGAGAAGAAAGGCCCTCGCCGTCGCCGCGGCGACCCCGCTGCTGTTCGCCCTGCTGCCCGCCGGGACGGCCAGCGCCCACGGGTACGTCTCCTCCCCCGCCAGCCGCCAGGCCCAGTGCGCCGCCGGCACCGTCGAATGCGGCCAGATCAAGTGGGAGCCGCAGTCCGTCGAGGGCCCCAAGGGCCTGATGAGCTGCAGCGGCGGCAACGGCCGCTTCGCCGAGCTGGACGACGACTCCAAGGACTGGCAGGTGCACCCGGTCGGCACCTCGGTCGACTTCACCTGGACCCTGACGGCCCAGCACGCCACCTCCACCTGGGAGTACTTCGCCGACGGGCAGAAGGTGGCCTCCTTCGACGACGGCGGCGCCCGGCCGCCGTCCAGCGTCACCCACCGGGTGGACCTGAGCGGGCACGGCGGCCCCACCAAGCTGCTGGCCCGGTGGAACATCGCCGACACCGCCAACGCCTTCTACGCCTGCATCGACCTCGACGTCGGCGCGGCCTGACCCAGGGCGATGCGCGCCATGGCGGACAGGGGGCGCGACCCCGGGGCGAAGTAGTCGCTGTGCCCGCCCGGCCCGGCGTCGAACACCTCCGCGCCGAAGCCGGCGCCGACCGGGTCGGGGCCGAACCCCACCGTGGTGCCGGGCAGGTGCAGCGCCCCGTGCGGGACTCCGGCGATCCAGTCGGAGTCCCCGCGCCCGGCCCACACCCGCCGGGCACCGATGTCGGCGGCCCCGGCCACCCCTGCCCCGGGGCTGCCGACCAGCACCGCGTCGGCCGCCCGCGCCGACGCCCGGTGCGCCCGACCGCACACCACGGTCCCGTAGGAGTGGCAGACCACGGTCAGGCGGGCGCCCGGCGCGGCGCGCAGCAGCCGCGGAACGAACACGTCCAGCGCCCGCGCCCCCGTGTCGGCGCGCCCGGTGGTCGCCACCGCCGGGCTCACCGTCGCGGGGGCGGGGTAGCCCATCCAGGCGACGACGGCCGTCCGCGCCCCGGGGTCCTCCTCGGCCATGCGCGCGTGCAGTTCGCGGGCGGCGTCGCCGACGCGCATGTACGGCTTGGCGCCCTGCCCGTCGAAGGTGTCCAGGGTCGTGTCGGCGCCGGGCACCAGGACGGCCACCCGGTCGGCGTCCTCCAGGTCGCCGACCACCTCGACGGCGCGCCCCTGGCCGTGGGGGTCGAACTCCAGCAGGTCCCGGCCGGGGGCGGCGAGCGCGCTCAGCGCCTCGGCGCGTTCGGCGTCACCCGCCCGCTGCGCCGCCCGCGACGCGCGCGCGGCGGCGTCCCGGTTGGCGTCGTAGGCCGCCTCCGGCCGGTCCGGCGACCATTCAGCGGCCTGGACACCCCCCACCCCGGAGAGGTCCGGCACGCCGGGCGGGGCCGGGGGCGCCGTGGACGTGGCGGCGAGCGCGACCGCCCCCGCCAGTGCCGTCGCCGCGCGCGCCACACGCCCCGCCTTCCTGTGCATCCGTGCCTCCCCCGCCGTCCTGTGTCCGGCACAGGACGCTACGGAGCGCGCGGCCTACGGCGCGTCCCCCTGTCGGGCCCACCCGCGCCTCCCCCTCAGGTGGCATCCGGCGGGCGCCCGACCCCGAGTCGTCCGCCACGCGGGCGCCATGGACGCGTACGCTCTCCCCCGTAGCCGACCGAGGGCGCCGGGGGCGCCCGCGACGAGATTGAAGAGGCCGGTCCATTGGTGACGTCGATCGACACGGTTCCCGGGTGGTTCTCCGACGACGAGCTGGCGTGGGTGCGCTCGCGCATGCCCGTCCTCTACGTCAACGCGGTCCCGGTGCGCGTGGACAACACCGGGTCGGTGACGCGGGTGGGCCTGCTGTTGCAGGCCTCCCCCGAGCAGACCATCAGCCGGGCGGTGGTCTCCGGGCGGGTGCTCTACCACGAGCGGATCCGCGACGCGCTCCTGCGCCACCTGGAGAAGGACCTGGGCCCGATGGCGCTGCCGAGCATCCCGGCCACGCCGCAGCCGTTCACGGTGGCCGAGTACTTCCCCACGCCGGGCGTCACCGCCTACCACGACCCGCGCCAGCACGCGGTCGCGCTGGCCTACGTGGTGCCGGTGACCGGCGACTGCCGCCCCCGCCAGGACGCCCTGGACCTGGTGTGGTTCACCCCCGAGGAGGCCGCGGGGCCGGAAGTGCAGTCGGAGATGGCCGACGGGCAGGGCGTGCTGGTGCGCCAGGCACTGGCGCACGCGGGGTGCCTGCCCTAAGACCCTGGGGGGATGTTGGGCCGCGGGGCACCGTGGCTTGACCGTGCGACGGGTACGACCGCAGCCGACCTGCACCCGTTCTGCATAGGGATCTCCCATGAGCGAGGGGTACACCGCGCCTGACGGCGGCCCGATCACGACCACCGGGGCCGGCGCGCCCGCGCCCAGCGACGAGCAGTCGCTCAGCGTGGGGCGCGACGGCCCGCTCCTTCTCCACGACGTCTACCTCGTGGAGAAGATGGCGCACTTCAACCGCGAGCGCGTCCCCGAGCGAGTGGTCCACGCCAAGGGTGCGGGGGCCTACGGCACGTTCCGGGTCACCCAGGACGTGTCCGAGTACACCTGCGCCGACGTGTTCCAGCCGGGCCGCGAGACCCCGGTGCTGGCGCGCTTCTCCACGGTCGCCGGAGAGCAGGGCAGCCCCGACACCTGGCGGGACCCGCGCGGCTTCGCGCTGAAGTTCTACACCCGCCAGGGCAACTACGACATGGTCGGCAACAACACGCCGGTCTTCTTCATGCGCGACCCGCAGAAGTTCCAGGACTTCATCCGCTCGCAGAAGCGCGACCCGCGCACCGGTCTGCGCGACAACACCATGCAGTGGGACTACTGGTCGCTGTCGCCGGAGTCGGCCCACCAGGTGACGTGGCTGATGGGCGACCGGGGCGTGCCCCGGTCCTACCGGAACATGGACGGCTTCAGCTCGCACACCTACATGTGGGTCAACGCGGCGGGGCGGAAGGTGTGGGTGAAGTACCACTTCCTCACCGACCAGGGCAACGAATTCCTGCCGCAGGAGGAGGCCGACCGCATGGCGGGGGCCGACGCCGACCTGCACCGCCGCGACCTGTACGGGGCCATCGCCCGCCGGGACTACCCGTCGTGGACCCTGAAGGTGCAGATCATGCCCTTCGAGGACGCGGCGGACTACCGGTTCAACCCCTTCGACCTGACCAAGGTGTGGCCGCACGGCGACTACCCGCTCATCGAGGTGGGGCGGATGGTGCTGGACCGGGTGCCCGAGGACTACTTCATCCACGTGGAGCAGGCCGCGTTCGAGCCGTCCAACCTGGTTCCGGGCATCGGGCCTTCGCCGGACAAGATGCTGCTGGCGCGGCTGTTCTCCTACGCGGACACGCACCGCTACCGCATCGGCGTGAACTACAACGAGCTGCCGCCGAACCGCCCGGAGGTGCCGGTGCGCGCCTACCAGAAGGACGGGCGGATGAGGTCCACCCCGCCGAACACCGGGGCGGTCTACCACCCGAACTCCTTCGGCGGCCCCGACGCCGTCCGCCAGGAGGGGCCCGAGGAGTCGTCCTGGCCGGTCGAGGCGGCCGAGCTGGTGCGCGAGGCCTACACCCGGCACCGGGACGACGACGACTTCGTCCAGCCGCGGGCCCTGATCCGCGACGTGATGGACGACGCGGCGCGCGACCGGCTGGTGTCCAACGTGTCCGGGCACATCGCGCAGGTGCACGACGACGGGGTGCTGGGCCGCGCCGTGGACTACTGGTCGAACATCGACCCCGAGATCGGTCGGCGCGTGGCCGCCCGGGTGAAGGGCAACCACACCGCTTGAGGACCCGGCGGGGGCCGGTTCCGGCCCCCGCCCGGCTCCGGCCCTCCTCTCTTGAGCGAGTGCTCAAATTCGTCTACGCTTCCTTTTGAGCGACCGCTCAAAAGGAAGGGAGGCGGCGTGGGGCTGTACATCGAGACCCGCATCCGCACCGGCATCGACCTGCTGTGGGAGCGCACCCGGGACCCCCGCCTGCACGTTTGCTGGGACCTGCGCTTCACCGAGATCCGCCCGCTGCCGCGGCTCCTCAGCGAGCCGGAGCGCTTCACCTACCGCACCCGCCTGGTCGGCCCGCTGGAGGTCTCCGGCACCGGCGTCAGCGCCGGGGAGCGCGACCGGCCCGACGGCACCCGCACCTCGGCGCTGCGGTTCGCCTCGGACCACCCGCTCTCCCCCATCGCCGAGGGGCGCGGCTTCTGGCGCTACATCCCCGACGGGGACGGCGTGCGCTTCCTGACCGGCTACGACTACCGCCCGCACCGGGGCCGCATCGGCCGCGCGGCCGACCGGCTGCTGTTCCGCCCGCTCATGGGGTGGGCCACCGCCTGGTCGTTCGACCGGCTGCGGCTGTGGTGCGAACGGGGGCTGGCCCCGGAGGCGGCCCTGCGCCGCGCCGCCGCGGAGGCGGCCCTGCGGGGCGCGGCCGCCCTTGCCGCCCTGCTCGCCGCGCCTCCGCTCGCCGCGGTCGCCGTCTGCGCGGCCGCCGCCCTGCTGCCCCCGCTGCCCTCGACCCCGGCGGCCCGGCGGTGCCTGCGGCGCCCGCCCCGCGGCCGGACCGCCGCACCGCCGCCCCTCCTCGAACGATTGGACACCCCATGAAATCGGTCTTCCAGCGCGCGATGGGCGACGAATTCGACCGGCTCCACCCGCAGATGCGCCGCCGCCTCTCCCCGGGGATCGCCTCCGACGAGGCGCTCTTCGGCCGCGGCACCATGGACCGCGTCTGGCACGGCGCCCGCTTCGTCAAGCCCTTCCTGGCCCTGGGCGCCGCGCGCAACATCCTCGTCCCGCGCACCGGCCGGGACGTCCCCTTCACCATCGTGAACATGCCCTACACCGACGCCGTCGGGCGCGAGGCCCTGACCTTCGTGCGCACCTTCGCCTTCCCCGGGCGCCCCCGCCGCTTCGACGCGGCCATGGTCTACTCCGAGGAGCGCGACCGCCTGGTCGACTACCTCGGCACCCACCAGCACCTGGCGTGCGACCTGCACGTGGAGGCCGACGGCCGGGGCGGCGTGGTGATCCGCTCGGACCGGCTGCGGTTCCGCGAGGGTCCGGTGGACGCGGCGGTGCCGTCGCTGATCGCCGGAGACGCGGTGGTGCGCGAGCACTACGACCCCGACAGCGGCCGCTTCCATGTGAGCGTCCACGTGGCGAACCGGCGCTTCGGCCCGCTCTTCGGCTATGAGGGGTCGTTCGCGGCCCAGTACCGGCCCGCCGGGAACGGCCCGCTCCCGGCCCGGCTGCGGCCCCGGCGCCAGGAGGCGCGCGTATAGTGGCGCCCCATGGCGAGCGATGACACCCGCACCAAGCTGCTCGACGGAGCCCTCGACACCGTGGTGCGCAACGGCATCGCCAAGACCTCGGCCCGCAGCATCGCCGCCGCCGCGGGGGTGAACCAGGGGCTGATCTTCTACCACTTCGGCAGCGTCGACGAGCTCCTGGCGGCGGCCTGCCGGTACGGCGCCGAGCAGAGCGTGCTCCGCTACCGGGACCGCTTCGCCGCCGTGCGCTCCTTCGACGACCTGGCGCGCCTGGGCCGGGAGCTGCACGAGGCCGAGCGCGGCTCCGGGCACCCCGCCACCCTGGGCCAGCTGCTGACCGCCGCGCCCTCGCGGGAGTGGCTGGCCGAGGCCACCACCGCCGGGCTGCGGCTGTGGACCCGGGAGCTGGAGGCGGTGCTGGCGCGGCTGCTGCCCCGCACCCCGCTGGAGGGGCTGGTGGACGCCCGCGGCCTGGCCACGGCGCTGGCCGCCGGGTTCGTGGGGCTGGAGCTGTACGAGGGCGCCGACCGGGAGGGCGCCGAGCGGGCGTTCACTTCGCTGGAGGAGCTCGGGCGGCTGGCCGCCGTCCTGGACGACCTCGGCCCGGTCACCCGCACGGCCGTGCGCGCACGGCTGCGCGCGGCCGCCCGGGACCGGGCCTGAGGCGTTCCCCCGGCGCGGCGGGGCTGCGGCGGGTCAGAGCTGGACGATCTGGATCAGGTTGCCGCAGGTGTCGTCGAACACGGCGGTGGTCACCCCGCCCATCTCGGTCGGCGGCTGGGTGAAGCGCACGCCCAGCCCGGTGAGGCGCCCGTGCTCGGCGGCGATGTCGTCGACGGCGAACGACGTCGCCGGGATGCCGTCGGCGACGAGCGCCTTCTTGTAGGCCCCGGCCGCCGGGTGGCCGTCCGGCTCCAGGAGCAGCTCGGTGCCGTCGGGCTCCTCGGAGGAGACCACCGTCAGCCACCGCGGTCCCCCCAGGGGGACGTCGTGCTTCTTCTGAAAGCCCAGTACCCGTGTGTAGAAGTCCAGGGCCTTCTCCTGGTCGTCCACGAACACGCTGGTCACGTAGATCCTCATGGTTGCCCGTCCTTTCGCCCCCGAGCGGGCCAGCGCTCGGCGATCGCGCGCAGCGGCGCGGTGTCGATGGTGTGGAACCGGTAGCGGCCCTCGCGCTCCACCCGGACCAGCCCGGCCTCCTCGAGCACGTCGATGTGCTGGGAGACGGCCTGCCGGGAGGAGGCGAGCCCGTGCTTCACGGTGAGCCGCCCGCAGATCTCGAAGAGGGTCTGCCGGTCCCGCTCGTAGAGCTCGTCGAGCACGGCCCGCCTCGTCGGGTCCGCCAGGGCGCGGTAGATGTCCGCCATACCCCCGACCATAAGCAAGTGGCTACTTGCATGTCAATCTCGGAGCAGGGGAAACGTTCCCGCGAGCGCGAGCCGGTATGCTCCCGGGAGCACAGGGCCGCCGCGGCGGCCGGTCCGGGACGAACACAGGGGAACGGATCGTGGGCAAGCGACTGCCGACGGTATCGGCGCCGATCGGGTTCACCGTCGGCGGCACCGACCGGATGCGGCTCCTGACCGCCGCCGCCGGGGCCGGACTGGTGCTCGGCGCGGCCATGGCGGTGTTCGGGCTCCCCCCGGTCGACCTGCACGGCCCCAACCACTACATGGGGATCATGAGCCCCACGTGCGGCGCGACCCGGTCGGTGTGGAGCGCGATGAGCGGTGACTGGGCCATGTCCTGGCGCTACAACCCGCTCGGCATCCCGCTGGTGCTGGGCGCGGCGGCGGTGCTGATCCGCACCGCGGTCGGGGCCGTTACCGGCCACTGGGTCAACGCGACCGTGCGCGCCCCGCGGACCCTGCTCGTGCTCACCGGCGTCGGCACCGTCGCCCTGTGGATCCGCCAGCAGCTCAACGCCGACCTGGTCGGACCGCAGCCGGGCGACACCTTCTCCCCGGCCGGGCTCCTCCTCGTCCTCTCGGCGACCGCCGCCTACGTCCTGTACGTCGTCGGGCACCGGGCCGTACGGCGCCGCTTTCGCCGCGCCTGACGAGCGCGTAGAAAGGGGGCGGGACGCCTCCGCGCAGAAGGGGACCGGCATGGACGGCGCACGCGAGGCCGCGCGCGGCTATTGGAACCAGCGGGCCGAGGGCTACGACGCGGCGATGGACAGGATCGAGGGCGTGCTCTTCGGCGACGCCCGGCGGCGGCTGTGCGAGCAGGCGCACGGCAGGACCCTGGAGGTGGGGGTGGGCACCGGGCGCGGCCTGGAGCTGTACCCGGAGGGCACCGACCTGACCGGGGTCGACCTGAGCACCGGCATGCTGGAGCGGGCCCACGAGCGGGCCGGGCGCCTCGGCGTCAAGGCCGACCTGCGCGAGGGCGACGCCGAGGACCTGCCCTTCCCCGACGCCTCGTTCGACACCGTGGTGTGCGCGCTGTCCCTGTGCTCGGTGCAGGACGTGGAGCGCGCGGTCGCCGAGTCGCACCGTGTGCTGCGCCCCGGCGGGCGGCTGCTGCTGCTCGACCATGTGCGCCCCACCTTCCGGCCGCTGCTGTGGCTGGCCATCGGGGTGCAGCGCCTCATGGACCGCTTCGAGCCGGACGCGGGAGAGCGCATGCTGGGCCGCCCGCTGCCGGTGGTCGAAGCGCAGGGGTTCGCCATCGATCACACCGCCCGCTTCAAGGGCGGAATGGTCGAAATGGTCGCGGCGCACCGGCCCGTCTGACGCACCGCCCCGCGGGTGTCAGTCCCCGCTCACCAGGTCGTTCAGGGCGTCCTCGATCCCCCGGTGGAACGTGGGGTAGGCGTAGATCATCGACCGGAGCACCTCCACCGCGGTGCGTGCGTGCACCGCGACCGACAGCGCCCCCAGCACCTCACCCCCGTTGGGCCCGGCGGAGGTGGCCCCGACCAGCACACCCGCGTCCCGGTCCTCGACCAGCTTGATGAACCCGTCGTTGCCGGCCTCGTGGATCCACCCCCGGGCGGTGGAGGGGACCTGCGCGGTGCCGGTGCGCACCCGCACCCCCTGCTCGCGGGCGCGGTCCTCGGTCAGGCCCACCGCGCCCACCTCCGGATCGGTGAAGGTGACCCGGGGCAGCGCCCGGTAGTCGGCCACGGGGCCCTCCCCGCCGGTGAGGATGTCCTGGGCGGCGATGCGCGCCTGGTAGACCGACACGTGGGTGAACTCGCCCCTGCCGACGATGTCCCCCAGGGCCCACACCCCCGGCGCCACCCGCATCCGCTCATCCACGGGGATCGCGCGGGCGGAGGTGTCCAGCCCGATCGACGCCAGCCCCAGCCCCTCCAGGTCCGGGCGGCGACCGGTGGCCACGAGCAGCCGCTCGGCCTCGATGCGGCCGTGGTCGGTCTCCACGGCGAATCCGCCGGGGCCGTGCGCCACCCCGGTGATGCGCACGCCGGTGCGCACGTCCAGCCCTTCGCGGGACAGCACACCGGCGACCAGCTCCCCCGACTCGGGCTCCTCGGGGCCCAGCAGCCGGTCCTGCGCCTCCAGCACACTCACGCGGGTGCCGAAGCGGGCGAAGGCCTGCGCGAACTCCAGGCCGATCGGCCCGCCGCCGATCACGCACAGCGACCCGGGCGCCTTCTCCGCACGGACCGCGTCCCGGTTGGTCCAGTACGGCACCCGGTCGAGGCCGGGGATCGGCGGCGCGAAGGGCACCGTCCCGGCGGCCACCACGACTCCGGTCCGGGCCCGGATCAGCCGCTCGCCGCCCTCTTCGCGCACCCGCACCGTGTCGGCGCCTTCCAGCCGCCCGGTGCCGCGCACGAACCGCCCGCCCTGGCCCAGGAAGCGGTCCACGGCGGCGGTGTCGTCCCAGTCGGTGGTGGCCTCGTCGCGGATGCGGCGGGCCACGGGCGCGAAATCGGGGAAGGCCTCGGCCGTCCCCGCCAGCTCGGGCACCCTGCGGGTCTCGGCCAGGGCGTCGGAGGCGCGCACCATCATCTTGGTGGGAATGCAGCCCCAGTAGGGGCACTCACCGCCCACCAGGGCGGCCTCCACGCCCACCACGTCCATCCCGGCCCCGGCCAGGCTCCCGGCCAGGGCCTCGCCCCCGGGCCCCATGCCGACCACGACCACATCGGCGGTGTCCGTCCCGGTGTCGGCCATGCCGTATCACCTTCCCCTTCCTGTTGTCAGGGCTCCCCCCGGCGCCCCTGCCGGGGTTCCCCTGCCCCGAACGCAGGCGCCGTACGCCCTCGGGGTCCAGCACGCGGGTCAGGCGCCCAGCACCCGGGAGAAGAAGCCCCGGATCGCGCCCTTGCGCTCGGCCTCCAGATGGGGTGCGTACTCGCGGACCGCCCGCACCACCGCGCCCACCGAGGGGTTCACCATCTCCTCCCTGCCGACCACCACCGTGGGCACGGTCTCGTCCCCGCCGGTGATGGCGCGCACGCGCGCCGCCGCGCCGTCGTCGGACCAGATGTCCACCTCGTTCAGCCGCACGCCCGCGGCGCGCAGCCCGCCGCGCAGCGCGTAGCAGAAGGGGCACCCCGGCCGCCAGTACAGCACCGCCTCGGCACCGCCCTCGTACTCGGTCATCGCAGTTCTCCCACCTGTCTCTCGTCGGCCGTGCGTGCCCGACCATGCCGGCGCCCTTCCGTGGAGCCTTCCCCGGATCTGTTCGGGGGTGACACATCGCCCGGCCCCGGCCGGCTCCGAACACCACACGGAAGGGACCGGCCGGGCCCGGGTGAGCAAGGCGACCCCGGCCGCCGCGAGGAGCGGTCCCGCGCGGCCAGCAGACTGGATGCACGACCCGACGAAGACGAGGTGACCATGGAACGCACACCCCTCCGCCCCCTTCGCGGCACCGCCGCAGCGGCGGCGGCCGCGGTGCTGGCGCTGGCCGGATGCGGCGCCCCGGACGGGGGCGGCCGGGAGGCGGCGGGCTCCCCTTCCGCCGGCACGGAGGGCGCGGGCGGCTCGGACGGCGGCTCCGGCGGCGGAACCCCGGCCGCGCTGGACTTCTCGGCCCCGCTGATCGGCGGGGGCGAGATCGACGGCGCGGACCTGCACGGCAAGCCGGTCGTGCTGTGGTTCTGGGCGCCCTGGTGCACCATCTGCCGGGGCGAGGCGTCCAGCGTGACCGAGGCCGCCGAGCGCTACGGCGGCGAGGTGGAGTTCATCGGCGTCGCGGGCCAGGGCGGGGTCCCGGAGATGGAGGAGTTCGTCGAGTCCACCGGCACCGACGGGATGCGGCACATCGTGGACGAGGACGGGTCCATCTGGTCCGGCTTCGAGGTGACGATCCAGCCCTCCTTCTCCTTCCTGCGCGACTCGGGCACGTTCCTGACCTACTCGGGGACGATGAGCGAGGAGGACCTGGACGCGCGGGTCGACTCCGAGGTGCTGGGCGGGTGATGGACCAGCTCCCGATCGCGATCGCCCTGGCCGCCGGGATGCTGGCGGTGCTCAACCCGTGCGGGTTCGCGCTGCTGCCGGGGTACGTGGCACTGCTGGTGGCCGACGCGCCCGACGCCTCCGGCACGCGCGGCGGGCGGGGTGCGGCGCTGGGCCGCGCGCTGGCCACGACGGCCGCCATGACCTCCGGCTTCGTCGCCGTGTTCGGCCTGTTCGCGCTGGTCGCCGTCCCGCTGGCGCTGTCGTTGGAGCGCTACCTGCCGTGGGTGACGGTCGTCATCGGGGTGCTGCTGGTGGCGCTGGGGGTGTGGCTGCTCAGCGGCCGGTCCCTGGCGGTGCCCGGGGTGCGGGCGCCTTCCCCGGGCAGGCCCACCCGGTCGCTGCGCTGGGCGGCGGCCTATGGGACCGCCTACGCGACCGCGTCGCTGTCCTGCACCGTCGGCCCGTTCCTGGCGGTGACGGCCAGCGCGTCCGCCGCCGGGGGCGCCGCGGCGGCGGTCGGGGTGTTCGTCGCCTACGCCGCCGGGATGGCGCTGGTGGTGGCGGTGCTGACGGTGGCCGCGGCCCTGGCCCGCGCGGGGCTGGCGGCGCGGATGAGGCGTGCGCTGCCGTACGTGAACCGGGCGAGCGGGGCGCTGCTGGTGGCGGCGGGCGCCTATGTGGCCTACTACGGCTGGTTCGAGGTGCGGGTGCTGTCCGGGGCGCCCGCGCAGGACCCCGTGGTCGGCGCGGCGACGGCGGTGCAGGCGGCGCTGGCCCGGGCCCTGCAGGAGGCGGGGCCCGGCGTGCTGCTGGCGGCCCTGGCGGTGCTGGTCGCGGTCGCGGGCGCCGTGGGCCTGGTGCGCTCGCGTGCCAGGGCCGCCGCAGAGCGCGGGGTCAGCCCGCGTGAGCACGGTCGCTGAAGGCGGCCACGTCGCTCTCCTCCCAGCATTCGACCCCGGTCAGCCCGGGCATGCGGTCCTTGGTGAACACCGGGTCCCTGCCCTCCCTGCGCTGTTGGGCGTAGTCGGCGAGCAGCCGGCAGGCGGTCCCGGCCAAGGGGGCGAGGGCCGCCAGGTTGACCAGGGCCATGACCCCCATGCTGAGGTCGCCCAGGGTCCACACCAGCCCGCCCGAGCCGATCGCGCCCAGGAAGACCGCGGCCACCACCGCGATCCGGAAACCGGTCGCGGCGTAGGGGTTGGGGCTGATGTAGGCGACGTTGGAGGAGCCGTAGAAGGTGTTGCCCAGCACCGAGGTGAAGGCCACCAGGAGGATGACCACGGTGAGGACGTGCAGCGCCCAGGGCCCCAGGTGGGCCTCCATGGCGTTCTGGGTGAGCGTGGGCCCGGCCTCCTCGGTGTAGGTCGGGTCGCTCAGCAGGATGATGAAGGCCGTGGTCGAGCAGACGAGGAGGGTGTCGAAGTAGACGCCGAGCGTCTGCACGAGCCCCTGTTTGACCGGGTGGCTGACGGTGGCGCTGGCCCCGGCGTTGGGAGCCGACCCCAGGCCCGCCTCATTGGAGAACATGCCGCGGCGCATGCCCTGCACGATGGCGGTCCCCACGCCCCCGGCGGCGATCTCGCGGAGGCCGAAGGCGTGCGCGATGATCTCGGCGACCATCGCGGGCACCTGGGCGGCGTTCATCGCGATGATCACCAGCCCCATGGCGATGTAGACCGTCGCCATGACGGGCACGAGCAGGGTGGCGGCGCGGGCGATGCGGCGGGCGCCGCCGAAGACGACCACCCCGGTCAGGGCGGCGACGACGGCACCGACCGCGTAGGGCAGCCAGGACGCCTCCGGCATGCCCGCGGTCCGGGCCGTGTTCACCAGCGCGCCGGCGATGGTGTTGCTCTGGATGCTGGTGAAGACCAGGCCGAAGGTGACGGTGATGACGACCGCGAAGAGGACGCCCATCCACCGGGCGCTGAGCCCGGCCTGCATGTAGTAGGCGGGGCCGCCGCGGTAGCCGGTGGTGTCGCGCACCTTGTAGAGCTGGGCGAGGGTGGACTCGACGAAGCTCGCGGCGCCGACGACCAGGGCCATGGCCCACATCCAGAAGACGGCCCCGGGGCCGCCGAGGGCGATGGCGGTGGCCACCCCGGCGATGTTGCCGGTGCCGATGCGGGCCGCGGCCGAGACCGCGAAGGCCTGCAGGGCCGAGATCGGCCGCCCGCCGTCGGGGGCGCGGCCGGGGGCCGACCGCATGGCGCGGAACATCTCGGGCAGCATGCGGAACTGCACGCCGCCGGAGCGGACCGTGAAATAGATGCTGAGGACCAGGAGGACCGGGATCAGCAGGTAGGCCCAGAACGCGTCGCTGAGCGCGACGACCTCGGCATCCAAGGCGTCCACTGGGGGGCTCCCTTCATCGGTGGAGACGTCGTTGTCCTTCCGTGGCGGGCGTGCGTCGCGCACGCCCGCCACGGCCACCGCAAAGCCCGTGCACGGGGCCGCGGGGTCGTTCATCGCATCCGGACGCGCAGGGCCGACCACCGACCGGAGGATCGGAGGGGCCCTGGGAGGCGCATGTGACGTGCGCCGCAGGACAGGTAACGCCAAATTCGGTGTTCCTGCAAGATCGGCGACGAAGGCGGACGTTCCTCCCACACGCCGCGGCGGCGGCGCACAGAGCACCAAACGGACCGGTCGGTAACCCCCCAGAAAGCGCGGCACGGCGGCGCTGCCGTGCATTAACTCCACGTAAATCCAAGGGCAACGGAACATCCAGAGAAAAGGAAACAGAATTAACGGAAACCTTCTCCAGTGACGAGCATCACACCGTTGACCCCATGTCGACCTGCGACGATCGTCGATCGCAGACGACCGGATCATCCCATGTAACACAGATGCAACATGTTTCGCCCGTGTTAAACCATTCGCTACGATCGCCGCCGTGGTACAACTTCGGATAGCACTCGCCCAGATCAATCCCACCGTGGGGGATCTGGAAGGAAATTGCGGCGCCATCGCCGATTACGCCCGCAGGGCCGCCGACGACGGCGCGCATCTCGCGGTGTTCCCGGAAATGGCCGTGACCGGCTACTCGGTCGAGGACCTGGCCCTGCGCAACGGCTTCGTCGCCGCCTCCATCGAGGCCGTGCACCGGCTGGCCGAACGGCTCGCCGCCGACGGGCTGGGGCGCCTGCCGGTGGTCGTGGGCTTCCTCGACCGCCGGGTCGGCGGGTCCGCGCCCTTCGGCCAGCCCGCGGGCGCGCCGCAGAACGCGCTGGCGCTGCTGCACGGCGGCGCGGTCCGGCTCGTCTCGGCCAAACACCACCTGCCCAACTACGGGGTCTTCGACGAGTTCCGGTACTTCGTCCCGGGCGACACGCTCCCCGTGGTCCGCCTGCACGGCGCCGACATCGCCTTCGCCGTCTGCGAGGACCTGTGGCAGGACGGCGGCCCGGTCGCGGCGGTCCGCGCCGCGCGGGCGGGCATGCTCATCACGCTGAACGGCTCCCCCTACGAGCGGGGCAAGGGCGGCGTGCGGCTGGACCTGTGCCGGCGCCGCGCCCGCGAGACCGGCGCGGCCATCGGATACGTCAACATGACCGGCGGCCAGGACGACCTGGTCTTCGAGGGCGACTCCCTGGTGGTGGACGCGCACGGTGAGCTGGTGTCCCGCGCGCCGCGGTTCGAGGAGTCGCTGCACACGACCGACATCGAACTGCCCGAAGGCCCCGACGAGGCGGACCTGCCGGGGGAGGCCGGGGGCTTCCGCATCGTCCGGCACACGGTCGGCGGGCGGCCGGGCGCACCGGCCCCCGCGCGGGCGCCGGTGCTGACCCCGTGCCCGGACCCGCTGAACGACACCGGCGAGGTCTACCGGGCGCTGGTCGCGGCCGTGCGCGACCACGTGCACAAGAACGGCTTCGCCTCGGTGGCGGTGGGCGCGGACGGCGGCGCGGGTGCAGCGCTCACCGCGGCGATCGCCGCGGACGCGGTGGGGGCCGACCGCGTGCACGCGCTGGTGATGCCCGGCCCCGGAGCCCGGGAGGAGGCGCTGAACGCCGCCGAGAAGGCCGCCGCCGCCCAGGGGCTGGCCGTCCGGGTGCGGTCGGTGCAGGGGCTGGTGGACGCCTACGGCGCGGCCGTCGGCTCCTCCTCGGACGCGGCGGCGCTGGGGGCGCAGGCCCGGGGCGGGCTGGTGGCCGCGCTGTCCCGGCAGGAGGGGCACCTGGTGCTGGCCACGGGCGACAAGACGGCCCTGGCCATCGGCGCCGCCGCGCTCCACGGTGACCACGCGGGCGCGTTCGCCCCGCTGCGCGACTGCTGGCGGACCCTGGTGGAGGACCTGGCGCGGTGGCGCAACGCCCGCGCGGCCTCCGAGGGCGCGCCCGACCCGGTACCCGCCGAATGCCTCACCCCGGACGGGGTGCCCGCCGCCGTGGACGGCGGCGCGGCCGACGCCGCTGCGGACGCGGACCCCCGGGTGCTCGACGCGCTCCTGGAGGCCTACATCGGCACCGACAAGGGCGTCCACGACCTGGCCGCCGACGGGTTCGCCCCCGGCCTCGTCCGCCGGGCCGTCCGGCTCGTCGACCGCGCCGAGCACCGGCGCCGCGCCTATCCCCCGGGGCCCAAGATCACCAAGCGCGCCCTGGGCCGGGACCGCCGCCTACCGATCACCAGCCGCTGGGGGTGACACCGGCGGCCCCGCCGACGGTGCCGGAGGGGCACACCCCCTGACGGAATTCTCCTGGTTTCCACCCGAGAGTCGCTTCCGCGTCTCCCCTGCTCCTTAGCGTCGCCTGGGCCCTGGCTTCGGGGCCGCCGGGGCGCAATGGTCGTGCCGGTGCGGTGGAGCGGAAGGAGAATCCCCATGACCCTGGACATCTCTCGGCGGAGACTGCTGCAGGCGGGAGCCGCCGGGGCGGCGGGGGCGGCAGCGGCGTCGCTGCTGCCGCCCTCGCTGCGCGCCGCGCTCGCCGAGCCGGCGCCCGGGGGCGGGCTCGACGCGGTCGAGCACGTCGTACTGCTCATGCAGGAGAACCGGTCGTTCGACCACTACTTCGGCACGCTGCAGGGCGTCCGGGGCTTCGGCGACCGCAACGCGGTGCGGCTGCGCGACGGGCGGAGCGTGTTCGAGCAGGGGGCGGAGGGGGCGCCGGTGCCGCCGTTCTCGGTGCGTGCGGCCGCCGAGCGCCAGAAAGAGGACCTGCAGTACGTCGGCGCCCTCGACCACTCCTGGGACGGGGGCCGGGCGGCCTGGAACGACGGGTGGATGGACGGCTGGATCGGCGCCAAGACCCCCGCCACCATGGCCCACTACGACCGCGCCGACATCCCCTTCCAGTTCGAGCTGGCCGACACCTTCACCGTGTGCGACGCCTACTTCTCCTCGATCCACACCTCGACCAGCCCCAACCGCAACCACTGGGTGAGCGGGTGGACCGGGTTCGAGGCCGACGGGCGGCGCGTGGTCGGCAACGACGCCTACGACGAGGGGCGGCACCCCGGGTACGACTGGACGACCTATCCCGAGCACCTGCAGAAGGCGGGCGTGAGCTGGCGCGTCTACCAGGAGTGGGACAACTTCACCGACAACAACCTCGACTTCTTCGCCTCCTTCAAGGCCGTCGCGCGCAAGGCCCTGTCGAAGGCGGGCGACTACAGCGGCCTCACCGAGTTCTACGGCGAGGTGGCCGACCTGCCCGAGGAGGAGCGGGAGCAGCGGCTGGCCCTGCTGGAGGAGGGCGTCGCGGCGCTGTCCGAGGACGAGCGGGAGCTGTACGAGCGGGGGCTGCGCCGCGGGCGCCCCGGGTCGCTCGCCGACGCCTTCCGCGCCGACGTCGAGGCGGGGCGGCTGCCCCGGGTCAGCTACCTGGTCCCCAGCTCCGAGGACTCCGAGCACCCGAGCGTCTCGTCGCCGGTGCACAGCGCCACCGTCACCTACAAGGTGCTCGACGCGCTGGCGTCCTCGCCCGAGGTGTGGAGGAAGACCGCCGTCATCATCTCCTTCGACGAGAACGACGGGTTCTTCGACCACGTGCCGCCGCCCGTGCCGCCGCCGGAGGCGGAGGCGGAGCGGTGGCAGGGCGCGCCCACCGGGCTGGGCATGCGCGTTCCGTTGCTGGTCGTCTCCCCGTGGACGGTGGGCGGCCACGTCTGCTCGGAGGTCTTCGACCACACCTCCCAGGTGCGGTTCCTCGAGCGGCTGACCGGGGTCGGCGCGCCCGCGATCACCGAGTGGCGGCGCACCGTCTGCGGCGACCTGACCGGCGCGTTCGACTTCTCGCGCGGGCGGCCGCAGCCGGGGGTCGCCGAGCCCGGAGAGATCCCCGAGTTCACCGGGCGCTGGCGGCCGCAGCCCCCGGCCGAGGGGCGGGTCCCCGAGCAGGAGTCCGGAACGCGCCCGGCCCGCCCGCTGCCGTACCAGCCCGACCTGCACGGGGACTTCGACCCGGAGGCGCGGGAGGTGGCGCTGGCGGCGTCCAACGGGGGCACGTCCAGCACCCACCTGGCCCTGTTCCCGTACCAGGGGGAGTTCGACATCCCGCAGCACCGCGACATCGCCCCGGACGCCGAGGGCGAGGGGTGGACGGTGCCGGTCCCCGGTGACGGCTACGACTTCACCGTGGTCGGGCCGAACGGTTTCCGCCGCGAGTTCGCCGGGACGGCGGCGGGTGACGCCCCGGGATCGTCGGCCGGGGTTCGCACCGGGGTCGACGCGAAGGGCCGGAGGCTGGGCATCACCCTGGCGAACAGCGGGGACGCCGAACTGGAGTTCACGATCACCCCGAACGCGTACACGGAGGAGAAGGGCAAGCCGGCGAAGACGGTGCGGGTGGCCCCGGGCGCCGAGCACACGGAGAACTGGCCGACCGCCCCTACCGAGGGGTGGTACGACCTGACCGTGGCGGTCGAAGGGGACGACACATTCCACCGCCGCCTGTCCGGCCACATCGAGAACGGCAAGGAGAGCATCACCGGCTGACGCCCGCGGCCTCGGAGGCGGCCCCGGGAGCGGGGGCCGCCTCCGGCTTCCGAGTCCCGGAGGGCCTCTAGGGCATGGTGAAGATGAGCAGTACGGCCGCGCACGCCCCGGCCAGCTCACCGATGAGGAAGGCCAGGCGGACGGGCCGCATCCGGCGGCGCCGGGGCCAGGGCCAGGTGAGGACCGCGCACACCAGGGCCGCTATGCCCGACAAGGCCGCGGCGGACCAGTAGACGGTCTCCTCAGCACACGTCCCGGTGAGGCTCATGGGGCAGGCGACGAACTCGAACTGCCCCAGCATGACGACGCCCCAGACGGGAACGGCACCGATGATCGCCGCCACCAGGGAGACGACAGGTATGTAATTCCACTTCGGGTCGTACTCGGGGTCGGCACGGTCTTCGGAGGGTGTGTCCATGCCGCGAGGGTGCCGTAGTCCTTGGGCCCCGGACATGAGTACGCCTACTCATGCCCCCTGGTCCCGGGTACAGCCGGAGCCACGGAGAGAACCGATCACCGCTTCACCCGGTTGCGCACCGCCAAGACCGCGAGTGCCAGCAGCACCGGGCCCGTGAACCGGGACACCACCACCGTCCAGGCCCCCACATCCGTCAGCTCCTTGCCGCTGTCGCGGAAGACGACCGCCCCCATTGCGATCCGTGCGGCCTTCTCCAAGCGGTCGCCCGTCCACCGGTCCTCCGCATTCGGGAGATCCGACGGCGGCTTGTCGACCTCGGCCGTCACCTGCCCGCCGCTCGCGCCGGGCGGCAGCGTGAACGCCACCTGCTGTTGGGGCCCCTCGGCCGGTATCCCCCACCCGGCCAGCACCGCCGTGGTCACCGCCACCAGGACCGCGAGGGCCGCGAGCGAGCGCAAGGCGCGCAGCCCGAACCCGGAGAACGCCCAGTAGGCCCACAGGATCGCCCGCTCGGCGGGCGGGGTGGAGACGGCGCGGGCGCGAAAGAGCATCTCGCCGTAGTAGAAGTCGGCGGCCCCGGGCTGGTCGGCGTTCTCCTCCAGGGCGCGGCGCAGGCTCCGGTAGAGGTCGGCCATCCGCTCGGCCGACACCTCGGGGCGCTCCAGGCCGGCGAGGTACTCGGCCTCGTCAGGGTCCTCCACCCAGCCGCGATGGCCCATGATGGTGCGCCACTCACGCTCCTCGGCCAGAACGCGGCGCCGCGACCACCGCACCGCCCGGCCGAACCCGCCGCCGCGCGACCTGGGCGGACGGGCGAACACGCACTGGCCCTGCAGGCCGAGCGCGGCCACGTTCATCGCCCCGGCGAAGCGGCACGAGGACAGGTCCACGTCGTTGAGCATCAGGTTCGTGCAGTCCACACCTCGCAGAGACACCACCGTCGGCATCCAGGACCGCCTCGGCGTCGATGCCTCGGAGGCGTCCGGGGGATCCAGAAGCCGCGGACCGCGTCCTGGGGGGACCGGCCCGCCGGTGGGAGCCTCGTCCCCTTCCCCGGCCGTGGGGAGGAACGCACCCGAGAGCGTCGAGGGTCCTTCGATCCGGGCCCCCTCCATGTCGACGGCGGCGCGCCGGAGTTCCAGCCGCACCCCCGCAGGGAAGCCCGCCCGTCTCAGGTCGATTCCGGCGGCATCGATCTCCAGATCAGCGGGCGAGGAGAACTCTGCGCGGGAGAGGTCCACCTGTTCGGCGGCGACGACGGTGAGGGGGGTCGACCCGTGGAACCGTGCCTTGCCGAAGTCGGCGGATTCCCCGATGTAGGCGTCCCCGAACCCGGTGCCTCCGTCGAAGCGCGCACCACCGAACAGGGCGTTGCGCCGGATGTACGCGCCCCCGAACCCGGCGTCGCCGCTGAAGTGCACACCCGCGAACCACGCGTCGCCCTCGAAATGCGCACGCATGAACCAGGCTTCCGCGTCGAAAAGCGCCTCCATGAAGTCGGCGTTGTACTCGAAGCTCGCGCCCATGAACCAGGCTTCGTCTCCGAAACGCGTGTTCCTGAACTCGGTGACGCCCTCGAAGCTCGCGCCCCGGAAACCGGCCTTGCGCTCGAAGTGCGCGCCTACGAACCAGGCGTGACCCGTGAAGTGCGTGTCCCCGAACGCGACGCCCCCTTCGAAGGTCGCGTCGGTGAACCGCGCCTGCCCGAGGACCTTTCTGCCGTCCTCGTCCCTCAGAGCGTCGAGCAGCCGTTCCAGGAGCCCGGAGCTGATCGTGGTCCCCGACAGGTTCAGGTCGCTCCCCGGCCCCAGACCCGCGAGGAACGCCTCCAGAGCATCGGGACCCAGGTGCGCGAGGCAGGTCTCCGTCCCGGCGACCTGGATACCGCGGCATCCCTCTTCGGCGACGCATGTGTCCCAGCCGATGGTGGTGTGCATCCCCCATATCTAGCGGAGAGCGCCACCTGCGAACGCCGCCGCCCCACTGGCGCGGGTGCCCGGCTCCGGCCTCAGTCCCAGTCGGTCTCCAGGTCGATCTTGCGTTGGAGGTATTCCTCGCGGCCGATCTCTCCGCGCGCGTAGCGGTGGCGCAATTCGTCCAAGGCGGGATCCAGACGCCCGGCTTCCTCGGAGAGCACGACGGGCCTGTCCGGACCGCGCCCTCCGTAGACGGCCATCGCGACCAGCCAGGCCATCGTCGCCGCCATGGCGGCGACCACGATCAGGCCCAGGACCATCATCATCGCGACCACCGTCCCCGTGTGTTCAGGTGCCCACTCCATAGTGCGCACGCGAGGCCGGGAGGGACAACAACACCAGCGCCGCCGCGTTGAACAGCAGCGACACCGCGTTGGCGAACAGTTCCCCGACCAGCAGCATGGAACCCACGGAGTAGACCGCCGCCAGCGCGAAGAACGCCACCGCCGCCCAGAACACGGGCGTGGAGCGGCGCCCGATCACGAGCGCCAGGACCAGTGCGACGGCCCCGTAGGCGAGGGACTCGGCCAGCCCGATCACCACCGCTCCCAGGACCGTGTCGGGGTCGACCCCCTGTCGCTCGAAGACCCTCTGCGCCTCGGGCATGTCCGCCGCCATCGGCAGCATGACCACGGCGACCGCCATCAGCAGGCCGAGCAGCAGACCGACGACGGCGCCGATGATCAGCAGCACCCGCACCGCGGTGACGGTGCCGGGCGGGCGGTACGGCCCCTGCGCGGGCGGGGGCGAAGGAGGATACCGGTCCGGAGGGCTTCCCGAAGGAGGCTGCATGGTGGACTCCTTCCTCTCACCCGACCCCTACCCGGTCCGTGCCCGTACCCCCGGGCGGGACCCCTACCGGTCGCCCCGGCGGCACGATCCGGCCACCGGGCGCTCACCCCCGCGTGGCCGGTGCGCCCTAATGTGCCGGAGCGTGAAGAGGTACACCGCCGCCGCCACGGCCGCCACCGCAGCGGCCGCCCTCGCGCTCTGCCCCGTCTCCCCCGCCCACGCCTCCCCCGCCGCCGAGCTGCTCGGGTCGGCGGTCATCGAGCACGGCACCCGCTTCCAGGGCACCCCCGTCGGCGGGCTGTCCGGCATCGACCGCGACCCCCGCACCGGCGACTACGTCCTGATCAGCGACGACCGGTCGGACCACGCCCCCGCCCGCTTCTACACCGCCCGGATCGACGTGGACGCCGACGGTGTGCACGGCGTCGCGCTCACCGGCACCACCACGCTGCGGGACCGCTCCGGCCGGCCCTACGCGGAGCAGACCGTCGACCCCGAGTCGGTGCGGATCGACCCGGCCACCGGGCAGGTGTGGTGGACCACCGAGGGCGACCGCCGCGTCGGGGACGGCCGCCCCGTCCTCCGCCACCCGCAGGTCCGTGCGGCCGGCGCCGACGGGCGCACCCGGCGCGCGCTCCACCCGGCCCACCCCCGGCTGCGGATGAGCCGCCACGAGACCGGGCCGCGCGCCAACCTGACCTTCGAGGGCATGGACCTGGCCTCCGACGGGACCGTCGTCACCGCCATGGAGGGACCGCTGTTCCAGGACGGCCCACGCACCTCGCCGGACGAGGGGGCGCCGGTGCGCATCACCGTCACCGACCGCCGCGGCCGCCTGCTCTCCCAGCACGCCTACCCCGCCGACCCGGCCTCCGCCGAGCCCGACCCGGCCGGCGGGCACGCCGAGAACGGGGTGACCTCGATCCTGGAGGACCCCGAGTCCCCCGGGGAGTTCCTGGTGCTGGAGCGCGACTACGTCCACGGGGTCGGCAACAGCGTGCGGGTGTACCGGACCGACCTCGGCGCGGCCCCCGACGTGTCGTGGGTGCGGGAGCTGCCCGCCGGCCCGGACCACCGGCTCATGGCCGACAAGGAGCCGGTGTTCGACCTCGGCGGGCTGGGCCCGGAGCACGTCGACAACGTCGAGGGCATGGCCTGGGGGCCGCGGCTGGACGACGGCCGCCGCACCCTCGTGCTCGTCTCCGACGACAACTTCTCCTCCGGGCAGGTCACCCAGGTGGTCGCGGTCGCGCTGGGCTGAGGCCCGGATCGGGGTCCGAACGGAGAGCGGCCGGGGGCGGGCCTCCCCCGCCCCCGGCCGCCCGGGCCGCACCGGCGCCCTACTGCTGCGTGGCCGCCTCGACCTCCTCGATGAAGCGGTCGGCCGCCTCCTCCGGGGTGATCTCGCCGAACTGCACGTCGTCGGTGACGCGCTTGGTGATCTCCACGACGTCGCCGGCGCCGATCGGCGGCGGGGGCGGGCCGTCCACGATGTCCGGGCGCAGCTCCTCGACGAAGTCGGCCGAGCGGGTCCCGGCCTCGTCCAGGTCCTCCACGATCGCCGAGCGCACCTCGGTGTTGGCGGGAAGGCCGCGGTCGGCGAGGATGATCCGGCCCGCGTCCACGTCGTTGAGCAGGAAGTCGACGAACTTCGCCGCCTCCTCCGGGTGCTCGGTCCCGGCCGAGACCGAGTAGTACATGGCCGGCTTGAAGTACATGCCGGTGCGCTCGAACTCGGACTCACCGGGGTAGCGCAGCAGCTCCACGTCGCCCTTGGCGGCTCCGGAGATGGCGGCCAGCTGGTTGGACCAGAAGTGGGCCATGGCCCCCGAACCGGTGGAGAGCACCGACTGGTCGGGGCCGCCGGCCTCGATCTCCACGCTCTCGGCGGCGGTGGGCTGGGCCTCCTTCTCCTGCATCTCGGCGACCAGGCCGAACCACTCCACCAGGGTCTCCTTGCTGAACCCGAGGCTGCCGTCCTCGGCGTAGAAGGACTCCCCGTGCTGCCGGGCGTAGATCCTGAAGGAGTTCTCGTTGTAGCCCATGCTCTGCGAGCCGTAGATGTCGCCGCCGCTGGCCTCGGTGATCTCGGCCGCGGTCTCGACGTACTCTTCCCACGTCCACGTCTCGTCGTCGGGCACCTCCACGCCCGCCGCCTCGAACTGGGCCGGGTCGGCCATCACGGAGAACACGTTGACGCCGGTCGCCACGCCGAACTTCTCGCCCTCGACGTCGCCCGAGGAGGCCACCAGCTCGTCGACGTTCGAGGTGTCCAGGGCCTCCAGCCCGTTGAGGTCGGCGAGGGCCCCGCGGTCGGAGTACTCGCGCAGGTAGCGCTCCTCCATGGTGACCACGTCGGGCATGTCGTCGGCCGCGGTGCTGGTGGCCAGCTTGTCCCAGTAGCCGTCCCAGTCGGTGTAGTCGGCGGTGACGGTGATGCCGGGGTTGCGCTCCTCGAAGAGGTCGATGACCTCCTGGGTGGCCTCGTGCCGGCTGTCCGAGCCCCACCAGGAGAACCGGATCTCGACGTCGCCGTCGGCGCCACCGCCGCCGCACCCGGCGGCCAGCAGGGCGGCGGCCGCGGCCGCGGCGGGGACGGCGAGCGTTCTGCGGGCAGGGGGTGCTCCGCGCTTGCGTGCTGCCATGTCGGGGGGATCCCTTCGGACGTGGGGGACTACTTGATCCCGGTCGTGGCGATGCCCCGGACGAGGTACCGCTGACCGGCGAGGAAGAACCCGAAGACCGGGCCGAGGGCGACGACCGACATCGCCAGCAGCGGCCCCCAGGAGGTCTGGGTGGTGGAGTCGACGAACGTGCGCAGCGCCACCGGCACCGTGTACATGTCCGGCGAGGTCAGGAAGATCAGCTGGGCGAAGAAGTCGTTCCAGGTCCAGATGAAGGTGAAGATCGCGGTGGTGGCCAGCGCGGGCAGGCTCAGCGGCATGATGATCCGCCAGAAGATGCGCACGTGGCCGCAGCCGTCGATGCGCGCCGCCTCGTCCAGGTCCCGCGGCAGGCCCCGGATGAACTGCACCATCAGGAAGATGAAGAACCCGTCGGTGGCCAGCAGCTTGGGCACGATCAGCGGCAGGAACGTGTTGATCCAGCCCAGGTTGGAGAACAGGATGTACTGCGGGACGATCACCACGTGCACCGGCAGCATGATCGTCATCAGCATGACGGCGAAGAACAGCTTCTTGCCGAAGAACTCCAGCCGGGCGAAGGCATAGGCCGCCATCGAGCAGCCGATCAGGTTGCCCACGACCGAGGCGCCCACCACGATCACCGAGTTGATGATGTAGTGGTGGAACGGGAACTCCAGGGACGTCCAGCCCTCGGGATAGTTCCCGCCGGTGAAGTCGGCCCCGGGCCACAGCCCCGGGTCGCGGAAGATCGCGTCGGTCGGTTTGAAGGAGCTGGCCACCATCCACAGCAGCGGGTAGAGCATGACCAGCCCGAAGACGATCAGCCCCGCGTGGATGAAGAACTTGCGGATGCGCTCGCTCCGCTCGGCCGCCTCGCGGCGCCGCGCGCGCTCGTCGTCCCGGTCGCCGCGCCCGTCGCGCACCCGGGCGCGCGTGCCCGTCTCGTCAATCGCCATAGAAGACCCAGTACTTGGACGCGAGGAAGTTCACCGCGGTGAACCCTCCGATGATCATGAGGAGGAGCCAGGCCATCGCCGAGGCGTAGCCCATCTCGAACGAGCCGAACCCCTGCTGGTACAGGTAGAGCGTGTAGAACAGGGTCGAGTCCGACGGACCCCCGGTGCCGCCGCTGACGATGAACGCCTGGGTGAAGGTCTGGAAGGCGTTGATCATCTGCAGCACGAGGTTGAAGAAGATGATCGGGGTGAGCAGCGGGACGGTGACCGACCAGAACCGGCGGGCCGGCCCGGCGCCGTCCACCTGGGCGGCCTCGTAGTACATGCGGGGGATCTGGCGGAGCCCGGCCAGGAAGATGACCATGGGCGCGCCGAAGGTCCACACGTTCAGGATGATCAGGGTGCCCAGCGCGTATTCGGGGTCCGAGACCCAGCCGGGCAGGGTGGGGCTGAGGCCGATCAGGCCGCCGGCCGACTCCAGGAGCTGGTTGATGAGCCCGTTGGCGCCGAAGATGCGGCGCCACAGGATGGCCACGGCCACGCTGCCGCCCAGCAGTGAGGGCAGGTAGTAGACCGACCGGTAGAGCGGCAGGCCGCGCACGCCCCGGTCCAGCACCATGGCCAGGGCGAGCGCCATGGCGAGCTGGAGCGGCACCGAGATGAAGACGTACTTGAAGGTGACCGCCAGGGACTGGTGCAGGCGGGGGTCGTCCAGCATCCGGCGGTAGTTCTCCAGCCCGACCCAGTCGGCGCCGCCGATGAGGCTGTAGTCGGTGAAGGAGAAGTACAGCGAGGCGATGATCGGGCCGATGGTGATCAGCCCGAGCCCCAGGAACCAGGGGGCGAGGAAGCCGTAGGCGGCCAGGGTCTCCCTGCGCCGCCGCGCGGCCGCCGCGCGGCCCGGCTTCCGGCGGCGGTGGGGGCCGCCGGTCCCGGCGGTCCCGCCGCTGTCGGCGTCGGCGGCGGGGCGGTTGTTGAGGACCGCGGTCACCGGAGCCCACCTCCCCCCGCGGGGGAGCGCCGGAATCCGCTTTCTGCGCTCATGTTTCGCGACCGCCAATCTCGTCGGTCCGGGGGTCGTCGCCCCCCGGCGGAGCGTGTGCGAGGCCACACCCCGCCATGGGGGCGAATGCCTTGGTAAGCGCTATCCATGGAATAGAATGCTCCGTTTTTAGCACCGCGTTACAGGGGTGTCAACGGTTCACCCCCGCTGGCCACCCTGGCCACGCGGTTCCCGCCACCGGCCGCGTCGACCCCCTCTGGCCAAAACTCCGGAAAGCGTTTACCGTCAGGGGCGTGAACGATCCAGCGCAGCAGCAGGGGCCCAGACGCTATGCCCTCGTCGGCACCGGATCCCGGGCCCGGATGTACACCTACGCCCTCGCCACCACCCACGCCCGCCAGGGGCGGCTCGTGGCGCTGTGCGACCCCAACCGCACCCGCATGGCGGTGCACAACGCGATCCTGGCCGAGGAGGGCGCCCCCGAGGCGGCGACGCACCCGCCCGAGCAGTTCGCGGCGATGCTCGCCGAGCACCGGGTGGACGAGGTGATCGTGTGCACCGTCGACCGGCTGCACGCCGACTACGTCGTCGCGGCCCTCGAGGCCGGGTGCGACGCGATCACCGAGAAGCCCATGACCGCCGACCTCGACGGGTGCCGCCGCATCGCCGAGGCCCGCCGGGCCACCGGGCGCCGCGTCACGGTCGGATTCAACTACCGCTACAACCCCGTCCACCGGCAGGTGCACCGGATGCTCCGCGGCGGGGCGATCGGCGAGATCGGGTCGGTGCACTTCGAGTGGCTGCTCGACCTGCGCCACGGCGCCGACTACTTCCGCCGCTGGCACCGCGACAAGCGCCAGTCCGGCGGGCTGCTGGTGCACAAGGCCTCACACCACTTCGACCTGGTCAACTGGTGGACCGGGGCCCGCCCGGAGGAGGTCTTCGCCTGGGGCGGACTGTTCTTCTACGGCGAGGAGAACGGCCGGAGGCACGGGCTGGCGTCCGGGTACGAGCGCGTGCACAGCGCCCCCGACGCCCAGGGCGACCCGTTCGCGCTGCACATGGCCGACAGCCCGGACCTGACCTCGCTCTACCTGGACGCCGAGCACGAGGACGGCTACCGGCGCGACCTCAACGTGTTCGGGCCCGGCATCACCATCGAGGACGACATGTCGGTGCTGGTGCGCTACGACACCGGCGTGCGGCTCAGCTACCACCTGGCGGCGTACTCGCCGTGGGAGGGCTACCGCGTCGCCTTCACCGGCAGCAAGGGCCGCCTGGAGCTCGATGTGACCGAGGTGCCCTCCACCCCGCCGCCCGGGGACGGGGCCGCGCCGGTGCGGGGGATGCCCGCGCCCAAGGAGTCCACCGTCTCCCGGCTGGTGCTGCGCAACCACTGGCGGCCCGCGGAGGAGGTCCCGGTGGAGGTGGGCGAGGGCACGCACGGCGGCGGCGACGTGCGCATGCTCGACTCGCTGTTCGGCGGGGGCGACGACGGGATCCGCCCGGACGACGCCGACGGCGCCAACGCGCTGCTGACCGGGCTGGCGGCCAACGCCTCGATGGCCTCGGGGGCGCCGGAGCGGATCGACGGCCTGCTCCCCGCCGACCTGCTGCCGAGGCGGCGTTGACCGCGGAGAAGGGGGCGCCTAAATTGAGCAAACGCTTTCCGACCCCTGTGGAGGACCCCGTGCCCACCGGTCCCGCCGCCCCGGCCGGCCCCGTCCCGGTGGTGCTCGCCGGGGCCAACGGCCACGGCCGCTCCCACCTGCGCAACCTGCGCCGGCTCAGCGACGCGGGCCGGGTGCGCCTGGTGGGCGTGTGCGAGCGGGCCGCGCTCGCCGACGGCGCGCTGGAGGGGCTGGGGCCGGTGCCGGTCTCCGACGACCTGGGCGGCCTGATCGAGCGCACCGGCGCCCGGGCGGCGGTGCTCGCCACCCCGATCCACACGCACCTGCCGCTGGCCCGCACGGCCCTGGAGCACGGGGCCCACGTCCTGCTGGAGAAGCCGCCCGCGCCCAGCGCCGCCGAGTTCGACGCCCTGTGCGCCGCGTCCGACGCGGCCGGGCCGGCCTGCCAGATCGGGTTCCAGAGCCTGGGGTCGGCCGCCGTGGCGGCGGTGCGCCGGATGGTCGCCGAGGGGGCCGTCGGCGAGGTGCGCGGCATCGGCGCCGCCGGGACCTGGGTGCGCACCTCGGCCTACTACGCGCGTGCGGACTGGGCGGGCCGCCGACGGCTGGACGGGCGCGACGTGGTCGACGGGGCGCTGACCAACCCCTTCGCGCACGCGGTGGCGACCGCCCTGGCCGTGGCCGGTGCCGACCGGACCCCGCCCGAGGGGGTGGAGGCCGAGCTCTTCCACGCGCACCCGATCGAGGCCGACGACACCTCGTGCGTGCGGGTGCGCACCCGCGGCGGTCCGCCGGTGTCGGTGGCGGTGACGCTCTGCGCCGAGCAGGCGCGCGACCCGTTCATCACGGTGCACGGCTCCGAGGGGAGCATCGTGCTGGAGTACACCCGCGACCGGGTGGCGCTGCGGCGCGGGCGGGAGGAGCGGGTGTCGGTGCACCCGCGCACCGACCTGCTGGAGAACCTGCTCGACCATGCCGACGGGGGCGCGCGGCTGCTGGTGCCGCCCAAGGCGGTGGCCGGGTTCATGGGGGTGCTGGAGGCGGTGCGCACCGCCCCGGACCCCGAGCCGGTCCCCGCGGAGGCGCAGGAGGCCGCACTGACCGACGAGGGGCTGCGGCGCACGGTGCGCGGCGTGGACGCGGCGGTCTTCGCCAGCGCCGAGCGGGTGGCCCTGTTCTCCGAGATCGGCGCGCCGTGGGCCGCCGGGAAAGGCGGCCGGACGTGACGACTCCGCAGAGCGAGCGGCAGGGGCGCGGCGGGCCGGGGGCCGCCCGGCCCGACCGGCCGGTCCCGGCGCTGAACGTGGCCGGGCTGCCCGTGGCCGAGCTGCGGTCGGGCGCCGACGTCGCCCCCGGGCTCTCCCCCCGGGCCTACCTGCACCCGGTGCGCACCCTGGGCGGGACCGCCGTGACCGAGGTGTTCCCCGACGACCACCGGCACCATCTGGGGACGGGGGTGACGGTGGCCGACGTCGACGGCTCCAGCTTCTGGGGCGGGCGCACCTTCACCCCGGACCGGGGGTCGGTGATGCTCGACAACCACGGCCGCCAGGAGCACGTGCGGTGGCTGGAGGAGGCGCCGGACCGCCGGGTGGAGGAGCTGTCGTGGACCGGTCCGGACGGCGGGGAGCTGCTGCGCGAGGAGCGCACGGTCTCGGCCGCGCCGGCGGCGGACGGGGCGTGGGTGCTCCGGACGGGGACGCGGCTGCGCAACACGGCGGGCCGGGGGCTGGCCATCGGGAGCCCGGCGACCAAGGGGCGGCCGGGGGCGGGGTACGGGGGCCTGTTCTGGCGGGCGCCGATCGCCGACGAGGCGCCGGAGTGCTTCGGCTCCGAGCCCGGGGGCGAGCCGGAGCTGCACGGGTCGCGGGCGGAGTGGGTGGCACTGGCGGGGACGGCCCCGGCCGGGGGCCCCTGGACGCTGGTGTTCGCGCAGACGGGGGCCGAACGCGACCCGTGGTTCATCCGCGCCGCCGAGTACCCGGGGGTCGGCACGTCGCTGGCCTGGGACCAGGTGCTGCGCGTCGCGGACGGGTCCGTGGTGGAGCGCGGTTGGGCGGTCGTGGTGGCCGACGGGCACCTGTCCCCCGGGCAGGCGGGGCGCCTGGTGGCGGACCTGCCGGAGTAGGCGGCCCGGAGCCGGGGCGGGGAAAGCCCCTTTCCTTTCCTGCGCTTTCCCTTTCCCCGCTCCCTCCCCCTGCTCTTCTCCCACTCCCCTGCCCTTCCCCCACTCCCCTGCCCTTCCCCCACTCCTCTCCTCTTCCCCCTGCACAACACGAAAGGCGGTTCTTGGAATGCGCGTGCTGGTCACCGGAGGGTCCGGGCGTCTGGGCCGGAGCGTGGTCGAGGTGTTCGCCCGGCGCGGCCACGAGGTGACGTCGGTGGACGCCTTCCCCGGTCCGGAGCGGCCCGGGGTGGAGTTCCGGAAGGCCGACCTGCTGGACGACGAGGCGCGGGCCCAGGTGTTCGCCGACGTCCGGCCCGAGGCGGTGGCGCACTTGGCGGGGATCGCGGTGCCGCACGCCCGGCCGGGCGCCGAGACGGTGGCGGTCAACGCCCGGCTGGCTTGGGGGGTGCTGGACGACGCCCGCGCGCACGGGGCCCACTCCGTGGCGGCCGCCTCCTCCCCCACGGTGTTCGGGTACGGGTCCGCGGACTGGACGCCCGAGCGGCTGCCGCTCGATGAGGGGCACCCGGTGGCGCCGGTGCACGCCTACGGGCTGAGCAAGGCGGTCATCGAGGAGGCGGTGCGCACGCTGGCCCGCACGTCCGACGGCGGGTGCGTGTTCACCGCGGTGCGCCCGGGGTACGTCATCGCGCCCGAGGAGTGGGAGGGGGCGCCCACTCAGCAGGGGCACACGGTGGCCGAGCGGCTGGCCCGCCCGGAGCTGGCGGCGGCGTCGCTGTTCAACTACATCGACGCCGAGGACGCCGCCGAGCTGTTCGCGCTGATCGCCGAGGACCGGTCGGGGGCGGCGCAGGGGCGGGTCCTGCACGCCATCGCCGAGGACCCGATGGCCGAGGGGCCGCTCTCGGACCTGCTGCCGCGCTTCCACCCGGGCACCGCCGCCGCGGCGGCGTCGCTGGCGCCCGGGCAGGCGGCGTTCTCCAGCGCTCAGGCCCAGCGGCTGCTGGGATGGGCCCCCCGACACACCTGGCGCGAGCGGCTACGATCCTAGGAAAGCCAGGAAAATGTTTTCCGTCCGGCGCGGCGCGCGGTTCCGCGCGCCGCGGCGCGTGCCGGGCGGTGAGCGTTCGTGAACCGGGGGGCGGGGAGGACACCGCAAGTGGAGAGCCAGAGCAGCGGGAACGTCACATTGGAGCAGGTCGCCCAGCATGCGGGGGTATCGCTGGCGACCGCTTCGCGGGTGCTGAACGGCAGCACCCGGCAGGTGGGCGAGAAGCTGCGCAAGAAGGTGATGGCCAGCGCGGGCGAGCTGGGGTACCTGCCGAACGCCTCGGCGCAGGCGCTGGCGCGCAACTCCAGCTCGCTGGTGGGGCTGATCGTGCACGACATCGCCGACCCGTACTTCTCCAGCATCGCGTCGGGCGTGACCGGCCGCGCCGAGGAGGAGGGACTGGTGGTGGTGCTGGGCACCACGGGGCGCACTCCGCAGCGGGAGACCGAGATCCTGGCGACGCTGCGGGCGCACCGGGCCAAGGCCGTGGTGCTGGCGGGGACCAGGACGGTGGACGAGGTGGGGAACCGGAACCTGGCGGCCGAGATCGAGCGGTTCACCGCCCAGGGCGGCCGGGTGGCGTGCGTGTCGCAGGGCGGGCTGCCCGCCGACACGGTGGTCCCGGCCAACCGGGAGGGCGCGGCGGACCTCGCGCGGCGGTTGATCACGATGGGGCACCGTCGGTTCGCGGTCCTGGCGGGGCCGCCGGACCTGCGCACGGCGCGCGACCGCCTGGACGGGTTCCACGGGGCGCTGTCGGAGGCGGGGATCGAGCCCGCCTACCACGACGTGGTGCACGGGGCGTTCACCCGCGACGGGGGGTACGCCTCCACGCAGCGCCTGCTGGCGGCGGGGACGGACGCGACGTGCCTGTTCGCGGTGAACGACGTGATGGCCACGGGCGCGATAGCGGCCCTCCGCGACGCGGGGCTTCGGGTGCCGGAGGACCTGTCCGTGGCGGGGTTCGACGACATCCCGACGCTGCGGGACCTGATCCCCTCCCTGACGACGGTGCGGCTGCCGCTGGAGTGGATGGGCCAGGAGGCGGCGAGGCTTGCCCTGACCGAGGCCCCCGCGGCCCAGCCGAGGAGGGTCCCGGCGGGGGCCGAGGTGGTCCTGCGGGACAGCACGGCGCCCCCGGCGTAGGGACGGCGGTGCGGCGGCACAACAGGGCCGCATGCGTGGCGGCCGTGGGAGCCACACTCCGGACCTCCCGGACACTCAACGGGTGTTCGGGCATCTGGCGCCGTGAACAAGGACGCTTCAGGGGCCAGAAGGCGGCGGTTCCGCCACTCTCAATCCTCAATGCCCCTGGCCCCTTGCGGGCGCGGTCAGAACGTGGCGATGGGATTGACCGGGCTCCCGATCGCACCGGCGTAGCGGACCGGCGCGACCGAGAGGTGGAAGTCCCACTGGCCGAGCTCGGCGGCCGCCGCCCTGCAGGCCTCCAGGTCGCAGTTGTCGAGCATCCACAGGCCCATCGCGACCAGGCTCACGGCGTGGACCGGCATCAGCACGCCGTCGTAGCCCGACGGCTGGACGTCCTGAGGGGTGTCGGCGCCGATCAGGGCCACCTCCCGTTCGTGCAGCCATGGCAGGCAGGAGGCGTGCCACCCGGCCTGCGTGACGCCGCCGGCCGCACCGCCCTGGTGCCGCACGCGGCCGCCGCCGGTGCGCAGGAGCACCGCGTCGCCGGACCGCACCCGCACGCCCTGGCGGCGCTCGGCCTCCTCGAGGTCCTCGGGGAACACGCCCTGCCCCGGTTCCAGCCACGGCACGCCGCGGGCCCCGGCGACGTCCAGCAGGACGCCGCGCGTGATGATCCCGTTCGCCGCCGCCGTGACGGCCGCCCACGCCGACCCCGTCTCGGCGTCGACGAACGTGTGCGGCCGCCCGTTGTACATCTCGCCGTCCCACATCAGGTGGCACGGCGCGTCGATGTGGGTGACGGTGTTCCCGTGGCAGTTCAGGGAGACCTGCTCGTTGGCGAACCCCCAGCGCCGGTCGTCGCGGAACCCGGGGACCGGCATGTCCTCGGCCCCCGGCATGTCGGCCGCGCACGGGCACACCGTCGTCGAGCGCTCCATCTCCTCCGGCGCGGTGATCTCCCACGCGCACGACACGCTCCTGCCGTGGCGCACGGACCGCGCCGCAGCCATACGGACGCCGTCGGTGATGAGGTTCAGGGTCCCGAGCTCGTCGTCGTCACCCCACCGCCCCCGGTTCGACAGCGTGTCGAAGTATCCGAGCACGTCGTCCCGTGCGGGCCCTGGCCGGTCAGCCGTCATCTGAGCATCGACTCCTCTGGTCACGCGGTACAGGACGGCGAAGCCTACCCCTACCGGGAGTCAGGCCGGGTGCGTCCACGCCACCGGCGGCGCGCCCGCGCAGGAGCCGGACCCCCGAGGTTGCGCACAGTCAGGCGCGGCGCGATGATCTCGACAGAAGTGCTGCCAAAACCGCCTGAATGACAGCACTTCCGTCGAGATCATCGCGGGGAGGGCGACCGGGCGGCGCATACCAGGCATACCGGGCGCGGCGAGTCGAATCCGCCACGCAAAATGACCCAGGGCCGCTTAGGGCTGAAGAAGACGGGCGCATCGGCCCCCTTCGCGCTCGTTGGCCGATCGAGCGCGGTGAACGAACCACCTGGAGAGTGATCGCGTGGTGGAAGCACCCCCTCGCTGCCCCGGGCCACCCGACGGCACCGGCGAGGGGCGGGTCCGTCCGGCCCGTCGCGGTGGAGGTGGGCGGCACAGTCAGAAGGCGACGCTTCTTCGCGTTCCCGGCGGCCGTAGGGCCTGCACCCCACCCCTCCGGGCGGGAGGGAGCGCCGGGATGCGCCCGGCGACCAGGCCCCGGGGCTCGGTCTCAACCAACGTGCACCCCTCGACGGAGAACCTCCCGCATGGTGACACGCACGGGCCGGGGTCCACCCTCTCCGACGCCCGGACCCGCCCCCGCCAGGTCCGCGCCGAACCCGGCAGTGCCTTGACCTGGGCGAACACTCCGCGTTAAGGGGTGAGGGGGCCGGGAAACGCGCTCAGCGACACCCGCGAGGGCCCCGGGCGCGCGAAGTCGGCGATTCCAGAACACGTTCTGGAAACGAAATGCCCGATTCGTATCCATCCAGGGTTTTCCGGTGAATGGTTCGGGTCGGGCGCGCGGCGCTCGGGGCCCCCTGTCGGGCGCCCGGGGTCCACTCCGGGCCGATATCGGCTACACGCAGTGACAAAGAGGGCCTCAAACGATCCCGGTGTGCCGTTTGGGGCCCTTCTGGAGGCAGAACGTGTTCTGGAATCGCGATGACCGCACTCCCCCGACGCCCGCGCCGCCGCACCGGGCGTCGATCAGGGCGCGGGAGGGGTCTCGGCGCCCCGAGAACCAGGCAAACCGGACGCCGGGCAGGTAGGGGCCGGACCGGAACCGGCCTTCCGGACTCTACGGGCGGCCCGGGCCCGTCCCGCGTGGCGGATCCGCCACCCGATCACGCGAGAAGCGTCCATTCCGCCATGCGGCATCGCCGCCCCCCTCCCCGCCGCGCCCGGCATGCCCGGTATGCGCCCCCCGGTCGGCCCCCTCCGCGATGATCTCGGGGACCCCGTTCTTAAGATGTCCGTTTCAACCCCGAGTTCCCCGAGATCGACAAGGACGCCCCCTCGCCTCGCCGCCCGGCCGGGGCCCGTCAGCGGGGCACCGGCCGAGCCGCCGCCCACCCGGACCACGAGGAACCCGGCGGACGGCAAACAGGCCCGGGGAACCGCCCGGCTCTGGCCGTCGCTGCCTCCTTTCCCGCGCCCCGACCACCCGCTACCCGGCCGGGGTCCGTCAGCGGGGCACCGGCCGAGCCGCCTGCCCGCCCGGACCGCGAGGGACCCGCCGGACGGCAGGCAAGCCCGGGGAACCGCCCGGCTCTGGCCGTCGCCGCCCACCACGGCGACCACGCACCCACCCGCCAGCCGACAGAACAACAGGTAGGGCCGCCGACCTTCCTCGTCACCACCACCTGCACGTCCGCTGAGGGCGCCGGGAACCGGGAACCGCTTCCCGGACGGGTGCGTCGGTGCCGTCATGGACGATGACAACGCGCCCGGCTGGGACGCGATCGACGCGGCCCTCCAGCGGATCTACGACAAGCCCACCCAGTGGCACCTGGGCACGCAGCACCCGTGGGCCCTGGGCGGACCCGACCCGCTGGACGGGATCAGCTTCTACCCGCGCACCGACCCCGTGCCGCACTGGCACGTGGTCGGCTACGGGATGAGCGAGCTCTACGAGAAGGAGTTGGAGAACCCCGAGGTCTCGGGGTGGGGCCTGGAGTTCACCTTCCGGCTCGCCCGCACCCCCGGGCAGGAGGAGCCCCCGCAGTGGCCCGCGGTGCTGCTGCAGAGCCTCGGGCGGTACGTGTTCGACTCCGGGAACGTGTTCGCCCCCGGGCACACCATGGGCGTCGGCGGGGCGCTGGGCGGGGACGACGGCGGGGGGCGGATCACCGCGATCACCTTCGTGGAGGACCCGGAGATGGGCACGGTCGCCACGCCCAACGGGCGGGTGTCCTTCCTCCAGGTGGTGGGCCTGACCCGGGACGAGTACGAGGCCGCGAAGGGCGGTCGGGCCCCGGAGCTGATGCGCGCCCTGGCGCCGTGGATGCCCCTGGGGGTGACCGACACCGGCCGCGGGTCGCTGCTCGACCGGTTGCCGGGGGCGCCCTAGGGCGGCCTAGTCCTGCGCCAGGTGTGCGGGGAACCCGCCGGTGGCCACGGGGCCCCACCGCTCGGGGGTGAGGCGGATCAGGGACTTGCCCTGCCGGACCATGGCCGCCCGGTACTCCTCCCAGTCGGGGTGCTCGCCGGAGATCGCGCGGAAGTACTCGACGAGCGGCTCGACGGATTCGGGGGCGTCCACGACCTCGGCGGCCCCGTCGACCTGGACCCAGGGGCCGTCCCAGTCGTCGCTCAGGACGACGGCCGAGGCGCGGGGCGTGCGCCGGGCGTTGCGGGCCTTGGCGCGGTCGGGGTAGGTGGACACGACGATGCGGCCGGAGGGGTCGACGCCGCAGGCGACCGGTGAGGCCTGCGGGGACCCGTCGGCCCGGTGGGTGATGAGCAGGGCGCGGTGGCGGGGCCGGACGAAGTCGAGGAGCCCGGCGAGGTCGACGCGCGTACTGGTGGCGATGCGGGACATGGAGCGATCCTAGCGGTCGCATACCTCGTGCTCCCGGATCCGGCCACCCTCCCTCGGGTGGCCGGATCCGGGAGCACGAGGTATGCG
>NZ_JAQFWP010000045.1 GCF_027706745.1 Nocardiopsis suaedae | reverse complement strand
GCAGGCCCGGGGAACCACCCCGTCCGCGCCGTCGCCGCCCTCTTCCTCGCACCCCGGCGGCCCGCCGCCCGGCCGGGGCCCGTCAGCGGGGAACCAGCTCCGCCGTCGCCGCCGACCCCGGTGACCACGCACACACCCGGCGGCCGACAACGCACCAGGTAGGGCCGCCGCCCTCCCTCGTCGCCGCCCTCCACCTCGCACCCCGGCGACCCGCCGCCCGGCCAGGGCCCGTCAGCGGGGAACCAGCCGAGCCGCCGCCCACCCGCACCGCGAGGAGCCCGCCTCCCGGCAGGCACGCCCCGGACAACCGCCCCGCTCACACGTCACCGCTTCGCGGTGCATCGTGACCGCGGCGACCGTCGCGACCGCGGTCACCGCGGTCACCGCGGTCACCGCGGTCACCGTGCGGTCCGCGAGGCCGCGAGGCGGCCGCGAGCCCGGAGTTCACGGTGTCCCAGGGTGGACGAGTCGATAAAAGGAGAGGGGCCCCGTCGTCTCGACGCGGGGCCCCTGCGGACTCTCTGAGACGGCATGGGCGATACCTCTGGCAGCGCTCCAGTCAACGGATTCCGTCTGCGACCAGAGCGTCTTCCCCAGGTCGACCATGCCAAGAGCCGGCGAGGGGAATCGAACCCCTGACCTATCGCTTACAAGGCGATTGCTCTGCCGATTGAGCTACGCCGGCCGGTGAGCGGCGGCCGTGCCGCCGACACCCAGTCGAATGGTACCGGTTCGCGCCTACTGCACGGGCGTCCTGCGGCGGGCCACCTCGTAGAGGGCCACCCCGGCCGCCACCGACGCGTTCAGCGACTCCGCGCCCGTGATCGGGATTCCCGCGACCGTGTCGCAGGCCTCCCGCACCAGGCGGGACAGGCCCTTGCCCTCGGAGCCCACCACGACCACCAGCGGGTCCTCCGCCAGGGTGATCGCGTCCAGGCGGGTGTCGCCCCCGGCGTCCAGGCCCACCACGAACAGGCCCTCGCGCTTGTAGGCCTCCAGCGCCCGGGTCAGGTTCACCGCCTGTGCCACCGGCAGCTTCGCCAGCGTGCCCGCCGATGTCTTCCACGCCGCCATCGTCACACCGGCCGCCCTGCGCTCCTGCACGAGCAGCCCGTGCGCGCCGAACGCCGCCGCCGAGCGTGCGATCGCGCCCAGGTTGTGCGGGTCGGTCACCCCGTCCAGCGCCACGATCAGCGGGGCCTGCCCCGCCGCTCGGGCCCCTTCCGTCAGGTCCTCGGGCGCCGCGTACCGGTACGGGCGCACCTGCAGCGCGATCCCCTGGTGGGCCGCCCCGGGAAGCCCGTTGCTCTCACAGCGCCGGTCCAGCTCGCCCCGGGTGACCTCGTGGATCTCCAGGCTGCGGTCCCCTGCCAGACGGCTCGCCTCGTTCACCCGGGCGTCCGGGTCCAGGCTGTTGGCGATGAACAGGCGCACCGCGGGCATCCCCGCCCGCAGTGCCTCGACCACCGGGTTGCGGCCGATGAGCAGCTCGCCCCCGGGCGCCTGGCGCGGCGCATCGCCCGCGTCCGGGCGCCCGCCCTGGGCCGCGTGCACCCCGCCGGAGGGCGCCCCCTTGGCACCGCGGGGCTTCTTGCCCGAGTACCAGTGCCGCTCCTCCTTGGGCAGGGTCGTCTTCTTGCCCTCCAGCGAGCGCCGGTTCTTGCCGCCGCTGCCCTTGGTGGGGCCCTTCTTGTTCTTCTTCGCCGGCATGGTGGACCGTCTCCCCTGCTCGATTCCGGGTGTGCTCGCGCGCGGCCGCTCCGGGGCGCGGACCCCCGCCGACCTGTCCGACCTGTGATGATAGGCGCTCCGGGCGGGTGCCCCGCCCGGGTGCGGTCAGCCGCGGCGCAGCTCCCAGCGCGGCCCCTGCGGGGTGTCCTCCACCGCGACGCCCGCTTCGGCGAGCCGGTCCCGGATGGCGTCGGCCGCGGCGTAGTCCTTGCGCTGCCGCGCCGCCTGCCGCTGCTCCAGCGCCACCGACACCAGGGCGTCCACGACGTCGCGCAGCCCCTGCCCGTCGCCGGCGGCCCACTGCCCCGAGGCCGGGTCCAGGCCCAGCACGCCGAGCATCGCGCGCAGCTCGGCGGCCAGCTCGGCCGCGCGCTCCTTGCGCCCCTCGCCCAGGGCGCCGTTGCCCTCCCGCACGTGCCCGTGGACGACCGCGAGCGCCTGGGCGGTGCCCAGGTCGTCGTCGAGCGCCGAGGCGAAGGCGTCGGGGACGCGCGCGGCGGGCTCCACCGGGCCGACCAGCTCGGCGGCCCGGGTGAGGAACCCCTCCACCCGCTGGTAGGCGGCGGCCGCCTCGCCCAGGGCCTCCTCAGAGTAGTCCAGCACCGAGCGGTAGTGCGCCTGCGCCAGGTAGTAGCGCAGTTCCACCGGGCGGACGCGGCGCACCATCTCGCTGATCAGCAGCGAGTTGCCCAGCGACTTGGACATCTTCTCGCCGCCGGTGATGAGCAGCCCGTTGTGCATCCAGTAGCGGGCGAAGCCGTCGCCCGCCGCCCGGGACTGGGCCAGCTCGTTCTCATGGTGCGGGAAGACCAGGTCCAGCCCGCCGCCGTGCACGTCGAACGCGGACCCCAGGTACTTGGTGGACATCGCCGAGCACTCCAGGTGCCACCCGGGGCGCCCGCTCCCCCACGGCGTCTCCCAGCTCGGCTCGCCCGGCTTGGCGCCCTTCCACAGGGCGAAGTCGCGCGGGTCGCGCTTGGCCGACTCCGAGTCGGTGTCCCCGGCGCCGAGCATGTGGTCGACGCGCTGGCCCGACAGGGCCCCGTACTCGGGGTAGGACATCACGTCGAAGTAGACGTCGCCGGAGCCGTCCTCGGCCGCGTAGGCGTGGCCGCGGTCGATCAGGCGCCGCATCAGCGCGATCATCTCCGGCACGTGGCCGGTGGCGCGCGGCTCGACCGTCGGGGGCAGGCAGCCCAGCGCATCGTAGGCGGCGGTGAAGGCCCGCTGGTTGCGGTCGCTGACGGCCCACCACTGAACGCCCTGGTCGGCGGCGACGCGCAGGATCTTGTCGTCGATGTCGGTGACGTTGCGGCACAGCGTCACGCTGTACCCCCGGTAGGACATCCACCGGCGGAGGACGTCGAAGTTGACCCCCGAGCGGATGTGCCCGATGTGCGGAGGCGCCTGCACCGTGGCACCACACAGGTACAGCGAGGCACACCCCTCGTGCAGCGGGGTGAATTCGCGGACCTGCCGGGCTCGGGTGTCATAGAAGCGCAGACTCACGGTCCCAAGGGTAGCCGCTCTCCCCCTCCGCGCGGGGCCCCTGGCAGCATCCTGCCGCCCCCCGCGAAGGACGCCCATTTCCCGACGCGCCGGGCCTTCCGGCCACTTTCGGGCGGATCCTCGTGTTCGCCGCCGCCGCTGGGCTAGTCTCTGCCCACGATGGCCGTGAAATCCTCCTCTTCCCCTGCCTCTCCGGCGCGGAGGCGCCCCGGGGCCCGTCCCGCCACCGGCGGGCCGCAGGGCCCGCGCGGCCCGCGCACCGCCGCCGTGCTGCTGACCGCCGCGGGCGTGCTGCTGATCGCCGCCTGCGCCGTCGTCCTCTCCTACAGCGGCATCTACCAGCTCGCCCTGCAGGGCAACGTGCCCGCGGACCGGGCGCACCTGTACCCGGGCGTGTTCACCCTGCTCCTTCTGCTGGCGTTCTGGGCGAGCTTCCTGCTGCGGGCCGCGCCGCGCCCCCAGCGGCTCCAGGTCGACGGCCTGATCCTGCTGCTCATCACGGCCGCGGCCGGGGCGAGCGCGCTGTCGGCGAGCGAGCAGCGGCCCTCGGACGCGCTGGCGGTGGTGCTGGCCGCGGTGGCGCCGTGGCTGGCCCTGCTGGTGGCGTTCGTGCTGTTCATCCGGGTCTGGCGGTACCTGAACGGCGAGCTGCCCGACCGCCGGGCCCGGCGTCGGCCGCACCCGGCCGCCGCCGACGAGCGGGAGGGGCCCCGCGACGGGGACGGCGAGGAGCCGCCGGCCGGAGCCCTCTCGGCCTCCGCGTCCGCCGACGGCCCAGAGGACGCCGGGGCCGCCGGGGCCGCCGGGGAAGAGCCGGAGGAGGAGAAGCCCCCGGCGCCGACCCTGCTGTGGCCGCGCGCGGGATCGCGCAGGACCGCCTCGGCCGAGTCCGCCCCCCTGGCGTCGAACGACGAGGACACCGACCCCGTCTCGCCGGTGCGCGTGCTCCGCACCTCCGACCTGCCCGACCGTGCGGATGACGGAGGCGACGGAGAGGGCGGGGAGGAAGAGGAGCCGGGGGCCGAGGATGCGCCAGGCCCAGAGGACGCCGACCCCGCAGAGGAACCGGCCGCCCTCCGCGAGGTGCCCGCGCCCGATGCCGAGGACGATGCCGTCGGGGACGATGCTCTCGAGGACGGAAAGGACAAGGACGGGGAAGGCGGAGACGAGGCCGCCCCCTCCTCCGCGCCGTCGGCCATCACCTCGCCGACCGTCCCCCTGCGCCCCCTGTCCGACGACCGGGACGCCGATGGGGCCGAAGCGGCCGGGGAGGACCGTCCGGAGCTCCCCCGGCGCGACCCCGAGAGCGGCAACCCGATCAAGCGCGCCGCCGAGGAGGCGCCGTCCATCGATGGGCCGACCGCGCCCGCGCCGCTCCCCGGCGGCGGCCGCTCCGCGGAGACCTCCGGCGACGACGACGGCTTCATGGACAGCCTCCCCGCCGACGACCCCACCAGCGACGAGGCGGACGGCGGCGAGGCGTTCCCCCCTCCGGACGCCGACACCCGCGTGTACGGCACGCCGCCGGGGGCCGAGCCGATGCCCAAGCGCCCGATGGTGCTCAAGCCCCGGCGCGCCCCGATGGCGGAGTTCCCCGCCCCTGCCGAGGAGCCCCCGGCGAGCCGGGTCCGCAGTGGCCCCACCCCGCCGGACGCCCCCGAGGACTCCTGACGACCGTCCGAAATACGGGCGGAGCCCCCGCCCGTATCCCGGCGTGCGCCGTCACACAGCGGAAAGGCCCCTGCTCCCCCGGGGGGGGGAGCAGGGGCCAGCAGACGGAACCGCGGGACGCCGGGGCCCGGTGGGGCCCAGTCCTCCGTCAGTCCTCCGGCGGCAGGCACAGGGCGGTGGCCACCGCGGCGATGCCCTCGCCCCGGCCGGTCAACCCCAGGCCGTCGGTGGTGGTGGCCGACACCGACACCGGCGCCCCGGCGGCCTCGGAGAGCGCCTTCTCGGCCTCGGCCCGGCGCGGCGCGAACTTCGGCCGGTTCCCCACCACCTGGACCGCCACGTTGCCGATCTCGAACCCGGCGGCGCGCACCCGCGCCGCCGCCTCGGCGAGCAGCGCGGTCCCCGAGGCCCCCTTCCAGCGCTCGTCGGCCGTGCCGAACTGCGCCCCCAGGTCGCCCAGGCCGCACGCGGAGAACAGCGCGTCACAGGCCGCGTGCGCGGCGACGTCGCCGTCGGAATGGCCGCTGACGCCCGTCTCACCGGGCCATTCCAGGCCGGCCAGGAACAGAATTCTTCCGGACATGAAAGGGTGGACGTCGGTTCCGACGCCCACCCTCGGGATTCTCACCATTGACGCGTGTCGTTCCCTGTGACCCGTTTCAGTTCGTGAGGACTTCGTCGAGAAGGGCCTCGGCCTTGTCCTCGTTGGTCTTTTCCGCGAGGGCGAGTTCGCTCACCAGAATCTGCCGCGCCTTGGCGAGCATCCGCTTCTCTCCCGCGGACAGGCCGCGCTCCTTGTCGCGCCGCCACAGGTCCCGGACGACCTCCGCGACCTTGTTCACGTCACCGGAGGCGAGCTTCTCCACGTTCGCCTTGTACCGGCGGGACCAGTTGGTGGGCTCCTCGGTGTGCGGGGCGCGCAGCACCTCGAAGACCCGGTCCAGACCGTCCTGGCCCACCACGTCGCGAACGCCGACCTCTTCGGCGTTCTCGGCGGGCACGCGTACCGTTAGATCACCCTTGTCGACCCGGAGAACGAGGTAGGTCCTTTCCTCGCCCTTAATGGTCCTGGTCTCGATCGCCTCAATACGAGCAGCCCCATGGTGGGGATAGACAACGGTGTCGCCGACCTTGAAAGCCATGTGACAAGTACCCCTTCCGCTACCACAAGGGTACCACGAATCCGTGACTTAACGTACCTATTCCGTTTACGTCAACGCAGGTCAGCGCCGGATTTTAGGTCTTGACAAAGCCCCCGGCCGGTGCTCGCGGCACCCCCGTGCGCCCCTGCCCACACGGGTTCCGGCCGGTCGGAGGCCCGGGTCCGGGCACGCTCGGTCACGTCTTGCGACGGGTTGCGGACCGCCTTTGGACCCCCTTGCGGTCCGCCGCCGCACCCCGTCCCAACGAGAGGGAACGCCCTGCGTACACGTTCAACGCGGGATCACGTCCGATCGAAGCCCGATTCGAGAGTGACATACGCCACTTTTTTGCTGAAGCACAGGTGCCCCGCGCTCCGTCCCCCTTCGCCCACGCCCCCGCGCGCCCTTCCGCCGGGGCCGACGCGCCGTCAGGCCTCCGGCTCGAAGTCCTTGGGCTTCTCCCCCGTGACCATGTAGACCAGGTTGTCGGCGACGTGCACCGCATGGTCGCCGAACCGCTCGTAGAACCGGCCCGCCAGGGTGACGTCCATGGTCGACTCCACGCCGTGCTTCCATTCCGGCGACAGGATCCGGCGCAGCAGCTTGCGGCGCAGCTTGTCCATCCGGTCGTCGTCGCTGTCCAGCTCCAGGGCGCTCTCCACGTCGCGGTTCTCCACGACCTCGCCCGCCTTGATCACCAGCAGCTCGGCCTGGTGCCCCATCTCCAGGACGATGGAGCGCAGTTCGGAGGGGATGGCCGAGTCGGGGTGGCGGCGCCGGGCGATCTTGGCGATGTGCACCGCGTGGTCGCCCATCCGCTCCAGGTCTCCGGACATGTGCAGTGCGGTGATGATGGTCCGCAGGTCGGTGGCCACGGGCTGCTGTCGTGCCATCAGGTCGAACACGCTCGCCTCGATCTCCTCATCGAGGCGGTTCAGTTCCTCGTCCCCGGAGATCACCTCCTGGGCCGCGGTCAGATCGGCGTCCAGGAGGGCAGTGGTCGCACGGGCGATGGCATGCCGGGCGAGCCTCGTCATCTCGACGAGGCGTCCGCCGAGGGCGTCCAGCTCCTCGTGGTAAGTGTCGCGCATGGTCTCAATCGTCCCAGCCGTTAGTTGAAGCTCACCGTAAGCATCGGTGAATAATGACGAAACCTCGGTTGTAACACATGGTCAGACGGGTAAAGCGGCGGTCTGTCCGTTTACGATCGAAGTGTGCAAGGCGAACTCGTGACCGCGATCGCGGCCCTCGTCGGGCTCGCGGTCGGGCTCGGCGCCGGCCTGGCGATCCCGCTCGGCCGGGGCCGCACTCCCCCGTCCTCCGATCCCCCGCAACCCACCGACCTCCCTCCGGGGATCGCCGAGGTGCTGGCCGCGCTGCCCTCCTCGGCGGTGGTGCTCGACCCGGCCGACCGGGTGCTGCGGGCCAGCTCGGCCGCGCGCGCCTACGGCATCGTCCGCGGCGACGAGCTGGTCATCGGCGACCTGCTCGCGCTCGCCCGGCACGTGCGCCGGGACGGGGTGATCCGGGAGACCGAGATCGAGGTCGCGGTCCGCAAGTTCGGACCCGACTCCACCTCCTTCGCCGTGCGCGTCGCACCGCTCGGCGGTACCGGCCTGGTGCTGGTGCTGGCCGAGGACCAGACCGAGCGGCTCCGGGTCGAGGCGGTCCGCCGCGACTTCGTCGCCAACATCAGCCACGAGCTCAAGACCCCCGTGGGCGCGCTCTCCCTGCTGGCCGAGACCATCTCCGACGCCAGCGACGACCCGGAGGCGGTGCGCCGCTTCACCGGCCGCATGCAGCAGGAGGCCGGCCGCCTCACCCACGTCATACAGGACCTGATCACCCTCTCCCGCATCCAGGGCGCCGAGCCGATGGCCGACCCCGACGAGGTGGAGGTCGGCTCGGTGATCGAGGAGGCGCTGGACACGGTGCGCACCGCCGCCGACGCCAAGCGGATCGAGCTGGCCTCCGGCGACTCCGGCGGCCTGACCGTCATGGGGGACGAGGGGCTGCTCGCCACCGCCCTGCGCAACCTGGTCTCCAATGCCGTGGCCTACAGCCCCAAGCAGACCCGCATCTCGGTCACCGTCGAGGAGACCGAGAGCGCCGTCGAGATCAGCGTCGCCGACCAGGGCATCGGCATCCCCCCGCAGGACCTGGAGCGCATCTTCGAGCGCTTCTACCGGGTGGACGCGGCCCGCAGCAGGGAGACCGGGGGGACCGGACTGGGCCTGGCCATCGTCAAGCACATCATGACCCACCACCGCGGTGAAGTGACCGTGTGGAGCAAGGAGGGTTCGGGGTCGACGTTCACACTGCGGCTTCCCCGGACCGAGGACGCGGACCGGTCCCCGGCGCACGCCGGATGACCCTGACCGCATCGACCCAACGCGATTGGGAGGCAGCGAAAGTGACGCGTGTACTCGTCGTTGAGGACGAGGAATCCTACAGCGATGCCCTGTCGTACATGCTGCGCAAGGAGGGGTTCGAGGTCGCCGTAGCGGAGACCGGGACCGTGGCGCTGGAGCAGTTCGACCGCAGCGGCGCCGACCTCGTGCTCCTCGACCTCATGCTGCCCGGGCTCCCCGGCACCGAGGTGTGCCGGACCCTGCGCCAGAAGTCCAACGTCCCGGTGATCATGCTGACCGCCAAGGACAGCGAGATCGACAAGGTCGTCGGCCTGGAGCTGGGCGCCGACGACTACGTCACCAAGCCCTTCTCCTCCCGGGAGCTGGTGGCCCGGATCCGCGCGGTGCTGCGCCGCCAGGGCGAGGAGGAGCCGGTCGAACTCGCCGCCCTGGAGGCCGGTCCGGTCCGGATGGACGTGGAGCGGCACGTGGTGACGGTGCGCGGGGAGAACGTGCAGCTGCCGCTCAAGGAGTTCGAGCTGCTGGAGGTGCTGCTGCGCAACGCCGGGCGGGTGCTGACCCGGATGCAGCTCATCGACCGGGTCTGGGGCGCCGACTACGTCGGCGACACCAAGACCCTGGACGTGCACGTCAAGCGGCTGCGCGCGAAGATCGAGACCGACCCGGGCGCTCCCGGCCACATCGTCACCGTGCGCGGCCTGGGCTACAAGTTCGAGCCGGACGCCGGGTAGGGACTCCCCTCCGCCCTGCCCGCCCGGACGCCGGGCGCGCCGGGGCCCACCCGAGCGGTGGGCCCCCGGCGCGCTCACACCTCGACGAGCACCGTGAACGGGCCGTCGTTGGTCAGCCCCACCCGCATGTGCGCGCCGAAGGCGCCGGTCTCCACGTGCGCGCCCAGGTCGCGCAGCTCTTTGGCGACCGCGTCGACCAGCGGCTCGGCGACCGGGCCGGGCGCCGCCGCCTGCCAGGTGGGCCGCCGCCCCTTGCGCGCGTCGCCGTAGAGGGTGAACTGGCTGACCACCAGCACCGGCGCCCCGGCGTCGGAGCAGGACCGCTCGCCCTCCAGGATGCGCAGGTTCCAGATCTTGCGGGCCATCGCGCGCGCCTGCTCCCCGGTGTCGGTGTGGGTGACCCCGACCAGGGCCAGCAGCCCCTCCCCGGGCACCGACCCCACCGTGTCCCCGCCGACGTCGACGGACGCCCCGTCGACGCGCTGCAGAACCGCGCGCATGCGCGCTCCCTCCCGCTGCTCCCTCAGCCCAGCGCCCGGAAGTGGCGGGCGCTGGAGACGACTCCGGACAGGGTGACCACGAACGCCCGGATGGACTCGGCGAAATCGCCCACGTGCCACTCCTCGGGCCCTTCGTACCACGGCAGGCGCTTGTTGGCGCTCTCCTCGCGCTCCCCCGCGGCCGCCAGCACGCTGGCCCAGCGGTCCACGTTGTCGAAGATCAGCGCGTAGGGCAGGTAGCGGGAGAACAGCTCCACCCGGTGCCCCTCGGGCACGTGCTCGGCCTCGGCGCTCATCAGGAAGGCGCGGAAGCCCATCGCGTGCGCCAGCACGCTGCTGCCCTTGGCGGTCTTGGCCGGCATGTACTGGGCGCCGAGCGTCATCGCGGCCCCGGCGATCACCACGGCCAGCCCGGTGAAGGCGGCGTGGGTGAGGGCCGCGAGCACCACGGTGAGGGCGACCCCGGCGGCGGTGAGCCCGATCCCGGCGGTGGCCCACCGGTTCCGGGTGACGTTGGGGCGGCGCGCGAACCACTTGAGCCGCACCATGTCCCGGTACAGCTCGTCGCGCACGGCGCCCAGGCGGGGGCCGAAGCCGCCCCGGCGCAGGTGGGACAGGCGCACCTTGACCCTGCGCTCGAAGAGGGCGTCCATCAGCATCCGCTCGTAGGGCAGCAGCTCCTCGTCGGCCGGGGGGACCCGCTTGCTGAGCACCCAGTCCACCGAGGCGGGGTGCTCGTGCGGCAGCTCCTCGATGGTGTAGTGGCCGCGCACGGCCAGGTCGACCACGGTGGCGGCGATGTCCACCACGTCGGCCTGCTCGTCGATGAGGGTGCCGATCTGGCCCGGGTGGACCCCGTCGGGCGGGCGGAAGCGGATGCCGCCGGGCAGGCCGGGCACCGGCGCCAGCGGGACGTTGTCGGCCGCGCCGGACTCGGTGCGCAGGGCGCGCTCGTCCTGGCCGCGGATGCGGATGAGCGCCGCCAGGCCGCCCAGCAGGCCCACCAGCAGCACGCCGAAGACCGAGCCGGTGACCGGGGTGACGGCGAAGGCCGAGGTGAGCGACCAGGTGCGGTCGAAGACCGGGGCGGCGGGCGCGGTGCCGGGCGGGTAGGCCACGGCGATGGAGAGCCGCTGCCCGGGCACCATGTTCGCCTGCAGGAAGCGCGCGGTGAGCGCCTCGTGGCCGCCCATGTCGGAGGAGGTGCAGTAGATGGAGCTGCGCTCCCCTCCGGCGGTGCAGGACAGGGCGAGCGGCGGCAGCGGGGCGTCGACCCGCACGTTGGTCTCGGCGACGGGGGCGCTGTACCCGGCGACCGGGGTCCACTCCAGCTCGACGCCGTCGCCGGTGTCCTCCAGGGCGCCGCGCACGGTGTAGGTGAGCACCGCCTTCTCGGCGTCCCCGCGCTCCACGACCAGGTCGAGGGTGTCGCCGTCCTCCTCGGTGCGCACGGGCAGCTCCGCGCCCGAGCCGTCCTCGGCGCGCACGCCCTCCACCGGGTAGACGCGGTCGCGGTCGGCGTCGTACTCCTCGCGTGCGCCCAGGCCGCGGGTGAAGGCCTCGCCCGCCCCGGAGCCGAACACGAGGGTCTCCTCGGCGTGGACGAGGCCCTCGGAGTCGACGCGCAGCCTGATGTCGACGGTGGTGGTGTCGGCGTCGGCGCCTTCGGGCACGGTGTGCGCCTCAGGGGTGTCCGCACCCTCGCGCGGGGCGGGTGCGGGGGCCGCACCGGCCGGTGCGGCCCAGGGCAGCACGGCGAGGGCCGCGGCGCACAGGGCCGCGGCCGCACGGACGCCCCGTCCCGGGGCTGCGGCCTTCGACATCGGGAAGCGAGCTTAGCGGTTCCCCCTCCGGGGCCGGTGCCGGACGAACCTCGGAAACCCGTCATAATCGACGGGGTCGTGACGCGTCGGTGCCCGGGGGCCCGACGCCGCCGGGGTCGGTGGTCCAGGAGGTGAGGCGGCGCATGGCCGCGACGGGGACGCGCTTCGCGCACGCGGGTCGGGCAAGCGCGGCGGGGACGCGCGGGCTGCCCCTCGAACGGCCGCCGCGCCCGCCGATGGGGCCGGCGGTGGGACTCGTGCTGCTCACCGGGCTCGGCGCGGTGGGGCTGGCCGGGTTCCTGACCGTGTCGGAGCTGGCGGCGCCGCCCGGGGCGGCGCAGGCACGGCCGGCGTCGGCGCAGGAGGCCTCCGCCGGGACCGGCTCCGGGACCGGCGGCGCGGCGGGCGACCCGCTGCGCACCACCGGGGAGATGACCGAGGTGGAGTGCCCGGCGCCCGAGGTGGACCCGCAGGACCGGAAGTCCATGGAGGCGTTCCTGCACGAGATCACCGACTGCCTGGACACCGCGTGGAAGGAGCGGTTCGCCGAAGGGGGCATGGACTTCGAGCCGCCCAGCCGGGTGTTCTGGTACGCCTCCGGGCAGAGCCCGTGCGGCAGGTTCCCCGCCGAGGGGACGTCGGCCTTCTACTGCCAGGCCAACAAGGGCCTCTACCTGGGGGTGGAGGACATCGTCGCCGACTCCTGGGACGGCGGCCGCCCGGAGACCTACACCTTCGTGCTGGGCCACGAGTACGGGCACCACGTGCAGGGCGAGTCCGGGATCCTGGCCCGCTTCCACTCCGAGCGGAGCGCCGCCTCCGGCGACGAGCGCGACCGGCTGACCCGCCGCAGCGAGCTGCAGGCCAACTGCCTGGGCGGCACGTTCCTGGGGGCGGTGGAGACGAGCTTCCCGATCGGGGACGCGGAGCGGGAGCATATCCTCGAAGACGCCCGCCGCCGGGGCGACTACGACTCGGCGGACCGCACGCACGGGACCGGCGAGAACGGCGCCCTGTGGACCGAGCACGGGATGGACCGCCGGGACCCCGCCGCGTGCGACACGTGGAGCGCGGACGAGAGCCTGGTCGAGTAGCGAGGAGGACCGTGGCCCAGGGGTACGGCGGCCGGGGGCGCCCCGGCGGGCGCAACGCGCTGTACGCGGCCTTCGCCTCGGCCGCGGTGGCCCTGGCGGTGCTGCTGTGGTCGGCGGCGGGCGGGTCCTCCGCCCCCGGGGGCGCGCCCGGGTCCACCGCCCCCGACGAGGCCGCCGCCCCGGACTCCGGAGGGGTGCCCACGGGCCGGGAGGTCCTGGTGGACAACCCGCTGTACGACACCGGGCGGCTGGCGCCGCTCCCCTGCCCCTCGCCCGACCCCGACGTGGGCGACCCCGCCTCCGTGGAGCGCTTCCTGGACGGGATCGCCGACTGCCTGGACCAGGCCTGGTCCACCCAGTTCGCGAAGGCCGGGCTGGCCTTCGAACCGCCGTCGCGGGTGTTCTGGACCGAGCCGGGCAGCAGCCCGTGCCGGGACTACCCCTCCGATGCGGGCGCCTTCTACTGCCGCACCAGCGCGAGCATCTACATCGGCACCGAGGACGTGGTGCGCAAGTGGAAGGGCGAGACGAACGGGGCGGTCTACGCCTCGCTCCTGGCCCACGAGTACGCGCACCACGTGCAGGGCGAGGCCGGGGCGCTGGAGTACTACCACGAGCGGCGCGCCCGGGAGGAGGGCCGCACGGCGCAGAACGCCTGGACGCGCCGGTCCGAGCTGCAGGCCAACTGCATGGCCGGGGTGTTCCTGGGCGCGGTGGCGGTGTCGTATCCCCTGGAGGAGGAGGACGTCCGGGCGGTGCTGGACGACTCCGAGGCCACCGCCGACCGCCCGGACGGCCCCGAGGACGACCGCACCCACGGCTCGGCGGACAACAGCCGCCGGTGGGTGCAGCGCGGGCTGGACGAGCAGACCCCCGGCGCCTGCAACACCTGGACCGCCGACAACGCCCTGGTGTCCTGAGCCCTCCCTGCGGCCGGGTGCGGCCGGGTGCGGCCGCCCGTCGCCCCCTACGGGCCGTGGCCTGCGTGGGACAATCCGAGCATGCCCGAGGACCGATCCCCCGCCCCCTCCGATCCGCGCATCGTCGAGCTCCGGATCCACGGGGTCAGCGGCGGGCAGGCCGAGGAGCTGCTGGACGTGGAGCCCGCGGTCCGGGTGGGGGGCGACGGGCTCGCCGGGTTCTTCCGCTGGCGGCGCGCCCGCGACACCGAGACCGTGCCCGGGGTGCCCCGGGAGATCTTCGCCTGGGGCAACCTCACCTCCGGACGGGCCTCCCGCGCGCTGTGGCTGCTCCTGCTGCCGTTCATCCTGGCCAACATCGCCTACTGGATGCGCCCGGCCCCGCCCGACGGCAACGCCGAGATCGCCCAGGGCTCCTCGGGCACCGGCCGCGCCGGGGGCTCCGGCCGCTCGCGCCTGCACCGCCTGGCCGACATCGCCTACGGGTCGGCCGCCCGGCTGCTCGCGCTCAGCCTGACGGTGCTGCTGCTGATGGCCGCCGCGGGCATCGGCATGGACCTGGTCGGCTGGCAGTGCCCCGCCTACGGCGAGCGCTGCGCCGAACTGCGGCCGCTGCTGGGCGAGCTGTCGGCCCCCGGCGGGCTGCTGGCCCGCCCCGGGCTGTCCCTGGCCGCAGGAGCGCTCCTGCCGCTGGCCGCCATGGCCCTGCTGTGGCGGCTGTCCCGGCGCACCACCAGCGTGTACGAGGCGGCCGCGCAGGGCACCGCGCCCTCCCCGTCGCCCGACGCGCCGCTGAGCAACCCGCACTTCTGGCGGAACAGCATGGTCATGGGGCGGCTGCGGTCGGTGCACATCGCGGTCGCCGCCGCGGTGGTGGGCCTGCTCGCGGCGGTCCCGCCCGCGCTGCACGACCGCGCCGAGGGGGCGACCGCGACCGGCACCGTGCTGCTCGGGCTGCTCGCCGCCGTCGTCGCCGGGGCGTCGATGATGGCCCTGGTGCCGGGCACCGCCCACACGTGGAACCGCAGCGCCGACCGGATCTGCGCCCGGCTGCGCGACACCGCCCTCGCCCTGGCCGGGGTGTCCCTGGTGTACACCGCCTGGCCGCGGCCGGGGTGGTCCGCCCAGGGGCGGCTGCCCGGCTTCGCCGAAGGCCTCAACGCGCTCTTCGCCGTCCAGTGCGTCCTGGTGGCGGTGCTGTTCGCCGCCGCCGCGGCCATGTACGCGCGCACGCCGCTGAAGCGCGACACCGCGATGCGCGGCCTGGCCGGTCCGGCCGCCGCCGCGGTCGGGCTGCTGCTCGGCGGGGTGTTCTCGGCCGCCGTGGTCTACCAGAGCGCCGGGTTCCTCGGCGGGTGCCACTACCCGGGCGCCGAGGACGCCGGGTGCCTGCCGCTGCAGGCCCCCGCCGCCTTCTCCTGGCTCCAGCTCGCCTTCGCCCTGGAGGCGGTGATCATCGCCGGGGCGGTCCTGTGGTTCCGGCTGCGCATGCACCGGCGCACCCGGGAGGAGGAGTCGCTGGCCGCCGCCGAGTACGGGCGCCGGCGCGGCGTCTTCCGCACGCGCACCATCGCCTGGGCCCGCGCCATGGGGCGGATGACCGAGGCGCTCCCGGTGGCGCTGGGGGCGGTGCTGGTGCCCGGCGCCGCCCTGGTGGCGCTGGTGGCCTTCGCGGCGGGCACCGGGCGCCTGACCGCGGCCCCCGCGGCCCCGGCCCTCCCGGGCCGCGGCGGCGGCCTCCAGGAGGCGGTGGGATTGCTGGTCACGGTGGGCTCGTGGACGGGCGCGCTGATGCTGGTGGCGCTGGTGGCCATCGGCTTCAGCGCCTACCGGCGGCGCCCCGTCCGCCAGGCGGTCGGCGTGCTGTGGGACGTGGGCACGTTCTGGCCCCGTGTGGCGCACCCGCTGGCGCCGCCGTCCTACGCCGAGCGGGCGGTGCCCCAGCTGGTGGCGCGGGTGGCCGCCACGGCCGAGGGCGGGCAGGGCGTCGTGCTCTCCGGCCACTCCCAGGGGTCGGTGCTGGCGGCGGCCACGGTGTGGCAGCTCCCGCCGCACGTGCGCCCCGCGGTGGCCGTGGTGACGCACGGGTCCCCGCTGTACCGCCTGTACACCCGCTACTTCCCCGCCTACTTCGGCCCGGCGGCGCTGGCCGACGCCGCGGCGCGGGTGGCCCGCTGGCGCAACCTGTGGCGGGTCACCGACCCGATCGGCGGGCCGGTGCACACGGCCCCGGCGGGCGGGCGCACCCTGCCCGACGCCGCGCCGCTGCCCGACCCGCGCGAGTACGACATCCCGGCCGGGGAGGCGCTGTACCCGGAGATCCTCGGGCACTCGTTCTACGTGCGGGACCCGGCCTACGCCGCGGCCGTGCAGGACGCGGCCGCGCTGCTGCTACCAGGGACCGTAGGGCCCGTTCCCGCCGCCGCGCGAGATGCCGCGCACGGCGGGGCGGACGTCGAGGATGAAGATCAGGGCGGCGACCAGGGATAGGAAGGTCAGGAAGCCGCCGGTGCCCAGCGCCGCGAGCAGCGACAGCCCGGTGCCCACGCCCAGGATCGCCACCCAGATCGTCTTGGTCTGCTTGTCCATGGCCGTGTAGGCCTCCGCGGGCGTGCGCAGGGCCTCGATCAGGGCGTACAGCGTCGTCACGAAGATGGCGATGTAGATGACCTGGTACAGGTAGCCCATCAGCACCATTGGTGTCCCCGCCCGTCTTGGTCGCGTCCTGCTCGTCTCAGGGTAAACGCCGGGGCCGCCGCGATCGTGCCCGGCGCGGCCGCGGGGAGCGTCACATGGGCAGGTGCCACAGGGACACCGTGGTGGCCATCAGCAGCGCGGCCGAGCCGAGCACGGCGGCGCTCTGCGCGCGGCTGAGCCCCCGGCCCGGCTGGAGCAGGCGGCGCACCCGGGCGAGCACGTCGGTGTGGTCGGCGGTGGCGGCCAGCGCCCCGGCGGGGGCGGTGGCGCCGCGCTCGCCGAACCGCATCAGCGCGGTGGCCAGCTCGCGGGCGGAGCGCTCGCGGCGGGCCTGGTCGTCGGCGCACATCTCGATCAGCAGCGAGACGGTGCGGTAGTACTCGCGCATCGTCCCCAGCCGGGGGAAGGCGCGCTTGAGCGAGGAGAAGGGCAGCAGCACCAGGTCGTGGCGCTGGCGCAGGTGCGCGTGCTCGTGGGCGATGACCGCGGCCAGCTCCTCGGAGTCGAGCACCTCCAGGGCCCCGGCGCTGATCACCACCTCCGAGCGCAGCACGCCGGGCAGGCAGTAGGCGGCGGCCGCGGGGTGGTCCAGGATGCGCGCGCCGGGCACGCCGGGGTCGTCCCGGCCCACCAGGTGCAGCAGCGCCCGGTGGCGGCGGCGGGTCCGCACGACCTGCACGAACGAGGCCACCAGGCAGCAGAAGAGCAGCAGGGTCAGCCCGAAGGCCAGCAGGATGGCCGCGACCTGGGCCGGACCGAAGGGGCTGGCGGCGGTGGCCGCCAGGGACAGCCCGTGCGCGGCGGCGTCGGCGGCCAGGGCCCCGAGCCCGCCGATGACGCCCCGCCCGTAGGGGGCCAGGCCGAACGCGAGCAGCGCGCCGATGGTGGACACGCCCCAGGCCAGGCCGAGCGCCTGCCAGGCGATGACCGCGACGTAGGGGCCGCGGAAGGGCCACTGGGCCCGCCGGAGTCGTGCCGCGGCTGCGAAGCAGCCGACCGCGATCGCGGAGAGGAGTGCGGCACTGACCATCGGGCTACGTCCTCTGCTCGTCGTTTCCCTCGAGTGCGCGGCGGAGGGCCTCGGCCTCCGCGTCGCTCATCGAGCGCACGAAGGCGGCGAGCGCCGCGTCGCGGTCCCCGGTCTGCCCGAGCGCGTCGAACATCAGCTCCGAGACGTAGTCCTCCCGGCTGGCCGCCGGGCGGTACCGCCACGCGCGGCCCTCCCGGGCGCGGTCCACGACCCCCTTCTTCGCCAGGCGGTCCAGGACCGTCATGACGGTCGTGTGGGCCAGGTCCCGTTCAGCCAGAGCACGCCCCACATCGCGTACCGTCATGGGTTCGCTCCGCTGCCACAGTACCTCCATAACCGCGCGTTCAAGGTCGCCGAGCCGATTCATACGAATGAGTCTACGGCGGGTAGTACTACCCCGCGTGGCACCCCCCGGTCAGGCACGTCTCACCCTGCGGCCCCGGGGATGGCGGACGCCGGCGGGCCGCCGCCCACCGGATCGCCGGTCATCACATGTACCGACATTTCGCCCGCACCTTGCCGCGCCCTGCCCGCGCGCCGCCGTGTGGGCCCTAGGATCGCGGTTGTGTTCAGCTCGCTGTCCCGCAGAGCGACCGCGCTCGCGGCCTCGTCCCTCGTGGTGGCGACCGCCGCCACGCTCGCCGCCGTGCAGGGCGCGCACGGCCCGGTGCCCGCGCAGGACGCCCGCACCGCGGCCGGGGCCGCCGCACCCGCCCCCGCGCCGGAGGGGCCGGCCGTCCATCCGCGCCCCGGGTCGGTGGCGGTCTGCGACGAGCCCGGCACCGACGAGATCGTCCGGGTCCCCGACCCCGCCGCGCCCGAGGGGGGCCGCCCGATCTGGGTGCGCCGCCCTCCCGGCCCCGACAGCGCCGACCTGCCGGTGCTGTACCTTCTGCACGGGTCCACCGGCACCCACACCGACCTCAAGGACGCCGGCATCGGCCCGAAGATGGACGAGCAGATGTGCCGCGCCGGGATCGAGTTCGTCATCGCCGCGCCCTTCGGACAGGAGGTCGGGGGCGCCGACACCGAGTGGGGCGACGCGGTCGACGACGACTACCGGATCGAGACGTTCGTGACGCGCAAGGCGGTCGAGGCCGTCGAGGGCGACCGGCGCCGCCCGCGCGAGCTGCGCGCCATCGGCGGGTTCTCCATGGGCGGCTACGGGGCGGCCGCGCTGCCGCTGCGCCACCCGGACCTGTACTCCCAGGCCGTGAGCTGGGCCGGGTACTTCAAGGTGGACGACCCCAGCGGGACGTTCGGGGACCGGGCCGAGGAGCACGCGCCGGACCGGCTGCTGGACGACCCCGAGGTGCACGACATCCGGTTCATGCTGGTCGAGGGGAGGCAGGACCGCACCCCGCTCCAGGAGGGAAGCATCCACGGCGAGGCCGAGCGCTTCGCCGGGCTCCTCCGGGAGCACGGCATGGCGGTGGAGACCCTGTTCCCCGAGGGCGGGCACACCTACGACACCTGGACGCCCACGTTCCCGCAGGCCGTGGACTTCCTCACAGAGGGCTGGACGGGCCGCGCCGGCACCGCGTCCGGGAACTGACCGCTCCGGCCCCCGCACCGCCCGTCCCCCGACCCCGCGTGCCCGCCCGCCCCTGCGCCCTGTCCATCATGGGAACACCGCACGGGCCCGCCCTGTTGTGCGGAAGGGCCCGCACCGGCGGGGCGCGGCACCGCCCCGGTGCCGCATGGAGAAGGGGGACGACAGGACAGTGGAGCCGGACAGACCGGGCGCCCCGGCCCGCGCCGACACCGGCGGCCGCATGCGCGTGGCCATGCTGAGCATGCACACCTCACCTCTCGACCAGCCCGGCACCGGCGACGCCGGGGGCATGAACGTCTACATCGTCGAGGTCGCCAAGCGGCTGGCCGAGCGCGGCGTCCAGGTGGACGTGTTCACCCGCGCCACCCGGCCCGGCCTGCCGCCCGTGGCGCACCTGGCGCCCGGCGCCGCCGTTCGGCACGTGGCCGCCGGGCCCTTCGGCGCCCTCGACAAGCTCGACCTGGCCCGCCACCTGTGCCCGTTCACCTTCGGGGTGCTGCGGGCCGAGGCCGGGCAGCACATGGGCCACTACGACGCGGTGCACGGCCACTACTGGCTCTCCGGCCGCGCCGGGCTGGCCGTCGCCCACCGGTGGGGGGTGCCGCTGGTGCAGTCCATGCACACCCTGGCCCGGGTCAAGAACCAGTCCCTGGCCGAGGGCGACGCCCCCGAGCCGGAGGTGCGGGTGCGCGGCGAGGACCAGCTCGCCCGCCACGCCGACCTGCTCGTGGCCAACACGCACGACGAGGCCGGACAGCTGGCCGGCCACTACGGCGCCGACCCGGGCCGGGTGGCGGTCGTGCCGCCCGGCGTGGACCTGGACGTGTTCACCCCCGGGGACCGCGCCGCCGCCCTGCGGCGGCTGGGCCTGCCCGCCGACGCCGTGCTGCTGCTGTTCGTCGGCCGGGTGCAGCGGCTCAAGGCCCCCGACGTGCTGCTGCGCGCCGCCGCCCGGCTGCTGGAGCGCGCCCCCTCGCTGCGCCGCCGCCTGGTGGTGTCGGTGGTCGGCGGCCTGTCCGGGAGCGGCACCGCCGAGCCGCGCCGCCTGGCCGACCTGGCCCGCTCCCTGGGCATCGCCGACGCGGTCCGGCTGGAGCCGCCGCGCGGCCGCCCCGAGCTGGCCGAGTACTACCGGGCGGCCACCGCCACCGTGGTCCCCTCCTACTCGGAGTCCTTCGGGCTGGTCGCGGTGGAGTCGCAGGCCTGCGGCACCCCGGTGGTGGCGGCCCGGGTGGGCGGGCTGCCCACGGCGGTGGCCGACGGCGCCTCCGGGGTGCTCATCGACGGCCACGACCCCGAGGACTACGCGCGGGCGCTGCAGGCGCTGGCCGAGCGCCCGGCGCTGCGCGACGCGATGGGCGAGGCCGGGGTGGCGCACGCCGCCGGGCTGAGCTGGTCGGCCACGGCCGAGGGCCTGCTGCGCGGCTACCGGGCGGCCGCCGCCGGTGCCACCGCGGCGGCCGCGGGTCCCGCCGGGTCGGGCGCCGCGGCCGAGGCGTGGGCCGGATGACCGGGGCACACGCGGAGGCGGGCACCATGGAGGGCATGGACACCCCGACGGGAACCCGGGCGGCGGCCGCCGAGGCCGTGGACGCCGCGGTGCGCGAGGCCGAGCTGGAGTACGAACGGCCGCGGCCGGGCGCCTTCCTGGTCACGCTGCCCGGCGTGCGCAAGCTCAAGACGCTGGTCTGGCTGGACGTGGGCGCGCACAGCCTGCTGGTCAAGTCGTTCTTCTGCCGCCACCCCGATGAGAACGCCGACGGCTTCTACCGGTGGCTGCTGCAGCGCAACGAGGAGACCTACGGGATGGCGTTCTCGGCCGACGCGGCCGGGGACGTCTACATCACCGGGCGCCTGCCGCTGTCGGCGATCACCCCCGACGAGGTGGACCGGCTGCTGGGGTGCGTGCTCACCTACTCCGACGAGAACTTCAACACGGCGCTGGAGCTGGGCTTCGCCACCTCCATCCGCAAGGAGTGGGCGTGGCGCGTCAAGAGCGGGCACAGCCTCCGGAACCTGGAGGCCTTCCGGCACCTGGTCGCCGGGGAGGGGGCCGGAACGTCCGTGAACGGCGCCGGGCCGACCGGGCCGACCGGCCCGGGGACTCGCTAGGGCATGTTTCCCGGAGGCTCTTCGATCAGCGAGCGGCCAGCCGGGGCGGCGCTCGCAAGACGGGGCGCGAAGTTCATCCTGGTTGGCTGTTCGAGCGTTCCGGCGCAGCAAGCGTCGTTCTGGTGGTCGCGAGCCGAAAACGGTCCGGGAAACATGCCCTAGGCTGGCGGCATGGGCAAGCTGGTTCTGCTGCGACACGGCGAGAGTGTCTGGAATGCCGAAGGACTGTTCACCGGCTGGGTGGACGTCGACCTTTCCCCGACCGGTGAGGCCGAGGCCCGCAAGGGCGGCGAGCTCCTCGCCGCGGCGGGCATCCGTCCGAAGGCGGTGCACACCTCGGTCCTCAAGCGGGCGATCCGCACCGCGAACATCGCGCTCGACGCCGCGGACCTGCACTGGCTCCCCGTGGAGCGGAGCTGGCGGCTGAACGAGCGCCACTACGGGGCCCTCCAGGGCAAGGACAAGGCGCAGACGCGCGAGGAGTACGGCGAAGAGCAGTTCATGGTCTGGCGCCGCTCCTACGACACGCCTCCGCCGCCGATCGCCGACGGCGATCCCTACTCCCAGCACGGCGACCCGCGCTACGCCGACCTCCCGCCGGAGCTGATGCCGCGCACCGAGTGCCTGGCCGACGTGGTGGACCGGATGCTGCCGTACTGGTACGACGCGATCGTGCCGGAGCTGGCCGCCGGGGGCACGGTGCTGGTGGCGGCGCACGGCAACTCGCTGCGGGCGCTGGTCAAGCACCTGGACGGGGTCTCCGACGAGGCCATCGCCGGGCTGAACATCCCCACCGGCATCCCGCTGGTGTACGAGCTGAACGACGACTTCACCCCGCGCAAGGCGGGCGGCGAGTACCTCGACCCGGAGGCCGCCAAGGACGCCATCGAGGCCGTGAAGAACCAGGGCAGCAAGTAGGACCGCGGGGAGCGCCCGCCCCAGGACCGCCCGGCCCGCCGTGCCCCGCACGGCGGGCCCCGTCGTTCCGGGGGCGGATCAGTACACGAGCGCCTGGGCGCCCTCGGCCAGGGCCTCCTCGACGAAGGTGGGGGCCCCGGCGATGCGCACCCCCGGGCGCAGGTCGTCCTCGGCCAGGCCGCGCCGGGCCGCGCACTGGGTGCACACGGTCACGGTCCCGGCCGCCAGTACGCCCTCCAGCAGGTCGGCCAGCGGGGCGGCGTGCGGCAGGTCGAACGCCTCCGCACGGCCGGGGACCGCGAACCAGGCGGCCTCCCCGGTCAGCCAGAGCGACACCCGCGCCCCCGCCGCGGCCGCCGCCGCGGCCACCGTGAACCCCTGATTGCACCGCTCGGGGGCCTCGTCGCCCGCCGTGACCTTGATCACCATCGTCCGCGTCATGGGGGCCACCCTAGGGGGTGTTGTGCGGATCATGGCCGTAGCGAGCGGCGTCCAGGTGCGTTCATCGCAAGGACGAAGAGGGAGTCAGCCTGGGTGCGCTGTCGACCGATGAGGACGCAGCGAGGGGCGTGCCCGGGCGTCGCGCAGTAGGTCGTGATCCGCACAACACCCCCTAGTGCCCGGGTCCGTCAGACCGCGCCGAGGACCATGAGCAGTCCGGCGCAGGCCGAGGCGAGGGTGCCGCCGCCGAACAGCAGCGCCTGGCGGCGGCTCCGCGCGGCCCCTGGGCCGCCGGGCGCCGTGCCCAGCCGCTCGATGCGCACCCGCCCGTCCGGAGGCGCGGCGACCACGGGCCGGCCGCCGCGCAGCTCCACCCGGCCGGACACCGCCACCGGGTCGCCCGGCCGCAGCACCCATTCGCGGTACTCGAATTCGATGGTCTCGCCGCGGAACAGCCCCCAGATGCGCCCCTTGACCCGGGGCAGCAGGTCGTCCGCGGGCGCCTTGACGCCCTTCTCCGGGCGGCCGACCACCCGCTGCAGCGCCAGGTCCGCGCCGATGACCTCGGCGTCGGCGGGGTCCACCAGCACCGGCGCCGCCGCGCCCTTCTCGCCCGGGGCGAGAAGGGCGAACGGCTCCTCGGAGGTGTATTCGGCGATGGAGTCGGCGCGGCGGTCGCGCTCGCCGCCCTCCGCCTCGGACTCCACCGGCCAGTAGTGCCGCAGCACACCGTGCCCGTGCCAGACGCAGGGCAGCCGGGCCAGCCGCGATTCGGCGGCCCCGTCCGGGCCGGCCGCCGCCGTCCCGGTGAGGGTCACGTCCTCGCCCCGCATCGCCGCCAGTGCGCGCGGCCGGACCCGCTCGATCCCCCGTTGGGCCGCGTACCGGCGCACGGCCCGCGCCGCCAGGACGGCCAGAACCGCTGCGGCGGCGATGAGGACCGCCCCGATCACCACCATCGTCTAGGTCCCCGTCCCCCGCTCGTCGTCCCGCTGTCGTGCCCCTCTTCTTTACCAGCTCCGGGCGCGGCCGCGCCCCGGGAGCCGCTGTGGGGCGGCCCATAGCCCTCCCCCGGCGCCGCGGGAGGGGCGCGCCCGGGCCAGAGGTGACCGGGGCACCGTTCCGGCGCCGCTACCCTCGGACATTATGCAGCCGGATCTACACCCCGATCTCGAAAAGCTGTCCTTCCTGATCGGCCGCTGGGAGGGCGTGGGCGTCGCAGGCTACGAGGGCACCGAGGAGTTCCAGTTCGGCCAGCGGGTCGAGTTCTCCTACGAGGGCGGCCCGTTCCTGGCCTACAGCGCGCAGGCCTGGCGGATGAACCGGGACGGCACGCTCGGCGAGTACGTCACCTCCGAGAGCGGCTACTGGCGGGTGCGCCCGCCGGGCACCGAGCGCCCCGAGGGCGCGGGCGAGGACGTGCCGCCGGTCCACGTGGAGGCGCTGATCGCGCACCCGGAGGGCTTCAACGAGGTCTACCTGGGCAACGTGTTCGCCAACCGGGTGGAGATGTCCACCGACGCGGTGCTGCGCACCGAGACCGGCCTGGAGGTCACCGCGGGGCACCGGCTCTACGGGCTGTTCGGGGACGACCGGGAGATCCTCGGCTACGCGTGGGACATGGCCGCCCAGGGCCACGAGCTGCGCTCGTACATGTCCGCCCAGCTCAAGAAGGCGGGCGGCGGCGAGGACTGAGGGTCCGCGCCGTTCAGGGGACGCGAGAAGGCCCCCGGGGTTCCTCCGCCTCGCGGCGGGGCCGGCTGGACAAAGTCCGGCCTCCCAGGGGCCTCGGTGGTCCGCTTTGGATTCGCCAGTGGCGATCCGCGCCAACGGACGCCCTAGCGGGCGGCCACCTCGCAAGTCCTAAGAGAAATCATCTTCAGGACCACCTCCTTTCTAGCGTGGGACCGACACTACGTCCGGGGCTCTCGGAGGGGCAAAGGGTTTTTTCCACGGGGGTCGCACCGGCCCCTCCGCCCCCGCCGGGGCGGCGCCCCCGCACCCCCGCGGAGCCGTAGACTCGGTGACATGTCCCACCGCACCTGGCGGGAAGAGCTCCGCTCCCGCGGCTACCGCGTCACGCCCCAGCGGCAACTGGTGCTGGAGGCGGTGCGCGAGCTGGAGCACGCCACCCCCGAGGCCATCGGCAACCGCGTGCGCGAGACCGCCGAAGGGCTGAACACCTCGACCGTCTACCGCACCCTGGACCTGCTGGAGCGGGTCGGCCTGGTCACCCACACCCACCTGGGACACGGCGCGCCCTCCTACCACCTCACCGAGGACGCCGACCACCTGCACGTGGTGTGCCGGGGCTGCGGCACCGCCTCGGACGCCCCGCTGGAGCTCGCCGACGGCCTGGTGCGCGGCCTGGCCGCCGAGTCCGGCTTCCGCGCCGACGCCCGCCACCTGACCGTCTACGGGCTGTGCCGGGAGTGCGCGGCGGAGGAGGCGGACGCGGCCGGAGCCGGGACGACCGGGACGGGCGCGACCGCATAGGCTCGGGGGTATGAGCTCTCCGCTGCTGGCCCGCCCCGGGGCGGTCCCCGCCGAAGCACCCGACGCCGACGTCGCCGCGCACTACGGCGAACCCGTGCAGGAGGGGCGCGCGATGGAGCGCGCCTCGGCCTGGACCGACCGCTCCGACCGCGCGGTCGTGCGGGTGGTGGGCCCCGACCGGCTGACCCTGCTGCACAGCCTCACCAGCCAGGCGATGGAGGGCATGGCCCCCGGGACGGCCTCCGAGGCCCTGCTGATGGACGCCAACGGCCGCATCCGCCACCACATGGCGGTGCTGGAGGACGGCGCCGCCGTGTGGCTGCACACCGAGCCCGGGCAGGGCGCGGAGCTGGCCGGCTTCCTGGACAGGATGCGCTTCATGATGCGGGTCGAGGTGGAGGACCTGACCGACGCCCGGGCCGTGCTCACCCTCACCGGGCCCGACCGGCGGCGCGCCCTTGAGGCCGCGGCCGACGCGGTCGGGGACGCCCCGGTCCGCCGCGCCGGCGATGAGACGGACCTGCTGGTCGAGCGCGGGGCCCTCGCGGCGGTCGCCTCCGCGCTGACCGACGCCGGGGCCCGCCCGGCCGGCCTGTGGGCCTATGAGGCGGCCCGCATCGCCGCGCACCGCCCGCGCCAGGGCCTGGACACCGACGAGCGCGCCATCCCGCACGAGGCGGGCTGGGTGGGCGGCGCGGTCCACCTGGACAAGGGGTGCTACCCCGGGCAGGAGACGGTGGCCCGGGTGCACAACCTGGGGCGCCCGCCGCGCCGCCTGGTCATGCTGCACCTGGACGGCACCGCCGAGCGGCTGCCCGCGCGCGGCGCGGCCGTGGAGCTGGACGGCCGTTCGGTCGGGTTCGTCGGCACCTCGGCCCGCCACCACGAGCTCGGGCCGGTCGCGCTGGGCTTGGTGAAGCGGAACGTGCCGGTGGACGCCGAGTTCACCGTGGACGGCGTGGCCGCCGCCCAGGAGGTGGTGGTGCCGCCGGACACCGGGGCGAACGCGAACATCGGCCTGCGCCGCACGCCGCGATAGGAAAGGGCGCTGTCCTACCCTTCCGCCGTCTTAGCGAAACCTGTACACCGTGGGTCATTGCCCCGGCACCGAACGCGGGTATACGCATTGATGCGGGCCCGCCACCGCCGACGGGCCCGGTGACCTGGACCTGCCCACGGAGGCGACGGTGGACGGAATCGCGGCGACCCTGCACTTGATCGCACTGGCCCTGATCGGGCTCGGCGCCTACCTGCTGCTGCGGGCGCTCAAGGCCAGACGGCACCGCCTCCGGCTGCAGAACACCCCGCTGCTGACCACCGAGGAGCTCCGGGGCCTGACGGACCCGCCCCCGGCCGTGGAGGTGGCGGCCACCGCCGAGCCGGGGCCGGAGGGGCCGCTGACGGCGCCGTTCTCCCGGACCCCGTGCGTGTGGTACCGGATCGAGGCGGTGCACCACCACTACCGCACGACGGCCGGGGACCGGCTGCAGCCCGACCGGCTGCTGCTGGAGCAGTCGGAGGCCGGGTTCCGGCTCCGCGACGGCCGCGGCTCCCTGCACTGCGTGCCCGCCGGGGCCGACGTGGAGGACGCCGAGCCGCACTACGACCGGTTCGTGCCCTCGGCCGCCGCGCACGGGCGCGAGGACGTGCCCACGCGGCCGCCGTCGGGGACGGCCACCCTGGACGCCGCCGCCCCCAGCGGCCTCACCCCGGGCGTGAGCTACCGGGAGTGGGCGGTGCTGCCCGGCCAGACCCTGTTCGTGCGCGGGGCCCCGGTGCGGGGGGAGGACGGCGAGGTGCGCCTGGCGTCGTCGCCGCAGACCCCGCTCACCCTGTCCACCCGCACCCACCGGGAGCTGGTGCGCGCCGACCTCAACCGCGAGGCGCTGGGGTACACGGTCCTCCCGGCGGCGGTGGCCCTGCTGGCGGGGCTGTTGCTGCTGCTCGAAACGGGCTGACCCGGGCCCTACTGCAGCGCCGCCGCCAGGCGCTCCTCGTGGAGGCGCTCGCCCCAGGCCGGGGGCAGCGGGGCCAGCTCGCCCACCCGCCAGCTCAGCAGCATGTCGGCCAGGGCGGGGTTGCGCGGCAGGGCCGGGCCGTGCAGGTAGGTGCCGAGCACCTGCCCCTGGACGGCGCCCTCGGTGCCGCTGCCGTTGCCGATTCCGGCGACCGTGGCCGACAGCGGGCGCGCCGACGGCCCGACCGCCGTGCGGCCCTGGTGGTTCTCGAAGCCGGTGATGCGCCCGGCCCCCAGGGCCGGGTCCACGTCGGCGACGATCTCCCCGACCGCGCGGGTCTCCCCCCGGCCGCTGCGCACGTCGAGGATCCCCACCCCGGGCAGCGGGTTGTCGTCGTCGTCGCCGAAGCTCTCGCCGACGATCTGGTACCCGGCGCACACCGCGAACACCGCGGCGCCCGCCTCGGCGGCCCGCTTCAGCCCGCCGTCGGAGCGCAGCCGCTGGGCGGCCAGGGTCTGCGGGCGGTCCTCGCCGCCGCCGAGCAGGTACACGTCGCCCTGCTCGGGCACCGGGTCGCTGGAGAGCACCCGCACCGTCTCGGTGGGGATGCCCCGCAGCTCGGCGCGGCGCTTGAGGACCAGCACGTTGCCCTGGTCCCCGTAAGTGCTGAGCAGGTCCGGGTAGATCCAGACGATGCGCAGGGCGCTGCTCGTGTCGCTCATCTCACCTGTCCTCGTCGCCTACTGGACGCGGCCGTAGGCCGCGCGGATCTGCTGGAAGGCCGTGTAGTTGGCGATGACGTCGACCTTGGGCAGGTCGGGGCGCTCGGCCTTGAGGCGGCCGACCACGTCGTCCACCCGGTCGGCGACCTCGAAGGGCACCCCGTCGGTCTCCAGCCGCAGCGCCAGGTCGGTGCGGCGCTCGCCGAGCACGAACACCCTGCGGTCGGCCAGCACGGTGTAGTCCACGTCCCACAGCCAGGAGGTGTCCTTGCCGTCGGGGACCTGGGCGTTGACCGACAGCAGCACCGGAACGTCGGGCGGGCCGAGCACCGCGAAGGACTCCAGCCACCCGGCCGGGTTCTTCGCCAGCAGCAGCCGCACCTCGGTGCCGTGGGTGACGACCGAGGTGTAGCGCCCGGCCACCGAGCGGATCTCGCGCAGGCGCGGCAGCGACTGCTTGGGGTGGATGCCGTAGGCCGCGCCGACCGCCATGGCGACGGCCGCGTTGGAGCGGTTGGCGTCGCCGGGCAGGTTCAGCTGCATGCCGAAGCGCACGCCGTTGGGGTCCACGACGACGTCGTCGTCGTTGTCCACCGCCCAGGAGGCCTCGGGGCGGGCCAGCCCGCACTCGGGGCACTCCCAGTAGGGGTCGGGGTCGCGCTTGAGGTGGCCGCCGCACTCGGGGCAGCACCAGGAGTCCTCTTTCCAGCGCTGCCCGGCCGACACCCAGGTGGCGTGCCGCGCGCCCAGGCCCGCCCAGGCGACCAGCGGGTCGTCGGCGTTGGCCACCACGTGGGTCTCGCTGCTGCGCAGTGCGTCCCGCCACTTCTTGGCCAGCAGGTTGATCTCCGAGGCGCGGTCCATCTGGTCCCGGCTGAGGTTCATCAGCACGGTGACCGCCGGGTTGGTGGCCTTGATCACCTGCGGGAGGTACTTCTCGTCGACCTCCAGCACGCCGTTGCGCGCGTCGGGGCTGTTGGCCAGGGCGGTGATGTGCCCGGTGGGCATGTTGGCGCCCTGCTCGTTGGTGGCGATGTCGCCGAGCTCGCGCAGCGCGGCGGCGATCAGCCGCGTGGTGGTGGTCTTGCCGTTGGTGGCGCTGACCAGCGTCAGCCTCCGCCCCCGGGCGAGCTTGCCGAGCAGGTCGGGCTCGACCTTGAGGGCCACGCGCCCGCCGATGACCGAGCCGTCCCCGCGGCCGGTGGCCCGGGACAGCGACGCCGCGCTTTTGCCCAGGACGGACGCGAGCTGGGCACGCAAGGGAAGTTCGCTCATGATCCCCACTAGGTTTCCACTGGGAGCACCGGCCCGGGGCCGCGGGGGCACCGCCGGCCACAGGCTTCGGTATCCAAGGGTATTGCCCGCGGCCCGTGGCACGCCCCACGGACACCGCCCTACCGCGCGCCGTCCGCCTCCCCGCGCCAGTCCAGGCGCTCCGGGGGCGGCCCCAGGTTCGCCGGCGGGTCCCCGTCGTCCGTCGGCCCGCCGCCGCCCTCGACCGGCACGGCTCCGCCGAGGAGCCCCTCCTCCACCGTGGCCAGGGTGGCGGTCGCCAACGTCAGGATGCCCGGGTTGGCGTCGGCCAGCACAGCGCCGCCCTCCCCGGGGACCAGCATCGCCGTCGGCGGGAGCGAGCGCAGGCCGTGCACGTCGGCGCGGAGCGGCCGCGGGTCGCCGTCCACGTCCACCGGCGCCGCCTGGGCGGTGGCCCGGCCCCACGCCGAGGCGGCGCGCAGGTGGCGCACCAGGTCCAGCGGGGCCACCGGGGCCGGGGCGCGCACGGCCGTGGGCACCGTCGCCGCCCGCGCCGGATCCTCCTGCTCGGCGTAGCCGTCGGCGACGCTGCCGCTCAGCGCCTCGCCGATCACCTCGGAGAGCCGGTGCAGCCGCACCTCGGGCACCTCGCCGAACCACTCCGCCAGGCGGGCGGCCGGGCGGGGGCCGGGCTGGCGCATCACCACCGGCATCCGGCCGGGACCGTCCACCCGGGCCATCGCCTCGTCCCCGGCCTCCGGGAAGACGAGCACCAGGCCCGCCCCGGCGCGGGCGGCGGCCTCCTCCAGGCGGTCCAGCTCGGCGGCGGGCACCGCGTCGGCACCGCACACCGCCACCGCCCCGCTGCTCCAGGGGGCGCCGCCCTCCCCGCGCTCCAGCAGGCGGCACAGCCCCGCCACCGCGTAGGCCCCGTAGGCGCGGGCCGCCACCTCCCCGGCGGCCCGGTCGGTGGCCAGCACGCTCACCTGCGCCGGGGGCTCGTCTTCGGCGCGTGAGCCGACCCCTTCGAAGGGCGCCAGGTGCCGCTCCAGCTCCCAGGCGCGGTCGGCGGTGGCCCGGTCGGTGCCGCAGGCCGCGCGGACGGCCGCGCGCCGCTCGGCGTCCAGCAGCTCCAGCGAGGGGTCGTCGTGCGCGTCGTCGTCCGGGGCGGCCACCGCGCGCAGGGCGGCCAGCACGGCGTCGGTCCCGGCGGCGGCGCCGAGCACCCCGAGCACGTCCTCCAGCAGGCCGCGGTCGCGCTCGGCGTCGGACTTGGGGTCGGCGGCCGCGGCCACGGCGGCCAGGGTGCGCGCCCGCTCCCCGGCCTCCAGGCCGGTGCCCAGGGTGAGCCGCGGCAGGTCGGCGGGGAGCACCCGCACCCGGGCCCGCGCACCGCAGTGCCGGGCCAGCGCCACCAGGTCCCCGGCCACGGCGCGGCCGGACAGGTCGACCACGGACAGGCCGCCGCCGTCGGCCAGGCGGGCCGCGCCCAGCCCCGTCAGCAGCGCCGACCACCCGGCGTCGGTGCCGCCGACCACGACGACGGCGCGCACCCCGGCGGGCGGCTCGAAGGCGTACCAGCGCGGCTGCGCCTCGAAGGCGCGGCGGCGGACCCTCCACCGCCGGTACTCCTCGGCGTGCTCCTCCTGGCGGCGGCGCAGGTCCTCCTCGTCGGCGCGGCGCCGCTCGGCCAGGCGCTCCCGCTCGCGCGCGGCCCGCTCGGCCGCGACCGCGCGGCTCTGCAGCAGCGCCACCACGATCGGGGCGGCCACGGCCAGGCAGGCCAGCACGGCGGCGAAGGCCAGCAGCCCCGGCAGCACCCGCAGCGGCCACAGCCCCAGGGCGAGTGCGGCCACGGCGCCCAGGCCGCACAGGGCCGCCTTCAGCGGGCGGTCGGTGGCGGCCTCGGAACCGCGGCGGGTGGACGCGCGGGCGGCGTCGGTGCGGTCGGCCGGAGCGGGCCTGCGGGGAGGCGCGCCGGGGTCGGGCACCGGCACCGCGTGCCGCCAGCCGATGCGCACCGTCCGCTGCCGGGGGGATCGGACCGCCACCGCCGCACCTCCTGGTGATCACAGCGCGTGTGGGGAAATGCTGTCAGGGCGAGGACGAGTTGTCACGACCTTGCCGGAAATGCCCCCCGGCGCCCGTCAGAGGTTGAGCAGGGCGATGCCGGCGGCGACGACCGCCGCCGAGACGACCTTCACCCGGCCCAGCCCCTCCCGGAAGACCACGGCGGCGATCACCGCGCCGAAGACGATGCCGGTCTCGCGCAGTGCGGCCACGGCGGCCAGGTTCCCCATGGTCTGGGCCCACAGCACGAGGCCGTATGCGGCCATGGACATCACGCCGCCCACGGCTCCGATCCGCCACACCGGGCGCAGCTGGGCGGGCAGGGCGCCGCGGCGCAGTACGGCGGCGGCGATGAGGAACCATGGGCCCTCCAGCACCATGAGCCACGCGAGGTAGGCCAGCGGGTCGCCGGAGGCCCGCACCCCGATGCCGTCCACCACGGTGTACCCGGCGATCATGACGCCGGTGAGCAGGGCGGCGCCGAGCGCGGGGAGCTGGGCCCGGCCGGGCGTCCCGCCCGCGAACACCAGCGCGGTCAGCCCGGCCGAGACCACCAGCACCCCGGCCAGGTGCACGGGGGTGAGGGTCTCGCCGACGAGCACGGCGGCGCCGATGGCCACCAGCCACGGGGAGGTGCCCCGGGCCAGCGGGTAGACCTGCCCGAAGTCGCCCAGGCGGTAGGAGAGCATGAGGAAGCCCATGTAGCCCACGTGCAGCACCGCCGACAGCCCCAGCGCGGGCCAGGAGGCGGGGTCGGGGACCCCGGCGTAGGCGGCGGTGGCGGCCCCGGCGACGGTTCCGGCGCCGCCGATGAGCGCGAAGCCGATGAGGCGGTCGGTGACGGCGTGGGCGATGGCGTTCCAGGCCGCGTGCAGGAGGGCGGCGGCCAGGACGGCGAAGAAGGCGATGCTGGACATGGGATCGGCCCCACCCTAGCGTCCCTGCATACAGTCCTATGATCCGGCCTGCCCCGCGTTGATCTCGGGAGGAACGACGGAAGGCGGGGCACCTTCCGGTGCCCCGCCTCCTCGGCGCTCTCAGGCGCCCTCTCGGCCTCAGGCCTCCACGCGCAGCTCCACGCGCTTGCCCACCTGCGCCTCGACGGCGTACTCGGCGGAGAAGCCCTGGGACGCCAGGACCTTCACCTTCCAGTCGCCGTCGGCGGCGAAGAACCGGAAGGTCCCCTCCTCGCCGGTGGCCACCTCGCCCACGAAGTCGCCGTCACCGCTGAGCAGCCGCGCGTAGGCACCGCTGAGCGGGGCGCCGGCGCGGGTCACCACGCCCTCGATGACCGCCTGGTCCTTGGCATCGCCCTCGGCGATGGCGACCCCGCCGACCGGGGCGCCGCATCCGTCCGCGCTCACTTGGCCTCCCCCAGCTCCACCGGGACCCCCACCAGGGAGCCGTACTCGGTCCAGGAGCCGTCGTAGTTCTTCACGTTGTCCAGGCCCAGCAGCTCGTGCAGGGCGAACCAGGTGTGCGAGGAGCGCTCGCCGATCCGGCAGTAGGCGATGATGTCGGAGCCCAGGTCCACCCCGGCCTCCGTGTACAGCTCGCGCAGCTCCTCGTCGGACTTGAAGGTGCCGTCCTCGTTGGCGGTCTTGGCCCACGGGATGTTGCGGGCGGTGGGGATGTGCCCCGGGCGCTGCGAGGTCTCCTGCGGCAGGTGCGCGGGGGCCAGCAGCTTGCCGGTGAACTCGTCGGGCGAGCGCACGTCCACCAGCCCCTTGGTGCCGATGGCCTCGACGACCTCGTCGCGGAACGCGCGGATGGAGGCGTCCTGCTCCTCGGCGGTGTAGGAAGTGGCCGGGCGCTCGGGCACCTCCTCCACCAGCTCGCGGGACTCCAGCTCCCACTTCTTGCGGCCGCCGTCGAGCAGCTTGGTGCTCTGGTGGCCGTAGAGGCGGAAGTACCAGTAGGCGTAGGCGGCGAACCAGTTGTTGTTCCCGCCGTAGAGCACCACGGTGTCGTCGTTGGCGATGCCGCGCTCGGACAGCAGCCTCTCGAAGCCGGTCCGGTCCACGAAGTCCCGGCGGACCGGGTCCTGGAGGTCCTTCTTCCAGTCGATCTTGATCGCGTTGCGGATGTGGCCCTTGTCGTAGGCCGACGTGTCCTCGTCGACCTCGACCAGGACCACCTTCGGGTCGTCCAGGTGAGCCTCCACCCAGTCGGCGTCCACCAGGACGTCGGAGCGGCTCATGGGGAACCTCCATAAATCGGAATCGTGCAGCGGCGGTGAGAGGGGTGCGCGCACGGCGCCGCGCCCGGCCGGTACCGGTCGGCTGTCGGGGTCGCGGGTTCTGCGGAGGACGGCTGCGGTCGTGGCCGTCCGTCCCTGCCGTGGAGCCGCATGGGCGATGCTCCCTGTCGCGTGGGCGGCGCCGGAGGGCGTGGCGGGTCGTACGCGCGGCATCGGCGGCGCCGGGCGCCCGGGCCGACGGAGGGGCCGGGGCGCGGAGGACCGCTCTACAGGGAAGGCAGACAGAGCGCGGCGGCGACGTGGCAGTAGTCCACCGCCCGCCGCTTCGTCAGAAACGCGCCTGCCAAAGATTCCACGGCACTGATCGTACGGGGCCGCCCGCCGCCTTGTCACGCGTGGCCGGTGTCACAGTGCCGGCTTCCGGGCCGCTCAGGAGGCTCTGGGCCCCTCGGCGTCGAGCAGGACCGCGCCCAGAGCGGCGATGACGTCGGCCTTGCGGGGCATGCCGGAGGCCCGGCGGCGCACCCGCCGCTCGGCGTCGAGGACCAGCACGGTGGGGGTGGCGGTGACCTCCAGGCGGCGCACCAGCTCCAGGTGGGACTCGGCGTCCACGTCCACCGCCGCCACGCCGGGGACCATCGCGGCCACCTCGGCCAGGACCCGCCGGGTCGCCACGCACGGGCGGCAGAACGCGGAGGAGAACTGGACCAGGGTGGCCCGCTCGCCGGGGGCCTCCCCCAGCGCGGCGGGGTCCAGCCGGGGCGCCTCGCCCGGACCGGGGCCGGACACGGCTACCCCTGCCCGCCGACGAGCTGCACGTCCTCGGCCTCGGCGGAGACCTGGACGCCGTTGGGCAGCGCCTCGATGCCGGTGATCCGCAGGTCGAACGGCAGCCGCGGGATCGTGAAGGAGACGGTGAGCCGCTGGGCGACCTGCGCGGACAGGTCCGTGCCGGTGTCGCCGACCCGCACGTCGGTCGGGGTGACCGTCACCGTGTCGCCCTCGGCGCCGATCTCCAGCGCCGCCGAGACCGGGCGGCTGAACCCGCCCATCGACAGGTCGCCGGACATGCGCGGCTCACCGTCCTCGGTCTCGATGACGATGCCCTCGGGCAGCCGCTGCTGCAGCTCGCTGTAGGGCAGCATCACCCGGGCGTCGGCGGTCTCGGCCACCGCGCTGGGCTCGCTCATCAGGGCCGACAGGGGTGCGTGCACGTTGCGCGCGGTCACGTCCACGCGCTCCAGCTGCACGTCGTTGGCGACCATCGCGCCGGTGACGATGGAGATCTCCGAGTAGGTCCCGCCGACCGCCTGGGTCAGGAAGGGGAACCCCCCGATGGACACCTCCGGCTCGGAGGACATCTCGTACTGGGCACCGACCCGCTTGGCGATCTCGCTCTGGGCGGCGTAGTGCAGCCCGCGGTCCGCCACGGCGAGCAGGATCAGCAGGAAAACGAGGACGACGAGGAATTTGCGCATCGGGGGCTTCCAGCACGCTCCGTAGGTTTCGGCGTCGCCGCGGGCCGGAGGGACCGGCGGGCGGCGGGCCCGCGCCGGCGCCGCGGACCGTATACCGCAAGGAAGGGTACTTCACGCCCCGGGTGCCCGCCCCCGCGGCCTCACCTCGGCATCAGCATGTCGGCCAGGTGGTCCGAGGCCGCGGCGCCCGCGAGGGAGAGCTCGATGACGTTGGTCGCGGTGACGCTGTGCGCCACCCGCCGGGTGAACTCGCGCACGTGCGGCTGCTGCTCGTGCTCCTCCATCGCCAGGTCGTCCCGGTAGATGGCGTAGACGATGCGCTGCAGGGGGGCGCTGGGCACGGTGTGGCAGGCGAAGAGCAGGGTGTCCGGCTCGCGCCGGGCCACTTCGTCCACGACCAGGTCGGCCACGTCGTCGAAGTCGTCGGCCCGCCCCTCGGCCAGGGCGTAGATGGTGATGACGCCGCGCATCCGGGAGGGGCGGCCCCCGCCCGCGGGGGCGCGGTCGTCGTCGGCGCCGCCGTAAGGGGCGCCGTAGTCGTCCTCGTAGCCGTAGTCGTCCTCCGGCTCGGCCTTGCGGCGCCTTCCGAACACGGCGTCGTCCTCCCCGTCGTCCCCGTCGTCGTCCCATGCGTCGTCGTCTCCGCGCCGTCCGCGGCCGCCGCCGCGGCGGCGGCCCCTGCGGCGCCCCTGCGGCTCCTCAGGCGGATCCTGCGCCCGCATGAACGCCGCCCACAGCGCCGCCAGCGCACCCAGCATCAGCACCTGGCCGAAGACGCCCAGCCCGAGGCGGGCCACGGCGATCTCCAGCAGCACGGCGAGCGCGAGCAGCCCCACCACCGTCGCGCGGTGGCCGGGGGTCCGCCCGCGCAGGGCCGCCGCCGCGGCCCCGGCCAGGGCCGCGACCGCGAACAGGTGCACCGCCGCCAGGGCGAGGCCGGGGATGATGTCGTAGTGCTCGCCCTGCGGGGGGTAGCCGCCGCCGAAGTCGGACCGCACCGGGTCCAGCGCCAGCACCACCGCGGGCACCACGGCGAGCGTGGTGACCACCAGGCGGGCGCCGAAGCGGACGCGCGGCGAGGCCACGGCGTACTCCAGCGCACCCCAGGCGGCCAGCAGGGGGCCGAACAGCCCCGCGCCGATCTGCCAGATGCGGAAGGTGAGCCCGGAGAAACCGAGCAGCGCACCGGGGAACGCGGCGCTGAGCGCGACCGCGAGGGCGACCGCGGACCCCGCGAGCACCTTCGCGTAGGTCCCCCCGTCGCGCTGCCCGCGCGCGATCAGCGCAGCGGTGACGCTCCAGGCCACCAGTGCGCAGACGAATGCCAGTCCTACCTCGACCATCCCGCCAATGATGCTGCACGATCGGCACCGAACGGGAATCGGAGCGTTCCCGCGCCGGTCGGAGCGGTGGCCGAAGGCCCGGTCCGCGCGGGGGAGGGGACCCACACACCCGCACCGACTGTGAGTTACCTCACTGCGGGCGCGCCCGGCGCCGGGGCGCACTGGGCCCCGGCCGCCGGGCCATAGGCTCGACGCCATGAGCGGCCGAGAACAGGGGCGGCGCCGCGCGGCCTTCTTCGACGTGGACAACACCGTCATGCGCGGCGCGTCCATCTACCACTTCGCGCGCGGCCTGGCCGCCCGCGACCTGTTCACCACCCGCGACCTGCTGCGGTTCGCGTGGGGGCAGACGGTCTTCCGGGTCGGCGGCAGCGAGCGGCCCGACCACATCAACGCCGCCCGTGAGGCCGCGCTCGCGTTCGTCGCCGGGCACCGGGTGGACGACCTCGTGGACCTGTGCGAGGAGATCTACGACGAGTCGATGTCCTCGCGGGTGTGGGAGGGGGCGGTGCGGCTGGTCCGCCGCCACCTGGAGGCGGGCGAACGGGTGTGGCTGGTCACCGCCACCCCGGTGGAGCTGGCCGCGATCCTCTCCCGCCGGCTGGGGCTGGACGGCGCCCTGGGCACCGTCGCCGAGACGGTGGACGGGGTCTACACCGGGCGGCTGATCGGGGACCTGATGCACGGCCCGGCCAAGGCCGACGCGGTGCGCGCCCTCGCCGAGCGCGAGGACCTCGACCTGGCCGAGTGCTCGGCCTACAGCGACTCCTGCAACGACCTGCCGCTGCTGACCGCGGTGGGCCGCCCCAACGCGGTCAACCCCGACGACGCCCTGCGCCGCCGGGCGCTGGCGCGCGGGTGGCCGGTGCACGAGTTCCGCCGCCACCGCGCGGCGCTGCGCGTGGGCGTGCCCGCCGCGGCGGCGGGCGCCCTGGCCGGAGGGCTGGCGGTGGGCGCGCTGCGCCGCACCCGGCGCGGCTGAGCCTGCGGCGCCAGGCCGACCCCGCGTTGATCTCGGGAAGAACGCCCCTAAAACCGCGCCTGCAGCGTCGTTCCCCCCGAGATCAACGAAACAGGGCCGGGCGGGGTGGGGCTAGGCGGCCGCCCCCAGGAAGCTCTCGAAGGCCTCCTGGGAGGTGTAGGAGGGGCTCCAGCCGATGGCCCGCTCGAGTTCGGTGGGGTCCAGGACCCGGTCGCAGCACAGCTGCCGGAGCCGCTCGGGCGAGTAGTCCACCTCGCCCCGGCGGGCCAGCCCGCGCAGCACCTTCAGGCCGCGCTCGGGGAGCGCGAAGCGGTGCCGCCCCACGCGGCGCAGGCAGTGCGAGAGCGGCAGCGAGCCGGGGGCGGCGACGTCGAACACCCCGTCGGGGGCGCCCCCGCCGCCGTCGTCGGCGAGCGCCATCCGGCGCACCGCCTCCACCCCGTCGTCCTGGTGGACGAACTGCATGCGGGGGTCGTAGCCGCGCACGGTGGGCACCACCCGCAGCCCGAGGTACCGGGTGAGCGGGGACTCCACCGAGGGGCCGATGATGCCGGCGAACCGCAGCACCGCAACCGACAGGTCGGGGCGGCGGCGGGACAGCGCGGCGGTGTGCCGCTCGATGCGGGCGGCCTCCGAGGGGTCCGCGTCGGCGGCGCCGTCGGCGCCTGGGCCGGTGCCGACGGCGGCGCTGGAGCGGACCACCAGCCGCCGCACGGCCTCCGACCGCTGGCAGGCGTCCAGGAGCTGCAGGGTGCCGAGCACGCCGCGGCCGGGGGCGCGGCGGCGCCCGGCGGCGGGGGCCTCGGCGAAGCCCAGGTGCACCACCGTGTCGGCGCCGGTCTCACGGACCACGTCGCCGACGCTCTGGTCGTGCAGGCGCACCGGCACGAACTCGGCGGAGCCGAGGCCCCGGCCCGGCGGCGCCGAGTCCATGGCGACCACCCGGCCGACGCCGGGGTCGGCGCTCAGGACCTCGGCGGCCCGGGCTCCCACGTACCGGGAGGCCCCGGTGACGATCACGACGCGGCTCATCGGGGCACGCCTCCACACATCGGGATCACAGGTGTCCTCCGCTCCGCCCCGGCCGAGGCCGAGGCGAGGGACGCGGCGTGCCTACTTCTTGTTGCGGCGCGCGACACGCGTGCGCTTGAGCAGCTTGCGGTGCTTCTTCTTCGCCATCCGCTTGCGGCGCTTCTTGATGACGGAACCCATGCGATCACCTTCTCGCAGAAGACATCGGGACACGACGGGACCGGGAGCACGCCGGAGGACGGCGCGTGGGCCCGTCGGGAGAGTGCGGCGGCGCCTGCCACGGGCGGCGGGGTGCCGCACCCGGTGAGCCAGCCTACCCGCTCCGGTTCCGCCGCACGCACACGCGCCAGGTCAGGCGCCCGGCACCTGCGGCCCCGCACGGTAGAGGGCCGCCGCCGGCTCGGTGTAGCCCACGCTCACCAGCCGCTGGTCCTCGAAGGTCAGCGACGTCACACTGGCCAGGTTGCACTGGCGGCGGTCGGGCCGGTGCCACAGCCGCCGCCGCTCGGCGGCGCGCCGGGCGGTCCAGATGGGGAGCTGGTGGCTCACGCACACCGCCTCGCGCCCCCAGGCCTCCTTGCGCACCGCCTTGACCACCGCCACCATGCGCGCGGCGATCAGTCCGTAGGGCTCGCCCCAGGAGGGCTTCAGGGGGTTGTACAGGTGGCGCAGCACCGACGGGTCGGTGCGCAGCGACCGGCCGTTGACCTGCCGCCCCTCCAGCTTGTTGGCGGACTCGATCAGCCGGTCGTCCAGGCGCACCTCCAGACCGGTCCGCTCGGCCAGCGGCGCGGCGGTCTCCCGGGCCCGCTCCAGCGGGGAGGAGTACAGCGCGGCGATGTCCCGGCCATCGAACCACCCGGCGGCGAGCTCGGCCATGCGCTCCCCCGTCTCGCTGAGGTGGAAGTCCGGCAGGCGGCCGTAGAGGATCCGGTCGGGGTTGTCCACCTCTCCGTGTCTGAGCAGGTGGACGACGGTCGTCGCGGTCATCGGGTACGTCTTTCCGTTCGGGTTCGGCTCCGGCGGCGGGGCGGGCGGGGGCGCCGCTGTGAACAGGGTAGACGCCGCCCGCCCGGTCGGGCGCCGCTACCCTCGGGCCGCGGCGCGCGCCGCCTCGGGCAGGGCGGCCAGCACGCGCTCCACGGCCTCGTCGTCGTGGGCGGCCGAGAAGAACCAGGCCTCGAACGCCGCCGGGGGCAGGTACACGCCCTGGTCCAGCATGGCGTGGAAGAACCGGGCGAAGGCGGCGGTGTCCTGCTTGCGCGCTCCGTCGAAGTCCGTGACCTCCTCCCCGGTGAAGAAGACCGTGAACAGGCTGCCGCCGCGCTGCACCCGGTGCGGCACCCCGGCCGCGGCCAGCTCCCGCTCCGCGGCGTCGGCGACCAGGGCGCTCACCCGGTCGATGCGGGCGTAGACCTCGTCGGTGGCGTTGCGCAGGGTGGCCAGGCCCGCGGCGGTGGCCAGCGGGTTCCCCGACAGGGTGCCCGCCTGGTACACCGGCCCGGACGGGGCGAGCTGCTCCATGACGTCGGCCCGCCCGCCGAAGGCCGCCGCGGGCAGGCCGCCGCCCATGACCTTGCCGAAGGTCACCAGGTCGGGGCGCACGCCCTCCAGGCCGTACCAGCCCGAGGCCGACACCCGGAAGCCGGTGAGGACCTCGTCGAGCACCAGCAGCGCCCCGTGCCGCTCGGTGATCTCCCGCAGCCGGGCGTTGAACCCGTCCTTGGGCGGCACCACGCCCATGTTGGCCGGGCAGGCCTCGGCGATGACGCAGGCGATCTCCTCGCCCGACTCGGCGAAGACCCGCTCCACCGCCTCGGGGTCGTTGTAGGGCAGCACGATGGTGTCGGCGGCGCTGGCGCCGGTCACCCCGGGCGAGTCGGGCAGCCCGAAGGTCGCCACCCCGGACCCGGCCGCGGCCAGCAGGGCGTCGACGTGCCCGTGGTAGTTCCCGGCGAACTTGACCACCTTGCCGCGGCCGGTGGCGCCGCGGGCCAGGCGGATGGCCGACATGGTGGCCTCGGTCCCGGAGTTGACCAGCCGGACCCGGTCCACGGGCGCGCGGGCGGCGATCTCCTCGGCCAGCTCCACCTCGCCCTCGCTGGGCGTGCCGAAGGAGGTGCCCTTGGCGGCGGCCGCGTGCAGCGCCTCGACCACGGCCGGGTGGGTGTGCCCGAGGAGCAGCGGCCCCCAGGAGCAGATCAGGTCGACGTAGGAGTTGCCGTCCACGTCGGTCAGGTAGGGGCCCCGCCCGGAGGCCATGAAGGGCGGGGTGCCGCCCACGGCGCCGAAGGCGCGCACGGGCGAGTTCACCGCGCCGGGGACCACGGCGGCGGCGCGTCGGAACAGCTCAGCGGATGTCTCATGTGTAGCCACAGCCCCAGTGTGGCACCGGCGCACCGGGGCCGCGCCGCGCCCCGGCGCGGGCTCCCCTCCCCGGCACGGATACCGTTCTCACGACGCCACCACGAGGGAAGCGAGGGGACCATGACCGAGGCCTACGCCACCGCCGACCTGATCGACGCGCACGGGGACGCCCTGCAGAGCTGCGAGACCCAGTTCCAGTCCTACGGCGGGCGCGCGACCTTCCACGGGCCGATCGCCACGATCAAGTGCCACGAGGACAACGCCCTGGTCAAGGAGCAGCTCAACCAGCCCGGGGAGGGGTGGGTGCTGGTCGTGGACGGCGGCGGTTCGCTGCGCACGGCCCTGATGGGCGACATGATCGCGCGCGCCGCCGCGGAGAACGGCTGGGCGGGCGTGGTGGTCTTCGGCGCGGTGCGCGACACCGCCGAGCTGGCCCTGCTCGACCTGGGGGTCAAGGCGCTGGGCTCCAACCCGCGCAAGTCGTCCAAGACCGGGGCAGGGCGGCTGGACGTGCCGGTGGCCTTCGGCAACACCGTGTTCAGCCCGGAGGCCTGGCTGTACAGCGACCAGGACGGCATCCTCGTCGCGGAGGAGCGCGTGGAGCCGTGAAGCGCCCCCTCCCCCGATGATCTCGACGAAAGTGCGTCCGAAAGCGCAGGAATGACAGCGCTTCTGTCGAGATCATCGCCGAAGGAGCTAGGCGAACTCCTCGCAGGCGTCGGCCAGGACGTCCAGGACGGCGATCGGGTCCGGCAGCGTGCGGCCGTCCTGCGGGGAGCGGATCCAGGCCACCCGCTCGCCCCCGGGCATCAGCGACGGTGCGGCCGTCACATAGCTGTTCCGGCAGTGCCAGCGCAGGCCCGGGGTGTCCTCCAGGGTCTCGGGGACGCAGTCCAGGTGGCACGACCACCACTCGTCCTCGTCCGCGGGCGAGCGGGTGGCCACGAAGAACAGGTAGCGGCGGGCGTCCACCGCGGCGACCGGGCCCGGGCTCACCCCGCCGCGGTCCATCCGGGCCATGGCCATCACCCCGGCCCCGGCGGGCACGTCGAAGACGTCGAAGACCCGGCCGGTGGGCAGGATGACGTTGGCCTCGGGCTCGGTGCTCCACCAGCGGTCCACGGTGTCGGCGTCGGTGGTGGCCTCCACCGCCCAGGCCGCCGAGACCGGGTGCGCGGCCGGGTCGGGGCAGCCGATGCGGTCGCACCCGCAGGCCCGCCCGCCCAGGGTGGAGGGGGCCGCGCCGCGGACCACCGGCCACCCCAGGGCCGCGTAGGCCAGCGCCGCCTCCCGCATGCCGCCGTCCGGCCCGCCGCCGCGGCCGTGCCTGCGCCGCCGCCGGTTGAGTACGTCCGCCATCCGCGGCCTCCCCGCTCGTCGTCTCCGTCCGGAGCGGGGCCGGTGTCCTGCGGTGCCCCGTCCCGGTCCCTACCCCGGTCCCCGGGTCACCTCAGCAGGCGCGCCGCCTCCACCGCCCAATAGGTGAGGATCTGCGCCGCACCCGCCCTGCGGAGGCTGGTGATGGTCTCCAGCACCGCGCGCTCGCGGTCCAGCCAGCCCTTCTGGGCGGCGGCCTCCACCATGGCGTACTCGCCGGACACCTGGTAGGCCGATACCGGCACCGGACAGGTCCGGGCGACCTCGGCCAGGATGTCCAGGTAGGCCAGGCCGGGTTTGACCATCACCATGTCGGCGCCCTCGGCCACGTCCAGCGCCACCTCGCGCAGCGCCTCGGAGGCGTTGGCCGGGTCCTGCTGGTAGCCGGTGCGGTCGCCGAACCGCGGCGCCCCCTCGGCCGCCTCGCGGAAGGGCCCGTAGAAGGCGGAGGCGTACTTGGCCGCGTAGGACAGGATCGGCACCTGGGTGTACCCGGCGCCGTCCAGGGCCGCGCGGATCGCCGCCACCTGGCCGTCCATCATCCCGCTGGGGGCGACCACCTGGGCCCCGGCCGAGGCCTGGGCCACCGCCACCGAGGCGTAGCGCTCCAGCGTGGCGTCGTTGTCCACCTCGCCGGTGGGGGTGAGCAGCCCGCAGTGCCCGTGCGAGGTGAACTCGTCCAGGCACAGGTCGGACATGACCACGATCGCGTCGCCGACGTCGGAGTCCAGGTCGCGCAGGGTCCGCTGGAGCACGCCGCCCGGGTCGTCGGCGGCCGAGCCGCGCTCGTCCTTGTACTGCGGGACGCCGAACAGCATCAGCGCGCCGACCCCGGCCTCGGCGGCCTCCTGGGTGGCCTTGCGCACGCTCTCCCGCGTGTGCTGGACCACCCCGGGCATGGACTCCACCGGGTTCGGCTCGTCGAGGCCCTCCTTGACGAACATCGGCAGGATGAGCTCCTCGGGCCGCGGCCGGGTCTCGGCGACCAGGCGGCGCAGCGCCGGGGTGCGGCGCAGGCGCCGCGGGCGCGCGGCGGGGAAGCGGGCGTTCATCGGCGGGTCCCCCTTCGTCACAGCGTCTTGCGTCGGCGGCCGCGCCGCTTCTGGCTCGGCTTGAGGGCCGGCTTGCCGGCCTCCAGCGCCTCGGCCCGCTGCCTGGCACCGTACTCCGAAAGCGCCTCCGCCAGGGCCGAAACCGAGGTCTTCGGCGCCACGACGTCCACGCGCAGCCCGTACTCCTCGGCGGTCTTGGCGGTCTCCGGCCCGATCACCGCGATCACCGTGGTGTTGTGCGGCTTCCCGGCGATCCCCACCAGGTTGCGCACCGTGGAGGAGGAGGTGAACAGCACCGCGTCGAAGGCGCCGCCCTTGATGGCCTCGCGCACCGGGGCGGGCGGCGGGGCGGCGCGCACCGTGCGGTAGGCGGTGACGTCGTCGACCTCCCAGCCCAGATCGGCCAGGCCGGCCGAGAGGGTCTCGGTGGCGATGTCGGCGCGCGGCAGCAGCACCCGCTCGATCGGGTCCAGTTCGGCGTCGTAGGGCGGCCACACCTCGACCAGCCCGGCGCCGGACTGGCGGTCGGGCGGCGGCGCCAGGTCCGGCTGGATGCCGAACTCGCGCAGCCGCTCGGCGGTCTGCTCACCCACCGCGGCCACCTTGACCCCGGCGAACGCGCGCGCGTCCAGGCCGTACTCCTCGAACTTCTCGCGCACCGCCTTGACCGCGTTGACCGAGGTGAAGGCGACCCACTGGTAGCGGCCGGTGACCAGGCCGCGCACGGCCCGCTCCATCTGCTGCGGGGTGCGCGGGGGCTCCACCGAGATGGTGGGCACCTCCTCGGGCACCGCGCCGTAGTCGCGGAGCTGGTCGGACAGGCTCGCCGCCTGCTCCTTGGTGCGCGGGACCAGCACCCGCCACCCGAACAGGGGGCGGGACTCGTACCAGGACAGCTCGGACTGGCGGGCCACCCCGGGGCCCATCATGAACAGCGCCGGGGCGGTGGCGTGGTGGCCCTTGGCGTCGAACGCCTTCAGGTCGGCGACCAGGCGGGACAGCGTGGACACCACGGTGGTCTGCTCGGAGGTGCCGCCCATCCGGGTGACGGCCACCGGGGTGGTGCCGGGGTGGCCCCCGGCGACCAGGGCCTTGCACAGCCGGTCGAACCCGGGCCCGGCGGGCCGGCCGCCCTCGGGGGCGTCGGGGAACATCACCGCCAGCGAGGCGTCCGCGCGGCCGGAGAGCTCGGCGGCGAGCCGCTCCCAGTCCACGGCCTCGTCCTTGCCGTTGACCACCCGTACCTCGCCGGTGCCCTTGGGCATCATCGGCACCCCGGCGAACGCGGGCACCGCGGTCACCGAGGACAGGCCGGGGACCAGCTCGAACTCGACCCCGGCCGCCGAGCAGGCCTCGGCCAGCTGGTCCGCGCGGCAGCCGAAGACGGGGTCGCCGCTGTAGAGCCGCGCCACCCGGGCGCCCTGCCGGGCGCGGCGGACGGCCTCGGCGTCGGCGTCGGCGCCCCCGCACTCCTCGGCGGGGACGAACTCGGCGCCCTCCTTGCAGTGGGCCAGCAGCGCCTCGCGGTGCTTGGCCATCTCCGGCCCCGGCTCGCGCAGCCCGAACACCACGTCGGCCTCGGCGAGCACCTGCGCACCGCGCAGCGTGAGGAGCCCGGCGTCGCCGGGCCCCGCGCCCACGGCGGCCACCGGCCCGGGGGCCGGGGCGCTCGCGTCGGTCTGCGGCTCAGGCGGATTCATCGTGCGCACGCTCCTCGTGGTCTCATGCTCCGGCGCCCGGTCCGGCGGCGCCCCCGATCTCCCCCGGGTCGGCCACGATCCGGTCGGCCCCGTCGGCGATCATCGAGCGGGCCAGCTCCCGCCCCAGGTCGGCGGCGGCCTTCTGGGAGGCCGGGGCCACCTCCAGCTCGGCGGTGCGCTCGGCGCGCACCTGCTGTGCGCCGTCCGTGGAGGCCACCGCGGCCGTCAGGCGCAGCCGCCCGTGCTCGAACCGGGCGAAGGCGCCCACCGGGGCGTGGCAGCCCGCCTCCAGCTCGGCCAGCACGGTCCGCTCGGCGGTGACGGCCAGCCGGGTGGCGGTGTGGTCGACCGAGGACAGGTAGGACAGGTCGGCCCCGGCCCGGTCGGCCCGGCACTCCACCGCCAGGGCGCCCTGCCCGGGGGCGGGCAGGACCCGGTCGGCATCCAGGACGTCGGTGACCGCGTCCAGGCGGCCGACCCGCACCAGCCCGGCGTAGGCGAGCACCACCGCGTCGACCTCGCCGGAGGCCGCCTTGCCCAGGCGGGTCTCGGCGTTGCCGCGGATGGGCACGTAGGCCAGGTCGGGGCGGTGCGCGGCGAGCTGGGCGACGCGGCGCGGCGACCCGGTGCCCACGCGGGCCCCGGCCGGGAGCGCGTCGAGGGTGAGGCCGTCGCGGGCGCACAGGGCGTCGCGCGGGTCGTCCCGCTCGGTGACCGCGGCCAGCACCAGCCCCTCGGCGGGGGCGGTGGGCAGGTCCTTCAGCGAGTGCACGGCGAAGTCGACGCCGCCGTCCAGCAGGGCGTCGCGCAGGGCGCTGACGAACACGCCGGTGCCGCCGAGCTGGGTCAGGTGGGCGCGGGTGGTGTCGCCGAAGCTGGTGATCAGCTCCAGGTCCACCGGCACCCCGGTGCGCTCGGTGACCGCGTCGGCGACCAGCCGCGACTGGGTGGTGGCCATGGTGCTGCGGCGGGTGCCGAGCCGGGCGGCCCCCGGCCGCCGGGCGTCCTCGGTGCTCACGCGTCCTCCCCTGCGACGGGCTCGGGGCGGCGGACGGCGTCGGGGGCGTCCGGGTCGAGCCCGAACAGCTCGCGCAGCGCGTCCCCGTAGGCGTCCCCGCCGGGACGGGCGGCCAGTTCCTTGACCCGCACCGTCGGCTGGTGCATCAGCTTGTCGACGACCCGGCGCATGGCGCGGGTGATCTCCTCGCGCTCCCGGTCGCCCAGGTCGGGCAGGCGGCCCTCCAGGCGCGCCAGCTCGCCCTCGAGGACCTCGTTGGCCTTGGCCCGCAGCGCGACGACGGTGGGGGCCACCAGGTCGGCGCGGCGGACCGCCTCGTACTCGGCGGCCTCCTCCTCGACGATCCGGCGGACCACCGGCACGGCCCCGGAGCCGCCCTCGGCCCCGGGCACGCCCTCGGCGGCGGCGCGGCGCAGGTCCTCGATGTCCACCAGCTCGGCGCCGGGCAGGCCGCGGACGGCCTCGTCGACGTCCCGGGGCAGCGCCAGGTCGAGGAAGACGGTCGGGCGGGTGCGGCGCGGGGCCGATTCCAGGGCGGCGCGCACGTCCTCGGCGGTGAGCACCAGGCCCTGGGCGCCCGTGCAGGAGATCACCAGGTCGGCGTCGGCGACGGCGGAGGCGGCCTCGTCGAAGGGCACGGCGCGGCCCGCCATCGGCTCGTAGGCCTCGGTGAGGCACTCGGCGAGGCGCTCGGCGCGCTCGGCGGTGCGGTTGGCCACCGCCACCGAGGTGGCGCCCTGGCGGGCGACGGTGTTGGCGGCCAGGGCGCTCATCGACCCGGCGCCCAGCACCAGCACGCGCACACCGGTCAGCGCCTGCGGCTCGGGGAGGGCGGCGTCGGCCTCATCGGCCTGCGGCCCCCCGGCCCCGGCCGGGCAGGAGGCGGGGGCGGCCGCCACCGCGCCCGCCGTCCCGGGGCGCAGCCGCTCCAGGGCGACCTCCAGCCCCAGGGTCACCATGTCGGCGCCGGCGTGGTCGAGGTGGGTCTCGGTGTGCGCGCGCTTGCCCACCCGGAGGGCGCGCTGGCCCAGGTCGTTGAGGACGCGGCCGAGGGTGCCGCCGTGCTGGGCGTCCTTGAGGGCGTTGCGCACCTGCCCGAGGATCTGCCCCTCGCCGACGACCATCGAGTCCAGGCCGCAGGCGACGGAGAACAGGTGCTGGACGGCGCGCTCCTCGTAGTGCACGTAGGCGTGCTCGGTGAGCTCGCCCATGGACACGCCGGTGCGCTCGGACAGCAGGGAGGTGATGGTGTTCAGCGCCGGGTGGAAGCGGTCCACCTCGGCGTAGACCTCGGTGCGGTTGCAGGTGGAGACCATCAGGACTTCGTCCACCGCGGGGGACGCCGCCATCTCCGACATGAGTTTGAGGCGCTCTTCGCCGCTCAGCGCGGCACGCTCCAACAGCGCCACGGGCGAGCTCCGGTGGCTCAGCCCAACGGCGAGGACACTCATCTGCACTCCAATGCGGCGATCGCGGTGGCGGTCGCGGTCACGTCTTCTCCGTCGCGTCGATCCACCCCGCCTCGGGGGGCGCCTGCCCGTCGGCCTTCCGCTGCTCGTGGAAGGCCAGGATCTGCAGTTCGATGGACAGATCGACCTTACGCACATCGACGGCCGGGGGCACATTGAGGACGACCGGCGCGAAGTTCAGCACGCTGGTGACCCCTGCCTCGACGAAACGGTCGCACACGCCCTGCGCCGATACGGCGGGAGTGGCGATCACGCCGATGGCGACGTCCTCGGAACCGACAACGTCCTCCAGTGTGTCAATATGCCGCACCACCAGCCCGGCGACCTCATCGCCCACGACGCGCAGGTCGGCGTCGAACAGCGCGGCGATGCGGAACCCCCGGGTGCCGAACCCCCCGTAGTTGGCCAGCGCGCGGCCCAGGTTGCCGACCCCGGCTATGGCCACGGTCCAGTCCTGGGTGAGACCAAGCTCACGGGAGATCTGGTACACGAGGTAGTCGACGTCATAGCCGACGCCGCGGGTGCCGTAGGAGCCCAGGTGCGACAGGTCCTTGCGGAGCTTGGCCGAGTTCACCCCCGCGATCGACGCCAGGTCCTCCGAGGAGATGGTCAGGGTCCCCCGCTCGGCCATCCCCTGCAGGGCGCGCAGGTAGACCGGGAGCCGGGCGACCGTCGCCTCGGGGATGCCCCTGTCCCGGGGGCGGGGTGAACGGGGGGTCACGGGCGTGCGCTCCTGAACGGCGGTCGTCGGGTCGTGGGTCCGTACCGTCATGTCCCGGATGGTCTCGCGGACGGGGCTGCGACGCGCCGTCGAGACCCCCGCGGCGGCGGATTCTCGACCTTCAGATTACGCCCTTGTGAAAGTACGCACAAAGTAGGGGCCCATTGCGGCCGGACCCCTGCTAGGGGGCGCCGAGCGCGGCCCGCAGGCGCTTCTCGCTCACCCGCCAGAAGTCGTGCGGGGCGCCGTCGACGAAGGTGACCGGGATCCGCTCCCAGTACTCCTCCCGCTCGGCGGGCGGGCTCTCGTCGAGGTCGCGGACCTCGTAGGCCACCCCCAGCTCCCCGGCGACGCGCCGGATCACCTCCAGCGCCTCCTCGCACAGGTGGCACCCGGACCTGCCGAGCATGCTGATGCGCGCGGCCCCCCCGGGCCGCGCGGTGCCGGACGCCGCCACCGCGCCCTCCCTCACTCCGGTCGGCTTCGAATCCCCGTTACGGGCCTACCCGAAATCAGATCACCCGCCCGCGAACGGCGGAAGGACCTCCACCACACCGCCCTGTGTGAGGAAGACCTCGGCGTGCGGGCGCGCGCCCACCGGCCGCTCGTCCACGAGGAAGGACGAGCGCTCCAGCACCCGCGCCAGCCGGTCGTCGCCCGGACGCCCGGCGCGCGCGGCCTCCAGCGCCTCGGCCAGGGTCGTGGCCTCGTAGGTCTCCTCGGCCGTTCCCGCGGCCTCTTTCGCCGCGGCCCAGTACCTGATGGTTCCGCTCACCATGGATTGATTATCCTTGAGCTTCTCGGAGGCATGAACGAATCGAATTCTCCACCGGGGGCAACGGCGCCTTCGATCTACCGCTTCACGGCGGGGCGACGGGAAGAGACGCATGAGCCACCTGCTGCTACTGACGAACTCCAACGAACCGTCGGACCACGTGCTGCCCGCCCTCGGACTCCTCCTCCACTCGGTGCGCGTGGCCCCGGCGGAGCCCGGGGCGCTTCTGGCCGCGGGCGCCGAGCGTACCGGGGGCGCCGTGGACGCCGTCCTCGTGGACGCCCGCAGCGACCTGGCCTCCGCCCGCAACTTCTGCCGCCTGCTGGACACCACGGGACTGGACTGCCCGCTCATCGCGGTGCTCACCGAGGGCGGCGCCGCCGCGCTCACCCCGGACTGGCAGGTGAACGACTTCCTGCTGACCTCGGCCGGCCCGGCCGAGGTGGAGGCGCGGCTGCGGCTCGCCGTGGGACAGGCCGACGCCGGGACCGACGACCCCGACGAGATCCGCCGCGGCGACCTCGTCATCGACGAGGCCACCTACATCGCCCGGCTGCGCGGGCGCATCCTGGACCTGACCTTCAAGGAGTTCGAGCTGCTGAAGTTCCTGGCCCAGCACCCGGGCCGGGTGTTCACCCGGGCCCAGCTGCTGCAGGAGGTCTGGGGGTACGACTACTTCGGCGGCACCCGCACCATCGACGTGCACGTGCGGCGGCTGCGCGCCAAGCTCGGCGCCGAGCACGAGTCGCTCATCGGCACCGTGCGCAACGTGGGCTACCGGTTCGTCCCGGACACGGCCAAGGCGTCCGGGGCCGGCGAGGCCGCCGCGGACGCCGGGGCGGCCGCGCCGGAGCCCGCTCCGGCCGACCGCTGACCCGGCCGCCCCGGTTGCGGCCCCGCGCAGGTCCGCGGGGCCGCATCCGGGCTCCTGGGCCTCGTGCCCGCCTCCGCGAGGGCCTAGGATGCTTGCGCAGACCGCAGCAGCTCCCCGAGGAGGCGACCCCATGCGCGCCGCCGCCGGCATCCCGCTGACCACCGCGTTCATCGGGTCCACCCTGGTCGCGATCGCACCGCCCGCCGCGGCGTCGGCGCCGCTGGCCGTGGAGCTCGCGCCCGGGGAGACCGTCGTGGACGCGGGCGGGTCCGTCGAGCTGACCCTGACGGTGACGCCCACCGTGCCCGGGGCCTCGAAGGTGTGCGTGTACGCCCCCTCGGCCGACGGCGGCTTCACCGTGGGCGAGCCGGACGCCCGGACGGCGCCGATGCGGACGGTGGTGACGGGCGCTCCCGAGGAGGACACCGAGGTCACCGCCACGGTCCTGTACGCGGCGGTGGCCGAGGACCAGGCCTGCGGAGAGGTCCCCGAGGACGAGCGCGCGGTCGCCCGCTCCGAGCCCGCCCAGGTGCGCATGGCGGAGGCCGACCCGTCGCCCAGCCCCACGCCGACCCCGACGCCCTCGCCCACGGAGACGCCCGACCCCTCGCCGACGGAGACCCCTGACCCCTCGCCGAGCCCGACCGACCCGCCCGAGAGCCCGTCGCCCACGCCGACGCCCCCGCCCACCGGGACCCCCTCCCCGACGCCGACGCCGACCGGCGACGACACCGAGGGGCCGGAAGCGACCTCCACGGAAGGCGGCGGGGACCAGGACTCCGGCGACACCGGCGACACCGGGGGCACCGGCGGCGATGAAGGCGGCACGGGCTCGGACGGCGGCAAGAGCGGGGACAAGGACTCCGGGAAGGACAAGGGCTCCGGGGAGGACGACGAGCGCGACACGGGCGGCGGCGACCGCGCCGGCGGCGGGGGCGGACCGTCGGACTCCGGCGGCTCCTCCCCCGGGCGCCCCTCGGCCCCGGACGGCCCGGACACGCCGCGCGACCGGCCGTCGCTGCCCACCGGCGCGCCGGACCTGCCGTCGCTGGACCCCGACGACGACGGCGGCCTGGCCGAGCTGCCCTCGGTGGCCCCGGGCGAGGGCGGCGACGACGGCCCGGCGACCGACAGCGCCGCCGTCGAACAGGACCTGTCCTCGTCGGTGTCCCCGGCCGTCCTGATGCTGGTCCTGATGCTCCTGCTGCTGTTCGCCGCGCCGCTGGCGCCCAACCGCCGGGTGCGGATGGGCGTCCTGGGCTACAAGGGCCGCCGCCGCAAGGGCTGACTCCCGGGCGGACCGGCGGGTTTCAGCCGAGGCGCCCCCGCCAGACGTCCTCAACGGCGTCCCGGGCGCTGTCCTGGTCCATGCCGGTCTCGTCGCGCATCACCCGCACGGCCTCCACGCCCCGGCCCAGCGCGAGCAGTTCGCGCACGCGGGCCAGGGTGGGCGCCGGGACACCGGGCGAGGCGCGCGTGCCGTCCCCGGTGCTCTCCTCCAGCACCGAGTAGCCGCCCTCTCCCGGTCCGACACTGCCGGGCCCGGCCGGTTCCCCGTCGGCGGCCTGTGGCGGCCCACGGCGCCCCTCCACCTCGCGCAGCAACCGGTCCAGCACCATCCCCCCGCCCCCGAGAACGGCGAGCGCCCCCAGGAGTGCCAGCACCATCAGCAGCAGGCTCATAGATGCTCTCTACCCACACGAGCCCCATGCCCCGCTCGTCGTCGATCTCGGGAGGTTCGCCCCTGAAACCACGCGCGCAGGGTCGTTCTCCCCGAGATCGACGAAAGAACGCCGCCCCCTTCGGGGGCGGCGTTCTCGCTGAGCCGCCTGTCGGAATCGAACCGACGACCTATTCATTACGAGTGAATCGCTCTGCCGACTGAGCTAAGGCGGCATGCGGCCGCGCTCTCCGCGAAGCCGGACCCAGTCTAACGCCTCTCGGCACCTGCTGTGTCCCCGCGTGGCGGCCCGCCCCGGGCCGGGCGCCCCGCTCCGTCAGGCGCCGCAGGTCAGGCCGTCTTCGGGCACCTCGTGCTCCAGCAGGTAGCCGTCGACCGCCGCGTCCACGCACGGGGCCCCCGAGCGGTAGGCGGTGTGGCCGTCGCCCTCGTAGGTCAGCAGCACCCCCGAGTCGAGGCCGTCCGCCAGCTCCTCGGCCCACGCGTACGGTGTGGCCGAGTCCCGCGTGGTCCCCACCACCAGGACCGGGTCGGCGCCCGGGGCGTCGGCCTCCCACGGGTCGGCGACCGCCTCCTCCGGCCAGTAGGCGCAGGTGAACGCCGCCCACGCCGAGGAGGGGCCGAACAGCGGGGACGCCTCGGCCGCCTCCTCCGCGGCCCGGCGGTAGGCCTCGGGGTCGCGCGGCGCCGGGGCGTCCGAGCAGTTCACCGCCACCAGCGAGGACACCGAGTTGGTGAAGGCCCGCGGATCGTCCCGGTCGTAGAGGCGGTCGCCCAGGCGCAGCAGCGCGGTGCCGTCGCCGTCCTCGATGGCGTCGGTGAGGGCGCCGCGCACCTCGCCCCAGTAGCCCTCGCTGTAGAGCGCGCCCATGATGCCCATCTCCACCCGGGCGCGGCCCACCTCCCGGCCGTCGTCCGCGGAGGTGTCCAGCGGCTCGCGCCCGGCCTCCTGCAGCAGGTCGGCGACCCGGTCCACCCCGGCGTCCACGCCGTCCTCCTCGCCGCCGAGCGGGCAGTCCTCCCGCCCCTGGCAGTCCTCGACGAACGCGCGCAGCGCCGTCTCGAAGCCCCCGGCCTGCTGCACGGTGGTCTCCAGGGCGTCCAGCTCCGGGTCGAGGGCGCCGTCGAGCACCATGGCGCCCACGCGCTCCGGGAACAGGTCGGCGTAATAGGCCCCGATCAGGGTGCCGTAGGACTTTCCGAGGTAGGTGAGCCGCTCGTCGCCCAGGACCGCCCGCAGCACGTCCATGTCGCGCGCCACGTTCTCGGTGCCCATGTGCATCATGAGGTCCCCGGCGCGCTCCCGGCACCCCTCGACGAAGCCCTTGACGGACTCCTCCAGCTCCTCCACCCCGGCGTCGCCCACCTCCAGCGGGTCGCCGTCGCCGTCCTCGCTCACCAGGTCGGCCCCCAGGTAGTCGTCCATGCGCTCGGGCGGCAGGCAGGAGATGGGCTCGCTGCGGGCCACCCCGCGCGGGTCGAACCCGACCACGTCGAGGCGCTCGCGCACGTCCTCGCTGACGGCGCTGGTGGCGGCCCCCGCGTAGTCGTAGGCCGATCCCCCCGGCCCGCCGGGGTTCACCAGCAGCGACCCCTCCGACTCCCCCTCCGCCGGAAGCCGCTTGACGGCGATCTCCAGGGCGCGCCCGCCGGGGTCGGCGTAGTCCATGGGGACCTCGAACACGCCGCACTCGAACTCGGCGCCGCCGTCCGGGCAGGGCCCCCAGTCGATGGCCTGGGCGTAGAACGGCTCCAGCGCCGCGTCGGGGGCCGAGGCGGCCGGGTCCGGGCCGCCGCCGGTCCCCCCGCTGCATCCGGCGGCGGTGACGACGAGGGCCGCGGCCGCGGCGGCCGCCGGGAGGAGCCTCTTCAACGGGGGCCGTCCTTCGCGTCGGGGAGGGGACGGCACCGAGCCTGCCACAGTCCCGGCCCTCACCCCTCGTACAGGGCCGCCGTCATGGCCTCCAGGGCGATCTGGGGGTGCACGTTGGCGTCGATGCGGCGGCGGCACTCCATGACCGCGTCGATGCGGCGCAGCGTCGACTCGGGGGCGGACCCGCGGGCCACCCGCTCCAGGTCGCCGCGGGCCGACCCGGTCGGCAGCTCCACCGGGGCGCCCATCTGCAGTGCCAGCACGTCCCGGTAGAACAGCACCAGCTCGGTCAGCGCCGTGTCGTAGGTGTCCCGCTTGATCCTGGTGGCGCGGCGCTTCTGGCGCTCCTCCAGGTCCTTGAGCGCCCCCGCGGCGCCCCGCACCGCCTTGGCCACGCCCTTGCCGGTGCCGCCCTCGCCGAACGCGGCCTTGACCTCCGCGCGCTCGGTCTCGTCCAGCGCCGCCGACGCCGCCTTGGCCTCGGCCTCGGCCAGCTCGTACAGGCGCGCGGCCGCCGACACGCAGGCGCCCGTCCCGTCCAGCCGGGCGGGCAGGGAGAGCACCTCGGCGCGGCGCTCGCGCGCCTCAGCGTCGGAGGCCAGCAGCCGCGCCCGGTCCAGGCGCCCGGCCGCGGCCCGCGCCGCCTCGGCCGCCGCGGACTCCTCCATTCCGTCCCGCTCGACCAGGGCGCGCACCACCGCCGCGGTGGTCGGGGTGCGCAGCCGCACCAGGCGGCACCGGGAGCGGATGGTGACGAGCATGTCCTCGGCGGTGGGCGTGCACAACAGCCACACGGTGCGCGGTGAGGGCTCCTCCACCGCCTTGAGCAGCGCGTTCGAGGCGGCCTCGGTGGCCCGGTCGGCGTCCTCGAACAGCACCACGCGGAACGGGCCGGAGGCGGGGCGCGCCGCGGCCCGCAGCACCAGCTCGCGGGTGCGCTCCACGCCGAAGCTGAGGCCGCTGGGGCGCACGTAGAGGACGTCGGCGTGGGTGCCGGTGAGGACCTGGTGGCAGGAGGGGCAGTGGCCGCACCCGCCGTCGGGGCACTGCAGGGCGGCGGCGAACGCGCGCGCGGCCTCGCTCCGCCCGGAGCCGGGTGGGCCGGTGAACAGCCAGGAGTGGGTCATCGAGGTGCCGCCCCCGCCCGCGGGGGCGCCGGCGGCCGCGCGCAGCGCGGCCACCGCCTCGTCCTGGCCCACCAGGTCGTCGAAGACGCTCATCGCCCCCAAGGATAGGGGCGGGCGCCGACGGGCGGCGCCCGTCCCGGAGAACGGGCGCCGCCCCGGCTACTCCTCGCCGTCCCGGTCGCCGACGACCGGCATCATCCCGGTGATCGCCTCGGAGTCGGAGGGGACCGGGTCGGGCAGCAGCGGCCGCAGGCGGCGCTGGATCTCCCGGGTGACCCCCTCCTGAGACTCGCGCGCGTCGACCACCAGGTAGCGCTCGGGCGCCCGGTCGGCCAGTTCGCGGAAGCCGCGCCGGACCCGGTCGTGGAAGTCCCCGGACTCGGCCTCGATGCGGTCGGTGCCGCCGCCCAGCCGGGACAGCCCGTCCTCGGCGGGCAGGTCGAGCAACACCGTCAGCCGCGGCACCAGCCCGCCGGTGGCCCAGTCGTTCACCCGGGCGATCTCCTCGGCCGGCAGCTCCCGCCCGGCCCCCTGGTAGGCCAGGGTGGAATCCACGTAGCGGTCGCTGATGACGATGGCGCCCCGGCGCAGCGCGGGCAGGATCACCTGGTGCACGTGGTCGGCCCGGTCCGAGGCGTACAGCAGCGCCTCGGCCCGCGGCGACATGCCGGTCTGCTCCTTGTCCAGCAGCAGCGCGCGCAGGCGCATGCCCAGCTTGGTGGCGCCCGGCTCACGGGTGGTGACGACCTCGAAGCCCTCCTCGCGCAGCCACACCGAGAGCTGCTGGACCTGGGTGGACTTGCCGGCGCCCTCGCCGCCCTCCAGCACCACGAAGGTGCCCGGCAGGGCGGTGTCCTCGCCGTCGCCCGCGGCGGTGCGCACCGGCACCCCGCGCAGCGCCGCCAGCAGCTCGGTCATCATCGGCACGTCGCCCGCGTCGGCGTTCATCTGCCGGTAGGAGACCACCGCCACCACGACCGCCAGCACCGCCGCCAGCATCAGCACGGCGCCGGTGCCCAGGAAGTCGTAGGTCAGGTCGCGCACGGACAGCGTGTGGTCGCCGACGGCGGCGGCCAGCAGCGGGGCCGCCGCCACCGCGCCCAGCAGCACCAGGCGCCCGGAGGCGTGCAGGAACGCGAAGGTGCGGCCGCGGACCTCGTCCTGGACCTCCTGGCCCATCAGGGTCAGGCCGATCACCCAGGCCAGCCCGGCGCCCGCGCCCACCACCGCGGTGAGCACCGCGGCCAGCACCATGTTCGGGATCAGGCCGGTGAAGAAGAGCGCCACCCCGGCCGTGCCCAGGGCCAGGCCGAACAGGCGGCGGCGGTCGAACTCGCGCAGCGTGCGCGGACCGGCCAGCATGCCCAGCGCCATGCCCGCGAACAGGGCGCCGAACAGCACGCCGAACCCGGCGTTGCCCGCGTCCAGCCGGTCCACGAAGACGCGGCCGACGCCGACCACGGCGCCCCCGGCGGCGAACGCCCCGAGCATGCCGAGCATCAGCCCGCGCACCAGCGGGGTGGACCCGGCGAAGCGCCAGCCCTCCCAGATGGTGCGCAGCGGGTTCTCCTGGCCGTCGGCGGAGGACCGCTCGGCGCGGCGCTCGGCCGCCTCGGCCCGGCGGCGCTCCTTGGCCTTCGCCCGCTCGGCGGCCTTGCGCTCCTGCTCGCTCGGGACCGCCGGGACCTCCAGGGTGGCGGCCTCGCCGATGGGCGCGGTCAGCTCGTTGGGGTCGGCCTCCTGCGCCGGGACCGGGACCTCCTCGGTCCGGTCGTCCTCGCCGCCGGAGGCGGAGGCCCCCGAGGCGGCGGGCGCGGCGCCCGCCCCGGCCCGCGCGGGGCGGCCGGGCAGCGGGAGCGTCCAGACCACCGCCGCCGCGATGAAGAACGTGAGGCCGTTGATGTACAGCGCGATGTCGGCCTCGGGGGTGGCCATGGCCGGGAACAGCTTGCCCAGCACGGTGCTGAACGAGGCCAGCACCGCGAACAGCCCGGCCGCCACCGGGGCGGTGCCGTAGGCGGTCAGCAGGGTGAGCTGGTTGGCCTGCTCCAGCTTCTTGCGCGGCACCAGGTTGGGCACCGAGGCGTCCTTGGCGGGCGTCCAGAAGATCGCCACGCACTCGGCCAGGAAGTTGGCCACCAGCAGCCAGTCGAGGCGCCCCACCACCGGGATGGACACGTACAGCAGGCCGCGCAGCACGTCGGCGGCGACCATGGTCAGGCGGCGGTCGAACCGGTCGGCCACCATGCCCGCGAACGGGCTGAGCAGCAGCCACGGGGCGATCTTGAGCAGGACCACGCCGCTGACCGCGAAGTACTGGACCACCGGCGAGGCGTCCATGGTGAGGATCGTCGCCAGCGACATCAGCGCCAGCAGGCTGAGCCAGTCGCCCAGGCTGGACAGCGACAGTGAGATCCACAGCCGTCGGAAGGGCGGGTTCGCCAGAACGCTGCGCGCCTCGCCGGGCGCGCCTAGAGGTGCAGATCTGCTCATAGTCGTGAAGGGTAGCGGCGCGTCCGGAAGGGGACGGGCGCGCGGCCGGGGCCGGGGACGGGGACGGACACGGGCGCCGCCGCGGCCTGCCGGGCTCCCTTCGCAGGGCGGCGCGGTGCTGCGCGCTGCCGCGCGCGGTCCGCGCCGTGGGCCCCCTCAGGGGCTCATCACACCGGGCGGACCCGTGCGCGGCACACTACTGCCGCGCACGGATCGGCGCCACCTCAGGAGGAACCCGCGTCCCCGCCGGTGCCGCCCTTCGGCTCGCCGGTCTTCTTGGCGGCCGGCTTCTTGGCGGCGGACTTCCTGGTGGTCGTGGCCCCCGAGGACTTCTTGGCCGAAGAGGACGAGGACGACGTGGAGGACGAGGCCGCCTTCTTCTTCGCCGGGGCCTTCTTCGCGGGCGCCTTGGCGCGGCGCTCGGCCAGCAGCTCGGCGGCGCGCTCATCGGTGACCGACTCCACCTCGTCGCCCTTGCGGAGCGAGGCGTTGGTCTCCCCGTCGGTGACGTAGGGCCCGAACCGGCCGTCCTTGACCACCATCGGCTTGCCGGTCTCGGGGTCGGTGCCCAGCTCCCGCAGCGGCGCCGCGGCCGCGCGCCGCCCGCGCTGCTTGGGCTTGGCGAACAGCTCCTCGGCCTCCTTCAGGGTGACCGTGAAGATCTGCTCCTCGGCCTCCAGGGAGCGGCTGTCGGTGCCCTTCTTCAGGTAGGGGCCGAAGCGGCCGTTCTGCGCGGTGACCTGCTCGCCGTCCAGCTCGCCGACCACCCGGGGCAGGGACAGCAGCCGCAGCGCGTCCTCCAGGGTGACGGTGTCCGGGCTCATCGACTTCAGCAGCGAGGAGGTGCGCGGCTTGGCCGCCTGCTTGGAGCGGCCCTTGGCCTTCTTCTCCTTCTCGCCCTTCTCCTTGTCCGCGCCCTCGTCGGGGTCGGGCACGACCTCGGTGACGTAGGGCCCGAAACGCCCGTTCTTCACGACCACGGTGCGCCCGGTCTCCGGGTCGGTGCCCAGCTCCCGGTCGTCGCTGGGGGCGGCGAACAGCTCCTCGGCCTTCTGAGGCGTCAGCTCGTCGGGGGCCAGGTCCTCGGGCACGTTGACCCGGCGGCCGTCGCGCTCCATGTAGGGCCCGTACCGGCCCACGCGCATCACGATGTCGGTGCCCGGCACCGGGAAGGAGCTGATCTCGCGCGGGTCGATCTCGGCCAGGTGGTCGCCGACCAGCTCCTTGAGGCCGGCCTCCTCGCCGTCGCCGTAGTAGAACCGGCGCAGCCAGGGCACCCGCTCGGCGTCGCCGCGCGCGATGCCGTCGAGCATGTCCTCCATGCGGGCGGTGAAGTCGTAGTCGACCAGGTTGCCGAAGTGCTTCTCCAGCAGCTGCACCACGGCGAAGGCCAGGAAGGACGGCACCAGCGCCGAGCCCTTCTTGAACACGTAGCCGCGGTCGAGGATGGTGCCGATGATCGAGGCGTAGGTGGAGGGGCGCCCGATCTCCCGGTCCTCCAGCTCCTTGACCAGCGAGGCCTCGGTGTAGCGG